>NZ_JBMPPA010000001.1:0-1020928 GCF_049340215.1 Undibacterium sp. MH2W | reverse complement strand
GAGTTTTGTAAAGCGACAGTGGATATGTTGATCCGTTCTGACCGTTACCATTGATCATGGTCACGACAGTCGCCCCACCTGGCTGCAAATTATAAAAATTTTCAGGAGTCAGAAAATACTCAGATCCGCGTACAGTGTTCTTGATTGCTGTTGTCGCACTAAAATTTTTTACTTGCGTTTGAATACCACTGCCATCACCAACGTCTGTCATTGAAAGGACGGTATTTAAAGCATTCGCTGTGATCAGGTTCTGCGTCATCGTCGCATTGCCGGTCATCACGGTATTATCGAGCTGGGAATTTTTTGCGTAGTTCACGCGAATACCCGATGTCGCGGTACCAGGCTGCATCGTCACTTGATTGCTTTTAATAATTGCGTTTGTAATTGGATTTGCCGCACTGCCGTTCAAATCTAGCAGTGCGCCATTGCTTTCTAAGGCACATCCACTCTGAGGCTCCAATTCATTGTTGATAATGACGGGATGCATCGCGTAGTCGATTTTGATGCTTCCGTTACACGATACAATAGTGTTGTTCGCGATGACATTGGTATTCGCACCGATAACAGAGTTCATGTAGATGCCAGGTCCCGCTCCTGTAATCAGGTTGTGAGAAAGCACATTGTTATCACCCGCACGGTTTAGAGAGATCCCACCATTGATAAAGTTGTATTGAATATTTCCGTCGAACACGCCATTTAGATATGGCAGTGGAAAAACAACGTTAATCCCCAATCCACCAAAATTGTCAAACTTATTGTGCTCGATCTTGAAATAATCAATGACGTTTGATCCCTCGGACGTCGATGTAGCGTCAAGCGTTAAAGTATTCGTTGTTCCTGGTGTGCTCGCATTTTTGATGTAGCAACTATGAATCTTCTGACCATTACTCGGACCCGCTACACGAATAATATTGGCTGGCCACGAAGAATCATTGGTCACGGTGATCGGAGCATCCCACCCGCTGCATTCAATATTTTTAACGCACGCCTGAATTAAAACCAATTCGTTTGGACTATTTGCTTGCGATGTTTTCGCGTTGAAACCATTCTTGCCGACGAAAAGCGTACCACCGCACGGCGTCGCATTGATAGCTGCTTGCAAACCCTGCGAAGCATATTTGTCAGCATTAACGTAAACACTACCGCCCGAAGCCTCCGACAATGGGGTAGCTAATGTTGCAGTACCTAGTACATTGATGTTTCCCATCGGGACAACAGAACTTGAAAATGATTGTGCAAAACTCACGTTAGTTGTGATTAAAAATAATACTGTTACGAACGCGATGATTTTTTTCATAGCGGATAAACTCCTTCCGAATTTTGCCAAATAGGCGGATTTAATTGTCTTGCGTAAACAACGTAACCAAGAGATAGATCAAGGCAATGCTGTCCGACGTAAGTTGGAATTGGACGTGTTGAAGGATCAGTACAGCTTGCGCCGTTCATCGTTGATTGCAGCATTTGCGTTATTACTTGCAATGCTGCGTTTGCAGATACGGACGCAGGAACAGCCCCCGAAGCAACAGAAATCAAGCTGTTAAAATCCTCAGCAGTAATACCTATCCAGACCTGTGTCACTGGTGCTGATAGATTAACGAGGCGCCCGTTATTGCTAGAGTCGTGAACCTTTGTTCGTGTAATAACATTCAGCGCGGAGTACGTCCCAATCCCAGTTTCCCAGTCACCGGTTAAAACTCCATTGGCATCAACACCTTGTAATCCATACGAAAACGTGTCACCAATATTGCAAACAGCAGAGAATCGTTGACTTCCCAACATGGCACCATTTAGAGTAAGTGCACCAGTGCCAGTCGTATATGTCGTCTCTTTGACCCTATCTTTTCGAATGTAAGCCATTACATAATTCCTAACTAAAAAAAAAAGCCACCATATGGCGGCTTTCACTTGTGGATTTAAACAGTCATGTGTAACTACTGTTTAATGGCTTTTCGAAGATCAGCTATTTGGTCGTCGATTTGCTTCAAACGATCAGTTACACCACTTATTAGCGCTTCACGTACGGCTCTCTGGGCATTTACTTCGAGCGTTTTTATTTGCTCGATGATTTTTTCGTTATCACGAGCGATAATCTGTTGCTCAGATAGAGGCGCTCGGTCTTGAACCATAGGATTGCCCGCATCATCACTCTGAATCAATTTACCCGCAGCCTGCCCAGCAAGTAATGATTGATGCTCTTCTTCCGTGATTTCAATCGCATCACTTGGAAATGCGTCGCCGTGGATGCTTGAATCATAAAAGCCGTTTGTAGACTTTGAGAAAAATTTCATGAGATCCTCTTTAATATCCAAAAGCTAAAACATAGACACTGCTTATAGCACTCGGGTCATTGGTGCTATAGACAGTGCAACCAGAATTTGTAAATGCAGAGATGGTAACTGGACCATTGTCGCCAGTAAGCCCAAGCGCACCAATAATCGTTAATTGAATATTGAAACAAGCATTAGGAAACGTTATTGGAAAGGTCACGTTAGAGGTTGCGCCAGATGCTGCTGGACCCGCTGCTTGGCACCATTGGATGATTAATCCGTCGATGCTCATATAATTATTTGTGCCAAACGACCCCGCAAACAATCCATTGACCCACGATTTTATCGATGCAGTTAGCGTATTAGATAAATTAGTAAGACTAGACGTCATTTGCTTAAGTTGAACCGCATGCGAATCTTGACTCGCAGTTCCTACTTGAACAGCACCACCAGACGCTTCAAGCAGAACGAACGACGAAATTGATTCGTTATAAATAGCCATGCATTCACTATTCGCAACGATCTCATTCCCAGCCAATGGGAGATGTGCCGCCCCGACAAGCGCAATTGGTTGCAAGCCATTAATCGCGATAGTGCTTGGGCCCGTATTAGCATTTGCAGCTCTAAAAAAAATGAGCAATCCCGGTGTGACCGCTGCGATTGCCGGGGCATACGTAACCGCGTATGCATTTTGGGCTCCAGTATCAACAGAATAAGACATTGATCCTGCCTGAATAAACTTCGTCAACGCATTCATGATCTGGTTATATGCGGTTTTGCTGGGCGTAAGTCCTCCCGCTACAACAATATTTCTTAGCTCTTCCTGAATCATGTTGAACCATGATGCGCGAAGCAGTGTCGCTGAAATGCCCGCGCCAGGATTACCTTCCGTGAAAAATCCCTCCGTGAGAGCTGCCTCAGGAACCGGAAGCTGATTTACTGATGATGGATCATCGATACGATACATGTAAGTCCTCTATGAAGTTTTGTAAGAAAAATTGACAATCGTGTGTGCAGGAGCAATTTCTTTGATTGCACATTCGAGAATCTCATTTCCAAAAGATTGAATAGGCTGCCCAGCATACGAATAGCCAATATGTGACTTTTGAACATTTGTTACTCCGGCATTTACAGTCCAAGCAAACGCCCAGTCCTGACTGTTCACTGGCTGTCCAACTCGACATGCCCCAATACGCGCCGGGGCATATTGTGTAATTGTTATGGGAAACCCTAGTGCCGATGCATACGCGATGATGTAAGAGATCGATTGACCACCTACGCCGCAAAATCTTGCTAAGACTTGACTACGTCGAGTCAGCAAGTTTGGATACTCGCCGGCACAGGGGTCGGGCAATCCAAGTGTCGCTTCCCATTCTGCCAACAATTGATAAGTAGTCGCTGGGAATGCGTCAATAAGCAGATTATTTGCAGCGACGTTATGACGAGCGATACTTGGCACCAAGCCAGACAAAACCGATACCTGAGTAGAATTTGGATCACGTGGCCACACGCGACCAGTCGGCAACAATGATTGCAGGGCCGTTAAATAGTCTGCCTCCGAATACGCTGGAGGAACTGCGTTAATAATGGTGCCTACAATTGATTTTTGAGGAGTTCCTTGGGGCTTAGAGAGTTCTCCAGCAATCGCGAAACTATCAATTTGGTCTGATCCCATATCCATACTTTACCCCCACGTTATCGTGCCAACAGTCGGCAACGATCCAGCTGGGCATGTGATGTCCTGATTCGGTGAAACAATAAAATCGTCCACACCATACACACTAGCAATAGCGACATTGATATGGCTTACTGGGACAGTACATCCAGGTGTACTATCACGCACAAATACGTCCGCGATCGCACTTCGCACCGCTGATCGCGCTGACAATGGGACGCCCGTAATCGAAAACGAAACTGGGTTTGCGGATGGTGCGCAGACATAAACTAATGCCGTGACGGGCTGCTGGGACAATATCGCATTAGCGACAATCAGCTGATCTCCTGTGGCTGCAGGTGCACGCGGGTCTCCAACTGATACGCCATTTGTCCCCTGCGGAAATCCACCATAAGCCGCCTCGACCTCATCGAACATCACATAGACAACTACCGTTCCTGCACCCGCACCATTCGGCTTGCACCATGCTCGGGTAACACCAGGAACGTTAAGCGCCCAAGTTACATAATCGTTTTGATCGCCTCCGTGCGGCTGGTTTTGGTATTCAGTCAGCATTCGGCTTCGAAGTGAGTCATCTGACTCAATATCATTTCCGCCAGTGAATGCTTGCGTCACAATACCTGACGACTGTATTCCAACAATCGATTGACTGAGAGTCATCGTCACACCAACAGGCGTATTGCCAAACGCGCCGGCGACACCTGCAGGATCTGATGTCATCTGTGCGCCGACGACAATCGTGCCATTGGTCGGTGTGGCGTCAGTCAAAGTGACACACGTCGCTCCGTCTCCTCTGACAACGACTGAACCAGCTGGCAATAGTGCGTTAGACGTCGCATTGAACATAATCGTGCCTGATGCCGAAGTAGCTGGCTCACGAAAAACATTTTTTAACGCTGCCCATCCCTCCAGAAACTCATCTGAACAGGTGAACGGAACCGCTTGCTTAGCAATCCAATCCAAATAGCCATAAAGCAGATGAACAAGACCTGCCTGCGCCTTTCCTGTGATGTTTAAATTTGAAAATCGAAGCAGCGGATCCGCTCCACCTAATGCTTGCTGTATATCACTCAAAACGCTTGCTTTTAGAGAATCCAGCGTTGGCCTGCTATATGGCATTAATTTCCTCCATTCCACGTCCAGAAAAATTGCATCGATGACTTTGATCCGTTGCTATACGCAACGATATTGGCCCCTAACATGCTTGCACGTGTCCATTCAACAGTTATATCAAAGCGACCTACAACACCATCATCGATTAACCACTGAACCGCTTCGACAATGTAATCCTTAGCCCTATTGAGTGTTTCCGTTGTTTGCTTCGATCGACTCAATAACCAAAGGCGAGAGCCAATAGGTACGTCCTCTCCCGCGTCAGCCCACCAACCACGCGGATCATTTGAGCCATCAGGAATCACGTCGTCAGTGTTTGCTACTCTGTCTGTAAACAAACTGATATAGACCGCTGTTTGTAGATCATCTCCGGCCTGCAGCTGTGACCCATCTAACGACCAGTCACCGTAACCTTGCGAAGGGTTCCAAATAATTGTTGTGTCGCTCATTCTTGTTGACTCGGTTGTTGAGTATTGATCGTATTTTGTCCCTGTGCGACGTTTTGTATCGGATGCGTATGTTGATCATGGATCTGCCGCATCCCCGCCATACTCTTCACTGCGTGATCAGAAATGTCGCCCTGTGCTACGATGTTTTTACCAACGGTCAAATTTCCCACAATGTCAGCATCACCGGTCATATGAACTAGCGGCGTATCGCAGGTAACCTTTGGCGTGTTTGTGATCGTTACTGGCAAACCTGCACCGTTGACGACAATCCCGCTTTTTGACAAAAAGACAGACTGACCAAGGTTGTCAGAAATCGATACTTCCCCAGGCTTCAGACTCCGCATGCGGAATTGTTGATTACCGGTCGCAATAATGACCCCATCAAGCCGGTTACCGCCCACAAAAACGAGAACCGCATCAGAATCCTCGGGGGGCATCGAATTAAATCCGTACTCCGCAAGACGAGGTACATCATCGAACGTTTCAAACTGACTTAATCTGACTTGCTGCGTTTGTACGCTTTTGTCATCTCTACCGATCTTGATTCGACCTCGGCCGACCATTAGCATGATGCGACGATACACGCGCTCAATCGCTGCTACCGTTCCACTCATAGATTCCCCAAATTTCCCAATTCCGCAGGTCCTTGCTGCAAGAGGACTGGCTCTGGCACGAACGCCTCGGGCGCCATAATCACCAAATCACACTGAGTACCGTATTCATCTTTTCGATACGTCACCTCGCTGATCAACCATGTTTTCGACGGAGCTTTAAGTGTTGGCAACTCCAAATCAACGAGAGTATTTGGTGTGTACAAGACGCCATCGGCATCTCGCCAGCCATCTGTAGTCAACCGCAATTGGGCAGCACGACCGAATCGCCGGCTACATTCCCATTGAGCTCGTTGCTTGGCGATCTCTGAGCCAGGATCACCTCCCTCCGCAACAATGATTCTTCGCCGGTGACGTTTAATGTTTGGATTCATCACTGTTTCGACTAGATTTCCACTGTCACCGAGATCATGAAGAACATCCATCGCCATACGAACGACCATATATTCTGAAAACTGCTGGTCGCACGTATAAGCGATCGATGCTGATTGAACGTTCACACCCTCTTTAAATCCGCTTGCCGCTTTTTCGGTACCAACCCGGTTGAGCACCAAATTGCCATCTGCCCCTTCATACGCGAGCAGTGCAGCATATCGACAGACACGCTCAATAATCTCGAAAGCCGTCTCACCTTGGTTCAGAATTAACCTCGGGATCGCTGGTCCAGGATCACTCAAGCAACTCGCGGACAAGTTGTATGGCTCACACAGCTTCTGCGCAACGCCCAGCGCTGACGATGCGCTAATCTGTCCACCTGGCCACTCTGCCGCGCAATCGACTAGATCGGAACATCTACCTCTGCCAGCGACTTGAATTGAATGAGCATTGCTCGTGATTACTGGATTAAAACGATCAACAAAACCACTGATAACCTGGTCAGCACCCAAGAACACATCACAGCTATCTCCAGGATTAACCGACGCAATCACTTCAGATAACTCTCCCGAAAATCGTTCGGTCATCGTCAATTCAAAATCATTAGGACATCGTTCAATACCGAGCGTCACACGAACGGAATTCCATCCGGACAGGCGTAATCCGCCTACAATTAGTGTAAGATCGTCAACCATTTCTACTTTCGGGAGATTTATATGATCAAAAGCATTGTTTTGACCCTTTTGTTTCAAGATGGATACCTCGGTGGCCATACAACCGCTGCATACTTCGCCACTCGCGAACAGTGTCAGAAGTTCGGTGAGCAAGTCGCCATGCAATACATCGGCTACGGTCACCCCACTACTTTTTTATGTGCGAAGGTACCAACTCCACCAAAAACGACGAGCGGTAAAGCCGCATCAAATCCGTATTTGCCACCCAAGCAAGAATACAAAATGCCAACTGGGGTCACGCCTTAACTCGCTAACGCATCGAAACTTACAGGCATAAACGCCGGATGAACCGGATCAGCCTTTGCAATCAGCTCATCCGATCTATTCGCATCGCGATATAGTCGCTGAGCCAATACCAACGATGGTAAAGGTTGATTTACATTAACCTGCGTCAGAGACGCTAAATTTGCCCCACGCACCGTCAAATCTTGTACCACTGCTGATCGCAAAGCACGAAAAGCCTCATACGTCGTATCCTGCCCCTGATTACCAGCAATCGAAATTTCTGTATCTAATAATTGAGCGATCGAGTTTTTCAAAGATGACGCATCATCGAATGACGTCGGCTGATACTTTGTCGATGCTTGCGCCATTGCTATCAACGCCGAACGTCGAAATAGATCTGACGATGACGCCGCCATTACTGCAGCAGATTGCTGCGCAGTCAATTGCCCGACCGATGCAACCGGATAAACTGGAACCGAAAGCCCTAGTGGGAGACTTGGAACAACATCCGCCAGGCCAGATAGCAGCCGCAGCGAATCTTTAGCGCTCGGCGTTGCAGATGAGACAGCCCAGGCGAACGCCGAAACAGCTGCAGAATAGTTGGCCACCGCTGCTGTAACGCTCGTCGAATAATGCCTATCGCCACCAAAAACTGCCATACCAGCAACCGCAGCATTCACGTGGTTTGCTGCTGTCGCTACGTTTTGCCGATTCACCGCACCAAGTGCAATCAAACCAGCAACCGTTGTCGCGCCCTTCGGGGAAGTTACAGTATTTTGACCAAAAAAACGCCCAAATTGCCCAGGTAACGACTGCACAAAGTTATATAGGTTTGTCGCGTCGTTCACGATTCTTTGTGCCGATCGCGTCCACGACTGTGCCGCATTCACCGCTTGATTGATTGCACCAACGCCCGACTTTAGTGCGCCCACAACTGAAGAAAGGAAGTCTTGAGACGCTGCAGAGCTAGCATCGGTCGCCGCTTGATTCACCGAATCGACAGTGGAGATTGTGGAATTCGGAAAAATCCGCTTTCCCTGTTCGATAAATGAAAAACTCAACTCGAAGAAACGACCCTTATCCCATCGCTCTACGCATGAGACTGGCTCCGCTAAGCTGACAGTCATCCGTCCAAGCGTCGGATGTATCAACTCCCCGCCTTCGATTGCCCCCACATCCTCACACGCCGCAATCAGTTTGTCGCGCCGCGCGATACAATCATTCCCAACAATGAAAGCATTAAACGCAACACGCCTCGCAGATCGACCTAGATCCTCCACCCATACTGTATCTCGGAAGGGATACTCATGAATAACGCCGCGACGCCCAAATTTCAGGTGTCCTTCAAAAACACCAAACTCAATACCCCGAAACGAGCCAGGGCGCAACTGATCCTTCCAAAATTGTGCCTTAGCTCCGAGTCCACCACCTAAATCCGCAATCATCCGATTGGCTACATTAACGCCGTTCCCAATCGATGAACTCAACGACTGAACACGTCCTAACGCATTGTCTAAATTACTCATGGTGTAATTCCCGTTGGCATTGTGTAAGCAACGCGCACCGGCATCGCGGTACCGCTAGCAGTTTTTGCAGTAGCCGACACGCCACTTGGCAATCCATGCAGAGTCAACGCAACCTCCATTTTTTGAGGACTCGCTTGTTGGCCAGGCATCCCGCCACCACCCAGCTGCGCTGAGACAGCTCTGTTTATCATGTCATCGCTAAAGCCTGATCCGTTTCCTTCATGCTTAACGATGCCAGATATCAACGGTGCAACGGTCCGCGAATCGTTGAGGTTTAGCTGTTGATCAGCCCCGAATCCGGTCCTTTTAACCATATCAGAGATATATGCTTGCGTATCATTTTCGTTCGATGGAGCCCACCGACTAATGATTCCCCGGATCGTATTAAGACCATGAAGTTTTTGCTGCGCCTGCAGATTTTGTATCGTTGCAGATAGCCCTGCTTCTTTCGTTGGAAAGACAGCATAACCACCACTATCCTTTGGCATATTCCCCCATGACCGCAAGTTGCCGGGATTGTTATTACGAATCCCTCGCGCATCCCCCGATTGTGCAGACGTCTGCACAGCGGATCCACGACCACTTACCCATGAATCCAAGCCCATCGCACGTAAAGCGGAGTTTGGGAAAAGCGACAATACTGACTTCATGCCACTAGCAAGGCTACCAATTAGCTTTTCTCCCGCATCATACAAATCAAAATCAAATAGCCATTTGCTGAGTGCGTTCATCTCATCGCCCACTATTTTTACTGGACTAAACTCCCAGAGGGCTTTAAGGATTCCACCAGTCCAGCTTTTGTCAAAAGCCGCTTTTACTCCAGCGAGTTTCTTACCAAAATATTCACTGATGCCATCCCAATTTCTATATATCGCATAAACCCCAACCGCAATGGCCCCAATACCTGCGATCACCCAGCCGATTGGCATGGCTGAGAGCGCCGTTCCTAATAATCCCAGCGTTCTGATCGCTGCAGGAATCGCCGTAGTAGCCAAGCCGCCAATTGCCAAGCCAAGATTGACTACGCTCGCGATCAGGCTTCCGTTCATCAAAACTACCACGCCGATAGCCGCATTCTTCCAGCCGCCTATAGATTCGACAACGTCATCAACATTTTTAGCCAACGCACGAAGATCATCGCCAATTTTTTTAAAATCTAGCTCATTCAACCAATGCGCGAGGCCTTCTACAAATTGAGCGACTTTCGTTGCGATTAAGTCTCTGTTTGCTGCAGTCCAAGATGTAAATTGCTCGATCAGTGGTTGCAGAATCGGCACCAGTTTTTCACCAATTGAGTTTTTTGTAGCCTGAGCTGCGATAGATAAATAGTCCAACGAGACACCAAATTTTTGCGCTGCTTCGATTGCTGGGCCATTCATGACACCGCCCAAGGCTGCGACTTTTTGTTCGTACTCTTCGATTGCTTTAGGTCCTTTACGGAGAAGCGGTAAAGTCGCCTCCAAGCCAAATGTTCTGGCAATCACGCCTTGTACTTGCGCATTTTTGATACCACTAATAGCGACCGACAGGTCGCGGAAGCCGCGGGCTGCATCGATCGATCCGTCTTTTGTCTTATGAATTCCAACGCCGAGTCGGTTCAAAACCACAAGCGCTTGTTGATTGCGACCAAACAGAGCATCTTCCATCGTATCGCCTAGGCTTTTCAGCCCCCCAGTGAGCTCTTGTGCACCGACCCCCACAACTGATGCCGCACCTCTTAAGGACTGTAGACTATCAACACTGATTCCAATCAAAGCGGATGAATTACTCACTTCGGAACCAAATCGTGCCCATTCTGTAGCAAGCGACGCAATCCCAGCGACCGTTCCCCCGCCGACAATAATCGACAACGGACCGAGCATAGAACTCAATTTGCTAGTCACAACAGAAGCAGACCGCCCGACATTTCCAATCGAGCGTCCCACCTTATCAAGACCTATTTCTCTTCCTAATGCGCCTAACGATTGACGGATACGAATAATAGGTTTCGTCAAGCGATCCATCGATTTATTGATTTTTCTGACTACAGCAGTTGCACGATCTATCGCTGATATCGTGATTTGAAAATTGTTAGCCATGATTCTCTCTTTCTGCCTTTGCCATTCGGATCGCTTGCTCGTTCCACCACGCTAGTTCGGTGTAAGTTAGCGACCACGCATCACGTGGTCCCCAACCATAAAACCGTGTTATTTCTGCGACGAGATCTCGCCAGTTTTCTGGTCTTCTTCGCCGATACTGCTCAAAAAATTTGCGGCCGCCTTGAAATCTCGTTGGCACATTTTCCCAACAGCCGCTAACGGCACTTTTGCAACTTGCGAAATCAGTGACATTACGACAGCTACGTCAGTTGCCGCACGAGATGCTTTTTCGACTTGATGCATCTCGGGTTCGCAAAGCTTTAGCTCTTCGTAGACAACTTGACCGATTTTTACTGGCTTAATCAACTTAATCGTTTTTTCATAAACGACCTCAACTTCATGTTCGATTTGATCTTCAAAGTCTTCCATTTTCACACTTCCTCAACGCTAAAGCCTTCCCACTTCACTTCAAAAGTCCCTTCGGCCGTTTTCACTTCTTGCGCCTCAGTAGTCCACATATTGCGTCCAACAACGGTTTTACCGTTTGCAAGTTCGCAAGTCACAGTAACGTTTGACATCGCATTAAAGCTTGCAACAGACAAGCCACCTGCATCTCGGATTGTTCCCGAGATAAAGCCTGCGTGAGGCTTTTCCGTGTAACCATGGACGCGATCTTGCCCAATCACGGTTTCGCGAGTGACTTTGGAAACGCTATATCCAAGATCACCTGCTAGCATAAATGTCTGACCATCGACTGATAAGTAAGCAATACCCGCCAGTCTGTTTGTTGTATCTGCCATTGCAGCTCCAAAAAAGAAAAAAGCCACCCAAATTCAATTGGATAGCTTTGATTGATAACAAATTCTGAGATTACTGGAGACGGAACTGAGCAAGCAAAGCAAAAATCCGCAATTGATTGATCAAAGTACCTGGCCACAGAACGTCGATTCTGTTTGGATTTTGTGTGTTTTGTTGGACGATTAAGTTTTGCTTAAACGCTTCACCATTTTGAACTAAACCTTGCGCTTCCAAGTTGCGATACGTCGCAATCAAATCTGCTCGAATCATATTCGGCGTAACCACATTTGCTCCGGCGCCAAAGCGTGTACCGTTTGCAGCCAGCTTAACGCGAGCATATTTCGAAGTCACGACTGTTTTCAATGCGCGAAGCACATACGCTAGCGTGAAGAGCGTCTCGATTTCAAGATAGCTATTGTCTGGATTACCAGCTGCATTTTTTTGATACGTTGTAATTGCATTCTCGATCGCAACTGTACCGTCATCCGCAACTGTGAACGTCGATATACCGTCATAAAGTAGCGTATTGCGATCTGTCAGCGCAAATCGGCTCTGAATTGGCGGAGCCAGTACACCTGGAATTGCGAGGGTTTGTAATGGCGTTGCAGGATCATTTCGCAAGCTCACCGCTGCAGTTGCCGCGAATGCCGCTGCCCAAATCCAGGCAGGCGTTGGACTATCGTTGAAACCTATAACCGACATATGAGCGTCATTACGACCGACACCAAATGTCGTCAACGCGCCGACCGTTCCACGGAATGCAGTGAATGCGTGACCGTAAATTTGATTGCTCCACGACCAGCGGCCTGTTTGATCATTCAAGAACGCCTGGAGAGCATTCAAACTGCTTGTATCGTTGTAAGGACAAACAATAAAATCAAATGACTGACTCAGTAAGTTTGATAAGCCAGTTGTCAAAGCAGGCGCTGTAGCACCACCAGCCATCGGTGTGATTGTGTAGGTCAAACCAACAGGCAACGTTTCGCCACCTCGCGTTCCAAGGTAGTTAAAGCGTAAATCAATGTCGTTACCACAAGGACCCTTATTGATTGCCGTGATCGTTACCGAGCTTGCCGTCGCTTGTGCAGTTACCGGAAGATTTGGCATTGCGTTAATTGTCGCCGCTAACGCAGTCGCAATTTGAGCAGTCGTTTGCGTTGTTAAGACCACCTGAGTGACGCGAACACCGGCAACATACAAATACAATGTGCCATTTGTCGTCGCTGGATTTGTCAACGCAATGGTACCACTTGCCGCCAAAGAAGACGGATCATCTGCTAATGGTAAATACCAAACTTCACCGAAGTTGTCTGCCAACCGATATGCAGCTGTTTCTAAGTGCAACATCGAACCAGGTCCACCGACCAAAGCCGCGTCTGCTACACCTTGTGAAATTACTGGCACATTTGGCACACCGGTCCCTGCCGACGTCATTTGACCGATAATCAACGTGCGTTGATTAATCTGACCAGTGTTTGCCTGCGAATTATCTGTCTCTGCGTAGAACAACGGTACGCGGATATTAGCAGGAAGTTGTTTAAATGGAATAGGCATTATTCATCTCCCTTTTTGACCTTAGTGGCTTTCGCAGTATCAACGATGACCACATCAACATCACGCACACGCCGATTCCAGTAGTCTGACTCTGGGACTTCACGCCCATCCTCAGGCAACAAGTCAAGCAGATCCGGGTCACGGATACTGAGACCTTCGCTTGGTTTCACAAACATAAATTCTCCTAAATAAATACCTTTTAAAACTTCAAGATAGTGTTACCTGAGGCGTAAATTCGACTGGGGAATAAAGCAATGTTGAATCGACAAACGAATCAAATTCCTCAACAATTTCACAACGCAACATCCACTTTGTACCCGCGAAATGATTGCGAGCTTCAGCCGTGATTTCAGTCTCTGTATCAACATTGACTTGCTGAACCAATTGCATGAATGCGCTGCTGGTCAAGATTGCTTGCTCGATCAAATAATCAAGCTGCTCGATCGCATCTTGCGCATCTGATCCGGAATTTGACATGACGCGGGATTCCAGCTCTAACGTAATGATTGACGTATAGCACTGTGTCCCACGTCCGTTTGGCTCTTTACTCGTTCTCGATGATCTCAACAAAATACCAGGTAATGTATTTGTCTGAGAAACCCAATCCCCCGGACTTTGAATCGAAACATCGGTGTCATTTATTTGGATTTTTGCATTAACAATCGCATCTAATAATGCTTGCCGTAATTGCCGTCGTGCAGAAATACTCATGACGCACTCACAAAGTTAAGTTCCAGCTTCACGCTACCATGGCCATCCGTATCGACGTCTTTGACAACAAATGTCTCTCCGGTACGAACAATCTTTACTTGATCTCCTTGCATTGGGGCATTTTGAAATAGCAAAAGTCGCCCACTGACAATCGGCTTTGACGTATTAACACCCATGCCATCCGCCAGAGTCATATCTTTATTTGCCTCGTCGTAGACCATGTTCATTTGGTAAGACGAACCGCCCATCGGTAAATAGATGACCGGCTCACCAAATACAGCTACGACTGGAGCAAGTAATACCTTGTCCCAGTCGATTGCCATGGTTACTCCTCAGAAGTCTTTACAGCAACGTCCTCTGCAGAAGATTCAGCATTATCCTGATCATCTTGAGACGGATCTGCTTCCTCTAGCGCCTTTGCGCCGGCGCCCCGAGTAATTTTGACCTTAGGGATACTTGTGTCCTGCACTTCAACATCAAGCAGATCAACCAAAAATCCTTTACTTCGCAGATCAGCAATCTCGTCGGCAGGCAATATGACTGTGTCACCAGGAAGATAGACAACACCATCGATATCTACTGAGCGAAAACGAGCGACAGTACCACTTCCCTTTTTGCCGTTTTTTACGACTTTGGTTTCATTGGTCACCATCTCAGATCACCGTTGCCGCAAAAGAAGCATTGACACGAGATGGGATGACGATCGGCGAAGACTGCAACATCAACAGACGTTGCGGAGGATCTTCTTCTACCCACGTTTTCGGTGCATACGGGAGTGCTTGGTAATTGAATTTAGGATCCATGATCTGACCAAATGCACGGGTACCGAGCAGATCAGCACCAGACATGATCACGGTTCCATCAACTAACATTGGTTGCTCAACGTTGTTGTCGTCAACATACCAATCGTTATAGAGCCACAGATCGTATTGGCCCCAACGCCCCTTATAAACAGCCCCTCTGGCAATCGTTGCACCATTATTGATGTTGTTGCCAGATTCCCCCAACTTTGGATAAATGATCGCACCAGTCAAAGCAGGATCTTTAATAAAGCCAGCCCATGCACTTGTGGTGAAAACAATATCAGTAACGACAGCGCCTGACTTTTTCAAGATCTGCGTCTGCCATACTTCCAAGTCTTGAGCAGGTGTTGCTGTACCAGCGATCACGTTTGCTGGCAGCCATTTGTTAGTACCAGTTTTTGCGACTGTCAAAGTCGGATCACGGCCAAAGTCGACGACAACGGTTGGATAACCATCTCCCTGGATTGTTACTGTTCCAGTTGACAAAGCAGATGCTGCCATCCATTCAAGACGTCGATCAAGAATATCGAGTTGATCAGTCAACTCAGCTTCCAAATTTGCCATCTCACGCTCTGCACCTGTCATCGATCCGCCAATCGTTTCGCCGATCATCCGGCGTACAGGCTTACGTAGATCTGGAGCGCGCTTGTCTTTGATATACGCAGGCTTGAACTGATTTGTCTGAAAACGACGTTGCTCAACTAGCTTACCTTCGACCAGAGGAGACACGAACGGAGACATACGGCGTTTCCCGATATCGACGTCGATCGATACAAATTCGGTATCACTCATTACGATATTCGGGAAAAAGCGGTCAAGCAAAAATTTCTGTGAGCGCTTCAGGTTTGGTACGACTTGAATCAACGCATTCGTGTCGTAGATAAATGTATTGTTCGGCATTCTTACTATCTCCAAAAAGAGAAAAGGGTAAAAAAAATCCCGCAAAAAGCGGGATTTTGTTATCGATGTAAAACGCTTAGCGTGTTAGCTTGGATCAGCTGCGCTCACTGCGTTTTTCAAGAAAATCGTCGATGAACGGAAAGCTGCTTTCAGCGCGGCCAACGTCCAGGACGGGTCAAACGTCAATGCATTGCTATTGAATTCGCCCGTCAGATATACGCCAGCACTGACTGGCCCTAAGGACGCATCTGCACCGTCAGCAAGAATTGCTGTCGGCACCTGACTACCATCGTTCGCAGTTTTTACACTTACGACATAATTTCCTGTAGCCGCTACTTGACCAAGTACGGTGCCGCGGATCAATGTGCCAGCAGCGAGAGTCACTGTATCACTGACGATTTTGAGATTACCCGCGATCAGTTGATCTGGGTTATAGATATCGGCGGATACACCTGGCACCTGCAGGTTGTCACCGATGTTCACTGCTGATAATGTCATGATAGACCTTTCTATTGAGAACAAGAAAACTACTCAGTAACTACCTGGGTAATTATTTTTCGCCACGCGCTTTTTTACCTGCCGCCAAAATTTGCTGTGCAAGGGCTTGCGACGGATTTGCAGAAGGAGAACCTGCATTCGCGCCAGGATTTGGCGTCTGTACACTTGCCATACGATTTGCAAGCGATTTTTTATCAGCCGTTGCACTGCCACCCTTTGCCGCAACCTCTAACATTGCGATTGCTGAGGCACTAGACATATTTGTCGTAAATGCCAAATGTGCTGCCATATCAGGACGAATTCCTGCAGCAGGAGAGGCGAAAATTGCAGCGCAGCGAGCACGTTCCGAATTTCGAGCAGCTTTGACTGCTTTTGCAGAGTCATCGTCATCTGCTTTTTCAGAATCATCATCGTCTTCTTGATCATCGTCGTCAGAAGATGCTTTTTTGCTCTTTTTCGATTTTTTTGCTGGCTCTTCGTCTTCTTCGTCATCGCCATCATTATCTTCTTTGTCCAACTCTTCCATACGCTTTGCATAGTCTTCATCAGATTCGTCTGCGCCTTGCTTACGCTCGTCATCTTGATCATCATCCTGAGCTTTCGCAGCACTTAAACCGAGTAAATGCGCAAAGGGTAAGGCGTTAGACAAGCGACGTGTCAGGTTTGCATTGTTTTTCATAGTTCCCTCAATGGATTAATTAATTTCGGCCAGCAAGGCGCGAAACGCTGCGTCGGGAGCCAGTACACCGTCCGCCAAGCCCAGATTGACACCTGCGGCTCCCATATACGTGGCGGCTTGCGTATTTCGGACTACTTTGGCCGAAATATTTCTGTTGCGGGCGACTGTTGATACGAACAATTCACCCATTTGGTCGATGTCTTTCTGAAAGCGTTCTAGTGCTTCACCGGATAATGGAATCTCCGGATGCCCATCCGCCTTACATTCACCGAATGTGATGAATGTCACTTTATAGCCAGCGGAGGTTAGCGCTTTAGACCAATCCATGTGCATCCAAATCACACCAATACTCCCCACGCCACCCGTGCGTGGAACGTAGATTCGATCTGCAGCACTTGCAATCGCGTACGCCGCACTAAACGCTGATTCATTTAGAACCGACCAAATCGGTTTTGTGCCGCGCGATTTATAAATTGTGTCTACTAAGTCGAAACATCCACTTACCTCACCACCAGGACTATCGATATCAAGCATAATTGCCTTGACATTGGGGTCAGCAATTGCAGTGAGAAAATTCTGTCGGATACCATCGTAGCCAGACATTCCGGAAAATGGCCGAAGCGTACCCAACTTTTGAACCAAAGTTCCGCACACAGGAATAATTGCAACACCCCCAACAAGGTCATATCCAACCCGATTGTTACTCCCGGGTTCAGCAAAACCGTATTTATCCTCATCGTCCATCATCCGCACGCTGTTCCGTGAGATTTGAGACAGACCTAATCGATCTGATAACGCAGCCATGATGACTTCGGCTTTGCCTGGATGAATCGCTAACGGGGTATTGAAAAGCCGTTGCGCTAAAAATTCAAATTTCATTAAGAAGCCTCCGGTTCATCAATTGATTTAGTCGCATCGAAGCCGGCGGCCCACTCAGGCAATGGAAGTCCTAGCTCTTTGAATCGAGCTACTTCAATCGCACGTTGTGCAACCGTTTCACGCCAATCAACACCGCCCAACTCCGCAGCTTCGTCTTCCAGTGTTGTGAGTGCAGCATCCATGCCGAGAATGGAACCTTGCCGCTCTTTAACCGAATCAATAACGCCCCGACCTGGACCCATCCATTTCGTTCTTGCGTATGCTGCGCGGTATTCTGAAAATTCGGGAGCACCAGCCGGCAACGGCAAGTCATCGATTTCCATCGCCTCTTCAGCAAAGACGCAAACAATTTGCTGTCCAAAACAAATAGCGAAGTTATTTCTCCGACGAGATAATGTCTTCCAAGCTTCTAGCATCGCACCGCGCGCAGAGCTGTAGTTGACATCACTCCAGTCGTTACTCACTTGCTGAGCCGACAAGCCTGCGCCAGATGCAACGTTCCGTAGCACCGCACTCTCAAAATTATTGAAATTGGCGTTAGGGCGCGAGGCAGTTACTGCATTGATCTTCTCGCCTGGGAACAAGATTGGCATGCGTGCACCGCCCAACTTAATACGACGCTCGTCGTGAAAGTTGGTCCGCTCAGTTTGATATGCTCCCAGTTCATCTCCCTGCCCCATCGCCATCTGCACAAGCTCAGGATCAAACGGAGATTCGATATAAGCAGCAAAAATTGCGTTAATGATCGAAGCGTCTAATTCTGCACCGTCATATTTGACGAGCATTTTTAACCTCTGAAGCACTGGTGCCAAAATTCCGGCGCCGCCGCGATGTTGACCAGCACGCTCATGATCAAAATCATGGATCACTATTGGGCGACCCCAGCTGGTTTCACGCTCAATACGATCCCAAGTCATCGACTTAGCAGCGCTAAAGTAATCGCCTTGATGCGCTCGCCGAATATGATATGCAACCGCAGCATCATATTCATCGACTTCTACGCCGCCGCGCAGCGTATTGCTATCAAATCGCAGTTGTGGATTGGATAACCGATCAGGATCAACCATCTGAATAGCAGTCGCATATCGCGCTTTGCCGGGTCCGAGACGTTCTGGGAGCCAGTGCGCAATCGCAAGAGCATCACCATCCACAATTTTGTGTCGAAACCCGAGCCACATCATTTGAGCGATCGTCAAATTCCGCTGTGTATCGCAATAACGACCGATATCTGTGGACCATGTACGATATCCCGCTTCAAGCGCTTGACCGAATTCCTCTGCCCAAACATGATCAAATGCTTTGATACCGGTATGTGCTGCCAGTGATTGCCAATCCGGCTTGAAGATGGGCCTGAAATTTGCACCAATCGCATTGTCTAGGGTACGTGTGACAACACCAGATGCCCATCCATCATTACGCACCATGTCACGTACACGCGACACAATCGTGTCGCGGTACATATTGAGATCACCATCCGGCGATCCGAGATAAGGCGACCACGAGGCCATATGATCGCTAGATCGATCAGCTGCGTCGTAAGGGACGTTACTATTACCAACCAACATCGATGGCCGACGCTCGATCGGCAAGCCGTTAGCGTCGAGAATAGAAACAGGATTTTTCATCAGAATCTAAACCTCATAGGCCTGCGCGGTTGATTAACGATGCCAAGTTGAGCCTGTAGTTGCTTAATGAGCATAACTAGGTCGGCAATATTTGCACGTGTATATGTCACCGCACGTGCCCCGTCACCTTGTGTGTATGAAAAGGACTCACCCTTCGCGCCTGTCGACAAATCCAGATAGGCTTGCTGTGCATTGGCTAATGCAGTTTGAAGTGCAGACGTCTGCATTCCTGCAAAAATGCTAGTTGATCGGTTGTACATATTTTTTCCTATGCGAGTCGTCTGCCAAGGTTTTTCGGAGTTGCCTTTTCTTCCTTGATGACTTTGACAAAATCGGCTTTTGTTTCGAGCTGTTGCTCTTCGATAACTTCAGGAGGTGGAGCAAACATATCGGCTACCGCGGGACAGACGGCGCTTTCAAGTTTCGCCCACATACGATCGGTGTATTTATGCAGATCGAGCGTGTGCGCTGCAAAAAGCGAATAGACGGTGCAGTCAAGTACTTCATTTCGCTGCTGCCGCTTAACCCATCGGTACTGTTCACCGTGTGCTGTTTTCTGCAGAACACGAACTTCAGCAGTCAACTGCTCATAGAATTCTTTTGGCAGCGCTGCTGAAAAGTGCATGAAGCCAGGGCCGGGGGTTTCTACTTGCAAACGACCGTAGATCAGATCCTTAGCAGTGTCTGTACCCACCATCCAAAGGCGAACACCACGCTTCAAGACACTACCTTTAACGTTGACGTCTTGCAGGCTGCTTCGACCCTTGACTGGCTTACCTGGTTGACTTTCGCCCTTGACCGCGTAAATTCGACGACGTGATCGAGTTCGACAGAAGTTGTACGACTGATGTGTAAAATGACCACCAGTGTCGATTGCAACAGCTTCAATACCTAATGACTGACCACCAGCATGCTGGAATCGCTGTTGCAGATACGGATCAAGCTTCTCCTCCCAATCCCTCTCATCCGCAGGATTAGCATCAATAACATGCCAATCAACTACCCATCCCTCTTCCCCTCGTCCTGTAGCCCAAACGACGATCTCGAACCGGTTTGACTGCACGTCGACGCCTGCAGTCAAGATCAAGCCGCCCATGGGGACTGTACGAAGCCGATATTTCTCAGCACGCTTTTCAAGCGAATCGACCTCAGTTTTCTCGACTTCTTCTTCCCACGTCTCACCTAAGGTCGTATTCGTGAACGTCTTTAACTCGCTGGTGTCGCCGGCACGCGCTTTGGTTACCGAACCAAGATAATCACGGACGATTTGCACCCACGTTGCCTGTGGGCTGTATGCTGTCCACACATGAAATGCTACAGCTCTCGGGGGTACGATGATTTGATCATTGGTGTCACGAAACTTGCCGTCATCATCGATCCACGTGCCATCATCAGCAATCCATCTGCCTTTCTCCCAAACGCTAAGATAATCAGCTTGGTTGTATAAACCGCCGCAATGCGGGCAAGCGTGACCGACTGTCTCAGGATCCCGATCAATCCATTTCATTCCGTAACGCTTGTCTTTGCCTCCCCATTGAAGCGGATGGCGTTCGTCGCAGAGCGGACAAGGAATGCAAAATAGAAAGCGCAAATCGCACTGCTGCTCACGCGCTTCAATTCGGCTAAAACCCTTCAGTTTCGGGGTCGATCCCATGATGTGCTTCGGGAAAATTGCCCCTTCGGTACGCTTGCCCGCCAGCTTGTCCGGGCTACCTTCCTTTTCAATATCGATGTCAAAACCATCTAACTCATCGAGAATGGCCACATCAACAGAAATCCGGCGATAACTACGTGCGGCCTTACCGCCTTTGATATATAAACGCGAGCCGAGAAAGACCTTGGCGCTCAACGTGTTACGTTTATCGTTCCCCTTCCCAGTAGGAAAGACTTCTTGCATTGCTGGGACGTCACGGAGCATCGTATCGAGCTCCACCTTGACGAATTCGTCAGCATCATCGTCAGTCGGCTGCCACACCGCTTGGTTGCGTCTTTTGTGGTGCGCAAAGTAGCCAATAGCGGCAACTAGCATTTTTGTATAGCCAACACGTGCCGACTTCTTCATGACGACGACTTCAATGTCATCATTGCCGAAAGCATCCATGATCGCGTTTTGAAATGGGTATGCTTTCCAAGCACCCTCTACGTAGGATGATTCCGCGCTAAGGTAAAAATTTTCTGCCGCCCACTCGCTTAAGCGCTGTGGCACCGGCGCTTCAAGACTCTTGAGCCCACGCCGGATCGCTTTCTGAATCGAGAATAGATCCATCGGTCTCATCCGTCTCAAAGTTGGCGGTCGCAGCAATATTGCGTGCCTTCGTTATTTCAGCGACCAAGATGTCGAAATCCTCCCGCGCAAGATTTTTTGTGCGACGTTTAATTTCAATCGGAATTGCTTCAAGTACAGCAGCAACTTTTCGTCCAACTGTTGCCAGAGCGAATTCCAACGTAGCAATAGGAGCGAGCTCACGTCGAGTGATCGCGTTTTGCATTTCGATTCGCTCACGTTGTACTTTTGCAAGAGCTGCACGCTCAGATGCCAAATCAAGATCACCGGCTGCCGCGCGACCTGCTGCTTGCTCACGAATGTGGGCGCAGTAGTCAATCAACCAGATATTGCCTGGATGTCCAGCCGCTAAAATTTTTCGCTGGACTAAATCACTCACAGCTTGCTGACTGATACCAACCAGCGCACCAAATTCTGACTGGGTTAGTGACTCAGACAGATTCACCATACAACCCCCTTACAAAATATTTTTGAGTAGAGAAAGATCGGGACGCGCAATGCCCGTGGCAAGGAGGGGTCGGGGAAGGACCCATCGTTTTTCCCGCAGGCATTCTTTAGATCGCTTACCGTGCTGATGCCATCGCCTTAGCAAGCGCCTTACCAAACTCTGCTTTGAAGGTAGTGTTGACGACCTTCTGTGCGCGTGTACGATAGCCAAGATGCTTTTTGACTGGCTGTGCATCCCCAAAACGTATCAGCAATTTCAATCGTCCCGTCGTGTTTGAACCCTTTGCAACTTCCGTTCTTCCGCGAAACTTAGTATCGACTCGGATAATCGGTCGTTGCCAAACTCCGTTGATCACTTCCCCTTTTTTTGTTTTAACAGGTCCAATAAAGATATCGCTTCGGTTTTTTAGTTGCGCAATTAATCGACGCGGTATGTTGCCGTATTGATTCTCTTGAACGTTTTTAGGATTAAGTAACGCTTTACTGTTTAACTTCTGAAGACCACCAAATTCATACGGTGCTAGATACGATGCCGCTATATCGTTAACGTAGACAATTGCTTCCAAATTGTTTTTACGGGCCGCGCGAACACGAATCGAATTAATCGTAAATGGTGTTGGCCGATCAAATACACGAGGCAACGCTGCCTTCTCTGCGGCTTGCACATTCTTAGCGATCGCAGTCAGTGCATTGGACGTTGCGAATGGAACTTGCTGTTGTGCGAACGCACTCAGCTTCTTTTGAATTTCTTTGATGTTCGATCGAATTGAAATATCAGCAAAGGCCATAGCATCAACTCTCTTTACAAAATAATATTGCTACTGATCCTGATGCGAGAAACTATCCTAATACTACTAAGGATTATCCGTAGCTGCCATTAGCCATAATTTGGCTGCTTTCATGGGGTTCGTTTCAAAATGTTCATTACTTCTGCTGACTGTCCCGCCTTGGCAGTTCCCAATCATGGTCTTTTATCAATCGGCAGAAGTAAAGATTTTAATTAATCTTCAAACTTAACAGTGACTGCTTTGCGCACCCAATAATCAAACTTCTCTGGATCGGGCTCACAACGAGTGATCCGGCTGATGACTGCTACTTGCAAGTCGATTACCGCCAAAATAGCGGAGCAATCATCATGCGCATTAATTCCGGTTACAGCGTCCGGAGACCTTAAAGCTGAGTAGGCCTGGTATCCATCATCTTGTATATTCAAGGCTAATTTATCGACTAATGGATTGCCAATCCAACCTACGCGATGCATCGGGCTTATGCCGTCACTTGCCACATCCTCGCTAAGTCCGTTCTTCGGATGTCTGACGTCAGGATAAATTAGTTTCAAATGAATTACTTCATAAGCGCCTCACGAGAAGTTTCGAGGAAAATTGAGCGTAAACGAAAAAAGCCCCGAAGTGATTCGAGGCTTTATTTTCATCGGACGTGTTTCTACACCCTTTTGAGGTGAGAAAATCAGGCACGTTTCCGGCGAATTAAGTTGTGATCAATTTCTTGAAATTGAGATTGAATTATAACTGGCTTTTTCCCAGATTCAAGCACATGTTTCAAATTTGACTTTGCACGCCACAAAATCAGATTTAAATTCTTCATGCCTCTTAAATGAAGCTTGCGCCGAATAATTGCATCAGGAACCCTATCTACGTAACGCATTTTGAGTGAGGTTTTCTGTTGATAGTCAACCATACACGACCATACTCTTTCAATAGCCAATGCATCTTCATGTGCTGCCTCGGAAAATACTTGGTTCTCAATCTGTTGTAATACGTTTTCTCTTTCAATAACGCCGCACGCGATTGCAAGTTGCCTTTCACGATTATTCCGATTTTCAATATATTTTCTTGCCCAGAATGTGTCAGCACCCCCAGCACCCGTATATTTTGCATCCGGATTCGTGATGCGTCCCCAGTTTATGAGTCTCGATTCAAAGTCCAAGTCAACCAAATCGATTGCCGACTTAGAGACTGGCGCACATCCCTCTTCAACAAAGCCGGATCGCACCAGTTCGCTTTCTAGGACTTCAGACATATCTTTACGCATTGTATTTCGCCTCTCTCAAAATTTTACGTAACAACTTCGCACGTTCTCTTGCTTCCTCGTGATCTTGGTCATCCTTCACTTCAATCTCAATTCCAATACTGCTTGCAAACCCTATCGCGTCGATCATCCATTGCGGATCGCTTCGCACACATTGGCCAGCCTCGTTCCAACCAATGATCGATGTAGATGAAGTATCAAGAGCACCAAAGGTTCGATGATTCTCCATAGCGAAAAAATGACCTGGTTCACCTGCCATCGCTTTTCTCAAAAGAACATTCACCGCATCGTTACCCATCTGCTTACGAAGACGATCAATTCTTCTTGCTGTTACTGGCATCAATTTCTTCAAATCCATATCGCTGCCCTCAATCAATAACTATCTAAACTGTCATTAAAGTGTCAACAAGATAAACCCTTTATTTATGCGGCTTTGTGGACACTTTGGATACTTTAGATAGTTCAAATTAAAAGTTATAAAAACACTTGTACAAAAAATTACGCAAACCTAATTACTAAAAAAATTACGAAAACGAATCAGTGGAAAAAAGTAACTGTTGATAACCTCCAAACTGTCCACAAAACCGCATGAATAAACGATCTAGCTAAATTCAAACTATCCATATAACTGTCAATCTGTCGATGCATTAGTGTCCATACGCGTTCGTCGATATGCATCTAGATCTTTTTCAAAGAGAGCTGATGAAGCATTGATCCATGCTTCACGGCTCTTACCTTCAGGTGGGTCACCGACCCAATAACAAACGAGTTGACGCTTGGATGCCCCAAACGTGACGTTGACTGGTGACGTTTGCATCTGGCTTCCCGCTACCCGCTTCAGATCGCGCCCGAACTTGCTTTGGCTTGGCGGGAATCTCTCACCGTGAAGCGTGCACCAGCGTAAGAAGGCGTCATACAGCTGCTGCGCCGTGCAACTAACAAAAGGGATAGGAATATTCTGCGATGACCAATCATGAAAGAACCGCTCGGAGGGAGATAATCCGAGCTCGATCAAGTCGCGCTTCGCTTCTGTCATGATTGGTTTTGTGTGTGGATTGAAGTCACCAATGTCGAGATTGAGAAGAAAATGATAAAACGCCTCGTTTCCTCCATTCTCCATTTGATCTGCAACCTGTCGATAGAATTCAGCCGACTGCTTTGGTGGAGTCCATACAACCAGGTAACGACGATCAGACTTGTCCAAGGCAAGAGGTTGCGTTTCATTGGAGAGAAAGGCGAAATTGATGTGATTTCTCTCTTCACGCTGACTAAGATTTTTCGGATTGATCGAGATCGTCTCATTCGCTGTGATTTGCTTTAGACGACCTTTCATCTGACGCATTTCAGCTCGCGTAACGACCTCATCGCAGACCATGAAGAGTTTCTGTGATGCCCACTCATTGAACTGAGACTCGATCTCTTGATTGCCAATCACGCCAGCATATTTGCCATAGATTGATTTAATGCACTTCTCAAAGAACAGGTTTTTACCTGACCCTTCGTCACCGTGCATGATGATCGCACTGGCCATTTTTGCTCCGGGGTTTTGCAAAGGATACGCAAGCCAGCACAAAATCCACTCTGCAACCTCATCATCACCACAAAGATAGCTAAGCAAAGCAAGAATCAAATCACAGCTTCCTTGCTTAGGCTTCATTGCGAAGCCATCGAAAAGGTTCAAGCTTTTTTTCGGATCAACCGAATACGTCGGATCAAAAACAACCATTTCACGTGGCACCATCTTTCTGTCTTTGAAATTTAACCAGGCTTTGACGACGTCATTCGTGAATGCCAGGCGCAAAGGGTTGATCTTGATGATTTCCCTTCGCTCACCATCAAAGACTTCGTCTGATCCGTAAATCAGAGTGAAGTTGTTGATTAGTCTTTCGACTTTATCCCAATATTCACCGTCGAATTTAGAGTTTGCCCCCTTCCCCCCTTTAGCGGACGCAGGCTTTTTGTCATCGTCTTTCAATGTTATCGATAGACGCTCAGGACTTGAGAGCCAATGGGTGTACGTTTCCTTACCAACAGCCGCCACAAACGCCGCTTTTTTGAAGCGTAATTGATTGACAGCGTCCCATACGTCGGTGCTTCCCAACACTAATGCGTGAGTTGCGAGTATTCGTTCCAGTGAAAATGCTGCCATACCCACATCTGGCTCACTTTCACTCAAAACGTTCGCAATCTCGTTGCTACGAGGCGCTCCAGCCTCGCTGCATATGATTTTCTCTTCTCCTTGCTTCGCTTGCGAAGCACTGATTTTTTCTGCCTCTCCAAGGGGGCGCGGGGGGGCATTGGAAAAATCAGTGCTTCGCGATGAAGGGGGTAAGGGGGAATCAGAATTTAGTGCTGCTATCGCAGCATTGATTTGTGAAGATACTGCGCCAAGAGATTGCTCGACGTGCAGGTCATTAAAGTCAGTCCACTTCTCACCATTTCGATCCGCAAACAATGGAGTGACGACCGACGCATTACCGACTTCTTTCGCTGCTGCTGTACACAACGATACACCAGCATTCTTATAAGTGTAGTGACGAGAAATTCGTCCTTTCCGCATATCAGCTTCAATGTATTTAATGCCGTTTGCATCCGCACGCCACCACGCTGTGACAGATACAGTCTCACCGTCGTTAGCGACAACATCATGCGACTCGCCGTCTATCGCGATAGATGCACAACCAGCTACGTTAAATTCCTCGCGCAGGCGCTCGATGAAACGTGGAAGAAGCAAGTAGTCGTCATCTGCCAAGAAAAGCAAATGCGATTTTGGATAGTTTTTACGCAATTGACGTGCAACGTGAATCAGATTGCCAGCATCAAACGCTGCAACAAAAGGCAAGCCAGTCGCAAGACGTACCGAAGCGCACGTCGCATACCCTTCGCCAATCGCAATGACCGACAGATCGCTAGCATCAAGACCGTAAGAAAACCCGACACCAATCTTGTCCATACCCTTGTTGTAAAGCTTCTGCCCCGTCGCGTCGATTTTTTGACATCCCATCAAGCGCGTCCCAGCTCCGCCTTCTGACCACATCGGAATCAGCAATTGTCCACGGTCATTTTCACGAACTCCGTAGGGCGGTACACGCTTTTTAATTAAATATTCATGAGGATGTGATGTCTCAACGTCACGAGCATCAGCCCACTGATTCTTTGCGCGGTTCGCAGCAAGATCGATCTCACGTTCGCGATCAGCACGCTCTTTCTTCTCATACTCACGCTGCTTTCTGACATACTCTGCACGATCAGCTTCAGTCATTTCTTCTGCATCGACTTTCACAGGAATCGTGTTTCGGTTTTCACCTTGAAAGAAGCCAAACGCACCGGTCACGACGTTGCGACCTGACTTTAGTGTCATTTCACGCAAGATATACCAAGCTTTTTTTTGAGGACCAAAACGCTTGTACTTACCGTCTAAAATTGGATGACCGGCTGGCAGTGGGGGCAATCCTGCGGATGCCATCTGTTCAACTACTTGACTAGCCGTCGTCATTCAATGACCTCACCACTAGGTAATTTTCGAGTAGATCCCATCAAGGATGGAATGCGTAAATGATCGTCAGACCCTGGCCGAAACGGTGCTACCGCACGGTGTTTTGCAAGATTCAACTCGCGTGTCGGTTTATAGTTGCGGCCGAGAGCGACGGTTCCGACGTATGGCTTAGGTGCGGGAAGTAAGTGCGAAATATAATGCGCCGCATACTCTTTTCCCATCGATGTCGCTTTGAAAGACAACCCGCCAATGATGTGCACATAACAAAGATCTTGAAGCGGTATTACAACCTGCGAACGAAATGCTTTGATCGGCTGCTGTTCTGGTTTCAGATGCGCCATGATCTGTGAAAACGTCGCTTGGCCACCTAATTCAACAATCCGACAAATCGCGATATGCGCCGCCGATCCTTGCCGAGGTCCGTAATTTTTAGCCATGTTTTGCCTCCTGGGCTGCCTTCGTTTCTTGGCAGTAGAACGGCTTCAACAGTGCGCGAAATTCCATCGTCGTACGATTTATACGGTCGATCACATCGTTAAGACGCATCTGTTCTTTACCTGTCAGAACATGATCTTCCATCGCCATTCGAAATTCTTTAGATAGCTCACCAACTTCTTCAACGAGCAGCTGAAATTTGGCCGTTGCTATTTCTTCACTGATATCACCAACGTGTGGCAATTTCACAAAAACACCGCCAGATTCCATTGCAAAAGCTTCAGCAATCGCTGTGGTATTTGTAAACGATTGCATCATCAGCGCAGTTTGAACGGTTAAATCTTGACCTCGACGTTCGTATATACGATTCTCTAAAGCATCACGCGTCATTCCTAGCGCCGAAGACATCGCATCCCAGCCGCCTGGAAACGCACGTATTGTTTTTAAGTACGCCTGTCTTAATGTGATCACAACGTTTCTCCCAATCTTGTGATTTATGAAATTCTGTCGATATTTAGCGGTTAATATTTGAATTAACCGCGAAGAAGGACAACCCTATGAACAATAAAAAACTTACCCAGGATGAAAAGTTTGAGCTCGACTCATATCTCAACAACTTCATCAAAAATTCTCGGCACATCAACGGAATGCTCGACAACCAGCGCATCGCGATCGCACAAGCTTTCGGCATCATCATCCGTGCCCTGGTAAAACATGATTCGAGCCTGATACCGGTTTTGCTTTCAGCAATGACAGAAATCGAATCGAAAACATTTACTAGTGCAAGTCTCGATGGAGAGAGATCCCTAGTCGCTCGAGCGATTCGCGCAGAGCTATTCCAAACTTCAAACGCTCAAGAAGGACAAGTGCCTCTGGGCAATTTTCACTATTAGAAGAACATTGATAATTAGATTGGCGAAATTGATTTAACAAATAGCGCTCGATGTGAGATAGCTCGTTGAAAGTCTTTGGGTGTCGACATGCCGCTTGGGTTTGTTTTATTTCTTGCATAAATCATTCCCCCTCGCCCAGACATACATCGATCCTGATGGATTTCATGCTTAGTTCAATCGCAAAGGATCGAAAGTCAATGTCCACGCTCGTATAGCTTTTACTACCGAAGAATTTGCTCGTTTTACTCAGCAGGTGATTAAGAGCAGAGGTTGTCATGTGTGTTACTCCTCTACTCTTACAAAATAGCTATAAAGTTTTTCAATTGTGCTTTCGCGTGGATCTTTAGTTGATCGATAAGCTATTTTATAAATTGTCTTGTATGGAACATTTGACTCTTCTGCGATACGCCGCCAAGCGCTCGGCATCGCACTTCGCAAGTTGCGCACAACGAAAGCTGTTCTAGATTCATTTTGAGTATTCATGAATAAATAATATCCCACAAATGGGATTTCAACAATACCACAATTGGGATTTATTATGATTCATAGTATCGATATGGAAAATAAGCAATTAATTGGCGAAATACTCGCGGAAAATCTGAGCCAGTTAATGGCAACTAGCAGCACCCTCAATACTTATGCAAAGGTTGCGAAACGATCTGGTATAGGGAAAGGGACTGTAGAGCGAATCAGCAAGTACCAAGTTTCGACATCAATTTCAAACTTGGAAGCGCTAGCTGAGGCTTTTAACGTCTCTGTGGCAAGCCTTATTACTAAAGGCGCGATCACTGAAAAACCAACATATCATCCAGAAATTGAAGCAGTTGTTTCCTTAATGCTAAAAACTGACGATCATGGAAAAGTAAGAGTGAGGTATGCAGTTGAAGACGCTATGGCTCAATATTCTTTAAATAAGAGAATTATTGACAATAGCGATCAAGATATCGAAATTGCTATTGCTGGGATCAAAGACCCAGTGAAGAGAAATGTTTTGCAGCAAACGCTTGATGCAATCAAATCCACATCGTCTGAATCTACCACACCAACCTTTAAAAAATCAGCATAATCTATGCTGATCGGCATAATTTAAGCTAAACTGCATATCTCGTATGCAATATCTGTACGCAAAAGTATTATCCGCGAATGGATATTTCAAGCAGATTAGACATGGCAATGAATGCCGCAGCCTACCGCGACCAAAGTGAATTGGCTCGCGCAGCGGGCATATCGCAATCAACTGTCAATAGAATTTTAAGCGGACGCGCAAAACATCCAGATGCGCTTTCATTATTCAAACTTGCGAGGGCATGCAACGTGTCTGTCGAATGGCTGGTAGCTGGTGAAGAGCCTGAAAAGGTGAGTGTTGCCCTTGCATACATTACAGGCAGAGAAGCCGAACTGCTTACTATGTATAGATCAGTTAGCGAGCTCGGGAAAAAAGTCATTTTCAGCGCAGCGGAAACCGCTTTACAACTTGATCCCCCACCAAACCAGGAAACTGAATAACTTTTCCATTCGATCTGTCTGGAAATACGTTCTCTAGGTTCGTAACTATCCCCAACGCATATCGTCTACCCTCCTCACTTAAACGATGAAATATGCTTAGCATCAAGGCATCCTCATCTGAAATTTCTCTTTGCATCCCCATACAACGTCCTCATTCAATTAGTTGCAGCAATGTCTATACGAATCAGCAATATACTTTAAATTTTGTGAAATGCCATTGCGTAAACTGCATCTCTAGATGACGATTGCGCAACTTAAAATACAACAATTGTTAAACTTATTATTTCTCCATTTCCACATTTATTGCCTTATATCAATATTGGTACATTCAACCAGAATGTGTGAAATGATCAAATTCGATATCGATGACTTGTACCTAGTTCAGGCTTTAGATGCTAGCGTCAGCATGTCCGCTGCCGCGACAAAGCTTGGCGTCGAGGACAGTAGCGTGTCGCGCAGAGTAAAGAAAATCGAGACAATCATTGGGCTTCCAGTGATTTATCGTCGCGGGAAATTCGGACTAACGGCTGCTGGAAGAAGATTTTTGTCGATGGCAAGCACCGTTTTAAAAGAGCATGACGACTTTCAAAGAGATATTGATTTACTGAAAAAAGGTAAGAACCACCTCCGAATTGTTGGTAATTCATCTATCATGTTTTCAGACGTTCCGCAAGTATTGGAAATTTTAAGGGACCGAAATCCCAATATTTTCATCACTGTCGATAGCGGCTCAATGACTGAAATTTTAAAAAAAATTCAAGAAAATGATGCTGATGTTGGAATTGTGCCGGAAAAATCAAAGATTCACGGTATCACTTTCCACAAATATCGATTTGATCGACTGTGTATTTTCGCGCCAATCTCGCACCCATTAGCACACCAAACTAGCGCTACGCTCGCTGAGGTCGCAAAATACAAGCTGATAGGAACTCATGAAGGTAGACAGATGTCGTCTTTGCTTCTGGCTATGGCTAAAAAACAAGACTTAGTGCTGAACTACGCAATGATAGTCAGCAACTTTGACCTGCAGGCAAACATCATTGCCCACAATGACATGGCAGTAGGTATTATCTTTGAGAGCGTAGCACGACGGTTTGAGCGCGAACACTTAATCGTTGGTGACAGCTCGCAGCTATCGCAGTCAATTAAAATTGTAGCGCTGAATGAAGAATGGGCGACGCGTGACCTTTACCTTGTTACGCCCGATCCCGCGAACACGTCGCAGCTTGCAACGCAGTTTATCGGACTATTACGTGAGCGTCACCGTCGATTTAAAACGACAAGCGGGAGAAGTTCTTAGATAACAGAAACCCGCCAAAGCGGGTTGATCTATTATTTTTTTAAAATTATCGTTTTAATGTTGCTGTAAGACGCCGTTTTTTCTCTGTTTGATCGACTATCATTTTTTGATTTCAACCGGGTCTTTTAAATTCATATTTTCTTTTTTCGAAAAAAGCTCGGTAGCTTCTTTGAATTAATCACTTCCCCAGTCTCGAGATCGACAGCTTCAAATATACGGTCTGTTCGAAAGCTTCGGTCTGCGTTTCGAAGCATGCATCTCGCGGCAATTACTCCTGGATTGCCATCCTCATAGGCAAACGCATGAATTTTCCTTTCCGAGCTACTACCGTTTCCATCTTTATATTTTATTTTTAATTTCGCATTTACCTTAAATGCATTACTTGTTTTTTTCTCTTTCGCCTCCGCTTCTTCTTCTCTATTGTACTCAAAACTGGCGACTACTAAGTAGATACAAAATGCCACGAATAAATAAAATACCCATGTGTACCAGGCATTACCTTTAACGATCAGGTACAAAATTAGCGCGAGGAATGCAATTATTTTCATACTCAGACCAATCTAATTAATTAATAATAAATTAATTATCTCGCTATCTATTGTTTACATCAATATAAACAAAATGCGCATGACCCCTATCATAGCCGCACCAACTACATCTTATTCAAAATAAGCAAAGATTTAACCTCCTTAATTACTAAGGAATATATAACCACATTCATTAAATCCCGTTTATGGGTTTGTTGATATCCCATTTTTGGGATATTATTATCCCGTTATTTAACCGACGGAGCAAAAAGATGAAGCCACCTCTACAAATCGAACCTAAAAAAAATACGAGTACACCAATCGGTGCAGTTTCCATTTCAAACGACCAGGAAATAGTTTTTCTCTCTGACGAAACCCACCCTATTTCTATTGAACCACATCCGCACGCGCAACTATTACGACGACTACCTGAGGTGTGCTGTCCAACTTGTTTTGGATCTGGATTACGCGTACCGGTATCGGCTGACATGTCGTTGGATCAACTAAAAACGGACGAGTAATTACGTCGTTTTCGTGAGGTACGACTTGCGATTCGCGATTAACTCCATCTAAATATTTGATGCTTTCAGTGTCAGACGGATGTACCGCCCAACGCAAAACTGCCCCAGAAATTTCGATTTTCATTATTTCTCCTTGTAAAAAACCATTTTGCCATGGAATCAATATGAAAAGCTTTCACGAACGTCTCATCGAAGCAAATCGTCGCAGTTTTGAGTTGCGTGAGAAAGAGATCCAACGAGCTGCAGCAATAATTAAAGCTGCCGAACCGTTAATCGAAGAAATTGAACGTGCAATGTATGGCGAATTGCGCCTCGACGCACCACTTACGTATGGCGGCATCACTAATTATTCGCTACATATTAGCTTTGCACACTACCAACAAAGTGATACACGTCTTCACGACACCATGTTGCGGCTTGGTTATGTTGAAGTCGCACGCCTGGCTATTCAGTCCGGCTTATGGGACTACGTTTCATTACGAAAAAATGGTGTCACGTTTTCATTGAGTACAACGATCGGCCATGCTGCTGAGTTTAAAAAGCCGATACACATGCATCGCCGACACTCTGATCGTGTGGGAGTCCCAGCATGAATACTTTTCTCGTTACTGTTCGTACTGCCACCTGGTCATTTAGCTATACACAGATCGCTTTTCATCCGTGTGACTGTATCGATTCTGCCGTCGATAGCTTCGGTGTAGCCATTGTGACTGCTAAGCCCGTGGAGGTTTGCAATGGCTAAATTCAATTTTCTCGATCACACAAAAAAGCCAACCGAAATCAAAGAAAAGCAAACCGTTCGGATCCGAGCAACGGCTCAAGACGCTTTTTCAGGTTTACGCGGTCATGCATACATCGCTGCACGCGGACTGAATCCACCAGTCACCCGAGTGCAGGCGTCTGCACTTTCCGGAGATTGATATGCAAAGCATCGAACCTGACCGTCTCACTCTCGAAATCGCCTACAGCCGGTTGAAGATGAATAAGTCGTTTGACGATGCGATGCGCAATCCAACCTACAAAAAATTAATCGAAACACGAGCCAAAGCTTTGATGAAACACCGCGGCTTTGACTCGAAAAAAATTCAATCCAACGATAAAGACTAAGGAAAACAATGATTCACATGACTATGCCAGCTGCCCGAGCGGTGAATAAGCAACCGCAAATCGGTTCAACTACGCAAAAAATCGTCCCAGGTATGTACGTAGAGTTCGACACCGAATATGGCCCAAAAACCGGCTTCGTTACAGCCATTCGTCGTGATCTCACCAATGGTCGAGAAACGGCACTAATCGAGATTGACAATGAGCTCGATGCACACACTTACAACGTGCCACTGGATGTTTTGAAGACGTCCGAAAAATACAATTTCTTTCCTGGTCGCTTCAATTAACGACACTGACTTAAACAAGGACGGCAATCATGGCCAAGACCAAAAACACTGCAATAGCACGCGCTGACGTAACAATGATAGACCAAGGGCGATTTGAACAGATCGCAATCAGCGACATTCGTATATCAAAAACGAATCGCAAGCACTTCAATCAAGAAAAACTGTCTGAGCTGGCAGAAAGCATTAAAGATATGGGTGTTGCACAACCCATTCTTATTCGCCCTGTTACACCTACAGCAGATGAACCAGAAATCTATGAGATCGTTGCTGGCGAACGTAGATTCCGCGCATCAATCATCGCAGGCGTCGAAACGATCCCCGCTATGGTTCGAAATCTGACTGATCTGCAAGCTGCAAAAATTCAGATCCTTGAAAACTTGCAACGCGAAGATCCGCATGAACTTGAAGAAGCACTCGGCTACCAGGCATTAATGCTCAGCCACGGTTACAACGCCGACCAGCTTGCAGAAGAATTGAAGAAGTCCCGCAGCTATATCTATGCACGATTAAAACTCTGTGCATTAGCAGAGCCACTGCACAAGGATTTTCTCGACCGTAAATTCTCTGCATCTACCGCTCTCCTTGTCGCACGCATTCCAGTGCCGGAATTGCAAATTAAAGCAATGGCAGAGATTACTAAGCCAAACTGGAACGGCGATATCCCATCATTCCGCGAGACGAAAAATATTCTCCAAAGTCGCTACATGCTCGATCTCGCCAAAGCAACGTTCGATATTAAAGATGCCAAGCTTTTGGCCAGCGCTGGCAGCTGCATTAAATGTCCAAAACGCACCGGCAACCAACCAGAAATTTTTACCGATATCTCAGCAAATATCTGTACAGTTCCTGACTGCTTCAACCAAAAAGGCGCGGCATTAAATTATCGGAAAATTGACTCAGCGAACAAAAAAGGAATCCCTGTTATAGAAGGTAACGATGCCGCAAAATATGCACGCGAATACGCACGCGAAAATGGTGAGGTGACACTAGAAAATAATGGTTGGTCATTTGATCGCATCAAAGATTCAGCAAGAAATAAACGTGCAGCCGACATGATCAGTCAAAGCGATATGCCAACCCCTGTTCGAGTCTTAGTCTTACAAGACGGAAAAGTGATTGAGCTATTCAAAAGAGAAACAGTTCAGGCACTTTTAGAAAAAACTGGTCACGCATTCACTGAGGAAGAAGAAGCTGCATTGGAGCATGAAGGAAATCGTCAACCTCCAAGTGATGCGTATTTATTGAAGCAGGAACAAGATCGAGCGCTAGAACTACGCGCAGAAAAAGAAAATAAATTTCGCTATCACTTATATCGTCTCGTCCGTGAAAAAGCAACTTTCGAACTGAACTCGCCGGCTAACTTATTGCTAGTCGCTTTGGCGAAAATCCTTATTAACCAATATTCCATGCCATGTGTAGAGCTGGCTGAATATTATGAAGGTATGCCAGATTCAGAAGATGAAGCCTCAGCATACCTTGACCAAAATAAAGAAAAGGCACTTTCATTTATTCTCGATACCGTCATCGGCAATGAGATTGAAACGAACAAATGGCTTATAGACGATCCTGATTACGACACCGGCTACAAAGATCTTTCATTGGCGGCGCAAAGTCTCGGTATTGATATAGAGCAGGTACGCAAAGACTTTGAAAAGCCAGTCGATACCACGCCGTTCAAACGTCCACTCTTGACCTTGAAAAAGAAGAAGACGGAAATTGAAGTAGAAACGGCAGGTGCAGCATGAACCAATCCCAACCAATCATCTACAGAATCAACGATGCAATGCGTCAAATGGGAATTTCACGCGCAACACTTTATCGGCTTGTAAAAGCAGAAAAACTTGAACTGGTAAAAATCAGTATCAGAGCAAGCGGCATCACCTCAGAAAGCATCAACCGCCATTTAAAAATCGGCAACTAACCAAGTATCACAAACCTAACCAAAGGAAATCATCATGGCTGAAACTCTTAATCCAATTATCCTCACCCCACCTTCAATCGGCTCGTTCTGGCCGGAGCAAGGCGGCATATATGCAGGCATCATCGGCGGCAAAAACGGCGCACCGGATTATCACTTGATTCACGCACCATCTGATTTCGAATTGATCGATATTAACTGGACTAAAGCGATCGAAGCCGCAAAAAAAGAGATCAACGACTTTAACGATTGGTCTTTGCCCGACCGTCGCGAAGCACGTTTGCTTTTTATCAACTCGCAAGATAGCTTTGATACCGACGAATGGTACTGGACATCTGAGCAGGACGCCCACGACACCGACTATGCCTGGATGCAGGTTTTCTACTACGGCGGCCAGGACAGCAACCTCAAGTCGTACGAGTACCGCGCTCGCGCAGTCCGCAGATTATTAATCATTAAATAATTCAATAATTTGATAAACGACGGGCGTCAGCCCGTTTCGATTTTTTGGAGAACAACAATGAGCAAAGCACAATTTTTAGCAGAGAACCTGAAAGACGGTGAAATATACGTTGGTTTGATTCTAGGCAAAGATGGCGAACCCGATCATCACCTGGTATTGCTGCCAGCAAAACCAGAGAAAAAACTAAATTGGTCAGACGCAATCGCCTGGGCTCAATCCGCAGGCGGCGATTTGCCAACGCGTAACGAACAAGCACTCTTGTTTGCGAACAGTAATGAGCATTTCGACCGCGCATGGTATTGGTCAAATACGCAGCACGCCCACGACACCGACTATGCCTGGATGCAGCATTTCGACGACGGCCACCAGTACGGCTACCACAAGTCGGTCGAGTACCGCGCTCGCGCAGTCCGCAGATTATTAATCATTGAGTAATTTAATAATTTGACTAATGACGGGCGCAAGCCCGTTCTCATTTTTTTTCAACATGGCTATCCATAATCAATTACCGATTTACAAAGAAGCTTACGAGCTTTTGAAGTTAGCGACTAATATCACCAAAAATATGCCGAAGGATTTCAAAGCGTCTATTGGTGGGGAAATTCGCAAATTGTGTGTGCAGAGCGTTCTTTTGATTGCTCGCGCAAATGCAGCAGACAACAAAACTTCTCATCTGACAGAGTTGCTTGAACAAATTCACGCTGTGGAAATTTTATTTCGCCTGTCTAAGGACATGCGATTTATCTCAACAGGGCAATATGCGACGGCGATCTCCCTCACTGATGCAATCGGAAAACAAGCCAATGGATGGCGTAAGTCCGCAGTAGCTCCAGTGCCAGTTGCCTCGATGCCAAGGCAGCAAGGTCAGCGCACTTTAATTTAATCTGGTCATGCCGCTGGGGATTCATTAACTCCCACCGCCACGCGTAAAACAGAAACTACCCGCGAATGCAGGCAAGTCTGACGCAGTTATTTTATTGATCGGCTAACGCCTTCAATCAAACGACGTAGATAGCATGAATAAACGCAGAACGCCCACAACACCGACTATGCCTGGATGCAGAATTTCAACAACGGCAACCAGAACAACAACCACAAGTCGAACGAGTACCGCGCTCGCGCAGTCCGCAGATCAAATGGAAACTCCAATGAGCCATGTTGAACCTTCTTTTTATGAACTAACGAAAGCCTATTTTGACTGTCGAAAAAATAAACGGAATACCCCAAGCGCCCTCGCTTTTGAACAAAATCTTGAACGAAATCTCATCAAACTTCATGAGGAGCTTGTAGACGGCAGTTATGCACCAGGTAAGTCAATTTGCTTCGTTGTGACGCGCCCAAAAGCCAGGGAAGTGTGGGCCGCAGATTTTCGAGACCGCATCGTACATCATCTTCTTTACAATAAAATCGCACCTCGCTTTTACGCTGGTTTTATTGCGGATAGTTGCGCATGCATACCAGGACGAGGAACGCTTTATGCAGCCAACCGGCTCACTGCCAAAATACGCAGCGCTTCCCAAAACTGGTCAAAGCCAACCTACTATTTAAAGTGCGATCTGGCTAACTTCTTCGTTAGCATCGATAAAAATGTTCTGCAAAAACAACTAGAAAAGCGAGTTACTGAACCATTCTGGTCAGAGTTGATACATACAATCCTTTGGCATGACCCACGCCTCAATGTCGAAATACGAGGAGAAAAAGAGTTACTTGCGAAAGTCCCTCAGCACAAACGCCTGACCGAACAACCCTCACACCTTGGCCTGCCCATTGGCAATCTATCCAGCCAGTTCTTTGCGAACGTTTACTTAAATGCGCTAGATCAGCACATCAAACATAAGGTCGGCGCGAAGCATTACATTCGCTATGTCGATGACTTCATCTTGCTGCATGATTCCGCTGAATGGCTAAACGCAGCATTAACAGAAATTAGCTCCTGGCTGCCAATGACCCTAGGCGCAAAGCTGAACACAAGCAAGACGATACTCCAGCCGGTTTCCCGCGGCGTTGACTTCGTCGGTCACGTCATTAAGCCATGGTACACAGTCACACGAAAAAGAACAGTCTCTGAGGCCTTGTCGCGTATTGAAAAAATTCCGGATAAGGATCTACTCGCTACCGCAAATAGCTACTTTGGATTACTAGGCCAATCAAACAGCAGTCACCATCATCGAGCACTATTAGCAAGAAGAGTTCTTAAACTTGGCTACCCTGTGAACAAAGATTTAAAGAAGGCATACAAAAAACTCAAGAAAGATGACCAAGAATAAAAGACGCTTTGGCGTCTTTTTTTCTTTTCTGATCAAAAATAAGTTAAATGCGTACAAGCCGTATAATAGAAGAATGCAACAACGCCTAAAACGAAACTCCCATTTCAATATTTGTAGCCAGATTTGTAGCTAGAATAAATAAAAATACAAATTTCAAATAAATAATCAATTAAATCAATAACTTATATTTTTTATGAAAATAACTACCTGGAACGTCAACTCGTTAAAAGTACGTTTACCGCAAGTACTTCAATGGCTGGAGACTAATCCGGTGGATGTGTTGTGTATTCAAGAAACGAAATTGACCGATGATAAATTTCCGCAAGCAGAGATTGAGGCGGCGGGATATCACGTTGTGTTTACAGGTCAAAAAACGTACAACGGCGTCGCGATTTTGTCGAAGCATCCGATTGCGGATGTGCAGAAAAATAATCCGCAATTTGAAGATGAGCAGCAGCGAATTATTGCGGCGACGATTAACGGTATGCGGATTATTTGTGCTTACGTACCGAATGGACAAGCGCCGGATTCCGATAAGTTTCAATACAAACTGCAATGGCTTGCGTCATTAAAAAACTGGGTTCAAGAAGAGCTGCAACATTATCCAGAACTTGCTATTTTGGGTGATTACAATATCGCGCCGGAGGATAGAGATGTTCATGATCCAGCTGCTTGGGTGGGAATGAATTTGGTGTCGCCAGAAGAGCGTGCGGCGTTGCAAGCCTTATTGGATTTGGGATTGACGGATAGCTTCCGTTTATTTGAGCAAGCAGAAAAATCGTTTAGTTGGTGGGATTATCGTGCGCTTGGTTTTCGATTAAACAAAGGTGTGCGGATTGACCATATTCTGCTTTCTGCACCGCTGACAAAACGCTGCACGGCATGTGCGATCGACAAGGTGCCACGTAAGTGGGAGCAGCCATCGGATCATGCGCCGGTGACTGCTACCCTCGACTAATTCTTACACACTGCTAGGCTTATTCGTCGTAAGTAAGTCCTGGCGCGGATGATGCGCGATGCGTTGTCGCTTTGCTGGCAGGAGCGATGCGCGGCGCAGAGTGTGTTTGCTCCATACGGAAAGCAGACATAGCCGTTTTCAGGAAGTTGGCCTGTTCTTCTAACGATCCTGCCGCGGCGGCAGCTTGTTCAACGAGCGCCGCATTTTGTTGTGTCGCTTCGTCCATGTGCGCCAACGCGACATTCACTTGTTGGATGCCATCGCTTTGTTCGGCAGAAGCAGAAGTGATTTCGTTAATGATGGAAGCGACCTGATCTACAGCAGCAACAATACGTGTCATTGCCGCACCTGCCTTATCAACTAACTCTGAACCTTCATTGACTTTCATCACGGAGTCTTCGATCAGGCTCTTGATCTCTTGTGCCGCGGCCGCGCTACGTTGGGCAAGCGTACGGACTTCACTCGCCACCACGGCAAACCCACGTCCCTGCTCGCCTGCACGCGCTGCTTCAACGGCGGCATTCAGCGCCAGAATATTGGTCTGAAAAGCGATGCCTTCGATGACGCTGATGATGTCGACGATTTTGCGCGAGCTATCAGAAATTCCCTGCATTGTCGTCACTACTTTATTCACCACTTCACCGCCTTGCGTTGCTACGTCGGAAGCATTTAAGGCCATTTTGTTGGCCTCACGGGCGTTTTCAGCATTGTTTTTGACGGCATCGGTAAGCTCTTCCATGCTTGCTGACGTTTGCTCCAGCGACGATGCCTGTTGTTCGGTACGTCCCGACAAATCCATATTGCCGGTAGCAATCTCGCTGGCACCAAGTGTGATGGAGTCTGTTGCCTTGCGAACGTCGGCGACCATGACGCGTAACTGTTCGAGGAAGCGATTAAACGCTTGCGCTGTCTGTGCCACTTCATCCTCACCATCAACATCAATCTGACGGCTCAAATCGCCACCACCAGCAGCAATGTCTGACATCGCATCGCGAACACGTTGCAAGCCGGAGAGCATATGACCGACTAACCACGTCGAGGTAGGAACAATCACGAGCAGCAAGACCACCATCACGATCGCTGACATCAACAGCAACTGATCCAAAGACGCCAAGGCTTTATTTTTATCTACGACCAGTGCGAGAAACATATCGGACCCAGTCACTTGCTGCAAGAACAAAAAGCTTTTCTTGCCATCGATGACTGTTTCAACGGGGTCGGTATTTTTTGCGAGGGTTGATAAATTATCTAACGCCAACTCTGGCGCGATTTCTTTGGCTGGCTTGAGCACTTTAGCTTGATCTGCATGCGCTAATACCTGACCCGATTTATCCAAGAGGAAGGCATACCCATCGCCGGGCAGTTTGACATTCAGAATTTGCTCAACAATTTTTGTTAAGAAAACATCAGCTGCAACGACGCCTGCTTCGCCACCTTTGACAGGCGCTGCAAACGAAATCATTAAGCCCGGCGGATTAACGCCCATGTAAGCCGAAGTGACGATGGGCTTTTTCGCTTCCATCGCCGCTTTGTACCACGGTCTGATCGTCGGATCGTAGCCCGCAGGAGGAGGACTTGGTGGGTTATTGGTAAAGGTTTTATCTGGCTGACCGAGGTAGACGCTAAGGAAATTACCACCTTTTCGGATCATGACGAGGCTGGCTTCGAGATCATTGCCATTCCCTACCGCCTGAGACAAACTATCAACCAAGGAGGTATTGATCTGGATCCAGTTGCTGAGCACCGTGTTGTAGCTCGTGGCGACGCTTCGAATCTCGCTATCGAGATCATTGACAATCTGTGAGCGCATACGCAGGTAACTGCCGATTGTCAAAAAGACCGTACAAACCGTCACCAGCAATGCGATTACAAAAATCAGGCGTCCTTTTAGTGATTTCATCACATCTCCTTTTTATCGTGCTAAAAACATCGATGCGAGCCACGTATAAGCGAGGTCCACAAAGAATGAAAGCGACCGTCAATGAGCCTTAGTCTTGACGTTTTATCTTACGCTCGAATAGAACTTAACTTTAATTTTTTTTCCAGCTTCATCCTCTTTTATAATGAATGACGGTACCAGTGGGCGCAGACGTTTTTTTGCAAACGTGCGCCAACTATGGCTCTCAAGGCAATTACGATAAAAAAGACGACTATGATGATCATCGCCAATACGCCAAGACTAACGTTGCGTTTAGTTAACATCCATGATGCAGAATTCATCTTTGAGCTACTCAATGATCCGAGCTGGATTAAGCATATCGGGGATCGGGGTATTACCGATCTAGAGCGGGCAAGGACATGGATTAACGATGGACCACTGAAATCACAGTCAACCCACGGCTTTAGTTTTTACGTTGTCACTTTAAAAGAAAGCGGCGTACAGATCGGCCTTTGTGGACTGGTTAAACGTGAGGTGCTACCGAATGTCGATATTGGCTACGCTTTCCTGCCCCGCTATTGGGGACAGGGCTACGCTGAAGAAGCTGCCATCGCGATCGTCCATTATGCCCACGCACAACTTGGGATCGATAAATTAGCGGCGATTACGTCCCCTGAGAATGCCAGTTCAAACAAGCTATTGAAGAAACTGGGGTTTGATTTCGAGGACGAGGTAATGTTGATGCTGTCGGGAGAGGAAAAACGCTGTAACTTGTACGGCTATGCGATGAGAGAATAGTCCGGCAACATCGTTGCTTATGCTAGTGCTGGTGTTAGTACGAGTACTATTTAACCTCAAATGCAATCAGGATACTGGCGACGCACCAGTATCCATCACTTCACTACTTCAATTATAAAAAGCGGTCCAAAATCTTGCGGCTATGTCGGTCGATGTCGAATATATCGCGGATCAAAAACTGTATGCCGTGGTTATCAGTCACAAGCAATGAAGTTGCCCCGATACGGCGGATATCTTCATCGCCTCGAAGTACAAATTCTGTTTCCCCGCGGTCAGTGCTGACAAACCAAGTGCAAGGGAGTGCGAAGCTACTCACGTTGTTAATGCGCTGAATTTCAGGCATAAATTCTCGCCCTTCCAACTCTTCCAGAACGAGTTGGCGGGTGCCGTCCGACAAATCAGTCAAGCGATCGATCCAAGCGACTTCACGACCATCGGTGAGGACCATGGAGATCCCCTCCAAGGGTGATTGAATAGGAAACGCTCTGACAGGCATCACGTCTTCAAAAATCTCGTTTGCATCATTGGTCAACACCAATTTACCAAACGAGTTGCGTTGCAATTCAAACTTGGTGGTACTCATTCTTGTTCCTCAACTAAGGCTGCATTACGTGCTTGTGCTTGGTACAACTGATAGTAAGCGCCCTGCTTCTCCATTAATTCGTCGTGTCCGCCTACTTCAACGATTTGTCCGCGATCAAGAACAACCAAGCGATCTGCCTTATGCAAAGTGGACAAACGGTGCGCAATCGCAATCGTGGTGCGGCCTTTGACCAGATTATCCAACGCCTTTTGAATTTCTTTTTCTGTTTGAGAATCCACCGACGATGTCGCCTCATCCATAATCAAAATACGTGGGTCGATCAACAAAGCACGCGCGATGGAAATACGCTGGCGTTCTCCGCCAGACAAGCCTTGACCGCGTTCGCCCACCATGGAATCGTAGCCCTGCGGCAGACGCAAGATAAATTCATGGGCATGGGCAGCCCGCGCTGCAGCAATGATCTCGTCACGGGTAGCATCAGGACGACCATAGGCGATGTTCTCAGCGATGGTTCCGAAGAACAAGAATGGCTCTTGCAAGACAAGACCAATGTTACGGCGATAATCAGACACCGCAAATGAGCGAATATCCACACCGTCGAGCAGAATCGCGCCTTCAGAAACGTCGTAGAAACGGCAAATCAGGTTGACCAGCGTACTTTTGCCCGAGCCGCTATGCCCCACTAAGCCAATCATTTCACCAGGTTTAATATCAAGCGAAATACCACGATTAACAGCGCGGTTGCCATAACGGAAGCCCACTTCACGCAGCTCAATTTGACCTTTTACTTCGTTAATCTTTACTGGCGTTTGTGGATCAGGCACGCTTGAAACATGGTCGAGAATATCGAAAATACGTTTCGCTGCTGACGCTGACTTTTGTGTCACTGAAACGATGCGACTCATGGAATCAATACGGCCATAAAAGCTACCAATGAAAGAAACTGCGGCAACAAGCGCACCGACCGTAATTTCATCATGAGCGACCTGCCAGATACCGAACGCCCACACAACCAAAATACCGATGTCTGTCAAAAATGACACGGTTGGTGAAAACAACGACCAAACCTTGTTCAACTTATCGTTCACTGCCAAGTTATGCTTATTGGCTTCACGGAAACGACTCGCCTCCCGTGCCTCTTGTGCAAATGCTTTGACGACCCGAATACCTGGGATCGTATCCGACAACACGTTCGTCACTTCGCCCCAGACGCGGTCAATTTTTTCAAAACCAGTCCGTAATTTATCGCGTACTAAATGGATCATCCATGCAATAAACGGTAAAGGCAAAATGGTGACGAAAGCCAACTTGGTGTTGATTTCAAGCAAGAAAGCGGCGGTCATCAAAAACATCAACACGTCCGTCGCAAAATCAAGCAAATGCAGCGACAAGTAGACGCAAATACGATCACTTTCACTACCAATACGCGACATCAAATCACCGGTGCGTTTACCGCCGAAATATTCCAGCGATAACTTCAACAAGTGTTCGTAGGTTGCAGTACGTAAATCCGCACCAATTCTCTCTGAAACGAGCGCGAGAATGTAGGTTTTACCCCAACTCAATAACCACGCGACCAATGCGGAACCGAGCAAACCACCGATATAAATAACGACGAGCTTAGGATCGACGTCTTTGTGATTTTGATAAGGAATCAGCACTTCATCCGTCAACGGCTTCGTTAAATAGCGCGGAATCATATGTGCCGCTGTGCCCAGCAACATCAACGTAAAGCCCAAAAATAGCTGCACGCGGTAAGGATGAGCGAAACGCCACAAGCGGAATAGTGTCCAGGTTGACGGCGGAGTATGAATAACCTTGGTGCACACTGGACACTCTTCTTCATCCGGCTCCAAGACCGCTTTGCAACTCGGGCAAATATTTTGTTCAACTTCAACGACCGGCAATCCAGAGATATGGCTTTGGAGTTGCTTGTTAAATTGATCCATTAAACGAATGGCCAATAAATTCTGGCCAAGCGTAAAGCGCCACTTCGCCAACAAGCCTTGCTCATCAGTCAACTGCAAATAACCTACGCCAGCATGATCATGGTGACTGAGCTGCAAACCTTGCCTATATGACCATCTTTTCCACTCAGACTCTCCGGCGGCTTGCGACAGGATCCCCTTGTCAGTAACAACAATGAGCCCCTTAACGAAACGAAGTTTGTGATCGAGGTCAACCTCAAAGGCACTTAAAACGTTTTCGCCTTCGGCGAACTGCTGCGACAGCGCATTTCGCCACCTTACTGGAAGGGACGCAATGGTTGATTCAGAACTGATTTGTGGTGTGGTCATCGTGCTGCGAACTCCGGCGGTAGAGCTTGTCCCGTATCAAATCAGGACATTTTTTTGAAAAAAAGAGATAACTTGCCTCTCGTTATAGGCTCAAGGCGTATCACGGAGGGGGCAATTTACGGTATTCTATCGAAAGAAATTAATCAGACGAAACTGATCAAGGGGCGCAACTGACATTGCGCTAAAGCGCAAGTATATCAGCTGAACAGCCCCATGCAGTCGGTTTGTACGGATTAAACGAATGGCGCCAGATCGGAATTCATCTCCATTGTCATTTTTATTTTTAAAATAACAATGAAAATTCCGAACAAGAGAAGAAAAACTCTAAAATGATAAGTCCCGGTAACAACGACCTGGCCTAAAAGAAATTACTTACATGACGACAAAGAAGAAAGACATCAGCATTCTCCGTGTAAATCATTTACGCGGACCGAATATCTGGACCTATCGCCCAGTGATTGAAACATGGCTGGACATCGGTGCCCTTGAAGAAACTCCGTCAGACCAATTACCTGGTCTTTATGAACGATTGACCGCTTGGTTGCCAGGCTTAATGGAGCATCGTTGCGGCGTGGGTGAACGCGGTGGCTTTCTGGAGCGCCTAAAAGAAGGCACGTGGGCCGGACATATCTTGGAACACGTCGTCCTCGAACTGCAAAACTTGGCAGGTATGCGCACTGGCTTTGGACAGACCCGTTCAACCAAGGAAGTCGGCGTGTATAAAATGGCATTCCGCACACGGGAAGAACAAGTGGGCCGTGCAGCTTTGGCGGTTGGACGCAATCTTCTGATGGCCGCGATCAACGATGAGCCATTCGATCTTGAATCTAACATCGCAGAATTAAAAGAACTCGTTGATGACCGTTGTCTGGGACCGAGTACCGCAAATATTGTCGATGCAGCAACAAGTCGCAAGATTCCTTCTATCCGCTTAACCGATGGAAATCTGGTTCAGTTAGGCTACGGCGCAGCCCAACGTCGCATTTGGACAGCCGAAACTGACCGCACCAGCGCGATTGCTGAAGGGATCGCGTCAGATAAAGATTTAACGAAAACGCTGCTGAAAGCCTGCGGCGTTCCCGTCCCTGAAGGCTGTATCGTTCGGAGCGCAGAAGAAGCGTGGGAAGAAGCCCAAGATATCGGACTCCCGGTCGTTGTCAAACCTTATGACGGCAACCATGGGCGCGGCGTTTCCCTCAATCTGATGACGCAAGCTGATGTCGAAGCCGCTTACCACCTCGCGGCACGCAAAGGTGATAGCAAGAGCGTGATCGTTGAGCGCTTTATTGCAGGTGACGAGCATCGCATTCTCGTCGTAGGCAAAAAAGTCGTCGCGGCCGCTAAGGGAGAATCCTTGTGGGTCGTTGGTAACGGCATCTCTAATATCAAACAACTGGTCGACGATCAGATCAACATTGATCCTCGCCGCGGCACGGGTGAAGACTCCCCCCTCAATGCACTGGACCCTGAGTACGGTGCGGAAATTCTGCTCGAACTGAAGCGTCAAGGCATGGACGCGTTCTCTGTCCCCGTGGATGGACAACGAGTGTTGATCCAGCCAAACGGTAACGTTGCCATGGACGTGACTGATCTCGTTCACCCCGAAGTCGCTGCAGCTGCAACACTGGCGGCACGTGTCGTTGGTCTCGATATCGCTGGCGTGGATTTGGTGGCGGAGGATATTTCCAAACCGCTCTCTCAACAGCGTGGTGCGATTATCGAAGTCAATGCAAGCCCAGGTCTGTTGGCCCATATTAAGCCAGCCAACGGCGAAGGCCGTGAAGTCGGCAAGGCGATTGTGGAACACCTTTTTGCGCCAGAAGAATCTGGTCGCATTCAAATTGTTGGTGTTGCAGGTTCGCGTAACACCGGATTAATCTCTCGTCTGATCGGTGGACTTCTCCACATCAGCAACAAAGAAACCGGCGTCGCTAGTAGTCAGGGCCTGTACCTGAATAAACGTCTCGTCAGCGAAGGAGACTGCGCGACGTGGGATAGCGGACAGCGCCTCCTGATCAACCGTAATGTCCAGGCTGCCGTTTTCGAGACAAATGCACGCGCTATTCTGAAAGATGGTCTTGCTTACGATAAATGTCTGGTTGGTGTTGTTACTGACCTAGATGGCTACGAAGATCTGGCTGACTTCCATATTCATGACGCAGACCAGATGTACAAAGTGATGCGCACGCAGGTTGACGTGGTGTTGCCGGAAGGCGTCGCGGTACTCAATGGTGCAGATCCGGCAGTCGTTGAACTGGCTGAATTGTGCGATGGAAAAGTGATTTTCTACGCACTGGACGCACAAGCGCCAGCACTGGTCAGTCATCGAGAAAAAGGTGAACGCGTCGTGTTCCTGAGAGAACAACAAATTGTGCTCGCGGAAGGCGAAACCGAAACTGCACTTCTGCCACTCTCCTCGCTCAAACCTGCGAAAGCGTCACAACCAGAGACTATTTTGGCCGCTGTCGCAGCTGCATGGGCATTAGAGATTGATTCAGAGCTAATTGAAGCTGGCTTGAGAACGTTTGACTCCAACCAGAAAAAAAGTATCGACGTGTAATCCCGACACCTAAACAAGTTCATCGCAGGACATCTCGCTAGAACAGAAAGCCGCAGCGACTAAGAAATAACGCAAGCGTTCTGCGATGAAGATGAATAGAGTGATTGAGTAGCACCTTATTTAATATCCATTTCCTGGTGGCATCACTGCAATTGAGGGGACGCCACCTGATTTATGCCCCTTTCAACAGGACGAAGTTTTATGGAAGTATCACGCATACGTGCCCTGCGCGGCCCCAATCTCTGGAGCCACCATACGGCGGTAGAAGCCATCGTTGCTTGCAACGAGGCTGAATGTTCAATTGAGAAGCTGGTCGGTTTTGAAGACCGCCTGCGTGCTCTATTCCCAGAACTGAGCATACTGCAACCAACCGGACATAATGATGCGATTCCTATGGCGCACGTGTTTGAGCTCACAGCGCTCGGACTTCAGGCGCAGGCTGGCTGTCCCGTCACTTTCAGCCGTACAACGCAGACTTTAGAACCAGGGATTTTTCAAGTCGTCGTAGAGTACACCGAAGAATCCGTCGGACGCCTCGCCCTCGAACTAGCAGAAAACCTCATCGCTGCGGCATTGAAAAATGAAACCTTCGATCTCAACGCGGCATTGGATCAATTACGCGAATTAGACGAAGACGTACGCCTTGGACCATCCACTGGCTCCATTGTCAACGCAGCGATTGCACGTAATATTCCCTACCGCCGATTGACCGACGGTAGTTTGGTGGCCTTGGGCTGGGGATCGCGTCAACGTAAGATTCAAGCGGCTGAAATGGATGGCACAAGCGCCATTGCAGAAGCGATTGCGCAAGATAAAGAATTAACGAAAAAACTCTTGCACGCCGCTGGCGTACCAGTGCCGATGGGGCGCGCTGTTCACAGCCCTGAAGATGCATGGGAAGCAGCCTTGGAAGTTGGCCTTCCAGTCGTCATCAAACCTAAAGATGGCAATCAAGGCAAAGGCGTTACCGTCAACGTCACGACAAAAGAGCAACTCATTGCTGGCTATCATGCAGCAGCGGAATTCCGTGATGATATTCTGGTAGAACGATTCCTCCCAGGTAACGACTTCCGCTTGCTGGTGATCGGCAACAAATTGGTCGCCGCCGCACGTCGCGATCCACCGCAGGTGGTTGGTGATGGCAAACAAACGGTGCGTGAATTGGTTGAACAGGTCAACAAGGATCCACGTCGTGGTAGTGGTCACTCCACTTCTCTCACCAAAATCCGCTTCGATGACATCGCCCTCGCTAGCCTTGCAAAACAAGGCTTCGAAGCCGACTCGATTCCACCGAAAGGTCAACGCGTTGTTTTACGTAATAACGCTAACTTATCAACTGGCGGTGCGGCAACGGACGTGACCGATGACGTCCATCCTGAGGTGGCTGCTCGCGCAATTGCGGCTGCACAGATGGTCGGCCTGGATATCTGCGGTGTCGATTTGGTGTGCGATAGCGTCTTAAAACCAATCGAAGCGCAAAAAGGCGGTATCGTCGAAGTCAACGCCGCGCCAGGCTTGCGTATGCACCTCTCGCCATCCTTTGGCAAAGGACGCGCAGTTGGTGAAGCCATTATCGATGCCATGTTCGATGAAGGCGACGATGGTCGTATTCCTATCATCGCAGTCACGGGTACAAACGGTAAAACAACGACTGTTCGCTTAATCGCTCATTTGATGACAGCGAGTGGCTTGCGCACCGGCATGACCAACACTGACGGCGTGTATGTTGAAGGACGCCAAATCGATAGTGGCGATTGCAGCGGACCACGCAGCGCACGCAACGTTTTGTCTCATCCTGACGTCGATGCCGCTGTGTTTGAAACAGCACGGGGTGGCGTATTACGCGAAGGCCTCGCTTATGATCGCTGCCAAGTGGCGGTCATTACCAATATTGGCTCCGGTGACCATTTAGGGCTCAACTACATCACGACGGTTGAAGATCTTGCCGTCCTCAAGCGCGTCATCGTCCAAAACGTCGCCGACAATGGTTATGCCGTATTGAATGCAGCAGACCCTATCGTGGCTAACATGGCTGCCAATTGTCCTTCGCCGGTTATTTTCTTTGCTGCAGATAAACAGCTGGCAGTGATTGCCGCACATCGCGCCCAAGGAAAACGTGCGGTGTATGTCGATAACGGTAATCTCGTCGCTGCGGAAGGTAAATTGCGTGAGACCATTCCTTTGGCAGATATTCCAATTACCCGCCAAGGAACCATTGGCTTCCAAGTAGAAAATGTCATGGCATCGGTTGCAGCGGCATGGGCAGCAGGCATCAGTTGGGAACACATCCGCGCAGGCCTGAAAACTTTTGCGAATGAAGCCGATAACGCGCCGGGTCGATTTAATGTGTTCAATTATCGCGGCGCAACGCTGATTGCTGACTACGGCCATAACCCAGATGCTATTCTGGCGTTGGTCAAAGCCGTTGAAACCATGCCAGCCAAACGTCGCTCGGTCGTTATTAGCGGTGCAGGCGATCGACGTGATCAAGATATTCGTCAACAAACGGAGATTCTCGGCGAGTCCTTCGATGACGTGATTCTGTACCAAGATCAATGCCAGCGTGGTCGCGCGGATGGTGAAGTGGTTGCCCTGCTCCGTGAAGGCTTAAAAGGCGCAAGTAAAACGACACGTATCGACGAAATCAATGGTGAGTTTATTGCGATTGATCTCGCTATGGACCGCTTAGGTGAAGGCGACTTGTGTTTGATTCTGATTGATCAGGTCGAAGAAGCATTGGCCCACATTGCAAAACGTGTCGCCAACGATTAATCAAGCGTAAAAGCGGGCAACCGCGAAAGAAAAAATCCGCACATGACGTTGCTTCATGTGCGGATTTTTTATTGTTTGAGGTGCGAAAAAGCGTGCTAGACCGCGGGTTCTTTTAGGATATTCATCGCACGGAAGACATTAGCGCCACTGGCCAGCATGTAAATGCCGCCACAGAAAAAGACGCTCGCAATTAATTTGGGGAAAAGGCTGAATGAAGCACCAGGAAAAGTTCGCCAGACAACCACGCTGACAATCGGGAAAAATAAGCCAAACAGCATGCGTCCGAACCACCCTGCATTTCCTTCGGCGCCCGTCACGCAGTTTTTGTATGCCAGGGCATTAAAAACGCCACTCTTGTCGGTACCAGCTAAAACGACTTCATTACCTTCATTAATCAACACGGGTTCTTTTGATTTCAGCGTTACTTGCTTATCGCCCACCTGAAAAATAGCGATATGCATGGTACTCACTTCTGTTTCATTGCCACCACTGATACTCACGGTATTGCGCACGCTTGCAGCGTGTCCTTTTAGTCGATCCATCCTTGTCTCCATCTTATATTTAAAAATTTACTTCATTGCGAACCTCATGAAACAACCACCTTTCTATACCAACTACAAACGACTTTTAATAAAAACACCGACAACCTATCACTACCTACAACTGCCTACAAACCATAAAGACCAGCATATTGTTTCCATGAAACAACCCTCACGGTTCAGACTTTATACGGTTACATCAAACACAATCTGCTCACTGACAACCGCGCGGATAACAGGACCAAAGCTACGAATAGAGGACAACGTCGCGTTGTGGTGCTGAACAATCGTGGACGCTGGTGCGTGTGCCTTGTCATGCGTTGTGTGCGCGTCAGCTACGAGAATAACCGGAAATCCGAGCGCTGCGGCACGGCGTGTGGTGGTATCAACACAGAATTCGCTCGCATAGCCACAAACCAGAAGCTGTTCAATTCCGCGCACCAACAATAATTCAAGTAATTCTGTTCGCTGGAACGAATCGGGTGTTGTCTTACGCAAAATCACATCCCCCTCTTCCACCATGAGATTTTTCTCTAACTGCCAGGCTTTCGTGCCAAAGACAAGACCGGACTCGAGTTCTTCATGCTGCACAAAAATAACAGCAGCACCCGCATATCGCGCTCGCTCACTGAGTGCATTGATGCGCGCAACGACAGCATCGGCATCATATGGACGTGGCTCCGCGTCAAATAAACCTCGTTGCACATCGATAACAAGCAAAGCAGTTTTCATGATCATCCATTTATCAATAAAACAATGCAAAACAGATTGTCGCAATGAATGCAGACAGCGGACGCATGGCCTATGCGCATCAAGCGCCATGCGTCCGCTAAGAAAGTAAGGGGGGCGATGAGGAATGTGAAACGGAAAATCCCGCAAGCGATACATGTTGATCAGAGGGGATCGCCCCTTCCAGCATGAGGGACGTATAACGTAAGCAGCAAACACGTAAAAACGATGCGAAGTTATCGATATGACCGCGATGAACGCTCAGCTCATCATATAACTTCGTGACCAATTGATTGGTCGTCATCCCGTCACGCTGAGCGATCTCTTGCAGGGTATTCCAAAACAAGGTTTCTAGGCGAATTGAAGTGACGACGCCGTGCAATCTTAGCGAACGCGCTTTTGATTCATATAAGCTTGGATCTGCTTTTACAAAAATCTCACACATCGTGTCTCCGTCGATCAATGTTATCTAGTCGGAATGATTCCAACCCATTATACGGGGAGTGACCGTTTTGCATAGCAATTTGCATACACTCAAAAACAGATTCCGATATGGAGATGATTATTTTGACATCGTCATTGAAGGACGAAAGCCATCTCAAATGCACCAATAAAAGAAATAGCGAGACAGGCTGGATGATCTGCCCCGCTGTCGGTGCCCTGACGACCTAAGATTGAAGCAATACAAAGAACTGCGCGAGCCATGCAGGATGCGCAGGCCACGCTGGCGCGGTGACGAAATTGTTGTCAGTCACCGCATCCGTAACGGCGATATCAGCGTAAATCCCTCCCGCCGCTTCCACTTCAAATCGACACGCTGGATAGGCAGAACAGCGCACACCCTCAAGCACGTTAGCGGCAGCTAACACTTGTGCACCATGACACACGGCAGCGATCGGCTTCTTCGTTTCTGCGAAGTGCCTCGTGATTGCGATAATACGGGGATTAAGCCGCAAATATTCGGGTGCGCGACCTCCGGGAATCACTAGTGCGTCATAGGACTGTTCATCGACATTGGCAAAATCAAAGTTAATCGCAAACCGATGCCCTGGTTTTTCTGTATAGGTTTGATGCCCTTCAAAATCATGGATAGCCGTCATCACAAAATCACCCGCACGCTTATCTGGGCACACAGCATGGACCTGATGTCCAACCGCTAGTAAAGTTTGAAATGGGACCATGACTTCATAGTCTTCGACAAAGTCACCTACTAACATCAATATTTTTTTCTGTTTCATGTTATCTCCGGTTCATTGTTGATCGTTTAACCACGCATCATCCATCTCAACACTAATGACACGTAGTGCGTTGAAACGTGCTGATGGAGTGGTTGAAATAACGATGTAACAACCATCTACAAGCAGCAATGCATTGTCAGATGAAACCGGCACATGGCGGTAATGACGGGGTACTACATCGGCCAAAGTGTTATCAAAAAATCTTTAAAAATAGAATAATCGCGGCGATTGTGCCTCTTCTCCACTTATTGCACTAAAACCAACAGCAATTTGCTATTGTTCATCATTTTTTCTGCTTAAGAGCAACGGTAAGAGAATAAATTCGTTTAAAATTCATCTGAGCAACACGGGCTATTGTGTCCCGTTAATGTGGCAAAGAGTACACGGAGACAAAATGCCTGAAGTGGTGTCACTATTCAAGAACAAGGTACTGTTACTTTCACAGACTTTTTTCATCAAAGACAATAAAGACGAGCTCTTACTGTGTGCTCACAAGTATGACTTTGATATTTTGTTTTTTGACCAAATGAGCGACTTTGTCACCGCCGTTGAGAGTTCGGAGGGTAATGATCTGTTTGTCATTGATCTTGATGTGCTCTACAACATGCAAAATGACATGTCACAACAACGTCGACAAACGATGTTCCTGAGTGACCTGCTACAACGACTGCCAGCAAATCAAAACTACGTCTATTTACAAACCGTCCGCCAAGGTGAGCGTTTCTTATTGCAACAAAAGCTTGTCGAGAGTAATTGCCTTGCTTATGCCGAGAAGCCAATCACGAACGACATGCTGGTCGATAAACTGTTTAATCTATTTGGACGGCACAAGCGCGGAGACTCGAACACCATCATTTATCTCGGTGACAATGCGCCACTAGACACCGATATGCTGACCCAGCACGGCGTCGACATGATCCAATGCTTCGATGCGCGCTCTTTGCATTTGCGTGTAAAAGAAACACAACCCGATATCGTGTTAATCAATGAAACCCAGTACCTCAATACCGAAGCACTTGTTCGCGTGTTGAAGAAAAATATTGAGTTTGATCCAGGCCGCGAAATTATCATGCTCCAAGACAAGCCAGAACCGCGCTTGGCGCGTAAGGCCTTGGATAGTGGTTTCGATGAAATTTTAAATGCAACAGACAGCGACGTCCTGACACGCCAACTGCTCAACAGAATTAATAAAATCCGCGCTAGCAAAGACTTGATTAGCCGAGACCGTGCAACAGGTCTCTTGAATAAGGTCGGCTTACAGAACAAAGCCCTTGATATGATTCGTCGTGCCGCGCGAATGGAAAAGCCATTGGCTTACGGCGTTATCGATATCGATAAATTCAAGACAATTAACGATACCTGGGGCCACTACTTCGGTGATATCGTCATTAAGCGCTTGTCATTAGTCTTATCCTCTCAACTCGGCGAGTATGACCTCTTGAGCCGGTTTGGCGGCGAAGAGTTCGTTGCCGTTTTCTGGGATTGCGATCTCGAACAAGGAAAACAAAAGCTCGATGCGATGCGCGAGGCATTCGGCAAAATCGCCTTTGAAGTGACTGCTGATGAAATAAGACATTTTAGTTTTAGCGGTGGTGTTGCAGACTTTCCGAGTTTTAAAACAGAGAACGATCTTTTCTTACAAGCTGATGCCATGCTTTATCAAGCTAAACAAGGTGGACGCAATCAAATTTGCATCAAAGCCCCTGAGCAAATCAGCGTCGCTTAGTAGGTAAAACATTGACGGGGTAATGCCCCACCAATTAGCCGCACCAATTCGCAGGCAGCATACTGGGAACGCATTGATCAATACGTTCCCATCTGCCAATTACTCGCGTGACACCTACTTTCCAGCGATCACACCGATGACGTCGTGACCACCCGCACCAAATAGCAAATCCTTGAGATGGCCAAGCTGATCGCGGACTTGTGCTGCTTTCTCAAATTCCAGATTTTTCGCGTGATCAAGCATGAGCTTTTCTAATCGTTTGATTTCGCGACTTATCTGTTTCTCTCCCATCATTTCGTATTTCGCCTGTTCTTGCGCAATCGCCAAGTCCTCTTTGGCTTCCTGCGCATTGTAGACGCCATCAATGATGTCTTTAATCTGCTTACGAATACCCGTCGGCGTAATATTGTTTGCCTGATTAAATGCAAGCTGTTTCGTCCGTCGGCGTTCAGTTTCTCCGATTGCACGCTTCATCGAATCAGTCACTTTATCGGCGTATAAAATCGCTTTACCGTGCAAATTACGGGCAGCACGTCCAATGGTTTGAATCAAACTGCGCTCAGAACGCAGAAAGCCCTCTTTGTCGGCATCAAGAATCGCCACCAAGGACACCTCAGGAATATCCAAGCCCTCACGCAGCAAGTTAATCCCTACAAGAACGTCAAAAGTACCAAGGCGCAAATCACGGATAATCTCGACTCGTTCGACGGTATCAATATCGCTATGCAGGTAACGAACCTTGATCCCATTCTCACCTAAAAATTCAGTCAGTTGTTCTGACATGCGCTTCGTCAGTGTCGTGACCAATACACGTTCATTCTTTTTGATGCGATCGCTGATCTCTCCCATGAGATCATCCACCTGCGTCAATGCAGGACGTACTTCAATCTCAGGATCCACTAAGCCCGTCGGACGCACCACCTGCTCGACTGTTTGGTCGGCATGCTGATGTTCATAGTCCCCCGGCGTCGCAGAAACAAACACGGTCTGCCGCAATTTACTCTCAAATTCTGCAAATTTTAATGGACGATTATCTAATGCGGAGGGCAAGCGAAAGCCATAATCCACCAAGTTGGTTTTACGCGCTCGGTCACCGTTGTACATACCATTCAATTGCCCAGTCAATACATGCGACTCATCAAGGAACATCAAGGCATCTGGGGGAAGATAATCGATTAAGGTCGGCGGTGGCTCTCCTGGCTTCGCACCACTCAAATGCCGCGAGTAATTCTCAATACCTTTGGTAAAACCAATTTCCGCCATCATTTCAAGATCAAATCGAGTACGCTGTTCAATACGTTGCTCTTCGATTAGCTTGTTTTCGCGTCGGAAGAAATCGAGACGCTCGCGCAATTCTTCTTTAATGGTTTCAATAGCACGCAAGACCGTTTCTCTCGGCGTAACGTAATGAGAACCAGGGTAGACGGTAAATCGCGCAATTTTTTGCTTGATCCTGCCTGTCAATGGGTCAAACAATTGTAAATTTTCAATCTCATCGTCAAACATTTCTACCCGCACTGCCAATTCAGCGTGCTCGGCCGGAAAAATATCGATGGTGTCACCGCGGACTCGGAACGTACCACGGGCAAAATCGACCTCGTTCCGTGAATACTGCATCTGAATCAAGCGAGCGATCACGTCACGCTGACTTACTTTGTCTTTGGTGCGCAAAGTCAAAATCATCTTGTGGTATTCGCTCGGATTACCAATACCGTAAATGGCAGACACTGTCGCCACGATAATGACATCGCGTCGCTCCATCAGCGACTTAGTACACGACAAGCGCATCTGCTCAATGTGCTCATTGATTGCCGAATCTTTCTCAATAAACAAATCTCGCTGAGGAACATAAGCCTCAGGTTGATAGTAATCGTAGTAAGAAACGAAATACTCCACGGCATTTCGTGGGAAAAATTCTCGGAATTCGCTGTACAGCTGTGCTGCCAGCGTCTTGTTCGGTGCAAAAATGATAGCAGGACGCCCAGTACGAGCGATGACGTTTGCCATGGTGTAAGTTTTACCAGAACCTGTTACCCCAAGTAATGTCTGGAAAAACAGACCATCCTCGATACCTTCCACCAATTTAGCGATCGCCGCAGGCTGATCACCTGCTGGTTCAAACATTTGATACAGCTGAAACGCTGAGTTTGGAAAAGAAATAAACTTTGATTCGTCTAAAGTCTCAGATAAAGCGACTGAATTCACTGGTGCTACCGCCATGATGCTCTTACCTTTGCTAAAATATGAGGCTGTCATAGAACTTACCCAAACAGGCCCTTTTGCGACATACCCCTGCGCAATGTTATGCCACTGGTGTTATCCACACCGTCATCTCCGGCTGATCTGGCCTGAAATTTTTTGCGTAAGTTTTATGTGTTGCACTGCTATTACTTTGCTAATTACTCAATCATACCAACCTTCTCTGTCAACGACAGACAACTACTCATATTATCACGATGACCGCTCTTGCCTCCTCCCCCCTGTTCTCCGCCATCGAAATGGCTCCCCGCGACCCGATTTTGGGTATTACTGAAGCGTTTAACGCGGATCAAAACCCAGCCAAAGTGAATCTGGGTGTTGGCGTTTATTACGACGACAACGGAAAAGTGCCTTTGCTCGAATGCGTCAAAAAAGCGGAAGCTATTCTGATCGAAAAGTACGCACCACGTACTTATTTGCCTATCGAGGGACTGGCTGCTTACGATAAAGCAGTACAGGAATTGGTTTTTGGTGCTGACAGCGCTGTCGTTACTGAAAAACGTGCAATTACTGCACAAGCAATCGGCGGTACTGGTGCGCTCAAATTGGGCGCAGACTTCCTGCAACGTTTCTCGCCTAACTCCGAAGTCTGGATCAGTGACCCAAGTTGGGAAAATCACCGCGCATTGTTTGAATCCGCTGGCTTTAAAGTCAATGCCTACCCTTACTATGATCCAGCGACACGCGGCGTGAATTTCAGTGGCATGTTAGAAGCACTCAATACGATGCCTGCTGGCTCCATCGTGCTGTTACATGCCTGCTGCCATAATCCAACGGGTGCCGACCTCACTGACGACCAATGGACACAAGTGATCAGCGTAGTGACCACCCGCGGCCTGGTTCCATTCCTCGACATGGCCTACCAAGGCTTCGGCGACGGTATCGAAGCAGACGGCAAAGTGGTTCGTCGCTTTGCTGAGGCTGGTGGTGCGTTGTTTGTCTCTAACTCGTTTTCCAAATCCTTCTCTTTATACGGCGAACGCGTTGGTGCATTAAGCATCGCTGCCGGTAGCGCAGAAGAAGCAGCACGGATTATGTCGCAATTAAAGCGCGTCATCCGTACCAACTACTCTAACCCGCCATCACATGGTGGTCAGGTCGTCGCGACAGTTCTCGCCACACCAGAACTGCGTCAGTTGTGGGAAGAAGAATTAGCCGCCATGCGCGTACGTATTCGTGACATGCGCCAAGCGTTCGTCGAGAAATTAAAAGCCCAAGCGCCAGCACATGACTTCGGCTTTGTGATGCAACAACGCGGCATGTTCTCTTATTCTGGTCTGACGAAAGAACAAGTCGGTGCGCTACGCGAAAACAATTCTATCTACGCTGTCGACACCGGCCGTATTTGCGTTGCTGCATTGAACAACAAAAATATCGACCAAGTGATCGCGTCGATTGCGAAGGTTTTGTAATTGAAACAGCGTCGAGCCGTTGACAAGTAATGGTTCGACGCTTATAATCTTTGTCTCTGTTCCCTGATAGCTCAGTCGGTAGAGCGACGGACTGTTAATCCGCAGGTCCCTGGTTCGAGTCCAGGTCGGGGAGCCACAGAATTCGAAGTACGTAGTGAACTTAATAAAAAATCACTACAAAAAAGTTTAACGAAGAGATGACCTTCTATTCCCTGATAGCTCAGTCGGTAGAGCGACGGACTGTTAATCCGCAGGTCCCTGGTTCGAGTCCAGGTCGGGGAGCCAAATTAAAGGGCTTAACATGATTGTTAAGCCCTTTTTCTTCGCCAGAAATACCTGATAGCGGTGAAAATCACTATCAACGTAATTCCGGTTCGTGCAGCTCAAGCAATTGAGACGGCACTTCCAGACACCGCTGCCAGTCTGTTTCAGTGTGGTCAGCACTTCTCTTATTTCCAAGCAATTCTAGGTAGTACACCGATGCGTTATCGCTGAGTCTCACTTTGTCGATGCAGACGAAAATTTTCCATCATGCCGTCAGGGCCCACGGCGTGATGTTTCATGCATGAAAAGAATCATCGACGAAAGTGAGATCGCGGTAACCGCGTTTATTGCTTATCAATCAAAATTGATAAGCTTTTTTTCAAGAAACACCTTCTCGCTGACAACATACTTACAAATAGTCACAACCGTCATAACTGCGTCACATTTGAGGATTAATCTTGCTTTAAATCAAGCTTTTTCAATCGCTTTATTTTAGGCTTCCTCATATCGTGCTCAATCTCATCTCGCCCGCTGTTCGTCTGATGCAAGGTTTTCGCATCAGTCACAAAGTCGTGCTGGTCGCGACCGCCTTTGCAATCCCTCTTTTTGTCGTTGTCGCTCTCCTTTTTAGCGAAATGCAAGCGGAAGTAGCAGCTACTAGAGACAAACAAGTAGCGATACAGCAAATCCATGAATTCAAATTATTACAAACTGAACTGAGAAAATATCGTGCCTTCATGCACATGCAACTGACAGGAAATAAACAAGTTGCAGACAAAATCGGCGTGACCAAAGCTGCCGTGGAAAAGGACATCGACAAACTCAGCAATAAATCCACATCAGATGAACTCAAGAAATTATGGCAAGGTGCCAACGCCAAGCAGGCCGGCCTGAAAGCAGCTGAGAGCTTCGTTCAATACACCCAAATCATTGATGTTCTGAATGAAAAAATCATCAACATCGCTTACACAAGTAAATTGGCCCTCGACAGCGATTTCACGACACATGAACTCGCCGGTATTTATCTCAACAATATCCCATCGATTGTTGAGAAATTAGCCATCATGGCAGCCCGTGGTGCGGCCTATATTGACAGTGGCCTATTTGAAGCAGGCGAAGACGTTACACTCAATTCGACGCAGATGCTCGCCCGGCAGGAAATCAAGCAACTCACTGAGCAAACGCAATCAATTGAAAAAGAAAACCCGTCGTACAAGAGTATCCTAGAACCGCTCAGAACTAACCTGGGTGTTGGTCTGAAATTCCTTGAGCGCGCACAAGACGAAGTGCTAGCATCCGTCAATCAAAGTTCAGGCTTGGCGTTCGTCGCCGCTGGTCAAGAGAGCCTCGATAAGCTCAATGAGTCAGAAACCACGATGATGAAGCAAGTGAACGCTCGCCTCGAGGCGCATGTTCACGAAATCAATCAAAAAATACTGCGCATGTTTAGCGCGATTATTGCATTGGTCTTACTGGCTTGTTACTTCTTGCTAGGCATCTATGTTTCACTCGCTCGCGACATCGGCGTTCTCACAACAGCAATCGAAAAAACGGCGGCGGGTGACTTGCAGCACACCTCATCCAGCGATGGCAAAGATGAACTCGCTGACCTGATTAACGCTGTCAGCAGAATGAACCAAGGTCTCAGCAATTTGGTCAACAATATTCGCACAGGCGCTGAAAACGTCAACAGTATCGCGAAAGAAATCCATGAAGAAAACATCGACCTCGCGAGCCGCACTGAGCATCAAGCAGGCGCTTTACAGCAGACCGCGAGTTCTGTCGAAGAGTTGACGAGCACCATCAAAGAAAATGCGAGCAACTTGTCTCAAGCTGGTTCATTGATCAATTCTTCCGCAGACTCAGTGCAACAGGGGTTGCTGGTCATGGACAAGGCAATTGAGACCATGCAAACAGTCACAACTACATCACGTAAGATTTCGGAGATTATTGGCGTGATGGATGGTATTGCGTTTCAAACCAACATTCTTGCCCTCAATGCGGCCGTTGAAGCTGCTCGAGCAGGTCAGGAAGGACGTGGTTTTGCAGTGGTCGCAAGTGAAGTGAGAAACCTGGCGCAACGCAGTGCGAACGCCGCGAAAGAAATCAAAGGCCTGATCGTTTCGTCCGGAGAAGCAATTCAAAACGGTAGCAACATGATCAACAGTGCTGGCAAAACAATGCGTGAAATTGCTGAAAATGTTGAACAGGTAACGGATTTGATCAAACACGTTAGTAATGCAAGTCAAGAACAAAGCGCGGGCATTTCCAACGTTAATGATGCCATCAGTAGCATCGATGAAATCACGCAACACAATGCAAGCTTGGTAGAGCAAGCAACAAAGTCAACTGATAAGCTAGAAAGCCAAGCAATTGAATTGAGCGTCGCTGTGAGCGTCTTTAAAACCGGAGACTCCCACCACGTTGTAGAACAACACGTAGCGACGCGAGAGAGTCGTATGCCGCCAAAAGCGCAACGCGCCATCAAAAGCCAACTAAGGCGCATCGCTTAAGACAAATAAAAAACCCGGTAAGCAACAACTTACCGGGTATTTTTTTGAGCACACGTTAGACAGTCAACAATGCCAAGATCTCTCGTAATTCGTCTCGAACCTGATGCAAATTAACCGGAATTTCTTCTGGCTCATCAATATGTAACGCTGAGCGCCCCGAGCTTGCAAGCAGCTTGTTACGCGCACCATTAATCGTAAATCCCTGTTCGTATAACAGTTCGCGGATTCTGCGTATCAACAACACTTCGTGATGCTGATAATAGCGTCTGTTACCGCGACGCTTAACTGGTTTCAACTGAGAAAATTCTTGCTCCCAATAACGCAAAACATGTGGTTTTACGCCACATAATTCACTGACCTCGCCAATCGTAAAATACCGTTTTGCGGGAATGGGTGGCAAAGTGACGGATTCAATCTTAATTTCAGTCATCTAATTTTAAGCAGCATGAGCAAGAGGTTGACCACTGGCATCATCTACCATGCCTTTCAATTTTTGACTGGCATGGAAAGTAACAACGCGACGAGCAGTGATAGGAATTTCTTCACCTGTTTTAGGATTGCGTCCGGGACGTTGCGGCTTATCACGTAACTGAAAATTGCCAAAACCAGACAATTTTACGGACTCCCCGCGCTCCAACGCATCACGAATTTCATCGAAAAAAGTTTCTACCATATCCTTTGCTTCGCGTTTATTTAAACCAACATGCTCAAAGAGCAATTCAGCCAACTCCGCTTTGGTTAAGGTAGGCAATTCTTTTTCCGCCTGTGAACGAGCTCTTGCTTCGAGCATCGCACGGTTCAAGTCAGCGTCTAAAACTGATTGAAATTCAGCGGAATTTACGTCATTCATTATCAAACTCATCTAATTATTATCCGGCAATGCCAGTTATGCTGTTATCGCAACTTCGCTGAAAATTTCAGACCAGCGGCGGACGTCAGAGCAGTCATTGCCATTTCAACTCTGTCGTCTTGGAGGGTAGTTTGAGTATCTTGCAAGCTAAAGCGGAATGCAAGACTTTTTTCGTCTGCTTCCAAGCCCTTACCACGATATTCATCAAACAAAACAACGGCTTGCATAATGTTACAAGCTTCATTGTTCTGCGCCTCAGCCTTAAAGACATCCAGCAAATCTTGCACAGAAACACTTTGTTTTACGACCAGCGCCAGATCACGTGTTACTGCTTGGAACTTCGATATTTCGCGATACACAGGCACATTCACATCCTGCACAGCATCGACTTCTACCTCAAACACAACCGGTGCTAGTGGTAGGTCATATTTTTGTTGCAAACGTGGATGCAATTCACCAATGAAACCAATGTGTTTGCCATCGCATTCAATACTTGCACTGCGACCAGGATGCAAAGCAACATGTTCGTTTTTGACGAAACGTAAAACTTTTGGCGCAAATAACGCTTCCAAGTCAGCCTTCACGTCAAAGAAGTCAACATTCCGTTGCGGTGCGCCCCACTGCTCTTCGACAACTGGGCCATACGCCAGTGCAGAAAGATGTTTGGGTTGGTGGTAACCGGCGACAGCCAACGGACCATCAGCGACTTGTTGATCACGCAAATATACGGCGCCGATCTCAAAAATACGTACGCGGTTAATTTTACGGTTCAAGTTATAACGCGCGTTAGCAATCAAACTACCGATCAAATTGGAACGCATCACACCCATCTGACTAGCGATAGGGTTCAGCAATTTAATTGGTGCATCGTTGCCGGCAAAGTCTTTTTCCCAAGCTTCTTCGACAAAGCTATAGTTCACGACTTCTTGGTAATCCTGATCTGCAATGAGACGACGCACTGCAAACAAAGAACGCTTGTTTTCAGGCGCAATCAACATTGCACTTGCAGCAACTGGCGGCAACGCAGGAATGTTTTCAAAGCCGTAGACACGCGCCACTTCTTCGATCAGATCTTCTTCGATTTCGATATCGAAGCGATAAGAAGGCGGCGTGACCAAGAACTCACCGTCTTGATGCGTAAATTGCAAATTCAAACGAGTGAAAATATCAGCGATACTCGCATCAGTCAAAGGAACGCCGATCACTTTTTGAGCGCGCGCTGTACGGAGTTTAACTGGTGGGCGCTTTGGCAAGTTGACGATTTGATCGTCGACCGGACCGACTTTGACCTGCTCTGGGCCACCGCAGATCTCGACGATCAATGCCGTAATTCGCTCGATGTGCTCAACGATGTTTTCAAAGTCTACGCCGCGCTCAAAACGGTGAGCGGCATCGGTCGAGAAGTTGAAACGGCGTGCACGACCTTGGATCGCACTCGGCCACCAGAAAGCCGCTTCAAGATAAATATTTTGTGTTTCCAACGTAACGGAAGTGGAATCACCGCCCATGATGCCGGCTAATGATTCAATTTCTTTTTCGTCAGCAATGACGCCAATCCACTCATCGACAGCAACGGTATTCCCATTGAGAAGCTTGACTGTCTCGCCTGCTTTACCCCATCGAACGTCCATCGCGCCATGGATTTTATCCAGATCAAATACATGTGATGGGCGACCTAACTCCAGCATCACATAATTCGAAATATCAACCAATGCAGAAATCGGGCGCTGACCACTACGCTCCAGACGTTGCTTCATCCATTCTGGTGTTGCCGCTTTAGCGTTAACGCCACGAATGACACGACCGCAAAAACGACCGCATAAATCCGGTGCAGACACCTTGACTGGCAAAGTTTCGTTCAACGTCACTGGAATCGCTTTGGTCGTTGGCAAATGCAACGGTGTACCCGTCAATGCGGACACTTCACGTGCCACACCCAGTACGGACAAGCAGTCTGCTTTATTAGGAGTCAATTTGATCGTAAATTTCAGATCATTGAGCAGGTAATAGTCGCGGAAATTCTGCCCAATCGGTGCGTCACTTGGCAGCTCCATTAAGCCGCCAGCATCATCCGATAATTTTAATTCACGAGCAGAGCACAGCATACCTTGCGATTCAACACCACGTAGTTTGCCGACTTTAATTTCAAATGGTTTACCGTCAGCACCTGGAGGCAACACTGCACCCGCCATTGCGCAGGGAATCCGGATACCGACGCGTGCATTCGGTGCACCGCAGACGATATTCAACAGCGTGCCAGTACCAACATCGACCTGACATATATTTAAACGATCCGCATCGGGATGCTTAGCGATCTCGCGAATTTCCGCGACAACCACATTATTAAAAGGGGGAGCCACAGGCTCAACTTCTTCGACCTCTAAACCAGACATGGTCAACAGATGAGAGAGTTCATCCGAAGTCATCTTCGGATCAACCATGGTACGAAGCCAGTTTTCAGAAAATTGCATAATTCAGCCGTCTAATGTGAGATACCTGAGCGCAGTGCGCCCAGAAAATTTAGTTGAATTGCTTCAGGAAACGCAAGTCGCCTTCGTAGAACAAGCGCAAATCGTTGACGCCATAACGCAACATCGTTAAGCGCTCCAGACCTGAACCAAAAGCAAAGCCGATATAGGTTTCTGGATCGAGGCCCATATTACGAATGACACTTGGATGAACCTGGCCAGAGCCCGACACTTCGAGCCAACGTCCTTTCAATGGACCACTACCGAACGCAATATCAATCTCAGCCGACGGTTCAGTAAATGGGAAATACGAAGGACGGAAACGTACCTGCAAATCATCCGTTTCAAAGAAGGCTTTAACAAAGTTTAAGTAGACGCCTTTCAAATCAGCAAAGCTGATGTCTTCTGCAATCCACAAACCTTCGACCTGATGAAACATCGGTGAATGAGTGGCATCGCTATCCACGCGATAGGTACGGCCTGGCGCAATAACTTTGATTGGCGGCTTGTTCATCCGTGCATAACGCACTTGCATTGGGCTAGTGTGTGTACGCAGCAATAACTGCTTATCTTGGCTATCTTTACCATCGATATAGAACGTATCTTGCATGGAACGTGCAGGATGATTTTCTGGGCTGTTGAGCGCGGTAAAATTTGTCCAGTCCGTCTCAATCTCTGGACCATCGGCAACATCAAAGCCGATCGAGCGGAAAATTTCTTCAACACGCTGCCATGTGCGCATTACTGGGTGAATACCCCCTACGCCACGGCCACGGCCTGGCAAGGTCACATCAATGGCTTCTGCGTTTAAACGTGCTTGCAGTTGGGCATTAGCCAATGCATCACGGCGCTCTGTCAGCGCGTTTTCAATTTGCACTTTGGCGGCGTTGATTACCGCACCTTGTGTCTTACGTTCATCTGGTGCGAGTTTCCCCAGACTTTTCATTTGTTCTGTAATCTGGCCACTTTTGCCGAGATATAAGGCTTTCGCATTTTCCAGCGCAGCGGCATCTGGCGCCGCAAGAAAATCAGCACATGCCTGGCTGACGATTTGATCTAAAGGGTTCATGCGTTGTTCCCGCTAACAAACTGATAATGATAAAACTGATACAAAATTTATCCAAGCAATCAAGCAAAGTCGTCAGAAAAAGCGCTCTGAAGGCATAGCGTGCTGGTGTCGTCTTGCATCAAGTTTTCAATGCGCTGAAAACAAAACGGGGCATAGGAATCAACCTCTGCCCCGCTTGATGGATGCGGTATGTTAACCATACCGCAAGCGACTACATATAACTAATTACGCAGCCAGGTTGGCTTTAACTTGATTAACAATCGCAGCAAATGCTGGTTTGTCCATCACAGCCATGTCTGCCAGTACTTTACGGTCGAGTTCGATGGACGCTTTTTTCAAGCCGTTCATGAACACGCTGTAAGTCATACCGTGTTGACGTGTTGCTGCGTTGATACGAGTAATCCACAATGCGCGGAATACGCGTTTCTTGTTGCGGCGATCGCGGTATGCGTATTGGCCAGCGCGCATAACTGCTTGCTTAGCAATACGGAATACTTTACTACGACGACCACGGTAACCTTTTGCAAGGTTTAATACTTTCTTATGACGGGCACGAGCTGTAACCCCACGTTTTACTCTAGGCATAATAACTCCTTAATAATGAGTATGAGGTTAAGCTGTTGGCATCATGCGCATTACGGACACCATGTTGGTGTCATGAACACCTACAGAACCGCGCAATTGACGTTTGTTTTTGGTAGTTTTCTTAGTCAAGATATGACGTTTGAAAGCTTGACCGCGTTTAACGGTACCACCTGGACGTACGCGGAAGCGCTTTTTTGCGCTGCTTTTCGTCTTCATTTTTGGCATAGCACTATCTGTCTGTTACGACAGCCTCATTTTATATGATGGTAGGTGGCAGCAACAATCGCTACTCTTGGATGCCTACTTCTCACTTATGGTGATCTGCCATTCAATACATGGCAGATCTTTCGCAACCCGCACCAACGCGTATCGCAAAATTCTTTATTTTACTGCTTACTTCTTCTTTTTCGGCGCCAGAATCATGACCATCTGACGACCTTCCATCTTTGGAAACTGCTCTACCTGACCATATGGTTCAAGATCCAGCTTCAGGCGTTCAAGCACGCGCATACCGATCTCTTGGTGCGCCATTTCACGACCGCGGAAACGCAGCGTGATCTTTGTTTTATCGCCATCATCAAGAAACTTGATCAAATTACGCAGTTTGATGTTGTAGTCACCATCATCCGTACCTGGGCGGAATTTCACTTCCTTCACCAAAATGACTTTTTGCTTCAATTTGGCTTCGTGAGCTTTCTTCTGCTCTTGGTACTTAAACTTGCCGTAATCCATCAAACGACAAACTGGTGGTTGCGCGGTTGGTGCAATCTCCACCAAATCCACATTAGCCTCTTCGGCCAAGCGGAAGGCTTCACCCAGTTTAACGATCCCCAGAGGTTCGTTATCAACGCCAGACAAGCGCACTTCAGGCGCGGTAACTTCACCGTTGATACGATGTGTTCTTTCGGTAGCTATTGCAGTTTCCTTTAAAAAATAAAAATCTTCACCGTGCCACCTCCCTTAATAAAGGGAGATTGCTGACTGATCTGTTAAACCTTGTTTGATATCTCGTCTTTCAGACGGGAAATGAAGGCATCAAGAGGCATCACCCCAAGATCCAGATTGCCACGCGTACGCACAGCCACTGTGTTGGCATCCCGTTCTTTATCGCCAATTACTAAGATGTAAGGTAATTTTTGAATAGAATGCTCGCGTATTTTATATGTAATTTTCTCATTACGCAAATCAGTATTTACTCTAAACCCTTGTTTTTTCAGGTTTTCTGCAACAGCTTTCGTATATTCAGCCTGCGATTCAGAGATATTCAGCACAGAAACTTGCACTGGTGCCAACCATAACGGCAACGCACCCGCGTGATTTTCGATAAGAATGCCAATAAAACGTTCCATAGAACCAACAATCGCACGGTGCAACATCACTGGAACTTTACGACTGTTGTCATCGGCAACATATTCCGCACCCAAGCGACCAGGCATAAAGAAGTCGACCTGCATGGTACCTACTTGCCAAGGACGACCCAAGCTATCTTTCAGGTGATATTCAATCTTCGGACCGTAAAACGCTCCCTCACCCGGCAATTCTTCCCACTCTGTGACACCACAGCTACGCAAACCGGCACGCAGTGTTTCCTCTGCCTTATCCCAGATTTCATCTGTACCAATACGATTATCAGGGCGCAATGCCAATTTAATCGCAATATTATCAAAACCGAAATCTTTATAGACTTTCATCGCTTGCGGGTGGAAAGCGATAACCTCGTCTTGGATCTGCTCTTCTGTACAGAAAATATGGCCGTCATCTTGTGTAAAGCCGCGAACGCGCATAATGCCATGCAGCGCACCGGAAGGCTCATTGCGATGACACTGACCAAACTCACCGAAACGCAAAGGCAGATCACGGTAGCTCTTCATGCCAGAGTTAAAAATCTGCACATGACCAGGGCAATTCATCGGCTTGAGTGCATACGCACGATTTTCGGACTCAGTGACAAACATATTGTCTTTGTAGTTATCCCAGTGACCTGTTTTATTCCACAGGCTACTGTCCAGAATCTGAGGACCTTTAACTTCTTGATAACCGCAGTCTTGGTAAACCTTACGCATGTATTGTTCGATTTGTTGCCAGATCGTCCAGCCCTTAGCATGCCAAAATACGAGACCAGGTGCCTCATCTTGAAAATGGAAGAAGTCCAACGCCTTACCCAACTTACGGTGATCGCGTTTTTCGGCCTCTTCCAACATGTGCAAATATTGCTCTTGGTCTTCCTTCTTAGCAAAGGCAGTACCATAAATACGCTGCAGCATCTCATTCTTAGAGTCGCCACGCCAGTAAGCACCAGCGAGCTTCATCAACTTAAATACTCTCAATTTACCTGTCGACGGTACGTGTGGGCCGCGGCACAAGTCAGTAAAGTTACCCTCAGTGTACAAAGAGACATCCTGATCTGCAGGAATAGATTCAATGATTTCCGCCTTATATGCCTCACCGATGGACTTAAAGTAGGCAACAGCTTCATCGCGCGGCAATACTTTACGAGTAACCTGCTCGTCTTTCTTCGCCAACTCAGCCATTTTCTTTTCAATCAACACCAAGTCATCAGGTGTGAATGGGCGCTTATACGAGAAATCGTAATAAAAGCCGTTTTCGATCACAGGTCCAATAGTGACCTGTGCATCTGGAAACAACTCCTTGACAGCATAGGCAAGTAAATGTGCTGTCGAGTGACGAATCACATCCAGGCCATCGGCGTCTTTATCAGTCACAATAGCCAGCTCAACATCATTCTCAATGAGAAAGGACGTGTCGACCAACTTACCATCGACGCGACCAGCCAGTGCCGCCTTAGCGAGACCCGCACCAATGCTAGCTGCAACTTGTGCAACCGTTACCGGCGCATCGAATTGTCGTTGCGAACCATCAGGAAGTTTTACTGAGACCATATCACTCTCCAAAGAGAAAGAAGTTTGCTAAAAAAGGGATTTTAAAAAACGCAGACGAAAAAAAAGCACGGCTAGCCGTGCTTTTTCACATTTAATACCGACGAAAAAGATCCTCGACTAGAGTCGCTCCCAAACCATTTGCGTGGTAGTTCGCGGTGTCATAACCAGGATGCCTTTCTCGCTCTTATCTAAGGTATTACTAATTCTATGGTAGACACGATTGGACTCGAACCAACGACCCCTACCATGTCAAGGTAGTGCTCTAACCAGCTGAGCTACGCGTCTAAAGAAACGAGAGTATAGCAGAACCATTCAACAAATTACTAGCCCCTCGGGCGACTTTTTTCTCATTTGAGGATCAAGCGAAAAAAATGATATGCATCATACGTCACCCACGGCCGCCTATTGGCGTCGAACCTCCTGCACCCCACTTACCTCTCGAATAATGGTCAACGCTTTCTGCAATTGCGTTGTTCCGCCAATTTCAACCGTAAAAGACATTCTCGCTTGTGATTTCGCACTTTGTGTATTGACACCAATCACATTTATTTTTTCACGCGAAAACACTTCTGAAATATCCCGCAGCAAACCCTGCCTATCTTGCGCCATGACGAAGATATCGACCGGATACACAGTATCTTTTACCTGCTCGCCCCACGTCGTCTGAATAACGCGCTCTGGGGCTTTATTTCGCATTTCAGCAAAATTTTTACACGTTAAGCGATGGATAGAAACACCCTTTCCTCGCGTCACAAATCCAACAATCGTGTCTGGCGGCGCAGGCTTACAACAACGCGCTAACTGCGTCATCAAACCATCCGTTCCCACAACAAGGACGCCCGACTTGGCTCCTTGGGTCACACTGGAGGCACGACTCTTATTCGCTACAAACTCATCGGGTTCTTCCACTGGCGCACTATCACGCAAGACCGTTTCAATCTGACGCAGACTGAATTCATCCTTGCCAACAGAGAGAAAGAACTCATCCAATGCAGCAAACCCTAACTTGCGCGCCAGCTCTTCCAGATTGACTGCTGTCTTACCTTCGCGCTGCAACGTCTTCTCTACCAGCGAACGTCCATGCGTCAGCGTTTCCTGCTGGTCAATCGCGTTGAACCAAGCACGGATCTTACTTCGAGTACGAGTACTGACCGAATATTCAGGACTCAGCCAATCCCTCGACGGCCCTGTTTGTGGCGAACCTGCCTTGAGCGTAATAATCTCGACTGTCTGACCATTCTTCAACCGCGTGTTCAATGGCACCATCACACTATCGACGCGCGCGCCACGGCAGCGATGCCCCACATCAGTATGGAGTTGATAAGCGAAATCAACCGGCGTCGCACCACAAGGCAACTCGATCACTCTCGCCTGCGGTGTCAACACGTAAATTCGATCATCGAGACTCGCCGCCTTGAGCTTCTCCACCCATTCCCGTTGCACTTCCTCATGCTCAACAACTGCATCAGCAATATCCGTCTTCCATGCCAAAAGTTGTCGAAGCCAGGCAATTTTCTCGTCGTACTCTTGGGCAGTAAAGTTAGAACCACCACTTTCCTTATAGCGCCAATGGGCCGCCACACCATATTCCGCAAATTGGTGCATTTCTCGCGTACGAATCTGCACTTCGAGGGGGCGACCATCCTCTACGACAACGACCGTATGGAGCGATTTATAACCATTGGGTTTTGGTCGAGAAATATAATCATCGAACTCTTTTGGCAGCGGCGCCCAAGCGTTATGAACGATACCCAATACGGTGTAGCAATCTTTTATATCATCTACGATAACGCGAAAAGCGCGCACATCATAAAGTTCATCAAAATGAACCGACTTGCCTTTCATCTTTTTCCAGATGCTGTAGATGTGCTTGGGACGACCACTCACCTCTGCTTTGACGCCCGCGATTTTCAACTCAGCATTCAAACGCGCGATCGCACTGACGACAAAGCTCTCACGCTCGACCCGTTTTTCTTCAAGCATTTTGGCAATACGCTTGTATTGCTCCGGCTCCAGAAAACGAAATGACAAGTCTTCTAATTCCCACTTTAATTGCCAAACACCGAGTCTATTTGCCAATGGCGCATACAGATCCATGGTCTCACTCGCGTATTGCTTGGAAGACCCATCCTCACGTTTTATCTCAGCAAAATAACGCAACGTGGTCACGCGCGAGGCAAGCCGCACGAGTACCACACGCATATCCGTCGCCATCGCAAGTACCATCTTGCGAAGGGTCTCCATTTGCGTGGCGGCTTTTTCTGCGGCGTCCTTCCCTTTTCCCGTCTCGTGCTGGGTAAGCGCCGCCTCTCGCAGCTTCATTAAACGACGAATTCCGGTAACGAGATCAGCAATTTCTTTCCCGAACAGGACTTCAATTTGCGGCGCAATTGCCGGACACAATTCCGGCAATTCAAACAACAAGGCGGCAATTCTTGAATCCACATCGGTTCTCAGCATCGCCAGTGTCGACACCACCCCAACCACAAATTGGAGGGCATTTTGACCTGTGATCACATGTCGATCAGTGTAATGGGGCGTGACAAACTCCAACGCGGTCATCACGCGTTCTTTATCAGCGTCTGAGAGGCCATCAGTCAATTGTGATACTGATGCCGAAGTGGAGCTCGATACCATATCAATCTTTACTTTTGTGCTGCGGTCACAACAACTTCAATTAACCAATCTGGGTTTGCTAATTTTGCCTCGACAGTTGCCCGTGGCGGTGAATTTCCCGGCGCGACCCATTCATCCCATACGCGATTCATCTCACCTATCAGGGCGATATCCTTCAAATAAATCTGACATGACAGAATTCGTGTTTTATCGCTGCCCGCCTCTTGCAATAAGCGATCGATATGCCCTAAGACTTCAGCAGTCTGGCCGCTGATATCGTTCCCTGGAATCTCCGGGATTTGCCCCGCTAAATACACAACACCGTTGTGAATAGCGACTTCGGATAAACGCTGGCCTACGTGCAATCTTTTAATTTCCATGTTCTACTCTTCTCACGTTCTTTTAACACCTACTGCTCAACAACTGCTCATCGACTGCTGTTATTGCAAATTCTCTTGCTCTTATTGGCGTGTCGCCCCACCGTCTCAGCGTGCTTTTAATCAGCCAATGCCACTACCTCATGCATGACCCAGAAAAAAATTGCGTGCAATCGCAATCTGCTCGTCACTGACAAAGGTCGGTGCATGCCCCACGCCCGGAATCTGAACCAAACTGGCACATGGTCCTCGCTTTGTCATTTCTATCGCTGTTTCCATCGATAACAAATCGGAATATTCTCCGCGCACCACCAAGGTTTTGCTTTTGATCGCATCATAAGCCGCCCACAACATCGCTTCGCCTGCGGCAGCCTGTTCTGCCGTTACCGATTTAAACGGCAAACCTAGCCCCAAATCATAGTGTTTCACCCACTGACCCGCTTCATTTTGGCGCAACACATCGCGTGCGAGTTTTTCCCATTGCACATCAGTGTGCGCTCCAAAGGGTTGCGATATCGCTTTAATGTAGGCCAACGCCTCATCAAACCGATCAAAGGCAACACCTTGCCCAACGTAATCACCAATTCTTGCCAAGGCGACAGGGTTAAGTGCTGGTCCAACATCATTCAGAATCAATTTTCGGATCGGATTCCCCTCAAGGGAAGCAATACCCATACCAATCAGGCCTCCCATCGAGGTGCCAAACCAGTCAACTTGCTCGACATCAAGACGTGCCAACAAAGTCACCATATCACTCACATACTGAGGAATCTGGTAATGCATCGGATTGCGTAAACGCTCGGAAGCACCTCGGCCGACTACATCAGGACAGATGACGCGATAACGATCTGATAAATTTTTCGCCAACGCATCAAAATCGTCCGAGACGCGAGCCAGCCCATGCACGCACACCAAGACCTCGGGATTCGATCTATCGCCCCATTCTTGATAGGACATCCAATGCAGTCCGGTTGGCGATAGGCACTGAACGAATTGTCGTCTGGCTTGCATAAGAACTCCTCGGTAGTTAAATGTTTCTCGCTGTGCAAGCGGCTATTGTAACGAACACTGATCTGAATATCATTGATTTCGGAGGATATTGCCTTGTTTTCTTCAGCAATATCAACAGATCTGTCGTAAGAGATATTCCCGCCACCTCCTGAGCATCAGCATCAACATAAAAAAAGCCGACAATCGCTGTCGGCTTTTATGTTTGACACGTTTGCACACACAGCAAACCATGCCCTTTTATTGCAACAATCAAGAAAATGCTGAGATGTCTAAAGCTGGTTCTGTTTTCGCAACAATCTCATCAACCGTCACACCTGAAGCCAATTCAACCAACTTCAGACCTTGTGGCGTTACGTCGATAACACCAAGATCGGTGATGATTCTGTTGACAACACCAACACCTGTCAACGGCAAATTACACTGATTCAGAATCTTGTGGGCATCACCTTTAGCGACATGCTCCATTAACACTACAACGCGACCTACACCCGCCACGAGATCCATCGCTCCACCCATGCCTTTAACCATTTTGCCGGGAATCATCCAGTTTGCGAGATCACCCTTTTGACTAACTTGCATGGCGCCCAATATCGCCAGATTAATTTTTCCGCCACGAATCATGGCGAAAGAGTCAGCGGAACTAAAAATAGATGAGCCAGGCAAGGTCGTTACCGTTTGCTTGCCTGCATTAATTAAATCGGCGTCCACTTCATCTTCCGTCGGAAATGGTCCAATGCCGAGCAAACCATTCTCAGATTGCAGCCAAACCTCCATCCCTTGCGGCACATGATTAGCAACCAAGGTCGGCAATCCGATACCCAGATTGACGTAATAACCATCTTGCAATTCCAACGCTGCACGTGCAGCCATTTCATCACGATTCCATGCCATGTTTGCTCTCCTGATCTTAATTTGATGGGCGCACTGTACGTTGTTCGATACGTTTCTCAGGTGCGGTGTTGACAACGATACGTTGCACAAAGATACCTGGTGTATGCACATCATCAGGATCAATCTCACCAATCTCAACTAATTCTTCCACCTCGGCTACGGTGATTTTTCCCGCCATAGCGACATTCGGATTGAAATTACGCGCGGTTTTGCGATACACCAGATTACCCGCTTTGTCCGCCTTCCACGCTTTGACGAGAGAGACATCAGAAACCAAAGAACGCTCCATCACATACTGATGACCATCAAATTCACGTATTTCTTTGCCCTCTGCGACAATGGTTCCCACACCCGTTTTAGTGAAAAAAGCAGGAATGCCAGCACCACCAGCACGCAATTTCTCTGCTAAGGTCCCTTGCGGTGTGAATTCCAGCTCCAATTCGCCGGCCAAGTACTGGCGCTCAAATTCTTTATTTTCCCCGACATAAGAGGAAATCATTTTTTTAATCTGGCGCGTCGTCAATAATTGCCCCAAACCAAAACCATCTACCCCGGCATTATTGGAGATCGCGGTCAGTTCTTTAGCCCCCGTGTCGCGTAATGCTGCAATCAGCGCCTCTGGAATACCGCACAAGCCAAAACCACCAACGGCGATGGTCTGTCCGTCTTTAACAATGTCCGCTAAAGCGGCTTTTGCATCGGGATAAACTTTATTCATTACTTCCCCCTTCTGTCTTCTCGAAATGGTTGGATAACACTGTATTTTCATAGAGCGGCCAAATCAGGCATGAACATCAACGTGTCCAATGTATCCACGTCGCACAACAGATGCCAAACCGACCCCGCAACACCAGTACCTGGTGCCCCATGTCTATTCTTTAAAATCCTTCAAGCATATGATGCTACGCTATACTTCGCAATACCGTAAAACTACGAAATGTAGCACTACCCATACGACAGACCCCAACGCCCCATGGATTCCAAAAACACTATCGATTTCGAACGTATTTTTCATTTAGCACCGATCGGTATGTGCATCTCCAGAAACCGCATCATTCTCGCTTGCAATGAGGCGATGACTGACATGTTCGGGTTAGGTGAGAATTTACTTGTTGATGCTTCGTTCCAGATCCTTTATCCGACACCAGATGAATTCGAGAGAACTGGTGCGAGAATCGCGCCAATCATGAACGCCAAGGGAAGCTACTCGGATGAGCGCATCATGAAAAGAGCAAGTCAGGAATTGTTCTGGTGCCACGTCTCTGGGCGTGTTCTAGAGAAAAAGAATGCATCAACAACAGAAATCTGGACATTTGAGGATCTCAGTGCCAAGCGACCTGTCAGCGCAGAACTCACGCCACGAGAGCGTGAGATCTCGGCTATGCTGGTCGAGGGAAAAACCAGCAAGCTCATTGCACGTCAAATCGGCCTGAGCCCAAGAACCGTCGAAATGCACAGAGCAAAATTAATGCGTAAATTCTGTGCATCGACATCCAGCGAATTAGTGCACAAACTTCTCGGACTCATGCATTAACGGCTACTGACCACACGCGGATCAGCGACGCCGCCTCTGCGTACTTTTAATCTCGGCAAACTTCTGCTTGATTGCATCAGGCAGCGGCACTGACTTCTCTGTCGAGGGATCCACCCACACGACTTTCGCACCACCCTCGGCATACAGTGAATAGCCATCTCCGACAGAGCGCATTTCTTGGATCGTTTCAAAGCTCGTGCGACCCGGCGTCGAGATGTACGTACAGACCTCGACTTGACCTGGATATTTCAACGGCTTTTTAAACGTGCAATGGGCATTAATGATCACGGGACCGTGCCCATTTTCATCAGGCAAGCACCCCATCATTGAGAGCCATTCAATACGTGCTTGCTCCATGTACTGGAAATACACCGTATTGTTCACGTGACCCAGCGCATCCATGTCACCCCACCGAATAGGAATGGTGACCGTGTACACGAGCTTCTTGTCACCAGCCGTCATTATTGAACACTCATCCCATCATCGGCTGTCACGATCGCACCATTAAGGAAACGTGACTCCTCGGCGGCCAACAATAAGAGTAACCCATCGAGATCTTCAGGATTGCCCACCCGTTTCCTTGGCAACATGTCGATGAGCTTCTGTCCCTGTTCGGTTTCGAAATATTCTTCGTTAATCTCAGTGGAGATATAACCAGGACAAATAGCATTGACGTTGATGCCGTATTTACCCCATTCGACGGCCATCGCCTTCGTCATATGAACAACAGCGGCTTTACTCATGCAGTAGATACCAATCTGTGGCAACACGCGCAAGCCAGCGACAGAAGCGATATTGATGATACGGTGTTGTTTTCTTGGGTCACCTTTATGACGCGCAATCATCCGTTTAGCAGCCTCTTGTGCAACAAAAAAGGCGCCACGTTGATTGGTATCCATGACATACGCATAATCATCAGGCGTTACATCCACCAAACGTTGAGTCGTCGACACACCAGAGTTATTGATCAGAATATCGATTGGTCCCGCTTCAGTCTCGGCGTGAGCGATTGCTGACTTGATACTGGCGTAATCGGTCACATCCAGTGCAACGACATGTGCGGCGCCTCCCTCTGCTTCGATTTCGGCACGCAACTCTTTGAGACGGTCGATGCGACGGGAAGCCAACACGACTTGAGCCCCGGCTTGGGCGAGGATTTTGGCGAATCTCGCACCTAAACCACTGGATGCACCGGTAATCAGCGCAATTTTTCCTTCAAAGTTGACTTCTATACCCATCAGTATCTCCGCGAAAAATAGTAAACGTGTTGCACTCTGTTCGAGTTGCTATGATGACATACAGATCACGTTTGTGTTGTATGGATTTACGCTCGACATGCAATTTTCTTGCTATTTCACACGTAAATTACGCTAAATTGATGCGTTGATAACATCGCTCTGCCATAATTCAAAATTCACCAGACATCTGGTTGGTGATCTTCGTCTAATCTGAAACTTGCAGATTCACTTTACAGCAGATAACATGCTGAAAATAATTTAGCACGTTCGTTCGAAAATATTTCCAGAAAGTGATTACCCCATGACCCAATCCCTACTAGAACAATATGGTCCACGCGACACCATGGAATACGATGTCGTTATCGTGGGTGGTGGACCTGCCGGATTGTCTGCCGCGATCAAATTGAAGCAATTAGCTGCAGAAAAAGGCAATGACGTCTCCGTTTGCGTTCTCGAAAAAGGGGGCGAATTAGGTGCGCACATTCTTTCTGGTGCGGTAATGGATCCTCAAGCACTGACAGAATTGATTCCAAATTGGAAAGAACTCGGTGCTCCGCTGAATACGCCTGTCACGGAAGACCGTTTCTTATTTCTGACAGAAACGAAAGCACACAAGACGCCCAATTGGATGTTGCCACAGTGCTTCCAGAATCATGGCAACTTCGTCATCTCTCTCGCGAACGTCGTACGCTGGCTAGGTCAGCAAGCAGAAAACCTCGGCGTTGAAATTTTCCCTGGTTTTCCAGCGGCTGAAATTCTCTACAACGACGACGGCTCTGTTAAAGGTGTTGCAACTGGCAATATGGGGGTTAATCGTGAAGGCGAGCCGGGTCCTGCGTTTCAATTGGGTATGGAATTGCATGCAAAGTACACCCTCTTCGCAGAAGGCGCTCGCGGTCACTTAGGTAAACAGTTAATCGCCAAATACGATTTAAATAAAGGTAAAGATCCACAAACTTACGGTATTGGTATCAAGGAACTGTGGGAAATCGATCCAGCAAAGCATCAACCAGGCTTGGTAATTCACTCTGCCGGATGGCCGTTGGATAGCTCCACTTACGGTGGTTCCTTCTTATATCATCTGGAAAACAATCAAGTTGCCGTTGGTTACGTTGTAGGTCTTGGATATGAGAACCCGTACCTCTCCCCTTACGAAGAATTCCAACGCTACAAGACGCATCCAGAAATTCGCCAGTTCTTTGAAGGTGGAAAACGGATCGCTTATGGCGCACGTGCGATCACCGCTGGCGGCTTGCAATCATTGCCGAAGCTGACATTCCCAGGCGGTGCATTGATCGGATGCGATGCTGGCTTCCTTAATGCAAGCCGTATCAAAGGAAGTCACGCGGCGATCAAAACTGGCATGTTAGCCGCCGATGCCGTCTTTGCAGCCCTGGGCGAAAATCGTCAATACGACGAAGTCACGGCGTACAGCAAGGCATTTGAAGCATCGTGGTTGCACGAAGAATTGCACAAAGCACGTAACTTTAAGCCTTGGATGAGCAAAGGTTTGTATTTGGGCACATTAATGGTCGGTATCGATCAAGTCGTCTTTGGTGGTAAAGCGCCTTGGACTCTTCGCCATACGCATGCTGATCACGAATGTCTGCGCCCTGCGTCGGAATTCCAGCCCATCGTTTATCCGAAACCCGATGGCAAGCTGACCTTTGATCGCCTATCGTCTGTTTTCATTTCGAATACAAATCATGCGGAAGACCAGCCTATTCATTTGACTTTGAAAAATGCGAATGTCCCGGTTGACATTAATCTGGCGAAGTATGCAGGTCCTGAGGCACGTTATTGCCCAGCAGGTGTCTACGAATACATGAAGACCGATGATGGCAAAGATCGTTTGCAAATCAACTCTCAGAACTGTGTTCATTGCAAAACATGCGACATCAAAGATCCTACGCAGAATATTGTCTGGGTCACACCAGAAGGTGGCGGCGGTCCGAACTATCCAAATATGTAATAAAAAAGCCGCTGGGTTCAACTACCCAGCGGCTTTTTTTTATTCATATGAGGCTTTTTACTCATCGAGTTCTGATATTCATCGCGCTCTTTGACTCGTCAAGTCTAGTTACTCGTATAAACCTATTTCGTGTCGAGCGTCGTTACCACAACTCTTTCTGGATTTTTTCCAACCAGAATGTCCCGATCACCGTTTTGACGTCAGTGATCTTCCCTTCCCGCACCCAAGTCAATAACTCTTCTTGTGTCGCCACAAAGGTTTCGAGAAATTCGCCCTCATCCAATTCTGAATCACCAGCCGTAAGCCCTTGAGCAAGATAAATTTCCAGATGCTCGTCCGCATAGGCGATAGCATTGTGAATCGTACAAACATGCCGCCACGTCGTTGCTGTATAGCCCGTCTCTTCCCTCAGCTCACGTTTTGCACAGGCGAGAATGTCTTCACCAGAATCGATTTTCCCAGCTGGAAATTCAATAAACACACGATCTAACGGATACCGAAACTGCCGCTCCATCAGCACCTTGCCGTCATCGAACAGAGGAATAACAACAACAGCACCGGGATGACGAATATACTCCCGGGTCGTTATTTTCCCGTCTGGCAATGAAACACGGTCTTTCTGGATTTGCAAAAAGTCACCGTCGTACGCGAGTCCGCCGTCCAACCTAGACTCTCTTAAATGACGATCGACCTCATCAACAGCAGACTCTTGTTTAGGCATGATCTCTTCTCAGGTAACGAAACACAAAACCAGGAAAGCTCAATACAACAAAGAGACAGCCACTGATTGCATAAAATTCCCATCCTTGCGGGAAGGCATTACCTTCTGCCCGTTCCAACGCAAAACCGAGTTGCCCCACCAACACATAAAGGACAACTAACTCAATCAGTCTTACCCAAAACGGTTTAAGCAAAGAAAAACGCTGTACCGTGATAAAAGCGAAACAGCGTTCATTAAGAAATGGAAGGTTGGCAGCAACAACCGCCAACACGACCACTAACCACACAGATGCGGAGCTACTCAAAAGATTCTACCTTAGGATGCTAACGTCTTAACGATGGCGTTCAAACAAGTTGACATCAACGTATCAGGGATCAATCCCAACACCAAAACGGCAGCGCCATTGAGACTCAGGATAATGCGAACATCAAAGCTTGGATTGATCAATGCATTGTCTGATGGCTCATCAAAGTACATCAACTTCACGACACGCAGGTAATAGAAAGTACCGATCAAAGAGAACAACACTGCAACCAATGCCAACCATAATTTGTGGCTTGCAACCACGGACTGCAATACAGAGAACTTCGCGTAGAAGCCCATCATTGGCGGGATACCTGCCAACGAGAACATCAACAAGAGCATCACAAATGCAAACCAAGGTGAACGCTTGTTTAAGCCTTTCAAATCGTCCAAGTTGTCTGCTTCAAAGCCCGAGCGGGACAACAACATGATGACACCGAAAGTACCAAGAGTTGTCAGCACATAAGTGATACTGTAAAACATCGACGCGCTGTAAGCGTCTGCAGCCATACTCGTGTCACCGTTGACCACACCGGACAATAAACCAAGCAGCATGAATCCCATCTGAGAAATCGTGGAGTATGCAAGCATGCGCTTCAAGTTCGTCTGGGCGATCGCTGTCAGATTACCCACCGCCATCGACATGACAGCCAAGACCACCAGCATTTGCTGCCAATCTACTGCTTGAGAGAACAAACCTTCAACTAAGAGACGGAAAGTAATCGCAAAAGCCGCTAATTTCGGTGCCCCACCCAATAACAATGTCACAGCGGTTGGAGAACCTTGATACACGTCAGGTACCCACATGTGGAACGGAACAACACCGAGTTTGAATGCCAGGCCAGCTACGAGGAATACAATACCAAACACCAAAATCGTTTTATTACCCGCTGGGTCAGCAGCAACGCGTGCTACTTCAGACAATTCCAAAGAACCTGTCGCCCCGTATAACATAGAAATACCGTACAGCATGAAACCTGATGCCAACGCGCCAAGAATGAAATACTTCATCGCAGCTTCTGTTGAAACAACGTGATCGCGACGTAACGCCACCAGCGCATACAACGACAAGGACATCAATTCCAAACCGAGATAAATGATCAGGAAATTGTTGCCAGAAATCATAATCATTTGACCCAGCAAAGCGAAGAGCGCAAGAACGTAAAACTCACCACCAAGCTTACCGTTGCTCATGCCTCTATCTGTGATGTACTGGCGAGAATAGATTAACGTCATCCCTACAGCGACATACGAGAACATTTTTAAGAGCATCGACATCGGATCGGAGACAAACATGTTATTGCTAACATACGTTGACCCGTCGTTATTGGCCGTTGCAATCGTCAATGCTCCGCAGACGAACAGTGCCAGAATGCTCATGACAAAGGTCACATTCCGTTTGTTGTCTGCCAAAAACATATCAACCAGCAAAATGACGCAGGTTGCCAAGAGCAAAAATATTTCAGGATAAAGTGGTGTGAAGTTCATATTATTCAGTTCTACTAGCATTGATCTGCTATTACCCAATCTACACAGTGCACATCGGGTAACGGGCTTGCTTGTCTATATCCTTAGTTAGAGTGGCAACTTAGAAACAGCCACATGCTTCAAAAGATCACTTACTGAGACTTGCATTGCATCAGTGAATGGCGCTGGATAGAGCCCCATCGCAATGACTGCAATCGCCAATACACCCAGCATAAAAAACTCGCGCTTATTAATATCGCTTAAATGAGCGACATGGTCGTTCGTGATTTTACCGAAGACAACACGCTTCACCATCCACAACGAATAAGCTGCACCGAAAATCAACGCCGTCGCAGCCAACATGCCGATCCAGAAGTTAAACTGTACAGCACCGAGAATAACCATAAACTCACCAACGAAACCAGATGTCGCTGGCAGACCGCAGTTCGCCATCGAGAACAACACAAACAGGGCAGCAAATTTAGGCATTTTGTTCACAACACCACCGTAATCAACGATCTGACGGGAGTGCACTCGATCATACAAGACACCGATACACAAGAACATCGCACCGGAAATAAATCCGTGAGAAATCATCTGAACGATCGCACCTTGCATTGACATGGCGTTAAACATAAAGAAGCCCAGTGTCACGAAACCCATATGTGCAATCGAAGAGTACGCCACCAGCTTTTTCATGTCTGCTTGAACTAATGCAACCAGACCGATATAAATCACCGCGATCAAAGACAAAGTGATCATAAAGCCGGCCATGTAATGGCTCGCATCCGGCGCGATTGGCAATGAGAACCGCAGGAAACCGTATGCACCCAGCTTCAACATGATAGCGGCCAACACCACAGAACCACCGGTAGGCGCTTCAACGTGCGCATCTGGCAACCAAGTATGGACTGGCCACATTGGTACCTTGACTGCAAACGCCATTAAGAACGCACAGAAAACCAAAACTTGCTCCGTCATGCTTAATGGCAGTTGGTGCCAAGAAAGGATGTCGAACGAGTGACCTGCTTTGATGTACAGATAAATAATCGCAACCAATGTCAGCAAAGAACCCAGCAAGGTGTAAAGGAAGAACTTAAACGCTGCATACACGCGGTTAGGACCACCCCAAATACCAACAATGATGTACATCGGGATCAACGTTGCTTCGAAGAACACATAGAACAGCATTCCGTCGAGCGCAGAGAACACACCGATCATTAAACCTGACAGGATCAAAAACGCGCCCATGTACTGAGCGACTTGTTTCTCGATGACTTGCCACGCAGCGATCACGACGATCACCGTGATGAAAGCAGTCAGCGGAACCAGCCAGAGAGAGATGCCGTCAATGCCGAGTGAATAGAAAACGTTGAATTTCTCTATCCAGGAAAACTTTTCAACGAACTGCATCCCATGGGCGTTGTTGTCGAAATGGGTAATCAAAGGAATCGTGACAAAGAAACTTGCCAATGAACCGATGAGAGATACACCACGTACCAGACCAGGATTTTCATCCCGTCCGAAAGCTAATACAAAGAGGCCAAACGCGATCGGACACCAAATCGCTAGGCTGAGTAAGGAGGAAGTTGACTGCATCATGATTATATTTTTATAGCCGAGGTCACTTATTTAGCAAAAGGGAATGGCATGAAGTACACAAGGAACCCCAGAACACCCAAAATCATTACAAAAGCATAGTGATAGATATAACCACTCTGGAACAAACGAATGCCTCGCGAGAACCATCCAACCAATTTCGCGCTGCCATTGACTACCAACCCATCAATCAAACCTTTGTCACCGATGTTCCACAGACCGCCACCCAACAAGCGAGCGCCGCCAGCAAATACGATCTCGTTGAACTTATCCATGTAGTACTTGTTATCAAGCACGTTGTAGATAGCACTGGAATTCTTTTTTATCGCTGTCGGAATCGCTGGCTTTACCATGTAGAAGAAGTAAGACGTAACAACACCTGCCAATGCCAACCAGAATGGCAAGGATGTGAATGCGTGACGGGCCATTGCGACAGGACCTTGGAACTCATCTTTCAGTTCCTCCATTGCCTTGTGCGCTTCATTCACAGTAATGACTTTTTCAAAGAATGCACCAAACAACATTGGCTCGATCGCGATGAAACCGATGATCACAGATGGAATAGCAAGCATGACCAATGGGAACCACACAACGAATGGAGACTCATGTGGCTTTTGACCAGGAGCAAGTCCATGATGTTCATCATGATCGTCATGTGCATCATGAGCGTCGTGTGCGTCGAGTCCATGCGCATCATGTCCGTGTGCATGACCAAAGTTTTCTTTACCGTGGAACACGAGGAAATACATCCGGAAAGAGTAGAACGCTGTCACAAACACACCAGCTAAGGTTGCAAACTGAGCAAACCCTGCACCTGGCAAGTGAGATGCTTGTACTGCTTCGATAATACTGTCTTTCGAATAGAAACCCGAGAAGAACGGTGTACCAATCAATGCCAAAGAACCGATTAAGGAGGTAATCCAAGTGATTGGCATGTACTTACGCAGACCGCCCATATTGCGGATATCCTGATCATGATGCATACCAATAATCACAGAACCCGCAGCCAAGAATAACAATGCCTTAAAGAATGCATGGGTCATCAAATGGAAGACGGCCACAGAGTATGCAGAAGCACCCAGCGCGACAGTCATGTAACCCAACTGAGACAATGTCGAGTACGCAACGACACGCTTAATGTCGTTTTGAATAATACCCAAGAAACCCATAAACAAGGCGGTAATGGAGCCGATCACCAAAATGAATGACAACGCAGTATCTGACAATTCAAATAATGGTGACATACGGGACACCATGAAAATACCGGCCGTCACCATCGTCGCCGCGTGAATCAACGCAGAAATTGGTGTTGGACCTTCCATCGAGTCTGGCAACCATACGTGGAGCGGGAACTGCGCAGATTTACCCATTGCACCGATGAACAAGCAAATACAAGCAACAGTGATCAACATCCAGTGTGTGCCTGGCAACAATAATTTCGCCAACTCTTCTTTCTTCGCAAATACTTCGGCGTAGTTCATCGAACCCGCGTAGGCGAGGATCAAGCCAATGCCGAGAATAAAGCCAAAGTCACCGACACGGTTGACCAAGAAAGCCTTCATATTGGCGTAGATTGCTGTTGGTTTGGTGTACCAGAAACCGATCAGCAAATACGACACGAGACCCACTGCTTCCCAACCGAAAAACAATTGCAGGAAGTTGTTGCTCATGACAAGCATCAACATTGAGAATGTGAACAACGAAATATAAGAGAAGAAACGGTTATAACCTTCATCTTCATCCATATACCCGATTGTGTAGATATGGACCATCAGCGATACAAAGGTGACCACGCACATCATCATTGCTGTCAGGTTATCGACTAAGAAGCCGACTTCCAGTTTCAACCCTGCCACCTGCATCCACTGATACAACGTCGCATTATAAATTGGTGCCCCATCAATTAATGCATTCAATGTCATGCAAGAAATGATGAAAGCCACCAATACACCAAGTATTGTTGCTGTGTGTGAGACTTTACGTCCCACGACATTACCGAAGAACTTGGTGCCCAGCAAACCCGCAATGGCAGATCCTGCCAGTGGTGCCAGAGGTACAGCCAATAATAGTTGTGGGTTAAGTTGCCCCGCCATGATGACCCTTTTGTTAGCTTGTTACTTTTTTAAATCGCCAGCGAATGAGGGATCGCCCCAACTTGGGGCAATCCATCCACATTATCCCTTGAGTGCGTCCAAATCTTCAACGTTAATCGTGTCAAGACTACGAAACATGACAACAAGAATCGCTAAACCGATTGCCGACTCAGCAGCAGCAACCGTCAAAATGAAAAACACGAAAATTTGTCCTGCCGCATCACCCAGGTAATGCGAGAACGCGATGAAGTTCATATTCACTGCCAACAACATCAACTCAATTGCCATCAGCAATACGATGATATTTTTTCGATTCAAGAAAATACCGACAATCGAAATCGCGAATAAGATTGCACCTAAAATCAGAAAGTGCGTGAGTGTCAGCGCCATATTAATTCCCCTGCTTTTCAGTAGCTGCTAAGGTTGCACGATCCGATTCAGCTTTCATCTTCACGATACGTACGCGGTCTTTACTTTGTACTTTCACCGCTTGGGCTGGATCGACATATTTGCTGTCTTTACGACGACGCAGTGTCAACGCCACAGCTGCAACGATCGCTAACAAGAGAATCGCCGCCGCTACTTCGAATGCTAACTGATAATGATTAAAAATCACTAGACCCAGATTTTTTGTATCACCAATATTGTCGCCGTTCGCATGGTGTTGTGTGTCAATGCGTAAGAAACCGCGCCACAACACAGCAGACATCTCGAGTACAACAACAACACCGACTGTTGCAGCCAAAGGAAATTGACTCCAAAAGCCAGCTCGCAATTTATCGAGGTCAATGTCGAGCATCATGACCACAAATAGGAAGAGCACCATGACCGCGCCGACATACACTAAGACGAGAACAATCGCGAGAAACTCGGCTTTTAAAAGCATCCAGATACCGGCGGCTGTAAAAAATGCCAGCACTAAAAACAATGCGGCATGCACAGGGTTACGAGCAGTAATCACCTGCGTGGCGGCTAGCACCAAGATCGCTGCAAAAACATAAAATAATGCGGTTGAAAATTCCATATCGAAACCGTTCCAATTATCTGTAAGCTGCGTCAGCAGAACGTGCTGCGGCAATTTGAGTTTCGTAGCGATCGCCTACGGCCAACAACATCTCTTTTGTAAAATACAAATCGCCGCGTTTTTCGCCGTGATATTCCAGCACATGTGTCTCGACGATCGAGTCAACAGGGCAGGATTCTTCGCAGAAACCGCAGAAAATGCATTTTGTCAGATCGATATCGTACCGCGTTGTACGACGCGAGCCGTCTTCGCGCTGATCAGACTCGATCGTGATCGCCATCGCAGGACAAACCGCTTCACACAGCTTACAAGCGATACAACGCTCTTCACCATTAGGGTAACGACGTAAAGCATGTAACCCACGGAAACGTGGTGATTGCGGTGTTTTTTCTTCCGGAAATTGGACAGTAATTTTGCGGGCGAACATATAGCGACCGGTCAAGGCCAATCCCTTAATCAGTTCGCGCAGCATCAGGCTGCCAAAAAAATCTTTAATTGCTTCCATTTTCTTCAGCCTCTTACTTCCAAATATTCCACGGCGTTTGCATCCACGCAGCGACAAATACCAAATACACTAAAGTCAGTGGGATAAACACTTTCCAACCCAGACGCATGATTTGATCGTAACGGTAGCGTGGGAAAGATGCACGTGCCCAGATAAACATGGAAACAACGATAAAAGTTTTGATACCGAGCCAGATCCAACCTGGGATGAAATCCAAGAAGCTAACTGGGGAAGACCATCCACCCAAGAACATCAACGAGGCCATCGCGGAGATCAAGATCATGTTGGCATACTCAGCCAAGAAGAACATCGCGAACGACATACCCGAGTATTCGACCATGTGACCAGCAACAATCTCAGACTCACCTTCAACCACGTCGAAAGGATGGCGATTCGTTTCAGCGATACCAGAAATCACGTAGACCACAAAAATTGGCAACAATGGCAACCAGTTCCACGACAGGAAATTCAATCCCATGTGCGCAAAGTAACCTTTTGTTTGACCGTTGACGATGTCAGTGAGATTTAAACTGCCGGACACCATCAAAACGATGACGAGGGCAAACCCCATTGCAATTTCATACGAGACCATCTGAGCAGAGGCACGCATCGCACCTAAGAACGCATACTTCGAGTTGGATGCCCAACCTGCGATAATGATGCCGTAGACTTCCATCGACGTGATCGCCATGACTAATAACAAACCAGCATTCACGTTAGCTAGTACTGTCTCAGGACCAAATGGAATCACAGACCATGCTGCCAACGCTGGCATGATCGTCATGATCGGGGCCAGAATAAACAATACCTTGTTTGCTTTCGCTGGAACGATAATTTCTTTCAACAGCAATTTAACCGCGTCAGCGATCGGCTGTAATAAACCAGCAGGACCAACGCGATTTGGACCCAGACGAATGTGCATCCAACCAATCATCTTACGTTCCCACAAAGTGAGATACGCCACACATCCCATCACCGGCAATGTAATACAGACGATTTTCACTAAGGTCCAGATCAGCGGCCAGAAATAGCCAAAGAAACCTTGCCCTAAACTTTCAATAGTGAGCAGCAAACTCATTACGCACGCTCCACAGTAATCGGTCCGAACATGCCGTCAAGATTGCTGGTCGTTTCGTGACCTGCAGCAACCTTCACCACATTGCTTGGAAGTGATTGATCAATACCAACGCTCAACAATATCGAGCCACCTTTTGTGAACTTGACCATGTCACCGCTGTTGACGCTTAATTGCTGTGCCAATGCTGGGCTAATCCATGCCAATGTTGCTTGCGCATCTGCTGTTTTTTGCAAAGACTCTGCGCGGCGAACGATACCATCTGTACTGTAGATCGAAACATTGGTCACACGCTCAAAGCCTGACGCTGCTGCCACGGTTGTTGGTGCAATATTCGCAACGTTGTTCAATACTGCTGCGACATCTGCCTTCGCTAAAACATCATCACGAATTGCTTCAGCTGTTTCGAAATCAAAGTTCTCAAGACCGAGCAAATTACCCAATACACGCAATACTTTCCATGCTGGACGGGTATCACCGAGCGGCTTCACGACACCGTGGAAACTTTGTACGCGGCCTTCGCAACTCACAAATGTACCGGAAGTCTCAGTGAATGGAGAGACTGGCAATAACACATCCGCGTAGTCAGTACCATGTTTGAATGGCGACATCACGACAACCATATCAGCTTGCGCCAATGCAGCCTTGGCTTGCACTGGATGTGCGGAATCCAACGTTGGCTCCGCGTGCAACACTACGTATGCTTTCTTCGCTTCAGAGAAAACTGGTTTCGCAGACTGCGTTGGCAACGCATTGGCAATGTAACCACCAACCGTGTTAGCGGCTTCAGTGAGGTAACCAAAAGTCGCCTCTGTATTTTTTGCAATCCACTCTACCAAAGCGTGCAATTTTGACGCTTCTGGATGATAGGACGCTGTATTACCCATGAATACACCAGCTTGACCAGCGATCAGGCTGTCAGCAATCTTGGATGCTGTCTCTGTCGCGACAACTGATTCCAAACCTGTTGGTACAGTAATTTGTTTTTTAGCAGCGACAGCAACGGCCACTTCAGCCAAGAAAGAAACCCACGCAGATGGGGCCAAAATCGCTTTGTTCGTCAACTTAATCAGTTGCTCATCATCACTCGCATTGAGAACACTTAGCTTTGTGCCCAACTTGACAGACTGACGCAAACGCGACGCTAAAACTGGGTGGTCTTTACGCAAGAAAGAACCAACGATGAAGACGTTTTTAAGCTTACCGAATTCACTGATCGATGTACCGAGCCATGGCTTGATTTGACCATTCAGACTGAAATCAGCCTGACGCAAACGGAAATCGACATGATCAGAACCTAAACCGCGCACAACGCGCTGCAACAAAGACAATTCTTCTAAAGTGGAATGCGGTGCAGCAACAGCCGCAATCGCGTCTGCCCCGTGTTCATGACGCACATTACGCAAACCATGAGCAACGTATTCCAATGCTGTTTGCCAATCAGTTTCTTGCCACTGACCACCCTGCTTGATCATTGGTTTCGTCAAACGCTCAGCGCTGTTTAACGCTTCATAAGAGAAACGATCTTTATCGGAAATCCAGCATTCATTGATGTCTTCGTTTTCCATCGGAACAACGCGCATCACTTTGCCGTTTTTGACCTGAACAATCAGATTGGAACCAAGAGCGTCGTGTGCACTAACAGACTTACGACGGGACAATTCCCATGTACGTGCAGAGTAACGGAATGGTTTTGATGTCAGTGCGCCAACTGGGCACAGATCAATCATGTTACCGGACAATTCGGAATCAACTGTTTGTCCAACAAACGACGTGATTTCAGAGTGCTCACCACGGTTGAGCATGCCGAGTTCCATTACGCCAGCGATTTCCTGACCGAAACGAACGCAGCGTGTGCAATGAATGCAACGGCTCATTTCTTCCATGGAAACTAACGGTCCTACATCCTTGTGAAAAACAACACGTTTTTCTTCTTCATAGCGGGATGTTGTGCCACCGTAACCGACAGCCAGATCCTGCAATTGACACTCACCACCCTGATCGCAAATCGGGCAATCAAGCGGATGGTTAATCAGCAGGAATTCCATTACGGCTTTTTGTGCCTTCACCGCTTTATCGCTTGAGGAACGCACGATCATACCTGGCGTGACTGGTGTCGCGCAGGCTGGCAGTGGTTTCGGCGCTTTTTCAACCTCGACCAAGCACATACGGCAGTTAGCCGCAATGGATAATTTTTTGTGGTAGCAAAAATGGGGGATGTACGTGCCAAGTTTATTGGCGGCGTCCATCACCATACTACCCTCTAGGACTTCGACTTTTTTGCCGTCTATTTCGATTTCAACCATGGTTTACTCTAAGTGTGCTAACCGAATCTGGCTTACAGGTAAGTAGGAACCAAGCAATGCTTATGCTCGATGTGATATTCAAATTCTTCGCGGAAATTCTTGATAAATGCACGCACTGGCATCGCAGCCGCATCACCCAACGCACAAATCGTTTTGCCTTGGATATTGTCTGCAATGGAGTTCAGCATATCGAGATCTTCAGGACGCCCCTGACCGTGTTCAATACGGTGAACCATACGGTACAACCAACCAGTACCTTCTCGGCATGGCGTGCACTGACCGCAGGACTCTTCAAAGTAGAAGTAGGACAAGCGCAATAAGGATTTCACCATGCAACGGGTTTCATCCATCACGATCACAGCACCGGAACCCAACATGGAGCCCGCTTTAGCGATCGAATCGTAATCCATATCTGTTGCCATCATCACGTCACCAGTCAACACTGGCATAGATGAACCACCTGGGATAACCGCTTTGATTTTCTTACCGTCGCGCATGCCACCAGCCAACTCCAACAGCGTTGCGAATGGTGTGCCAAGCGGAACCTCATAGTTACCTGGCTTTGCTACGTCACCAGACATCGAGAAAATTTTCGTACCGCCGTTATTAGGCTTACCAAGTGCAGCGTATTTCTCACCGCCCATTGCAAGCACAAACGGCACTGCCGCGAATGTCTCAGTATTGTTGATCGTTGTTGGCTTACCGTACAAGCCAAAGCTCGCTGGGAATGGCGGCTTAAATCGTGGCTGTCCTTTTTTACCTTCCAAGGACTCTAACAGTGCGGTTTCTTCACCACAGATGTAAGCACCATAACCATGGAATGCATGCAGCTGAAATGAGAAATCAGAGCCAGCGATGTTATCACCTAACATACCTGCAGCACGGGCTTCTTCAATCGCTTCTTCAAAGCGATCGTAGTCAGCAAAAATCTCGCCGTGGATGTAGTTATAACCAACAGTGATGCCCATTGCATAGGCACCAATAGCCATACCCTCGATTAATGCATGAGGGTTATAGCGAATAATGTCGCGATCTTTAAATGTACCCGGCTCGCCTTCATCCGTGTTGCAGACCAAGTATTTTTGACCTGGGAACTGACGTGGCATGAAGCTCCATTTCAGGCCAGTTGGGAAACCAGCACCGCCGCGACCACGCAGGGAAGATGCCTTCAATTCGGCAATAACCTGCTCCGGTGGAATTTTTTCAGACAAAATACGCTTCAGAGACTCGTAACCACCGCGGGCAACGTAGTCTTGTAAGTGCCAATTTTTCCCGTCCAGACCAGCCAGAATCAAAGGCTTAATATGGCGATTATGCAGACTCGTCATTATTTACCCGCCTCTTTCAGTTCGTTCACCAATGTATCGATCTTATCGTTCGACATCAGGCTGCACATGCGCTTGTTATTCACCAACATCACAGGCGCATCACCGCAAGCGCCCATACATTCACCTTCGATCAACGTAAATTGACCATCCGCTGTCGTTTCTTTGTAATCAATACCGAGCTTTTGCTTGAGGTGATGCGCAGCGCGCTCTCCACCAGACAAAGCACATGGTAAGTTGGTACAAACAGAAATTTTGAATTTCCCAACAGGTTTCGTGTTGTACATGTTGTAGAAGGTCGCAACCTCCTGAACTGCAACCGCGGGCATACCGATGTAATCTGCCAAAGTCTGCATGACTTCTGGAGATATCCAACCGGTTTCATCCTGAGCAATAGCCAACGCTGCCATAACAGCAGATTGCCGTTGGTCAGCCGGGAACTTTGCAAGTTCGCGATCAATTTTTTTAAATGCCTGCTCTGATAACACCATAGCTAATGCCTCGAATCGACGCTGAAAAGCGTCTTTTATCTATCAATCTCACCAAACACAATATCCTGAGTACCGATGATGGTTACAGCATCAGCAATCATGTGACCCTTTGCCATTTCATCCAGACCCTGCAAATGCGCATAACCTGGCGCACGGATCTTGAGACGATAAGGTTTATTTGCACCATCGGACATCAAGTAAATACCAAATTCACCTTTTGGATGCTCAACAGCAGAGTACGCCTCACCCGCAGGAACATGGAAACCTTCAGTGAACAGTTTGAAGTGATGGATCAACTCTTCCATGTTTGACTTCATATTCACACGATGCGGCGGTGCCACTTTGTGATTATCAGAAATCACAGGACCAGGATTATTTCTCAGCCACTCAACACACTGTTTGATAATACGATTGGACTGGCGCATTTCTTCAACGCGAACCAAATAACGGTCATAACAATCGCCATTAACACCAACGGGAATATCAAAGTCGAGCAAATCGTAGATTTCGTATGGTTGCTTTTTACGAAGATCCCATTCGATACCTGAGCCACGCAACATCGGACCAGTGAAACCTTTCGCCAAAGCGCGTTCAGGGCTCACAACACCGATCCCAACCAAGCGCTGCTTCCAAATACGATTATCAGTCAACAGCGTTTCGTACTCGTCAACATAACCAGGGAAACGATTTGTGAAGTCTTCGATAAAATCCAACAAGGAACCTTGACGGTTCTCGTTCATTTCACGCATTACTTTCGCATTTTTCAATGCAGATGTCGTGAACTGAGGCATCTTTTCAGGAAGATCGCGATAAACACCACCCGGACGGTAGTAGGCAGCATGCAAACGTGCACCAGAAACTGCCTCGTAGCAATCCATCAAATCTTCACGCTCACGGAATGCGTACAAGAAAACTGCCATCGCACCAACGTCAAGCGCATGAGCACCGATCCACATTAAGTGATTGAGGATGCGAGTAATTTCGTCAAACATTACGCGAATATACTGAGCACGCATCGGCACTTCGAGGCCGAGCATTTTCTCAATAGCCATCACATACGCATGCTCATTGGACATCATCGACACATAGTCAAGACGATCCATATAAGGCACGGACTGCAGGAATGTTTTTTGTTCAGCCAATTTTTCTGTTGCACGGTGCAACAGACCAATGTGCGGATCCGCACGCTGAATAACCTCACCATCCAACTCCAAAACCAGACGCAAAACACCATGCGCCGCCGGATGTTGAGGACCAAAGTTGAGGGTGTAATTCTTAATTTCGGCCATTATTTGATCCCGTAATTTTCTTCACGGATAATACGTGGTGTATTTTCGCGTGGCTCAATCGTAACTGGCTGATAAACCACACGCTTTTGCTCTGCGTCGTAGCGCATTTCAACATAACCAGAGACAGGGAAGTCTTTTCTGAATGGATGACCGATAAAACCATAGTCAGTCAAAATACGACGCAGGTCATTGTGACCATCAAACAGAATACCAAACAAATCAAAGGCTTCACGCTCGTACCAGTTCGCACCATTCCACACATCCACCAAAGATGGAACTACCGGCATTTCATCGTCCGCAGCAAAAACACGCACGCGCAACCGAACATTATTTTTTACAGAAAGCAAATGAGAGACGACCGCAAAACGAGCCCCCTCCCAAGTACCATCACCGTAGGCGGAATAATCAACACCACACAGATCAATCAATTCTTCAAAACGAGTATCCGGATGATCGCGCAATTCACGCATCACCTCAAGATAGTGAACAGGAGAGACCACAATCGTGAGCTCTCCAAGGGCATTTTTCAAATCGACGAGGCGATCACCTAATACGGCCTTAATCGCCGCCTCAAGATTTTCTAATTTAGTTGTCATAGTTAACGGCTGCCTTAGCATTCGCGCAATTAGCGTGCGATGGTATTAGTACGTTTAATCTTGTTCTGAAGCTGAATCACACCATAGATCAGCGCTTCCGCTGTTGGCGGGCACCCTGGAACATAGATATCAACCGGAACAATACGATCACAACCACGAACAACAGAATACGAATAGTGATAGTAACCACCACCATTAGCGCACGACCCCATGGAAATAACCCAACGCGGCTCAGCCATCTGATCGTAAACTTTACGCAACGCCGGCGCCATTTTATTGCACAGCGTGCCTGCCACAATCATCACGTCCGATTGACGTGGCGATGGACGGAACACAACACCAAAACGATCCAAGTCATAACGGGATGCGCCTGCATGCATCATTTCAACAGCACAGCAAGCCAAACCAAACGTCATTGGCCACATCGAACCGGTACGCGTCCAGTTAATCAGCTTATCAGCCGTCGTTGTGACAAAACCTTCGTTTAATACACCTTCAATAGCCATAATCCATCACTCCCAATCCAGAGCGCCTTTTTTCCAGATGTACCAAAAACCAACACCGAATTCGAGCACAAAACCCACCATGATCAAAAAGCCTGTCAAACCCAAATCACGCAAGGACACAGCCCACGGGAAAAAGAAAGCAGTTTCAAGATCAAAGAGAATAAAGAGAATTGCGATAAGGTAGTAGCGTACATCAAATTTCATACGAGCATCTTCAAACGCTTCGAAACCACACTCATATGCTGATGTTTTTTGAGAATCTGGCTTGTAAGGAGCAAGGATACGTCCTAACAGTTGCGGCACCACTCCAACACCAATGCCGACCAGAATAAAGAGAAGAACTGGGAAATAATTTTCGAGGCTCACGTTAGGCTACCTGTAATTGAACGCCACATTGAAGCAAACCACACTTTGAAACCATCATCAAAAAATGATTGCTTCCTCGACAAAATCAGAAAAGAAAAACTGACTTATTGCTTTGGTGCCGACGACGAGACTCGAACTCGTACAGCTTTCGCCACTACCCCCTCAAGATAGCGTGTCTACCAATTTCACCACGTCGGCCTAAGCCCAGCATTCTACTATGATTGACCTCATTGTTCAACGCACAATCGAGGAAATTCAAGGTTTTTTTGCTGGGATCATGTAATTTATTTTGGAATCTGGTTTGTTGCAGGCGCAGAAGCGGAAGAAGCAGCTGTTGCAGCGGCATTTGCAGCAGGCACAGTCTTCACAACAGACACATTATCCATCACTCCTGTTGTTGCTTTACGATTTCCCGCATTCACACCTAAAGCAAGTGTTGCTGCAAAAAACAATGCAGCCGCAATACCTGTTGAACGCGATAAAAAATTGGAAGAACCAGTGGCACCAAATAAACTACCGGATGCACCAGATCCAAAGGATGCGCCCATATCAGCACCCTTACCGTGCTGCAAAAGCACAAGACCAATAATTGCCAATGCGGACAACACCTGAACGATTACAACCAGAGTAAAAAAAGTTTGCATTCAAAACACCTAAAAAAGATTAACCCACTTAACCACATCAACACTACATCAACACATTAACAAGCCGAAATAATCGCCAAGAAATCCGCAGCTTTTAACGCAGCACCACCAATCAAACCGCCATCAATATCTTCCATCGCGAGAAGCTCTTTAGCGTTTTCCGGTTTCATACTTCCGCCATACAAAATTCGTACCGCATTGGCCGCCTCAGCACTCTTGATCGCGAGCTGACTTCGCAAAAACGCATGCACGTCCTGTGCCATTTGCGGCGTTGCAGTTTTACCTGTACCAATTGCCCACACAGGTTCGTAAGCAACAACAATCGACCCCATTTGCTCAGCAGTCAGCACATCCATCACTGCCTGCAACTGCGCCGCCACGATCGCGCTTGTCTCACCGCTCTCTCGCTGCTCAAGCGTTTCACCGACACACACGACCGGAATGATATTTTCCGATAATGCCTTCAACGCTTTTTGCGCAACCAACTCACTACTTTCCGCGTGATATGCACGGCGCTCAGAGTGACCAACGATTACATACTTACAACCACTATCGGCCAACATTGATGCAGAGACTTCGCCAGTAAACGCGCCTTTCGCATGCGCCGACACATCTTGCGCACCCCAAGCTACAGTACTTTTTCCAAGTATCTCTGCGCATTGCGCCAGATAGGGCGCCGGAGCACATACCAAAGTTTCGACCGCATTGTCAGCTGGCAGGCCAGCAATAATCTCGGTCAGCAGAGTATGATTGGCAGCAAAACTACCATTCATTTTCCAATTGCCAGCTATCAGAGTACGTCGCATAGTAAGTCTTCAGTTAAATAACCGTCTATTGTATCTTGACGACACATCCACGGTCAAACCAACACCCGTGGATGAAGTGGTAATACCACAATATCATCGTTAAAGCGGAAGAAGCCAGAACACCTCTCAAAATTATTGCAATTGCAACACGATTTTGCCGATATGCGCACCTTGCTCCATTGTCGCATGCGCTGCGGCAGCCTCCGCCAGTGGAAAGACCTGATAAATAACGGGGCGAATTCGCTGAGACTCAAGTAATGGCCACACTTTCTCAAATAACTGCCGAGCAATCGCTGCCTTGAATGCAACACTTCGAGGACGCAAGGTTGAGCCAGTAATCGTGAGACGCCGACGCAATACTTGCGCCAAATCAAGATCTGTCTTCGCGCCACCCAACAAAGCAATGATCGCAATTCGACCATCATCAGCTAAACAATCCACTTCCTGCGGGATATAGCCGCCAGCAACCATATCCAAAATCACGTCAACCCCACGACCACCTGTCAACTCTTTGACGACGGCGGAGAATTGTTCGGTCTTGTAATTAATACCCCTCTCAGCCCCCAACCCTTCGGTTGCACGACACTTCTCCTCCGTGCCAGCGGTCGCAAATACGCGATGCCCTAAGGCACTAGCAATTTGAATGGCCGTCACACCGATCCCAGATGTTCCACCCTGCACAAGCAATGATTCACCCGCAGTCAACCGCGCACGGTCAAAGACATTACTCCACACAGTGAAAAAAGTCTCCGGCAATGAGGCTGCCTCAATCATAGTTAAACCATGTGGAATAGGCAGACATTGCAGCACTGGCGCAACACAGTACTCTGCGTACCCGCCACCCTGAACCAACGCACACACCTTATCACCCACCTGAAAATTTGTACCAGCCAGATCGCCGGAGACAATCTCTCCTGCAACTTCCAAACCTGGCAAATCAGAGGCGCCATGAGGAACAGGGTAAAAACCCATGCGCTGAAGCACATCTGGCCGATTAATTCCTGCAGCGTGAACACGAATCAACAGCTCGCCCTTCCCCGCCTCAGGAATTGGACGCTCAGTTAATTGCAATACGTCAGGACCGCCGTATTTACTGATTTCAATTGCACGCATAACCACTCCGCCAGTAAAGAAAAAGAACATTGTATTCCATAAAAAAAACGTCCGTGTTTTCACACGGACGTTTTAAATCAGCATCAAAGCGCAGAGCTACCAAAACGATGGATTCACTCTTACGCTTGCACGCAAATTACTGCTGCTGTTGTTGCTGTTGCGCTGGCGCCTCACCTTCGGCCACTGCAGCTTTCATCGACAATTTAAAGCGGCCACGATCATCTGTTTCAAGGACCTTAACACGCACTTGCTGACCCTCTTTCAAGTAATCAGCAACTGCATTGACGCGCTCATTCGCGATCTGGCTAATATGCAGCAAACCATCTTTGCCTGGCATGATCTGTACGATCGCACCGAAGTCGAGCAACTTCAGCACAGTACCTTCATAGACCTTGCCAACTTCCACTTCTGCTGTCAACTCTTCGATGCGACGTTTTGCTTCTTGACCTGCAGCTGCATCCACCGAGGCAATCGTCACAACACCTTCATCGCTGATGTCGATTTGCGTACCTGTCTCTTCAGTCAAGGCGCGAATGACTGCACCACCTTTACCGATGACGTCGCGAATTTTTTCAGGATTAATCTTGATCGTGATCAGACGCGGCGCGAAGTCGGACAATTCAGTTTTACCGACAGGAACTGCTTCCTGCATCTTACCCAGAATATGGACGCGGCCCTCTTTAGCCTGAGCTAAAGCGACTTGCATAATTTCTTTCGTAATACCCTGAATCTTGATGTCCATTTGCAATGCAGTAATGCCTTCTGCAGTACCAGCAACTTTAAAGTCCATATCACCTAAGTGATCTTCGTCGCCCAAGATATCTGTCAACACAGCAAATTTGTTGCCATCCTTGATCAAGCCCATTGCGATACCTGCAACGTGTGCTTTCATTGGCACGCCAGCATCCATCAATGCGAGGCAGCCACCACAAACGGATGCCATGGAAGAAGAACCGTTGGACTCTGTGATTTCAGAGACCAAACGAACAGAGTAGCTGAAATCTTCTGGATCTGGCAGTGCTGCTTGCAATGCGCGTTTTGCCAAACGACCGTGACCAATTTCACGACGTTTTGGCGTACCAACACGACCTGTTTCGCCAGTCGCAAATGGAGGCATGTTGTAATGGAGCATGAAGCGATCAGAGTATTCACCCATCAACGCATCAATTTTCTGCTCATCACGTGCTGTACCCAACGTTGCGATCACCAAAGCCTGTGTTTCACCACGTGTGAACAAGGCTGTGCCGTGTGTACGTGGCAGAACGCCAGTACGGATCGTGATTGGACGCACAGTGCGTGTATCGCGACCATCGATACGTGGCTCGCCTTCCAAAATCTGGGAACGAACAATTTTCGCTTCCAGATCAAACAGAATGTTACCCACTTCAGCAGAATCAGGCGCAGCAACACCTGCAGCCGCAGCTTGTTCAGCCAACGCTGCAGAAACACTCGCCGTTGCGGCTTTCAGTTGCTCTGTACGCGCTTGCTTCTCTTTCGTTTGATACGCAGCACGCAATAATGGCTCAGCAACAGCAGTAACAGCTGCGATCAGTGGCTCATTCTTTGGTGCAGGTGCCCATTCAACTTCAGGCTTGCCGCCATCACGAACCAATTCATGAATCGCATCAATCACCGCTTTCATTTGCTCGTGGCCGTAGACGACCGCGCCGAGCATTACTTCTTCAGAAAGTTGTTGCGCTTCGGACTCAACCATCAACACCGCTGTTTCAGTACCTGCAACAACCAGATCCAATTTTGAGGATTTCAATTGTGTTGCTGTTGGATTGAGTACGTATTGACCATCGATATAGCCAACGCGTGCCGCACCCACTGGACCACTGAAAGGAATGCCCGCAACGGAAATCGCAGCAGATGCGCCGATCATTGCGGCGATATCTGGATCGATTTCTGGATTAACAGATAAAACATGCACAATGACTTGCACTTCGTTCAAATATCCCTCTGGGAACAATGGACGAATTGGACGATCGATCAAACGCGATGTCAGTGTTTCTTTTTCTGAAGGACGGCCTTCACGCTTAAAGAAACCGCCAGGAATGCGGCCAGCAGCGTAGGTTTTTTCCATGTAGTCCACGGTCAATGGGAAGAAATCTTGACCTGGCTTTGCATCTTTTTTAGCAACAACAGTTGCCAATACTACTGTATCTTCGATCGATACAACAACTGCGCCAGATGCCTGGCGAGCGATTTCACCTGTTTCCAAGGTGACTTGATGCTGACCGTATTGGAAGGTTTTAGTTACTTTATTAAACACAATGTGTCCTTTCTATTATGCCGACAGATTTTCAGGCGCTGTCGTTCACCTCACCACGAGCAATCTGCAAAGATTGCTTTTCGATCAACTTTCAACATACACATTGAAAGCCAATCAAAACCGGAAGACTGAGAAAATGACGTCAATATACCAGTCAATTTCATACTTCAGATAAGCAAAAAGCCTGCGACAGTCAACTGACGCAGGCTTTTTACTATAAATTGTTTGCCAGATACAGCAAGAATTACTTACGCAAGCCGAGTTTTTCGATCAGAGCGCGGTAGCGATTCAGGTCTTTACCTTTCAGGTAAGACAACAGGCTTTTACGACGGTTAACCATCATAATCAAACCACGACGGGAATGGTGATCTTTACCGTGTGCTTTGAAGTGACCGTTCAGATCGTTGATACGCGCTGTCAACAAAGCAACTTGAACTTCTGGAGAGCCTGTATCATTTTGACCACGGGCGTTGTCCGCTACGATAGCGGCTTTTGCACTTTTTTCAATAGACATAATTTTCCTTTACATGCGATAACAAGAGTCGGCACTGCAGTGACTAGCACTTCCAAACCGTCGATATCGTGAAATAAACCCCGCCGGAATGACGGGACCTACAACTATAACACAAAAGCGCGACAACAATCAAACCTGCGGATTGAGCTTCTCGGATTTGGATTCTAATTTGTTGAGTGCAGACAGGTATGCTTTCGCAGAAGCAACCACGATATCTGGATCAGCACCAACGCCATTCACGATTCGACCAGACTTGGACAATCGCATGGTCACCTCACCCTGAGACTGCGTTCCTGTCGTGATCGCATTCACGGAAAACAGCAACAACTCCGCACCACTTGCCACCTTCGACTCAATCGCATTCACGATCGCATCTACCGGACCGTTACCCGTCCCTTCGCAACTTATTTCTTTGCCTTGATTTGAGAACACGACTTTCGCCTTTGGCAACTCACCTGTTTCAGAGTGCTGCGCCAGCGAAACAAAGTGGAACGCTTCGTTATCATTCGCTTGTTCTTCATCGGATACCAGCGCCAAGATATCCTCGTCAAAGATTTCTGATTTACGATCAGCCAACTCTTTGAAGCGAGCAAATGCCGCATTGACGTCCGCTTCAGATTCCAACGTAATACCTAATTCATCGAGACGTTGTTTAAAGGCGTTGCGACCAGATAACTTACCGAGAACGATCTTGTTTGCGCTCCAGCCGACATCCTCCGCACGCATAATTTCATACGTATCACGCGCCTTCAAAATACCGTCTTGGTGGATACCAGAAGCGTGCGCAAACGCATTCGCCCCCACCACCGCTTTGTTCGGCTGCACAGCGAAACCAGTAATCTGAGAAACCAATTTAGATGCAGGAACGATTTGCGTCGTATCGATACCCAAATCAAGATTGAAGTAGTCTTTCCGAGTGCGAACCGCCATGACGATTTCTTCCAAGGCAGTATTGCCTGCGCGCTCACCAAGACCATTAATCGTACATTCGACCTGACGCGCGCCACCAATCATCACACCAGCCAAAGAATTCGCAACGGCCATTCCTAAATCGTTGTGGCAATGGACTGACCAAATTGCTTTATCAGAGTTCGGAATACGTTCGCGTAAGCTTTTGAGCATATTGCCGTATAACTCTGGTACGCCGTAGCCAACGGTATCTGCAAAATTGATCGTCGTCGCACCTTCTTTGATCACAGCCTCAATTACACGGCACAAGAAATCCATTTCAGAGCGACTACCATCTTCAGGGCTGAACTCCACGTCGTCCGTAAAGTTACGGGCATAGCGAACCGCCTGAATGGCCTGCTCCAATACTTGATCCGGGGACATACGCAATTTCTTCTCCATATGCAACGGCGACGTCGCAATGAAGGTGTGAATACGCTTGCGCTGTGCGGCTTGCAATGCCTCTGCGGCACGAGAAATATCACGATCATTCGCGCGTGACAATGAGCAAATAATCGAATCTTTAATGGTCGCAGAAATCGCTTTGATCGACTCAAAATCACCTGGAGAAGCGGCCGCAAAGCCTGCCTCGATGACATCGACTTTCAAACGTTCGAGCTGTTTGGCGATCCGGATTTTTTCATCCTTGGTCATGGATGCGCCGGGAGACTGTTCGCCGTCGCGCAAGGTTGTATCAAATATGATGAGTTTATCTGCCATGGTGCTCTCCTGAAGATGGTCAAAATCTGAAAATGTCAAAATACAAAATGCTGTTTATTTCTGAATATTCTCTGGCCCACCCTTGCAAAACACACATGGGTAAGGAGACTACTCAAATTGGGGGTATAGGGGATTTAGCGCGTTACCGCACTAGTAGAATTGCAGATACCAGTAGCTCACCAGCGTTGGCGCTGATGTGGAATGCTGGATGTGAGGTAACGTAAGAGTTCATGCCTAAGACTATAAGCGCGAACAAAGAAAAGTGCAAGAATTTATAGCAGGACAAACCCAATTAAATTAGGCTAAAACATAAAAAAGCCACAATGTTTTTGATCATTGTGGCTTTAGTTTAAAAAAACGAAATTTTATTTTTCATCATCGTGTTCATGACTGGTCTGAATGATACTCACTGGACGACCATTTCTCCAGCGCCATAGCAGCACCGTATAACCAGATAAGCCATACAAGACAAACAAACCAAATAACACTTTCGGCGGGTCACTCACAACAATCACATACACCAACAAAATCAACAAGGGTGCAATGAATGGAAAGCTACGCTTCAGATTAAGGTCTTTAAAACTGTAAAACGGGACGTTTGTCACCATTGTCAGACCTGCAAACAAAGTGATACCCCACGTGTACCAATGTAAGTTGACGGGTTGAATCTGCAAGTCATCCATCAGCAGCACGAAACTCGCGATTAAGGCTGCCGCTGCTGGGCTCGGCAAGCCTTGGAAATAACGCTTGTCGACAACAGCAATGTTCGTATTGAAACGCGCCAGACGCAAAGCAGCGCCAGCACAATAAACGAAAGCGCCCAACCAGCCCAATTTCCCCATTCCACGCAATGTCCACTCATAGGCAACCAATGCTGGCGCGGCACCGAAAGAAATCATATCGGACAAACTATCGTACTGTGCCCCAAATTCACTTTGCGTATTGGTCATCCTCGCTACCCGCCCATCGAGGCTGTCTAGGACCATAGCACCAAAAATCGCGACCGCGGCCTTAAGGAACTGTTGGTCCATCGCCATGACAATGGCATAAAATCCGCAAAACAAGGCTGCCGTTGTAAATGCGTTTGGTAGCAGATAAACGCCGCGTCCACGCTGCTTAGCGACCCCAGGCACACTATTGCCGTCAGCGTCAGTTCTTTGCTGTGTTTTACGTACGCCTTTTGGAAAAAGCTTAAAACTACCTTTGGGTTTGCGTGATTTTAAAGATGGCATGCGTTTCTAATTCAGTAATCTGATTCGATAAAAATTGCCCGAGCACGTCGGGCAAAACTTACAATGGAGCCGCTAAGTATAACCCTCTTTGCCTTGATCGAAAACTGACATCTGGCACGCGATGCCCATCAGCGCTTATTTCAGCCTGAGTTTGCCAGCAATGTGAATCGATAAAGTGCTGACACCCGGCTCAAAGCTAGGCACCTCGACTGGACTTGCCTCTACTCGTGCCCGACTCAACATTGGCGCAGCCATCGCTAACGGACGAACCGTCGTACCGGCATTGTCAAAATCGAGTGATTCAATGACGACATCGTCAGGCTTTTTCCCCATCGCATGCGTAATCATCGTCAACTTTTCAATGAAATCCTTATAACCGGCCGCAACCCGTTCAGACTCAAGTTTTGCCACCGCCCCATCAGACAAACCGAAATTGATACCATTGAGCGCCAAAAGCGATTGGGCAGCCGCCGTTGTCGTAGGCAACTGCTTTAAATTTTGCGTCTTTACTTCCAGATATTGCCCCGAACGCCAGCCAATAAGTTGTCGTTTTGCAGGCTGTGCCGCCACTTTCACATCATCGTTATAAACGGGGTAAGTGTAATAACCACGGGTACTCAGCAACGCCTGTGGGTCTTCTTTTTTTATTAACTCCGTACCTGACTTCATTTTTTGATTGACGCGGGATGCGGCTGCGGCTTTATCTTTATCCTGCTCTTCAATAAAGAAAGTGACGATCGCCTGATCGTTATCCGCCTTAATTTCAGCGTTACCTGCAAGCGTAATCACTGTGCCAGAGATACTTTGAGCAAAGACAGGAAGGGAAAACAATAAAGCAGTTGTTACTCCGAGCATTTTTTTCATGATAGCTTTCCTTGTTCAGTCAATGTCATCGACGGATATGTTCGAGCGACGATCCATTGACATGTTCATCGTTGTAAAAAAATATACTGATCTGACCACAGGCACGACGCTAAGTTTCATTCATTGAAAAAAGTTGACATTTAATCACAATTACGATCGACCACTCTCTTCCATCGCGATATTGCCGATTACCGATTGCGAGCAAAAAAAAATCGCCCATCAAGGTGGGCGATTTTTCTGAGGCTAAGCTTTTAATTACTCAAAAGCAATGCAATATTAGTTTTTAGATTGATCAACTAATTTGTTTTTTGCAATCCAAGGCATCATTGCGCGCAGTTTTGCACCGACTTCTTCGATTTGGTGCTCGGCTGTCAGGCGACGGCGAGAAATCAAGGTTGGCGCGCCCGCTTTGTTTTCCAAAATGAAGCTCTTCGCGTATTCACCAGTCTGAATATCTTTCAGGCATTGGCGCATTGCGTCTTTTGTTGCAGCCGTTACTACTTTTGGACCTGTCACGTATTCGCCGTATTCAGCATTGTTAGAGATCGAGTAGTTCATGTTAGCGATACCGCCTTCATAGATCAAATCAACGATCAATTTCAATTCATGCAGACATTCAAAGTAAGCCATCTCTGGCGCGTAACCTGCTTCAACAAGTGTTTCGAAGCCAGCTTTGATCAACTCAACCGCGCCACCGCACAGAACAGCTTGTTCGCCGAACAAATCTGTTTCAGTTTCTTCGCGGAAGTTTGTTTCGATGATACCAGCACGGCCACCGCCGTTTGCCATCGCGTAAGACAACGCGATATCACGTGCAGAACCAGATTTGTCTTGATAAACAGCGATCAGGTGAGGAACGCCGCCACCTTGTGTGTAAGTACCACGCACTGTGTGACCTGGGGCTTTTGGCGCAACCATAATCACGTCTAAATCTGCGCGAGGAACAACTTGACCATAGTGAACATTGAAGCCATGTGCAAATGCCAAGACGGCGCCTTGTTTCGCGTATGGGGCAACGTTTTCTGCATATACCTGAGCGATGTTTTCATCTGGCAGCAAAATCATAATAACGTCAGCCGCTTTTACTGCGTCGTTAACTTCTGCTACTTTCAGACCCGCGCCTTCCGCTTTACTCCAAGAAGCACCACCTTTACGCAATGCGACAGTGACATTGCAACCGGAATCGTTCAAGTTTTGCGCATGGGCGTGACCTTGCGAACCATAACCGATGATGGCAACGTTTTTACCTTTGATTAAGGAGAGATCACAATCTTTATCGTAGAAAACTTTCATTTTGTATCCTGTTTAATTTATTAATTTATTCAATTTAAAATCTGACGATGCGTTTCATTGTTGGCGCGCCCGCCGGTTGCTACTAGACCTTCAGAATGCGCTCACCACGTCCAATACCAGAACCACCCGTACGAACCGTTTCTAGAATCGACGTACGATCAATGGAATCGATAAAGGCATCGAGTTTCCCTTTATTGCCGGTAAGTTCGATCGTGTAGGTTTTTTCGGTGACATCGATGATACGTCCACGGAAAATATCCGCCGTACGCTTCATCTCTTCGCGCTCTTTGCCCACCGCACGCACTTTGATCAGCATGAGCTCACGTTCAATGTGTGCACCTTCTGTCAAATCAACGACTTTCACAACTTCGATCAAACGATTTAGATGTTTTGTAATCTGTTCGATGACATCATCCGACCCACTGGTGACGATCGTCATACGCGACAAAGTAGCATCCTCTGTCGGTGCGACAGTCAGTGTTTCGATGTTGTAACCACGAGCAGAAAACAAACCAACAACGCGGGACAAAGCGCCAGCTTCATTCTCAAGGAGTATGGAAATAATATGTCTCATCACAGATCCTCCGAACCAAGAAGCATTTCAGTCAGACCTTTGCCTGCTTTCACCATTGGCCAAACATTTTCTGTTTGGTCGGTAATGAAGTTCATAAATACGAGCCGGTCTTTCATTGCAAACGCTTCACGTACCGCGCCATCAACGTCAGCAGGATTTTCAATCTTCATGCCAACGTGGCCATAGGCTTCTACCAGCTTCGTAAAGTCTGGTAAAGAATCCATGTATGACTCAGAGTAACGAGAACCATAATCAATCTGCTGCCACTGCCTTACCATACCGAGGAAGCGGTTATTGAGCAAAATGATTTTTGGTGTGAGGTGATACTGCTTACAGGTAGCAAGCTCCTGAATACACATCTGAATCGACGCTTCACCTGTAATACAAGCAACGGTTGCATCAGGATTTGCCATCTGAACACCCATAGCATACGGCAAACCAACACCCATGGTGCCCAAGCCGCCTGAATTAATCCAGCGACGTGGTTTGTCGAATCCGTAGTATTGCGCCGCCCACATTTGATGCTGACCCACGTCCGAAGTAATGAAGGCATCGCCTTTCGTCACTTCCCAGACCTTTTGGACCACTGACTGTGGCTTAATCACTTCATTAGAAGTAGGATATTTGAGGCAGTCGCGACTACGCCATTCTTCGATCTGCTTCCACCACGCCGAAAGCGCTTTTGGATCTGGACGCGTTTCGACAGCGCTCAGTTGTGACAGCATCTCAACGAGAACATCTTTCACATTGCCAACGATAGGAATGTCAACTTTAACGCGCTTGGAGATCGATGAAGGATCGATATCAATATGAATGATTTTGCGTGGATGCGAAGCAAAATGTTTTGGATTCCCGATCACTCGGTCATCAAAACGCGCACCAATCGCGATCAATACATCGCAATGCTGCATGGCCATGTTGGCTTCATACGTGCCGTGCATCCCTGGCATACCAACGAACTTTTTGTCGCTAGCACGATAGGCACCCAACCCCATTAAGGTATTAGTGCACGGAAAGCCCAACTCATCGACCAGTTTGTTCAACTCTGGTGCTGCGTGCGCAAGAATCACGCCGCCGCCAGTGTAGATCATTGGACGTTCTGCTTGCAGCAACAACTGAACTGCTTTGCGAATCTGACCTGCGTGACCTTTGTCGACGGGTTTGTACGACCGCATTTCCACTTCTTTAGGATAGTGGTAGGTCGTTTTATGCATGCTGATATCTTTGGGAATATCAACCAGCACAGGCCCAGGACGACCGGTAGTCGCAATAAAAAACGCTTTCTTAACCGTCTCAGCTAAATCACGCACATCTTTCACGAGAAAGTTGTGTTTGACACAAGGACGGGTAATACCTACGGTGTCACACTCTTGGAAAGCATCCTGGCCAATAACGGCACTAGGAACCTGCCCAGAGATCACCACCATAGGAATGGAATCCATATACGCCGTTGCCAACCCAGTTACCGCATTGGTCACACCAGGACCGGAGGTAACAAGAGCAACGCCGACTTTATTGGAGGAACGAGAATAAGCATCTGCAGCATGGATCGCGGCCTGTTCGTGGCGCACGAGAATATGCTGAAACTTATCTTGATTGAAAATAGCATCGTAGATATAGAGTACGGCACCGCCCGGATATCCGAACACGTGCTCAACACCCTCTTCGGCAAGACACTTGACCAGTATCTCTGCGCCTGTAAATTCTGAACTCATTATAGTTGTCCTTTCAAGGTCCATAGGAAATTGATCGGATGCTCTTTCCTGGCGAAATCGACATGCAAACCCGGAAAGCTGAAATCCCTTTTTGTGCAGTCACACTTCCCTTTACATTTCCGTTGGAGATGGTTCCAGGACGTGCTTGAGGCACTCGTTCAATCAGTGGTAAGGCTTTGCAACGACAGACTTCTCACGCTTGTGGCATGGGTCAGAACAAACAGCTTCATTTAAAGCGCACTTGCTGGCAAAAACATTGTGGGTTAATCCAAACAAGCAGTTGGTGCTCCGAGATTTTGGAGCGGACTCATACGGTAATGCGTTGCAGCATTTTGGTCAAGTGAATTTCTTAATAAAAATGCTTTTCTCTCCTTGAAATCTTTTAACGAATACAAAAAATAAGACACAATGTGCTATTTTTGCTAGCATGTGCGCAATTTTAAAAACATGTGCACGGTTTTTAGCCTCAAACGTTTTCAGAACTGAATTCAGGCTTGTATGAGCAAAAAGTAACGTCGGCATCAAACATAACTCATTCCATTGTGCAGACCATCAACCACCTTGTTTTTTGTTCAAGCCAGCCAGAGTTTTAAAATTAGGCGTGTTTGTTTGCCATTAAATTACCTATAAGCAACAGCAAACAACATGGCATGCCAAATCCAGAATTGCAGAGCAACCCTATGAATATTGCCAACAATGGCTACTGATAAAGAATTAGCAAGTTTCCTCGAAAGTGTTGAGCGCCGTGCATTCAAGCACGCGCTGTACACGGTAAGGAACGAAGAATCCGCTCTGGATATTGTCCAAGAAGCAATGATTAAGATTTCTGAGAAATATGGTGATAAGCCAGCGAATGAGCTGCCTATGTTATTTCAGAGGATTTTACAAAATACTATTCTTGATTTTTTCCGTAGAGAAAAAGTAAGAAACACGTGGGTGAGTCTGTTTTCGAGTATTACCCCGAATAACAACCAAGATGATGACAATTTCGATCTCTTAGAGAGTTATGCGGCTGAAGAAGGGACTGAAGCAGCAGAATCAACCGCAGACAAGCTTGAACGCGAAGAAGTATTGAATATCATTGACGAAGAAATAAAAAAACTCCCAGCACGTCAACGGGAAGCGTTCCTCATGCGTTATTGGGAAGACATGGATGTGGCAGAAACCGCCGAGGCGATGGGTTGTTCGGAGGGAAGTGTCAAAACACATTGCTCCAGAGCAACTCACGCACTGGCCACGTCGCTTAAGGCAAAAGGAATACAGCTATGAACTACTCAAAAGAATTGCAAGATCTCGACTTTGCTTACAAAGTTCGGCGGGCATTAAACGAATCGGCCGAAGGGTTGCCTGCGCCGACGTTAGATCGCTTGGCGCAAGCCAGAAAAGCGGCGCTCGCGAGAAAAAAACCAGATGCTGGCGCAAAAGTGCATGTTTTCAGTGGCGTGTTGGCGGGTACAAATGGTTTCTCGTTCTCTGGGCCATCCAATTGGCTGGGTCGACTCGGTATCATTATTCCATTGCTGGCATTAGTCGCTGGCCTTGCCGGTATTTACCAGCATGAAAAAGAACAGCGCATCACCGAATTGGCCGATATCGATACAGCCGTATTAGTCGACGAGTTGCCACCAGCAGCTTACGTTGATACTGGCTTTACCGCTTATTTGAACAAAGCGGAGGAATAAGCGTGACGCTTTGCAACGTTCGTCTGTCCCTCCTCTTCGCTTTGATCGTTTTATCGGTACCGTTCGCCAGTGCCAATGGTACTCACCCATCACCTGCAACTGCCTCGAGTGCCGCAGCGAATGCTGCGGCCAATCTGACAAAGCCACGCTGGTCGGAGCTCAGCCCTGCCCAACAGCAGGCTTTGGCGCCTTTGACTCCTGAATGGGAGCAACTGTCTGAAAATGGCAAGAAAAAATGGATTGAAATCGCGAACCGCTACGCCACGATGAAGCCAGCAGAACAGCAGCGTCTACAGGAAAGAATGCGCGAATGGGTGAAATTAACACCTGATCAACGACGTGCAGCAAGAGAAAATTACGCCCACGCGACGCAATTGAAGCCTGAAAACAAGTCCGCACAGTGGCAACAGTACCAACAATTAACCGAGGAAGAAAAGAAACGCCTCGCCGAACAACATCAGAACAAAAAAAATCTGACTAACCTTGTCCCAGAATCGATCAAGAATCCGCAAGTCATCGCGCCGATAAAAGTTGGTCCAAAAACAGTGACAAGCAATAAGACGAGTACCAGCAGCCCAAAGAACAATGCAATAACGAATGTGCCTGCAACCCCAGCAACGCCGGCAGCCGTCGCGGCGCCAGTCTCTGGCTCTGCTGCGGCAACGTCCGTTGTGCCGCCGCCTGCTGACACACCCGTATCCACAAGCAATGCCGCCATCAATCAAGCCGTAACAAAATAAATCAGTGAATACAGACTTAACAGCTCCCCCTTTGCGACGTCGTTTGATTTGCATGGTCTATGAGGCGATGCTGTTATTCGGGATCGTTTTCGTTTTTGGATTTCTCTTTGACGTCACCACACAAAGTAAAAGTGCACTGATGCTCAGACATGGTCGTCAGACATGGCTCTTTTTTGTCATCGGTGCTTATTTTGTGTTTTGTTGGAGCCGAAGCGGTCAGACATTGGCAATGCAAACGTGGCGCCTACGGGTCACTGACCAAGATGGAACGCGATTACCGGTGATTAAAGCGATCGTACGCTATGTGCTGGCGTGGATGTGGTTTGTGCCTGCGATGGCGTTAAGCTATGAATTTGAGCTCAAAGAATGGTCGATGATGGTCGTATTGGCCATTGGCATGTTCGCTTGGGCACTCACCTCCCGCCTCGACAAAAACGGTCAGTTCTTGCACGACAAACTTGCAAAAACCTGCGTGATCCACGTCCCTGGAGAAGGGAAAAGTCGCTTAGAGGTCTGAGTGCGTTTTGATGTTCGCCTGAACGATGTTATTCTTATGAAATAATTCAGGGCTACACAAAATTTTCTACCCAGTCATGGCGATATAAATACGCGTCTTTCGATACAAGGCAATGTCATCGCCAGACCGATTTTGAGTCAGTCCTATCATCTATAGAGATTGAATGACATGCAACACAAAGCTCCGCGCCGCACCCGAGAACGTATTCTTGAACTGTCGCTGCGTTTGTTTAATGAGTTTGGCGAACCCAATATCACGACGACTGTGATTGCTGAGGAAATGAACATTTCCCCAGGCAACCTTTATTATCATTTTCGCAATAAAGACGATATCGTTAATTCGATCTTCACGCAGTTCGAAGCGGAGATCAACAAAAAACTTGCCTTTCCGCAAGGTCGAAAAGCCAATATTCAAGATATTTGGACCTATCTCCACCTGACATTTGAGCTGGTATGGCGCTATCGCTTTTTCTATCGCGATCTCAACGACTTGCTGTCACGGAATCGCAAGCTAGAACTGAATTTCAAGCAAATCCTGTCTCATAAAATCAAAGTGGCAACTGAGCTTTGCTTAGGGCTCCGCGCCGATGGCGAATTTGAAGGTACCGACCTGGATATTGATGCTTTATCAACAAACATGGTCGTTGTTGCCACTTATTGGTTATCTTATGAGTACGTGCGAAATCCACGGAAATATACAGAATTACAAACCATGTCGGAGTCCCTCGCCCGCGGCTGCTATCAAGTGATCTCCTTGATCAGTCCCTACCTTCGCGGCGAAACCAAACAGGTGTTTGAAAAGTTATCACAAGATTATTTGCAAAAAATGAATCCAGCATGAAATCCCTCTGCGTCTATTGTGGCGCCTCACCTGGACACTCACCTGCTTATACGATCGCTGCCAAACAGCTTGCCGTAACGCTTATCAATCAAGACATCGCGTTGGTGTATGGCGGTGGCAATGTCGGGCTCATGGGTGTCATTGCTGACGAAGTCTTAGCGCTTGGCGGTAAAGTGACAGGCGTCATTCCTCAGGCTTTGATGGATAAAGAAGTGGGTCATACAGGGTTGACTCAGCTGCATATTGTGGACAACATGCATCAGCGTAAAGCCCTCATGGCAGAGCTGTCCGATGGTTTTATCGCGATGCCAGGTGGAATTGGCACACTCGAAGAATTGTTTGAAGTCATGACATGGGCGCAACTGGGGTTTCACCAAAAACCAATCGGCTTGCTTAATGTCAGTGGGTTTTATGATGGGCTACTACACTTTCTCGACCATACACGGCAACAAGGTTTTTTGCGTGCGAGCCATCTTGACATTCTGCTCTCATCTCCAGAACCAAATGACCTCTTGCAACAATTGAAAACCTACTTGCCGGTAACGACCCGTAAATGGGTAGACGACAAAGATCTGTAATCTGTCTTGTTTTCACGTCTTCGATGAAGATGTTTTTCATTTTTATTCCAACATCTTGCGCGACCGCCACGCAGAAATGAAGATGGACGCAAAATTAAGAGTAAAATGCGGCTTTATTCGATCTTTTACATGTTTATTTCAAAAATTATGAAATTCTCTAAGCAATTCTCTTTGTATGAATCCGAAGCCACGCACTTTATCCAAAGTTTAAAAAGCGCGAATCCTAAATTAGAACAAGGACAACGCGAAGGTCGTGCATTATTGTGGGACAAAGCCCCAGTGGATCTGCGCACACAAAAAGACACCTTGGAGTCGATCGTTCCTCAACAACCGTATGTCTATCAAAACAAGGCATAAGCCTGCTAGTTTGCCTTGCCTGTGAGTACGAGCCCACTCCCTCCCACTGACCTTCCACCGGTCGGCGGTACAGACACGACCCCCGACGTGGTCGATGGCTTAGCCTTTGCTAAGCTATACGGAGAACCGCTCTTTAAATTACCCAACGACCTCTATATTCCACCTGATGCGCTGGAAGTGTTTTTAGAGGCGTTTGAAGGCCCGCTCGATCTCTTGCTGTATCTGATCCGTAAGCAGAATTTCAATATTCTGGATATTCCAATGGCACAAGTGACATTGCAGTATCTAAAATATGTCGATCAGATCCGCAATCACAACTTGGAACTCGCCGCTGAGTATCTACTCATGGCAGCCATGCTGATTGAAATTAAATCACGTATGCTCTTGCCGTCAACGAAAACGGCTGAGGGCGAAGAAGCTGAAGATCCGCGTGCCGAGCTTGTTCGTCGATTGCTCGAATATGAGCAAATGAAACTCGCTGCTTACGATCTGAATGCGGTGCCGCAATTGGGGCGTGATTTCTTACACGCCCAAGTTTTTGTCGAGCAAAATACGATTCTGCATTGGCCTCAGGTAGAGCTGGCAGACATTCAAGCTGCGTGGGCAGATATCCTGAAAAGAGCAACGCTGGTTGCCCATCATAAAATCAGCCGCGAAGAACTCTCTGTGCGCGAGCATATGTCGGGTATTCTGCGTAAATTGCAATCAGCGAAATTTGTTGAATTCTCTGATCTATTTGACCCTTCGCGCGGCGCTCCGGTCTTAGTAGTCAATTTTGTGGCACTTCTCGAACTCGCAAAAGAAACGCTAATTGAAATTACGCAAGCTGAGGCATTTGCCCCGATTTATGTACGCCTCGCCTACTCACCAAGCTGATCGTTGCGTGGCGAACAACGCGAGCAATCAAACGAACAACCACTGAATTTCTTGACTCATTTATTATGAAAATCATTTCATCCATCGAAGAATTGCGCGACCACCTCAGTGGTCAATTGCGTACAGCATTTGTGCCAACCATGGGTAACTTACATGAAGGTCATTTATCGCTGATGCGTTTGGCGAAGAAACATGGCGACCCAATTGTTGCATCCATTTTTGTCAACCGCCTGCAATTCGGTCCAAATGAAGATTTCGATAAATATCCACGCACGTTTCAGGCAGACGTCGAAAAATTAGAGAAAGAAGGCGTCTATATTCTGTTCGCACCAACAGAAAAAGATTTATATCCTGAACCGCAAGAATTCCGCGTTCGCCCACCAGATGATCTCGGTAATATCCTTGAAGGTGAGTTCCGCCCAGGATTTTTTACTGGCGTCACCACCGTTGTACTGAAACTGTTTTCGTGCGTCCAACCGCGCGTTGCCGTTTTCGGTAAAAAGGACTATCAGCAATTGATGATCGTTCGCAATATGAGCAAACAGTTCGCACTGCCAACAGAAATTATCGCAGCCGACACGTATCGTGCGGACGATGGACTGGCGCTCTCCTCTCGCAACATGTACCTCTCTGAAGCAGAGCGTGCTGAAGCGCCAGCCTTGTACGCAGCGCTCAATGAAGTCGCGAATGAAGTACGTAGCGGCCATTTAGATATGTTTGAACTGGAACGTCAGGCGATGGCAAAACTGGCTGGACGTCAATGGAAACCAGATTACGTTTCGATCCGTAAACGTGCCGATCTTCAACCGCCATCGGCAGGCGATCTTGCACAGGGTGCGCCACTGGTTGTTCTTGCGGCAGCCAAATTAGGCAACACTCGACTGATCGATAATCTGGAAATTTAATCGATGCCGAGTAAGTACATCACGCTGATTTCGTTGCTGACAGCAGGAGTGCTGCCGGCCTTCGGTGCAATCAGCGTGAAGGACGACGCGCAACATACGATTACATTAAACCAACCAGCACAACGCATTGTTAGCCTCGCGCCGCATGCCACAGAGCTCTTATTTGCAGCGGGTGCCGAAAAAGCAATTGTCGCTGTCAGTGATTTCAGCAATTACCCTGATGCAGCAAAAAACATCGCCTCCGTTGGAAGTGTTTTTGCATTAGATACCGAACGGCTCCTCGCATTGAAACCAGACCTGGTCGTCATTTGGGGAACAGGCAATGGCAAAGCACTCGCCAATAAATTACGCGGTCAACACTTAACGGTTTTTGAGAGTGAGCCACGCAATTATGAAACGGTAGCCAACTCGATTGAGCGCCTTGCATTGTTAGCGGGAACGAGCAACGTTGGCAATGCGGCAGCAGCGGCTTTCCGTCAACGTTTAGAAGAATTACGTAAAACCTACCGCCAACCTGACAACGTCACGCCGATCACCGTTTTCTATCAAGTCTGGAACAAGCCGCTCATGACACTCAACGATGAGCACATGATCTCAGCATCAATCCGGCTATGCGGTGGCACCAATGTTTTTGGTCGCCTCAAAGAGTTAAGTCCCACCATTACCACGGAAGCGCTACTAGCCAGTAACCCGGACGTCATCATGACTGGGGGAGATAATACCGACAGCCTAAACGACTGGCGACAATTTAAGACGCTCAACGCAGTGAAGAAGAATCACCTCTATGCAGTCCCTGCAGACATACTCAACCGCGCAGGTCCTCGCATCCTCGACGGCACTGAAGCGCTCTGCAAAAAAATTGCTCTCGCCCGAGCAAAATAATCCCCCGCTCCGACGCAATCGAACATGTTCTGGCAGGCTCCGACCTGTTCCGAGCTGATAGCACCGCAAATCACTGCACGCATTCATGAATACAGCGATAATGTCGAGTCTGGCCGCCATGTCGGTCTTCTTATTTGGATTGCAGTAATGCGTAAAGGTATTTTTCTGGCAGGTTCTGCCTACACAATCTGGGGCTTGTTTCCTTTATATTTCAAAGCGCTGCATGCGGTTCCTTCGTTGGAAATTTTATTAAGCCGTATGTTGTGGTCATTGCTATTCTTGGTCATCGTCTTAAGCGTACGCAAACAATGGGACTGGCTCACCATCGTCCGCCGTCAGCCTAAACTCATTGGTAACTTCACGCTCAGTGCGTTATTGCTGTCGGCGAATTGGTTTATCTATATCTGGGCTGTGAATGATGGCAAAGTCATTGATGCCAGCCTAGGATATTTTATGACCCCCTTGGTCAATGTATTGATTGGCTCAGTCTTACTCAAAGAACGCTTACGGCAGGGACAGTGGGTAGCGATCGCTTTAGCTGCGATAGGCGTCGCTTGGATGACGATCCAGACAGGGCATTTACCATGGATCGGCTTGTCATTAGCGATTACCTTCGGTACCTATGGCTTACTTCGAAAAACAGCAACGCTCGGTGCGTTAGAAGGTCTCTCTTTAGAAACCGCGATTTTCTTCCCGTTTGCGTTTGGATATCTGACATGGCTGACCATGCATGGGCAAAATGCATTAATCACCGGCGATCTATCACTCAAAGTCTTACTGGCACTGAGCGGTCCTATCACCGCCATTCCTTTACTCATGTTTGCCGCTGGTGCGCGCCGCATTCCTATGACAACGCTAGGATTGTTGCAGTACATCGCACCGTTCGTCCAACTCATGCTTGGCGTCTGGTTATTTAACGAAACCCTTGATACCCATCGACTAATTGGCTTCGCAGCAATTTGGGTTGCATTGGTGATCTACTCGGCTGAAAGTGTGTGGATGAATGTTAAACAGAAGAGAACTACGGTCTCATAACATCATTTAAAAACAATGGCTGCTTGATGCAGCCATTGTTGAAGTCTTATTACCTTCTCATTGCCTTCTCATTGCCTTCTCATTGCGTTCGAATTGACCATTCCGGGCTTTTCATTATTACTATTTAACCCAATAAATACATTATCGAATTAACCAGAGAAGGACGTTCTCTCTGGTAAAAAACCACACAATGACGACGCAACAGTGGGCGTCGACAGCCATCCCTTCACTTTCATGTTACAGTAGCGCCTTCGCTAGGGGTCCTGGAATGTATTTCCGGGTGAGAGAGTCCCTTGAACCTGATCTGGATAATGCCAGCGAAGGGAAGCGCAAAGTCCACGCTGTTTTCTGCTCGTCCATGCTTTGTTTGCTTCTTTGCTGCCATCCAGTATGCGCATAACAAGTTTAACGAGCACATCATGACACCATCCTTCGCACGCCCTTCTTTTTTGTCTCATCCGGCATTCCGTCCAACGATGATCGCCCTCGCCATTGCCCAAGCACTGTGCCTGCCAAGCGCTTACGCCGCCGCGGAACCTGAAGCGATCGCCGCGACCGACACATCAACATTACAAGAGGTCGTCGTCTCGGGTAGCAAAACACCCGCAAAGCCAGATCATTCTAAAGTGACGGGCTTTATTGACGAAAAACTCCTCGACACTCCTTTTTCAGTGAATGCGTGGGGTACGAAACAACTGGAGGATCTACAAATTCGGCTAACAACCGATGTGGTGAAATATGACGCCAGTGTGAACGATGCCTACAATGCCGTGGGTTACGCTGAACAATTCTCGATTCGTGGCTTCCCATTGGACAATGAATACAGCTATCGTAAAGATGGGTTTGCCATCCCTGATGATGGTGTGATTCCGCTAGAAAACAAAGAAACCATCGAAATACTGAAGGGTGTTTCTGGATTTGAGTCTGGCTTTGCCACACCCGGTGGCATCATCAATTATGTGACTAAGCGCCCTACTGACAGCGATCTGCGAAGTATCACTACCAGCATTTCCGAACGCGGTACCTTGTATGGAGCGCTGGATTTGGGCGGCATGTCGTCAGATAAACAATTTGGTTATCGTATCAACGCGGCGGAAGAGCGCTTGCGATCGTATATCGTCGGCGCGAATGGTCATCGTCAATTTGTTTCAGGTGCATTTGACTGGCACCTTTCATCGCAAGCCCTGTTGCAATTTGACTTCGACTACCAGCACCGCGCGCAGATTTCTGCTCCCGGTTTTCAGCTCACAAACGGTACCGATCTGCCGCAACGGATCAGTGCTGATACGATGCTCAATAACCAGCCTTGGTCAAAGCCTGTCGACACCAAAGACAGCGATATTGGAATCCGCTACGAATATAAACTCAATTCCGCTTGGACAGCCAGTGTCGCGGTTAACAAACACGAGTTCAAACGCAACGACTACACAGCGTTCCCCTTCGGCTGTAGCACAGGCAATCTCTCTTCCGGCTATTGTGCGAATGGCGACTATGATGTTTATGACTACCAAAGCGTTGGCGAATCAAAATCGTCTCGGGGTGGGCAAGCCTTGTTAAATGGTCAGTTCAGCACAGGCACGATACACCATCAGTTGGCTCTCGGTTTGGCTGACTCACAGCGCAAAGATTATTTTGGCGCCTATGTGTATGATTTTGTTGGGACGAACAACATCTTCAATCCTGTCGTTGTTGGTCAATCGACAAACACAACTGGACCAGTGATGTTACAGCGGACGGATAAGGAATGGTCTGCGTTCGTGCAAGATGCGATTCATTTCAACGAGGCATGGACGCTGCATACTGGCCTTCGCCGCCTTCATGTGGAACGTACGCAACTCGGCTTTACTGGATACCAGCATGATTACTGGGTACCGAATATCGCCGTTGTCTATAAACCTGCACAGAATACATCGCTATACGCTTCGTTTGCGCAAGGGGTTGAGCATGGTACCGTTGCGCCATTTGGGACGAATAATGCGAATCAGATACTCGATCCCGCACGATCCAAACAAGTAGAAGTCGGTATCAAAACAGACGTCAATAAAGACCTCACCCTGACTGCGGCGCTGTTCCGTATTGAAAAACCACTCGCTTACATCGATACGAATCAAGACAGCAATTTCAATAATTACATACAAAACGGCCATGCCCGCCATACCGGTCTGGAATTGACTGCACAAGGCAGAATCACACCGCAACTGACGCTAGGCACGAGTATCACTGCGCTGGATGCCATTCAACAGGATACAGGCGATGCTTCACAGGAGGGGAAACGCGTCCTCGACGTGCCACGGTTAAAATCCACGATCTACGTGGATTATGCGGTTGCAGAGATCAAGGGATTGGATGTCAACGCTAGTTGGCAATACTCCGGCAATAAAGCCTATACGCCTGATAACGCCGTTATGATTCCTGGGTACCAGGTCTACAATGCAGGTGCTCGCTACGTTACGCGGATCGGCAACACAACCACAACCTTGCGCTTCAACGTCGATAACGTATTGAATAAATTCTATTGGCGAGATGCAACGCAACAACTTGGTGGATACTTGTTCCCGGGTGCGCCGCGGCTCTATAAATTATCAGCGCAATTTGATTTCTAACTTCGCTGTTGACGTGTGGAGACGAGGCGCAGGCATTGTCTCCACATGATCGCTTACACGTTCGTTCGCACTAAGAAATCAACGCCAATCTCACGCCAGGATTCGATTTCTTTCTGCAACCAATAAGCGACTGTTGGATGCAATGTGACCCAGTCTCGACGCATTTCTAATTCAACGCTCCGCTTCATTTTTAAACGGATATCTTCATAATCGATCTCAGCGCGAGAATGCATCAGCATGACGGACAAACGCAAAGCCAACACCGCTTTGGCGAAATCAGGATCAGTCAACGCCTCACCCAATTTGCGCAAATTGCCCTTCTGACTCAGGATGAGCTTGCTCATGATGCGTTGTTCGCGGGTCGTGAAGCCAGCCATATCCGCGTTCTCGATCATGTAAGAACCGTGCTTGTGATAACCCGTATGCGAAATCGCCATCCCCACTTCGTGCAGACGCGCGCTCCAAAGCAATAAGCGTAAGTAATTGTCTGAGGCTGGCTTTAATTGCTGATACAACGATTTCACCATATCGACGACTCTGTTAGCACGTGCCATATCGGTGTTAAACATCGTCGCGATTTTTTGTACGGAGACTTCGCGGCGATCGCGTTTCGTTGCACGCAGGTACAAATCCCACATGACACCCATACGCAAACCGGCTTCAACGGGGATCAGTACTTCGATCTGAAATTCAGACATCAAACCAATTAAGATCGCCAACCCACCAACAACCATCGCAACGCGCTCAGGCTTGATACCACTCAGCTCTAGGTCGCTGATTTTGCCGCATTGGATACAGTATTGTTTGAGTGCATTCAGACTTAACAGGGTGATCTTGCCATCACCCAGGCCACCTTTAAGGATGGCATCTGCAATGGCGCGCATGGTACCCGAGGAACCGTAGGCTTTACGCCAATGCTGTGGCTGATAGATAGGTGCGGCATCTTCAAACATGGACCGTGCTGACAGAATAGCCGCCTCAAACGCAGCTTCGGTCAAACGCCCATCCGGGAAAAAATTAGCACTCGTTTTAACAGTGCCGATACTAAATGATTCGACGTTCACGATTTCGTGACCGCGACCCAGAATGACTTCCGTCGATCCACCGCCAATATCCATCACAAGCCGACGTTCACCCGGAATCGCCACAGAATTAGAAACGCCCATATAAATGAGACGCCCCTCTTCTTCACCTGAAATCACATCAATAGGATGACCAATTGCTGCTTCTGCCAAGGGAAGTAGTACTGCTGCGTTTCTTGCAATCCGGATTGTGTTCGTTGCGACAACACGTAAATTATCAACTGGATAGGCGTTCAAAATCTCGCGAAAACGGCTCAAACAGTCAATCGCGCTCTGCATCGCTTCGGGTGTGAGATTACCTTGTTCATCGAGTCCTGCAGCCAACCTAATCGGCTCACGCGCACTTTTAACAACGCGAATCGCATCGCCTTCATGGCGTGCAATATGCATACGAAAACTATTAGAACCCAAATCCACGGCGGCCAGCATGTTTGCTTTCCTTCAAAAGGTAATACCAGTCAATATTGTAGCGTTACTGAGAAATGATACTAATCATTTTTTATGACATTGCCATGACGATCATCTCGTCTGGCACGAGCGCTTCTTGATGCGCGCATTTGGTTTTATTGCGGCAGAAAAAATCGCTCACGCAATCCGTCTAATCCTGTCGTATTCAACATTTCTGCTAAACGTTCTGCGGGGCGTTTTGCGGGTGTTCCTTTATATTCTGCAATGATCAGTTCATTCTTCATGGAATGCTCCCAACCAACCAGTTCCGTTACCCTGACCTGATATCCATGCGCTTCCAATTGCAAGCAACGTAAGACATTGGTGATCTGACTACCAAACTCACGTGTATGAATAGGATGACGCCACATTTCAGAGAGAGGATTATTTCGAACAGCTTCGCCTTTGTTTTTCCGTAATTCCGAGGCGACCTCAGCTTGACAGCAAGGTACGAGCACCATGAATCGCGCTTTCTTTTTTAACGCAAACTGTATCGCATCATCAGTGGCTGTATCGCATGCGTGCAGGGCGGTAACGATATCGATTTGCGGTGGCAAAAGATCCGAATGCGTCGATTCAGCAACCGAGAGATTGAGAAATGACATCCCAGGAAAATCAAGACGCTGTGCCAGCTCGGTCGACCGTTGTACGAGTTCATCGCGCGTTTCAATGCCGTAAATGCGTGCATGCGTTTGTGCCTGCGCGGATTTAAAAAACAAATCATACAAAATAAATCCAAGATACGACTTACCGGCACCATGATCCACGAGGCTAATATCCGCGTGAGATTCTTGCAACTTGAGTAATAAGGGCTCAATAAATTGGTAAAGGTGATAAACCTGCTTGAGCTTACGACGGCTATCCTGATTTAATTTTCCATCACGCGTGAGAATGTGCAATTCCTTGAGCAACTCGATCGATTGCCCCGGGCGTATTTCGTGTTTCTCTGACGCGACGGAGGGATCTGATGATTGTTTTTTCACGGAATTTTTCTTCATTTTGCGATGCCTAATTATTATAGGATGGTAAAACAGATCATAAAAACAAGCGGCATCAGGATCGATACCAATGAACAATGGCGTGCTCGACGTTGCGTGCCAACACTGCTATTTTACTCGCAGCAGCAGTTAATCAGTGGAACGTTCACTATGACCGACAAGTTGAGACGAGGCGACTGATGACGAATCAGCATGTATAAAAGCAAAAAGCCAACCCGTGTGGATTGGCTTTTTGCATTTTGTTTTGGTAGGCCGTGCGGGATTCGAACCTGCGACCAACGGATTAAAAGTCCGCTGCTCTACCAGCTGAGCTAACGACCCAAAACCTGCTAAAAAATCTAAAAGCTTATTCGCAAAGTAAGCTTCTTTTGTATTCGTGGTAGGCCGTGCGGGATTCGAACCTGCGACCAACGGATTAAAAGTCCGCTGCTCTACCAGCTGAGCTAACGACCCGAAAGACCGAAATTATATGGCGTTTCAGCCCCTCTGTCAATCCCCGTCTTTGGATTAAATCCTTGCGGTACTTACTTACCTGAGCCTAGGCGGCTCTTTGCTGCTTGAGCAGCATCGGTACCCGGATATTGAGAAATCAGCGTCTCAAGCGTTTTCTTGGCAGCGACTTTGTCCTTCAGCTCTGTGTAGCAGCCTGCAATGTTTAACATGGCGTCCGGTGCCTTTGGGTGGTCTGGGTAGGCTCTCACTAGCTGCTGCATTGCTGCAATGGTACTTTTACAATCACGTTGCGCATAGAACGAGTTACCAAGCCAGTACTGTGCCGAACCAAGGTAGGCTGATTGCGGATAGGCTGCGATAAAACTAGAAAATGCGGGTGCGGAATTTTTGTAATCACCCTCTTTAAATAACGCCATGGCGTTATCAAAGGCACGCTGTTCGCTGACTTCGACTACCGCATCTTTGCCGTCCACGGTCATCCGTTTTGGTTCCATTTTACGTAAGCGATTATCCAAATCGACGTAAAAATCCTGCTGACGTCGTTGCGTATTGGCGATGTCATTCGATAACACTTCTATTTGTCCGCGCAACTTGGCAATCTCGGCACGTAATTGTTCATTTTCGTTGGCCAGATCCAGCGCTGTACTCTTGTTCGCTTTCAGATCATCGGTTTTATCGAGACGGACATTCACTGCATCGAGTTTTGCGCGCAAATCTAAAATCGCTTTGCGTGCCTCATCGTCATCAAAAATACCAGCGGAAGCCACACCGGGGGCTAACGCAGTGAATAAAGCAGCAACAAGAATCGAGGTGCGAAAGGAGGATAGTTTCATAGCTATTATTAATCTAAAAACGGGGTAAAAAAACGAAGAGCCTTCAACAGCATACCAGCAACAAAGCACCGTGTTCATACAAATAGCGACCATCCAAAATAAAAACGCGCCGGTCACCCTATCAAGTGACCGACGCTCAGGCGTTCCGCTAGTGCATCACCAGTCAATGCTGGTGATTATTGGTAAACGATATCAGCGCGGCGGTTTTCAGCCCAAGAAGCTTCGTCGTGGCCAGCTGCTTTTGGCTTCTCTTTACCCAACGAAACCGCTTCCATTTGAGACTCAGGCACACCCAATAAGCTCATCGATTTACGTACGGCTTCAGCACGTTTCTGGCCCAGCGCCAGGTTGTATTCACTACCACCACGCTCATCGGTATTACCTTGAATCAAAATCTTACGGCCTTTGTTTGTGCCGAGGTATTTGGAGTGATTTTCGACAACAGATTTGTAGTCATCTTTCACAACGTAGCTGTCGAAGTCAAAGTAAACACTACGTTTTGCCAATACACCTTGTGGATCGTTTAATGGGTCAACCGAGCCAGTTACCACTGTTTTAACGGCATTAGTATCCGCTGGTGGTGTTGCTGCCGTTTGTACTGGCTTATCTTCAACTTTTGCTTTTTCTTCGAGTGGTACTTTAGATGCGCAAGCGGACATCAGTACAACACTGGAAATGACCAAAGCGATCGTTTTTGTTTGGGAAGTGAAGCGCATATTCTCTCCTGATAAAGTGAGTAAAAATTATTTCATAAAGGGACCCCACGTGGGCTCCCGAATATCTCCGGCTTGCACCGTCAATCTCTGTTTAACTTTGCAATCAATTGAGACCACCGCCAGCGTTGCCCGACGGCCAGACTCAGTTGCGTACATGATGTAACGACCATTCGGCGAAAAACTTGGGGATTCGTCTTTGGTAGTATCAGATAAACGTTGCTCTTGACCAGTGACCAAGTCTAAAGCGTACAACTGAAACTTACCTTCACGCCGAGAAATATATGCCAACGTTTTTCCATCTGGGGATATACGAGGTGTAATGTTGTAACTACCGTTAAATGTCACACGCTTTGGTTCGCCACCGTTTGCGCCGATACGATAAATTTGCGGACCGCCACTACGATCACTTAGAAAATAGATCGATTCACCATCCGCTGAAAACTGCGGCTCGGTATCAATGCTGGTGCTGCTTGTCAATTTCTTCAAGCCAGTGCCATCGGCGCCAACCGTATAAATTTGAGTCAACCCATCACGCGAGAGTGCGATGGCCAAACGGCTGCCGTCTGGCGACCACGCTGGCGCTGAATTGCTGCCTTTGTAGTTGGCAATAACTTTACGCTCACCCGTGACGAGGTTTTGCACCCAGATTACTGGTTTTTTTGCTTCGAAGGACACGTAAGCCACTTTTGTCCCATCGGCAGACCATGCAGGCGAGATAATCGGTTCGTTCGAGCGTAACGCGACGCGCACTCCCTCGCCATCTGCATCGGCAACTTCAAGACGGTATTCGGAACCGGCCTTCGTCACATAAGCGATGCGTGTCGAAAACGCACCCCGCACGCCGATCAGTTTTTCGTAAATATCATCCGCGATTTTGTGTGCAGTTAAGCGTGTATTGGCAGGCGGGGTGGCAACGGCAAATCCCGACAACGTCGAGGATTTAATCGTATCGAGTAGTTTATAACGAACGTCGAATCGACCGTCTGCAAGGCTCTGCACACTCCCAACGACGAGTGCTTCGGCACCACGTTGCTTCCAGTCATCAAAATTAACAGGCGAGGTCTCCGTCAACACCACACCGGTATCAATCATTTTGAAATACCCGCTTCGTGTCAAATCGTCTTTGATGATGCTCGTAATTTGCTGCGGGGTGAGGCCTTCGTTCGCAAATGAGGCGATCGCAACGGGGATCTGTGTTGAACCGACCCCAGACACCTCAACGCGCAATTGCGCATAGGCTGATCCACTTGCACCGAGGCTCATTCCGGCCGCAACGACCGCACTTACTGCTATTTTTTTGAATATAGACATCATTGCCAATTACTCTTCTTTCATTTTGTAATGCAGATCTAAGCTTGTAGCCGCAGCACCAGAACTATCGCGCGGGAAAGGCTGTGCCTTATCGATTCCTTTGGCGACCGCATCATCAAACGCTTGGATCCCCGATGATTTCAATTTACGAGCAGGTCCACGCAGGTAGCCATCTGGTAGCAGGTCAATCTGATACACCACCTCGGGGTTACCAGCTACCATATCGGGGACATTGTAGACGGTATTTGAGCGAATTTTCGCTGCAATTTTGGCACCATAACTCGGATCGCCACGGTTATTCCCTGTCGAACGTGCAGCCGCTCCGGAACCGCCACTCCCCGTCGCACCGGCTTGCGCAGACAAACGCTGCATGTTTTCTTTAAATAACTTATCGCTGGCTGCTTTTTCTTTGGCTTGTTGCGCTTTCTGGTCTGCTAATTTTTGCTTTTCCAGTTTTTCCTGCTTGAGTTTTTCCAATTCTTTGTCTTTTTTGGCCTGCAACTCTTGCTCAGCGACACGTTTTTTCTCTAACTCCCGCTCTTTTTCTTTCTCTTTTTTGGCTTGAAGCGCCTCTTGCTCTTTTCGCAACGCTTCTTTTCGTAGCTGTTCTGCAATTTCTTCCTGCCGCTGTAATTCTTTTTGCTTTTCAAGACGTTTGCGTTGCTTTTCTTGCTCAATCGCAATCTCGGGGTCTTCTTTTGGCGCTTCCTCTTTCACGATGGGCGTCGGTGGCGTGAGTGATTGCTCAGGCTCTGGTGCTGGCGTAGGCTCAACGGGAACGGGCAACGGCGCGGCGTCGCGCATGGTCATGTCCCATACTTCCGCTTCAACGGCTGTTGCCTCTTTGTTCTGCCATTTAATACCGATCCACAGAAACCCCAACAGTAACAAATGGACAAGCACAGCGAGCGCAATCGCGCGCCCCTGACCCGATTGGTATTGCTGGTAAGGTGGACGTCCTGAAATAGAAGCTTGATTCATAGCCAAATGTGATTCGCCAAGTCGGACTTGGTTCCCTAAAACGCAAAAAAATTATCGTGATGCCTGAATTATAAGCTTGTCATGACCGACTTTACAGGCTATCACGACGTGGCAACAATAAAAACGCGATTTGCCGTTAACGTCAATCTCTGCGCTGCTCGGTGGGCATACTTTATCTTTGTACACTCATTGTCAATCAACGCCCTATCATCTGCGTGGTCAACAGGCGATAGATTCAGATCAAAGATTTTGCAGAGCAGCCAATAATGGCACACAGGCATCGGCAAGACGATCAATGCTTCGCTCACGCAACACGCCCAAATCGGGCTTAAGATCACTTTCTAAGCCTGCCCATGTCAGCAGCGCATGGCAGGCGTCGGGGTGATCAAATAATCCATGCAGATACGTCCCCAAAATAAGATCATCCGGAGAACGCGCGCCTTCATCTGCACCATGGATATGAAATACCGGCAGGGTTTCATTACTCGCATAGGTAATGCCCATGTGTATTTCATATCCACTCACCGACGCTTGTGATTGCCCAAAAAGGCAAGTGCCGGTGACTTGCTCTAACCGTTTTTCCGCCGTGAGCTCGGTCGTGATATCGAGCAATCCTAAACCTGCGGTATCGCCGGGCTCCCCTTCGACGCCATGGGGATCACTCACCACTTGCCCCAGCATCTGATAGCCTCCACAGATCCCAATGACCTTGCCACCGTAACGTAGATGTTTTTCAATCGCCGATTGCCATCCTTGCTCGACTAAAAAAGTCAAATCCGCTCGGGTGTTTTTACTTCCCGGCAAGATAATTAAATCAGCACCAGGTATACGCTCTCCTAAACCAATAAATTGCAAATCCACATCGGGATGCGCGCGTAATGCATCAAAGTCGGTGTGATTAGAAATGCGCGGAATGACCGGTACAATGACCTTGAACTTCCCATGATTCGTCTGGCTGGATTGAATTGCATCTTCTGCGTCTAGATGCAGGCCGTGCAGGTAAGGCAGGACGGCAAGCACGGGCTTACCTGTTTTTTCTTCCAACCACGTCAAACCCGGCGTCAACAAACTCACATCACCACGAAACCGATTGATCACAAAACCAACGATACGGTTTTGCTCTGATGCTGATAAACACGCAAGTGTTCCCAAAAAATGGGCAAAAACGCCGCCGCGATCAATGTCTGCCACCAAAATCACAGGACAATCCACCGCCTCAGCAAATCCCATATTGGCGATATCTCTATCCCGCAGATTCACTTCTGCTGGACTCCCAGCCCCCTCAACGATAATGGCCTCGTAGTCACGCTGAAGGCGTCCATATGAGGCCAGAACAGCATCCATTGCTACTGTTTTGTACTGATGATAGTCACGCGCTTGCATATCGGCACGGACCTTTCCATGAATAATGACCTGTGCTCCCGTATCAGACGATGGTTTGAGCAAGACCGGATTCATATCCGTATGAGGCGGCAATCCTGCTGCGAGCGCCTGCAATGCTTGCGCACGACCAATCTCGCCGCCATCGATCGTGACTGCGCTGTTGAGCGCCATATTTTGCGGCTTAAACGGCACGACACGGACACCTTGGCGGTGCAAAAGACGGCAAAGTGCAGCGACGACAGTGCTTTTACCCGCATCGGACGTTGTGCCTTGGACCATCAAGGTAGAAATATTCATGGATGTCGACATTGTTAAAAAGGAAGCGCAGAGTATACGCTGAGGCGGCAGGCAACACACCCCCTGTCGCACTGTTCTCCAACTGAACAAGGGTGCTGATCGTCACTTGCGCCATGAACTCAATCATTGGATCAGTATCGGACAATCAACAGGGTGACATCCCCCATCACCCTGTGCTTGGTGATGCGCTACCCCTTGCTGGCGATCGGTGACGCGCCATTGGCACCCCGCCAACCACCACCCGTTGCCTTGACGAGATAGACCGCGTTGAGCATTTGCTGCCCTTGGATTTGTACCAATTGTCGTTGATCGGCAAGTAATGTCTGTTGGGCGGAGATCACATCAAGATACGTCGCCAGTCCCCCGGTGTAGCGATCGGTCGCCAGTGTGAGAACGCGCTGGGCACTGTTAACACTCGCCTGCGCCTGATGTCTCGCACGTGACAGCAGGACAGCGCCCTGCATGCCATCTTCCAACTCTTGCATCGCGACCAAGACACTCTGGCGATAATTGGCCACCGTCGCGTTATACGCCGCTTGTGCAAAACGCACGTTAGCATCGGTCTTACCACCATCAAATAAGGTCTCTGCAGCAGACGCACCAATCGACCATAGCAGACTTGGTGCACTGATTAAATTGCCAAACTGATTGCTATTCCAACCACCGTTCGCTTGCAACATCAGTGATGGGAAGTAAGCCGCTCTAGCAACGCCAATATTGGCGTTGGCCACCGCAACTGCACGCTCAGACGAGGCAATATCGGGACGATGCTGTAGCACATCAGAAGGCAAACCTACTGGCACCTCGGGAGGTTGGAAAACTGTCGTTTTTTCAGCCAAAGAAAAAGTCGGCGCGGCTTCTCCTGTCATTGTTGCCAAAGCATGTTCGAACTGCATGCGCTGTTTTTGTAGCAATTCGATTTGTGTCCGGTTTGCGTCCAATACGGCTTCTTGTTGGGCAACATCGAGCCCTGATGCCGCACCGAGATCATGGCGATCGGACACAAATTTCAGCGCCTTGCCTTGCAAGTCAATCGCTTGACGCACGACCGCCATTTCCGCATCAATTTCACGTAAATTGAAATAATCCGCGACCAATTCAGCCGTCAACACCAATCGTACGTTTTCCAAATCAGCAGTCGCAGCTTGTTCTGCGGCACGCGCACTTTCTACTGTTTTACGGACACGCCCAAAAAGATCGGCCTCGTAACTTACAGCAAAACCTAATTGCGGACTATTTTGCACGGTCGATTGATTTGTCGCTGTATAGGATGCTTGCGGGCGATCCGCAGAAATTTTAAACCGTGAACTACCGACTTGCGCACCAATTTGCGGAAACAAACTCGCGTTGGCAACGCTCGCTTGCGCCTTGGCCTGCTCATAGCGAGCAATGGCTACTTGCAAGCTTTGATTGTTGGCAAGCAGGCGCGATGCAAGTTGATTGAGCTCGGCATCTTGAAACATCTCCCACCATGGCCCCTTGAGCTCTGTGTCACGGGGTTGTGCCACCATAAAAGGTGCTTCCACGTGCCATTGTTTGGGGATGACCACGTCCGGTGTTTTGTACTCAGGGCCAACGGCACACGCCTCCAGCAGTGCCAGAGCGCCAATGGCTAAGCTGTGCTTTGCGAGTTTCATGCCGCCGCCTTCTTCTCTTCGTCTGGTTTCGACGGCGTAACAATGACCGCGTCTTTATCTGCAAGCGAGTCAGCTGGATTGAGTATCAACTTATCGTTGGCGGAGATGCCACTCACAATTTCTAATTTATTTCCCAAGTCATGACCGATCGTCACCGTCTGCAGATGCACGATACCGCTCGCATCAACAACAGCGACGCGTGTCCCCTCGGGACGGAACAAAATGACGTTGGATGGCACTGTCAGAATGGTGCTTGCGCCGCCGACAGGCAATGCCACTTCGACATAGGCCCCAGCTAACAGCGTATTTTCTTTGTTCGGGAGATTAATTTCGACTTGCAAAGTCCGCGTGGCGGTATCAATGGCACCCGCTGAACGAACAATCGTCCCATGAAATAATTGACCCGGCAGTTCTTTCTGTGAAATCGTGACCGTATCGCCCGTCTTGATGCGTTGTGCATAGGCTTGGGGTACGTAAACATAGACCCGCAAGGTATCGACCTGCGCCACAGAAAACAAGGACTTTGCAGCACCGCCATTGCCAGCATCAATCAAATCACCGACCTCGACATTACGACGGGTAACAACGCCAGAAAACGGAGCAACGACACGTTTAAATTCCACCTGCTTTTGCAAGCGAACCACATTCGCCTCTGCGGCAGCCAAATTCGCTTTTGCTTGCGCGTAAGCACTCGTTCTTTCGTTCAGCTCTTGTTGGGTCACCGCATCTTTTTTACGTAACGATTCCCAACGCTCAGCCGATGTTTTCGCTAGGTCAAGACTCGATGCTGCCTGATCTCGGGCAGCGAGTGCTTGTGCCAGTTGCTGATCAATTTCAGGCGTATCAATCTCCGCCAATACATCGCCTTTGTTGACTTTCGCACCAATATCTTTATTCCAGCGTAAAACATAACCACTACTGCGCGCAAAGATGGGCGCTTCAATCATGCCTTGTAGTGTTCCTGGCAGTGTCAACGCCCCTTTGCCGGTCGCAGGTTGTGGTGTGACTGTGTTCACATACAATTTGCTATGCTCTGCAGTAGCCTCTGCAAGGGCGTTAGCATGGCTTGCTCGCAAAGCAAACGTTGCGATACCACCTGCCACCAAGCACAATAACACGCCAACACTCATCAGGCGGGCACGGTGAAGAATGGGTTCCCGGTGAGGATGCGCCGCATGTGGATGGACGCCATCTTGGTGATGGGAATGTGATCCATGAATACCCAGATCGGCGTGACGTTTTTCAGATTTATCAGACATGTTAAGACTTCCCCTCTTCTGCAACTGGTGAGCTGGCATCTGCAGCATGATTCGCTTGCCCGACGCGCCGATGATTTTTTTCTTGACGATGATTCAGATAACGATGGATTCCGGCAAACACGATCGGAACAAAAAATAACGTGGATACGGTCGCAAATAGCAAACCACCAATCACGGCTCTCCCTAATGGCGCATTTTGTTCAGCACCTTCGCCAAAACCAATCGCCATCGGAATCATGCCGATAATCATCGCTAACGCGGTCATCAATACCGGACGAATCCTTGTCGCTCCCGCTTCCAATGCTGCGGACAATGGCGGCAATCCATCATTGAGACACTGACGCGCAAATGACACCATGAGAATACTGTTAGCAGTAGCAACACCCATCGTCATAATGGCACCCGTCAGGGCAGGAACGCTCAACGTTGTACCGGTGAGGAAGAGCATCCATACGATCCCAGCTAATGCGGCAGGCAGCGCGGTAATGATGATGAATGGATCGACCCACGACTGGAAGTTCACCACTATGAGCAGATAAACCAATACGATCGCCATCGCCAGACCAACACCGAGACCGACAAAAGAAGACTTCATCGTTTCGACTTGCCCCCGTATCGTAATCGTTGCACCCCGTGGTAACTCGCCGCGTAATTGATTCACTAGCTTTTCAGTTTCACCAGCCACACCTGCCAAATCACGTCCCTCTACACTGACGTACAAATCTATGACCGGTTTAATGTTGTAATGTGAAACAACGGCGTATTGCTCTGCAGGCTTCACCTCCACCAAATTACTCAACATTTGCGTAGGAACGCTGTTATCTGATGACGAAGAAGCATTGCCCGCCTTGACAGGTGTCCGCAATAAGGTGTCGAGGTCGCTAATTTGGTATTGCGGAGTCTGCACCGCAATGTTATAGACCACGCCATTGGCCGGATTGAGCCAAAATGCCGGTGCGGTTTGAAAACTACCTGACAGGGATACGAGAAGATTCTGCGCCACATCGACAGGATTTAATCCGAGTTGTTTGATCTGACTACGATCCATGTTCAACTCCAGGGTTGGCAAATTGTTTTTCTGATGAATGTGCACATCCACCGCCCCTGGTACCGCTTTGACTTGCTTCATCAACTTACTTGCGAGTTGATAATTGGTATGCAGATCAGGGCCTGCAATTTGAATATCCAGTGCTGCTGGCAAACCAAAATTGAGAATCTGCGTCACGATATCCGCAGGCTGAAAGAAAAACTCCACACCCGGAAAACGCTTTGGTAATTCACGCCGTAACTGTTCAACATAGACTGCAGTGGGATGATGATCTTCCGATAAAGACATGAGAATTTCCGCATCCGATGCACCAATGGTGCCTGCATTGCTATACGAGAGATTGATACCACTGTACGGCAATCCAATATTGTCGAGCACTGTATCCAGTTCTTTTGCTGGAATCATCGTGCGAATAAATTTTTCGACCTCATCGGCTGTTCTTGCTGTTTCTTCTAAACGTGTCCCGATGGGGGCACGCATATGCAGTCGAATCTGTCCGGAATCAACACTCGGAAAAAAATCGCGCCCCAAGGTAAAGACGAGCCCGCAAGACAACACACAAAACGCAAGGAATGCACCGCCGAACGCCTTACGATGCGTCAGTAAGGTCGATAAGATAATGATGTAGCCACCACGAAACTTTTCAAACCCCGCGTCGAACCGGCGATACACGCGCTGCAATAAGCTCGGCTTCGCATGTGGATCGGTATGGGCGTGATCCATCATCAACATAACCATGGTTGGCACCAAGGTACGCGACAATACATACGAAGCTAACATAGCAAAGACAACGGCTTCGGCGAGTGGCACAAACAAGAACTTCGCGACACCGGCCAAGAAAAACATCGGTACAAACACAATACAGATACAGAGCGTTGATACCAATGCAGGAATCGCAATTTCTCCCGCACCATCAAGAATCGCTTTATGAAGATCGACACCTTGATGCAAATGACGTTCAATATTCTCAATCGTCACTGTCGCGTCATCAACAAGAATACCCACCGCTAAGGCTAAACCGCCGAGCGTCATAATGTTGATCGTTTCCCCCAACGCGTACAGCGCGAGGATGGAAGAGAGAATAGATAACGGAATAGAAACGGCAATAATGAGCGTACTACGCCAGTTACCGAGGAACAGCAAAATCATCGCGGCAGTGAGGCACGCAGCAATCAACGCCTCGTGAATCACGCCACTAATCGCCGCTTTAACAAACACTGACTGATCGAACAAGGTTGATATTTTTAAGTCTTTTGGCAAGCCTTGTGCTACCGCAGGTAACATGCCTTTGAGCGTGTTGACGATATCCAGCGTTGATGATCCTCCGTTTTTTAAGACAGAGAGCAATGCGCCGCGTTGTCCATCCTGACGGACGATGTTGGTCTGTGGTGAGAAACCATCACGGACTCGGGCCACTTCAGATAAATACGTAGTACTACCGTTCTTTGCGACGACAGGGATGTTGTTCAAACCAGCAATCGTATCGGGCGAACCGTTCATCGCCACGTTAAACTCCGTCGCACCGAGTTTTGCTGTTCCAGAGGGCAAGGCTAAGTTTTGTGCGTTAACGGCATTGACGATATCAGTGGGGGTCAGGCCTTTTGCGAGTAAGGCTTTATTATCCAAATCTACTGACACCACACGCATTTTACCGCCGTATGGATACGGAATCGCCGCACCCGGTACAGTGATTAACTGCGGGCGCAAAAAGTTGATCGCTGTATCCCCCAGCGCCTGCTCTGTCATCGTGGGACTCGACAAGCCCAGCTGAATGACAGGAATACTGGATGCCGAATATTTAATGATTAACGGTGGTGTAATACCGGTTGGCAATTGACGCAGCTGCGCCTGCTCGATGGCGACAACTTGCGCAATCGCCATCTGGATATTAACGTTCGGTTGAAAGAAAATTTTGATAATAGAAATCCCAGCCAGAGACTGAGATTCGACGTGCTCAATGTCGTTAACGGTAGTGGTAAGGCTGCGCTCATTGGTGGCGGTAATCCGTTGGCCCATTTCTTGGGCAGACAGTCCACCGTAGTTCCAGATGATACTGACGACCGGAATGTTGATGTCCGGCAAAATATCGGTTGCCATTTTGGTGAGCACCAAAGGCGTAGACAACAAAATAAGCAGCGCCATCACGATAAACGTGTAAGGACGCCGGAGCGCAATCTGAACAATCCACATGTTTTAATAACCTGGAAACGGAAATTGGACAGCGCCATACATCCGTGGTTACTCATTTCATCAGCGGCAATAGTCACCCAGACCGATAGCTTAGTGATGAATTACTAACAAAAGACGCATGACAACTGCAAGGTCGATCAGTCTCAACGTGCAAGCAAGGTGTTGCTCCTGTGCTCGTCGCTTTTACTAATGCATCCGGATTGTAGCGGAAAATAAGAAATTGAATTGTATCGCTATTGTTAAACAAACATATCGAGACCGCGTTCAGCGAACCTAGCCATGGACACGCTGCCAGTCAGCAATCACTGTCCGCAACTGTCGCAATCCGTGCTCAATCGCCGCAGGTCCGGGCGATAAGATATCGGGCGATTTGATCTCAACCAGCCAGCCATCTCTCACAGCAGGAATACTCGACTATTGGTCACGTGCGGTCACACTTTCAGGACGAAACTTCTTTCCGCACCAGGAGCCAATCATAATATCTGGGGCTCTGGCAATCACCTCTGTCGGGTCGGCAATAATGCGGTCCTTTGCACTAAAGTGAACCGCGAGATCAGCGAAGATATCATCACCGCCCGCGATTGTAATCAACTCCGAGACCCAGCCAATGCCAGACATGAGCGGATCATTCCACTCTTCAAAATAGACCCGAGGTCGCCGCTTTTCAGGAGCAATATCCGTTTTTACGGCGTCGATCTGTTGCTGCAATTGACAAATGAGTGACTCTGCCTGCGCCTGTTTGTCGATGAGTACCCCGACAGTGTTGATCATACGAAAAATGCCCGCAATTGACCTTTGGTTAAACGCATGTACTTCCACGCCGGCACTAATGAGCTCTCGGCACAGTTCTGCCTGCATATTGGAATACGCTAGGACGAGGTCCGGCTTGACGGCCAAAACACGGTCCGCTTTACCGGAAGAAAAAGCACTGATTTTCGGCTTCTCCTCACGCGCACGGGCCGGACGCACCGTGTAACCAGAAATACCAACGACCAGATCTTCTGCGCCAAGCGCATACATCACTTCGACTGCTTCGGTCGATAAACATGCTACACGTTGATACAAATTCATTTCTGCGCCTTCAAATTCGTCTGGGTGCGGTGTTGGCGCGCCTCATCCAACACAGCACAAATTGCCTTCGCGCCCTCGATGGCACGAGGACCGGGTCGGTTGATTAAATCGCCATCTATCGCTAACAAATTATGATTTTTATTTGCCAGTAAGGTCGAAAAATTTTTCCATTGATCAATATCGTTCTTACCGTCACCCATCGAGGTGGTGCCAATGATCAATTCTGGATTTTCATGCAATACGGCTTCTGTCGTGACAACGGGTGCTGGCGTGCTTAAGGCACCAAAGATATTTTCACCACCGCAAAGACGTATCGCATCGCTCACGATATGCTTATCGTTTAGGGTGTACAAGGGTCGCCCCCACACTTGATAAAAGCTACGCACCTTGGGCTTGTATTGGTTTTGTGCAGTCAATTGCTGTAACTGCTGTTGGAATCCCGCCGCGGCGGGTTGTGCCACCGTTTCGGTCCCCATGAGTTGACCGAGTTTCAATAGCGTCTCAGGGACCTGCGATAGTTTTTGCGGTTCACTAAAGAAAAAGGGGATACCCGCCTTCTTTAACGTATCAAGTTGCTGATTGAACGCACCATGCGTCCAAACAACCAACAGATCAGGTTTTAAAGCAATCATGCGTTCTACGTCAATTTGACGAAGGTCGCCAATGCGGGGGATCGCTTTGGCTGCTTCAGGGTAATCGCTGTACTTCACGGTACCAACAATTTTGCTCCCACCACCAGCGGCAAACAGGAGTTCCGTCACATGTGGCGACAAGCTAATGACGCGCTGTGCAGGATGCTCCATCGTGACCTTATTACCCGCGTCGTCTGTGACTGTCACTGCTGCAGAGGCAGGAGCCGACCAGGCAACCGCTGCTAATAGCGCGCTCACGACCAACCAATTCCGACATTTATACATATTGTTGAGTCCATTCCATTAACGCATGACTTAACCTTTGCCACCCAATCTCATCCCCAGGCAACCCAAACCGTACACCGTGCGGTCGAAACGGTGCTTGCGCAAACCACCTCAACCAGATACCTCGCTCTGCCATAAAATGCCACAGTAACTCAGTGCGTCCAGATAAGTCGCGATGGCTCGCCCACTGAAATAAATCCGTCCCAGACGAACTCATACCAGCATCAATGAGCAAACCACGTAATCGCTGCCCTTGCAATTCCAAGTAATGGCGCGTATCGGTTTGCCAAGCATGGTCACGCAAGGCAGCGATAGCTACCTGCTGCGCTGGTCCGCTGATGGCCCAGGGGCCGAGGTGGGCTGCTAATCGCTGTAAGAGCGTCGGATGAGCAGCAACAAAACCTAAACGTATCCCCGCCAAGCCAAAAAATTTCCCCACCGACCGCAATACAATCAGACCAGATTGGTGGGTGTGAGCAGCAACACTTAAATTCGGATTCGTATCACCAAATGCCTCATCAACGATTAACCATCCACCACGCGCCTCAAGACGGTTAGCCCATCTCAACAGCGTTTCTGGCGCGATCACTTCTCCGGTCGGATTATTAGGATTGCACAACACCACAACATCCGCTTCATCAATCGCAGCGTCCAACCCAGAATAAAGACACTCCGTTACTTGATGTTCCCAACGACGCCACTGATGCGCATGCTCGGCATAGGAAGGCGCAGACACAACGACCCGAGATTGACCTGCAGCCGTCAAGCGCAACAGCGGTAGCGATTGAATAGCGGCTTGAGTACCTGCAACAGCCAACATCTCGGGCGCACCATAGAACGACTTTGCCGCGGCGAGTAAATCATCAGAGTGCTCTGGCAAACGGTGCCATGCGTGATCGGCCACGATAGGCGCAGGATAAAAGCGAGGATTGATCCCTGTCGACAAATCTAACCACTCTGAAAGCGGTCGTTTAAAACTATGTACTGCATCGCGTAAATTGCCGCCATGCTCCAGCAAATTATGTTGCATACCCATTCCACTTCATTAACATCGCAACCAATACGATCACCCCAGTCCACATCACACTGACATGCAATACCAATTGCCAAGCAAGTCCGATATCCTGTGCGGTTGGAGCGCGTCCTTCTCCTAAAGGCGGACGCATCTCATCAACACCGTCGTAGCGTGCGCTCCCGCCCAACGCCAGACCGAGTGCGCCAGCGCCTGCTGCCATCACAGGTCCTGCATTGGGACTTGGCCATGAAGGCGCTTGTTTGTGCCAGCATCGTAGTGAACGACGTGTCTCGCCCAGAGCGGCATAACTGCATGCGGTTAGCCGGGCTGGAATCCAGTTCAACACATCGTCTATCCGTGCAGCGACACAGCCAAAGCGAAGAAAGCGCGGATTCTTATATCCCCACATCGCGTCTAGCGTATTCGATGCCCGATACAAGACAGCACCAGCACCACCTAAAATGACAAACCAGAACAAGGTTCCAAAGACGGCATCACAGCCATTTTCCAACACTGATTCCACACTGGCTTTGGCGAGATATCCCTCATCCGCTTCTGCAGTATCACGACTAACAATGTACGAAGTAAGGCGACGAGCGGTAGTAAGATCCCCCTGCTCTAACGCTGATTCAATCGGTCTATTGTGATCACGCAAGCTACGCAGCCCAACACAAAAATACAGTAAGACGACGTGCAACAAAGGCGCAATCCAAAGGCTGGTGCGCGCAGCAATAAGCAAGATCATCTGCGTCAGCGCCACAAGGGGCAACACTGTCACGCACCAAGCGATCGCCCCGCTCCAGCGGCTGGCTTCTGGATGATTGAGCCTCTGCTCGATGCGATTCGCCCAATGTCCAAACCCGACCAAGGGATGCCAACGACGTACTTCGCCAATCAAAAGATCAACAATGAGTCCCAACACGACGCAACATGCGAGACCCATGGCGGATAACATCAACATGTCTGGCCTTTCAGATACAACGGCAGCCCAGCAGCAACCCAGACAACCTGCTCGCATAGGGCAGCCACGGACTGATTTAATCGTCCAGCCTCATCGACAAACCACCGCGATACGGCACCCATCGGAACAATACCCATGCCCACTTCGTTAGACACAAGAACGATATCCCCCACTGCGTTTTCAAGTGCAGAAAGTAGTGCCCGTCGCTCTTCAATAAAAATGGCTGGTGGTTCAATCGTTCCAATTTCCGGAAAATCTGTCGCGCCAGCAAATAAGCAATTAGAAAGCCAAACAGTCAGACAATCGATCATTACGACCGTATCTGCCTTACTATACTTTGCCAACGCGGCACCAAGATGCAGTGGTGCTTCGACGGTAATCCAATGTGCGGGGCGCTGTTGTTGATGGTGAGTGATTCTTGCCTGCATCTCGGGATCGGATGCAGGCTGCGCGGTCGCGATGTAGATCACTTGTTTTCCATCACGACTCGCTGCCGTCGATAAGCCCTCTGCAAAACGACTTTTCCCTGAGCGTGCACCGCCGAAGACCAATGTGCGCCTCATCGTGCCTCCGTTAAAAACAGCGATGCCGTCATCGCTGGGTCCGATGGAAAATATGCATGAAAATAACTCGCCTTGAGATTGCCATGTTGATACACAGCTTCACCTTGGGCACCATCCCGTTGCTTGTGGGTATGTGCAATCGGTATCAATGTCGTTTCAAATCGAGAGTAGTGAAAGGTATGCCCACGCAAAGAAAAGGCATGATCAGTTGCATGCTCGGTGCTGGACCACGCCTGACCACCCAGCGCCGCCAGGCGTTGTTGCATCACCACTTGGCCTCGTAATAATCCTGCCATTGGCCAGTGGCGCCCGGACTGATCAGTGAGCCCCTCTGTCAGTGCCATCATGCCGCCGCACTCCGCCCACATGGGCATTCCCGCAGCGTGTGCATCACGTACGGCAGCCAACCATTGATCTGCCTGAGTCAACGCTTCAGCATGAAGCTCTGGATAACCTCCTGGTAGATACAAGGCATCCGCCTGGGGTGGGATTGTTTCATTTGCCAGCGGCGAAAAGAAAACAAGCGCAGCGCCTAACTCGGCTAAAACCTGTAAATTGGCAGGATAAAGAAACGCGAACGCCGCATCGCGGGCTATAGCAATCGTTTTGCCCTGCAACGGTGTACCCACTGCTTTTCGATTTACACTGGACTCTACCGGAGTTGAAAAGGTCGTTAAAGGCAATGCATTCCACGCCTCGATGTCCAATGATAACTGGTCTGCCATCCGGTCAAGAAGTGCATCAATGTGGCTGACTTCATCGGGTAACACGAGTCCTAAATGACGCTCTGGCAGCACCTGCTCTTGCCGCATCAGACTACCAAGTAAGGGGATATCACGCATGGCTTCGGCGACCATGTGCGCATGTCCCTCCGATGCCACGCGATTAGCGATAACGCCGACCAGATTCACAGGGCCAAAATCGCGCAACCCCAATGCGATGGCACCCACTGTTTGCGCCATCGCTGAGGCATCGAGTACTGCGACCACAGAAACGCCAAAAGTACGTGCCAAGTCAGCAGAAGAAGGATTGCCATCATACAGCCCCATCACTCCTTCAATCAGAATGACGTCTGCAGAAAGTGCTGCATCGGCTAACATCGCTTGAGAGTCTGCCTGACCGACCATCCAAAGATCCAATGAGTACACCGGAAATCCACATGCCCGCTCAAGGATCATAGGGTCAATAAAATCTGGCCCCGTCTTAAAGATGCGTACTGTCTTTCCAAGCCTGACAAGTTTTCGTGCCAAAGCGGCAGTCGTTGTCGTCTTGCCTTGACCGGAGGCAATGGCCGAGACCATGACCACTTGCGCAGAAGCACTCACCACTCCACTCCTGCCTGTGCGACGATACCATCCTTGAAAGCATGTTTCACCACTTGCATTTCGGTCACGGTATCAGCGATCGCAATTAGCTCTGGCAAGGCGCCACGCCCTGTGACAACCACGTGTTGCATCTCTGGACGAGCATCAATATCAGCGATGACAGTCTCGATATCAAGGTAGTGGTATTTCAGCGCGATATTGAGCTCATCAAAAACGACCAAACCGATAGTTGGATCACTGAGAAACTTTTTACCTTGTTCCCACGCGATCGTTGCTTTTTCGATGTCACGTTCGCGATTCTGAGTCTCCCAGGTATATCCCTCACCCATCGCATAAAATTGCACCTCTTCGGGGAAACGGCGCAAAAAGATTTCTTCGCCCGTTGACATCGCCCCTTTAATAAACTGTACAACACCGACTTTCATTCCGTGGCCTAATGCCCGCATTACCATACCAAAGGCACTCGAACTTTTACCTTTGCCGTTGCCCGTATGCACGAGCAATACACCGGTTTCTCGTTGAGCTTGTTCAATTTTTTCATCCATCAAGGCTTTTTTGCGTTGCATCCGTCTCTGGTGACGGGCGTTGAGTTGATCTTCGCCGTCTGGTGCCTGATCTGCGGAGTGGGCTTGGTTCGAGGGTTGCGTATTGCTCATAATCATCCTGATGAATAGATACTGTGTTACGGGGCGATGGATTCTTCGTCATGTGATGTTTGAAGCCATCTCATCAACACCACGATATCGGTCTAATCGCGGGGTAAAAAAAGCGTTTGGCCATGATGCGTAAAACGTTCGATGGGATGTCCAAGACAATGACTCAATGACTCTGCATTAAAAATATCCTCAATGGGACCCGCCATCCATTGACCGTCTCCCATCATCAACAACGCATGGGTCGCAATCCGATAGGCCAGATTGAGATCATGACTGACCATGACCACTGTTTTTTTCTGCTCACGACATAATCTGGAAAATAGTTGCATGACACTCACCTGATGTGCGAGGTCAAGTGCATTGGCAGGTTCGTCCAGTAACATGCACTGCGCATCCTGCGCCAACAATGCAGCAATCGCCACACGCTGGCGTTCGCCCCCAGACAAACTGCGCACATCCCGCTCAGCCAGATCTGCAACATCCAATTCCTGCAACGATTGCATGGCGATATGTAAGTCTGAAGCCGACTCCCAATATTGCGTCCCTTGGTAAGGGTGGCGTGCACTAATCACTGTATCGATCGCGCGGTATGCAAATGCATCGGTTCTGTGTTGCGGTAAAAATGCACGTTCGCGTGCCAAGGCTAATAGCGGCCAATCCGATAGCGGTTTGTCTTTTAAAAAAATTTGCCCCAAGTCCGGCGCGCGCAAACCCGCTAACGTTTTGAGTAAAGTGCTTTTACCAGCACCATTACGACCAATAATGCACCAGCACTCGCCTGCACTCATCGTCAGATTGAGCTGCTGGATTAGATGTCGCTGACCGACCTGCAGATAAAGATCGCGAATATCCATCAGCGTCTCCGCAATTGATGCAACTGAAACAAAAACATGGGCACACCAATGATCGCTGTGATGACGCCAACGGGTAACTGCTGTGGCGCAACGACGGTACGAGCGATGGTATCAGCGAAAACCAAAAATCCACCACCCGCCAAAGTCGCGGCTGGAATGAGTAACCGATGATCGGGCCCCAAGGCAAAGCGACAGGCATGCGGCATGATGAGGCCAACAAACCCAATACTTCCTGCGGTACTGACTGCACTGGCAGTCAAGAGCGCAGAGCAAAAAAATAAGCTCTGGCGTAAGCGTCCAATGTTCACCCCCAGTGTAGTGGCATTGTCTGCATGCATGGCGGCGATGTTCATGCCGCGTGCATGACGCATTGCAAACAAAAAGACAGCAACACCGATGATCCATGGCATATAACGACTCTGGGTGTTAGATAAATCACCAATCATCCAAAACACCATACTGCGTAGGCGGCTATCAGGTGCCACGGATAACATCAATGTGACTAAAGCACCGCAACCAGAGGCGACGATCACCCCTGTGAGTAATAAAATTGGCGCACTACCATCACTACTCCCGCTGCCCCGTAAATCGCGGTAAGCCAGCGCGAATAGCAACAGGGCGACGAGAATGGCACCCGCAAAGGCAGCCATATCAACCATCCAAAAAGCGCCGTAAAATAAAATCATCACCAATGCGCCCACAGAGGCGCCACCGGAAATGCCAAGCACATACGGATCAGCAAGAGGATTACGTAACAAGGCCTGCATCATCACACCAGACAATGCCAATGTGGCACCGGTAATAAATCCAGTGAAAGCACGGCCGAGACGGAGTTCCAATAAACTCGCCGCCAACGATGACGGTTCGCCATGCACTAATTCAAATACTGCATGCCACAGTTCACTAAGCGTCAGGCTGACAGAGCCACACAGACAAGCCGTGATCAAGCTCGCGAGCGCAAACAGTCCTAACGCAGGCAAAATAACGGCAGCACTTTGTAGTACCGGTATCGCTCGGCGATCGGGGTGCTGACGATGAGAAAAAAAAGACATTGGTGTTATGCCCAAACCCAAAAAAAGGGAGAACGCGCATGAACGCCTGCGACAGTTCTTACCCATTACTTCAACCACACATCGATTGATAACAATAGCGCTTTCACATAACCAAACATGCGTTATCTGTCATCCATCGCCACAACGACTGCGCCACATCGACACTAGATCTTATTGAAGAATCTACGCCGCTTCGCTTTTCTTCTTAAACCTGTTAGGGCTTACCGACTAAAGCGTGTCACGACGCAGATTCCAATAACAACTGACTTATTTAAAACCGTAGTTCAAACCAACATACACATTAGAACGCGGTGTGTTGTAACCGTAGGCAAAGGCATACTCTTTATTGAATACGTTATTCCAACGCGCCAATAACGACAGGTCTTTTGTGAGCGCGTAAGTGCCATACAAATTCATCAGACCATAACCGCCCAAGGATTTCTTGTTGGCGATATCATCAAAGCGGTCACCAGAAAACAAGGTTTCAACACCCAACTTGGCTTGTGCGATGCTGTATTCTGCGCCAAAACTAGCATGACGTTTTGCGCGGCGCGCCAGACGTTTACCGGTGGTATCGTCCTCAGGATTTTGGAAATCAATCGAACCACGTAATACGAGGTCATTCAATCGCGTATTGCCACCCAAGGTAATCCCAGACATCGTTGCGCGATCAACATTGTAAGCACATCCGTATGGATGCGTTGACTGCAGTACTGGGCATGTTGACTCATAGACCAATAAATTCGTCGCTTTGTTGTGATACACAACCGCGCTGAACTGGGTCGTATCGTGTTCATAGTACACACCCGCCTCAGCATTTTTCGCTTTTTCTGGCTGGTTGGTTGCGATGCCATATCCTGGGTAATACAGATCATTAAATGTCGGCGCACGGAAGCTTGTACCAAAACTCGCGTTCACACGCCAATCTGGTGTCAGACGATAACCATAGGCAACGCTGCCGGTGGTGTTCGAACCATACACCGAGCTGTCATCGTTGCGGATACTGAGGCTCACCAAATGGACATCTTCCTTCCATACATACGAGGCAGCGAGCGAATTTGTTCGTCTTTTTTTGTTGATATCGGCATTGGAACCAGTCACTTTTTCTTGACGGTTTTCGGCAATCAATTGCAAAACGTCTTTACCGAAGCGAATATCGTTTTGAAGACTAATCAGATTTTGGTGGGTATCGATCTGACTCTGTCCATAGGCACTGTCAGAAAAACCGAGGTCGCCAGATTGAGCGACCTGTAACTTCGCCGTCCAGATGTCATTGACTTGGGCTTTGGCGTAGACCGCGATTGTTTGTAACTCTTCGACACTATGGTCATCATACGAAGGACCTGAATCATACTGAGCGTTCAAGCGGCTTTGAGTGAATGTCGCACCCGCTTCGTAGCCCGGCGCAAATTGCCAGTTAAAACGGCCACTCGCGCTATCAAGCTTATAACCGTCTTTGTCTGCGTTATAGGTGTAAGGACCCGCATTCGGGTTCGTCGCAGAAAAACCGCTGTTATTTTCATGTCCTACATTGAGTGCATAACTGAAATCATTGCCTGACACCCCCGAAGAGCCAGAGACACCCGCTTGCATTTTGCGCAATCCATAGCTACCCGCACCGACAGATGCCGTCAGTGCTGCTGGGCCATTACCTTTTTTGGTAAAGATCTGAATGACACCGCCAACAGCATCGGCACCATACAAACTCGACAATGGGCCATATACGATTTCAATATGATCAATTTGTGACAGTGGGATTGTTTCCCAGCTCGCACCGCCGAGCGTTGACGAACCGAAACGGACGCCATCAATCAGAACAACGTTTTGTGCATTGCTACCGCCACGCATAAAAACGGAAGCAGTCGCGCCAGCACCGCCATTTGTGGAAATCTCAATACCACGTTGCTGCTGTAAGAGGTCTACTAAGGATTCGGAACCTGCTTGCGCAATTTGTTCCGAAGTAATCACGACGTTGTCCGCCAGAACATCTTTTGCGGCCTGAACCTGACGTCCAGCCGTCACGATGACGTTTTGCGTAGCACTGTCGGACTTAGATTGTGCTGAAGAAATTGCTGGGAAAGCGGCGGCCACGGCCAATGCCATAGCGATAGGTTTTAAAACAAGATTCATGCTAATGAGAAAAAAAGGTCATGCCGCCAACGTCCCCGCAGGCAGCATCGAACAAAATAATGACGAAATGGGTGGTTGGGTTGGGTGTCGTCTCTATCACGACATCACCGACAGATGTCAGCGCTCAACGAAACGCCCCGTTCGTATTACTTCACGTATTCTGGCCGGTATCCGGGCTGACAAATATCACTATCTGACCTTCCCATGCAGACAAGCACAGTGGTATTGCAAGATAGCTGGCTCAGCGTAAAGCTGGGCGATTTGTACACCGTTGCGGGGGCAGCACATTCCTGTTATTTCCCAATAGCAATTCACAAGCTGGGGTAAACCCGCTTACGTCTTGTTACTGAAAATACATCATGTTTCCCGTTTAACCGCAAACATGAACATGTTTGCGAGCACCAAAACCCCTTCATTCTATAGATGGATGGCGCTCTGGGCAAGCCAAGTCTCTGCGACGAATGCCTCAGATACCTGTGAGGAACCCTATACGCCCATCATTCCATGGCACGTTGTGAGGCGGAATTGAGCGAAAAAGACGAAATACGGGCAAGGGACACACCCAATGCAAGCTTCTTATGCATGCGTCATTTGTTGACTTGTCATAGAAACCCATGCGCTGATTAATTCACCATCGCTGCTTGGAAGACCTGTTAACGCCACACCAACGCGATAAAAATCACCACTTAGCACGGCATGTTTTACTTCGCACTGACAACTCACTCTGATGAGTTCGGCACGATTGACCAGCGATGGGATCTCAATCACCAAAGGATAGGCAACGCCAGGCACCAAGGTCTGGGTACACTCGAGCAAGAGCCCTGTTTTAGAGATATTGACTGCCTTGCAGAGAAGAATACGGCCGTCTTTGAGTCGAACGCCTGCGCGCCAAGTGACGTTGATTCGGGGGGCTTTTCTTAGTTCTATCATATGCTTTAGACCATGAAGGTTCGCATTACGGTTTTTTTACGAAAAATGCCACGTCGAAAAAACACAAGCGCTCAGTGAAATCAAGCATCAGATCAACTCAATGAGATGAACCACCTCGCAATACCTGTTTTTTAAACAACGTCCCACCGAAAAATAGTAGCATCACTCGACTATCTTTGTCTCCGTGCAAGAGCCAAATTCAAACCGCTGTTCCATTTGCGCCACACGTTCTGCAAGGCTGATCAAGGTGTCGCCAGATCGCCAAGCCGACAGAATTTTGATCACGCCTGCATGACAAACAAGTATCGCCTGATCCGTCGATTGCGCCTGCAGGTCAGCAATCAATGCCATGACTCGCTCCACCATCTTGAATAACGTTTCATTTCCACCAGGAGGGTAATGCACGACATCAGCAGCCCACGCGTCAATCTGCTCGCGTGGAATCGCATCCCACGCTTGCATTTCCCAGGTACCAAAATCCAACTCAGCGAGCCGTTGATCAACAATCGGGGAAGGATGTAAATACTGCGCCAGCCCAAGACAGCGAGACAAAGGACTGGAATAGACCGGCAACAACGCAGGCAGATGTTGAAGCAAGCGTGCAGCGCATTGCTGCATGTCTTCATCGCGCGTTGGCACATCAGTCTGCCCGTAGCAAATACCAGGCGGAATCGTCGGTGCTGTGTGGCGAATCAAATAAAGATGCATTGTTAGGCGGGAGCGTGGGCGAGCAGTCCCAGATAGAAAACGACTTCGGTCAGTTGCTGAACGGCACCGAGACAATCGCCGGTATAACCACCAATGCGACGGACGAACAAACGAGCAAACCAAAACGCGGCCATTGGCATCAACACCAATGCCGGTATTAAGCGATCCATCATGATCGGATGCCACCACAGTATGCCTACCAAGGGCAACAGCACACTCAGGCAAGCAATGCCAAACTCATTGGAACTCATATGCTGCGCAAGCGGTTTTGCTTTTCCTTCGAGCTTTGCATAATCGAGTAGCCAAATCAAACTACACGATAATAAACGCGACAGTGGATGTGCAATCAACAGCGCAGGCATCACCAACACAAGCGGCAAGCTCACCAACAGCACGAACTTAAGCAGCAAAAGCAAACAGATACCGATCGTGCCATAGGCACCGATGCGAGAGTCTTTCATGATCTCGAGAACGCGTTCTGGCGTCATCCCTCCGCCGAATCCATCGCAGACATCGGCAAAACCATCTTCATGAAAAGCACCCGTAAGCCAGATACCCGCCACCATCGATAACACGACAGCCACTGCTGCCGGCCACCAATGTGAAGCGATCACATACACGCCACTGACGACGCCACCAACGACCCAACCAACCGCAGGAAAATACCGCGACGATTGCTGTAGCCATGCCACGTCAAACCCGACCCAATACGGAATCGGGATACGGGTAAAAAACTGCAATGCGATAAAAAACAAACGCAGTTGATGCAAGCAGTAGTGGCGTAAATGCAGAATCATCCGGTCAACTCACTCCGCGCTTTTTTCACTGACCTGCGCCGAGCCGAATGTCGCCATTTGATTCAAGAAGTTCACGGCTGCTTGAAGCATAGGATAGACCAGCGCCGCCCCTGTCCCTTCACCCAGGCGCAAATCGAGTTGCAACACGGGCTGAACATCCAGCGCTTTGAGCATCCGCGCGTGACCGCTTTCATCCGACTGGTGTGAGAACACACAATAGTCAAGAATCGCTGGTGCCATTCTTGCAGCAACCAACAAGGCGCTCGTGACAATAAAGCCATCGATCAGCAACACCATACGACGCTCCGCTGCCGCTAACATGGCACCAACCATCATCGCAATTTCGAAACCACCAAAACACGCCAACACGTCCATCGGCGCGTTCACTTCCGCATGCAAAGCAACGGCTGCCTCAATCACACGCTGCTTATGGAGAATACCGTCAGTTGTCAGGCCTGTTCCTGCGCCGACACAATCCGCAACCGGCACTTGGGCAAGCTTGTGCATTAATGCCGCCGCCGAAGTCGTATTCCCGATCCCCATCTCACCAAAGCCAAGCACGTTGCCTTTCAAGCTAGCAACGAGATCTCGCCCCGCCTCTAACGCCGCTTCACACTGCGCCATCGTCATCGCAGGTTCTTTGGCAAAGTTACGGGTGCCTGGGGATACCTTGCGTGAATGCAAGCCTTCGCGTTGACCAAAGTCATGATTGACACCTGCATCCACAATATGAAGTGCAATACCGTTTTGACGCGCAAAAACGTTAATCGCTGCACCACCCGCCAGGAAATTTTCAACCATTTGCCAAGTGACATCCTGCGGGTAGGCGGACACGCCCTCCGCAACGACGCCGTGATCACCCGCAAAGACGATAATGGCAGGCGCTTCCAATACAGGCGAGACGGTTTGTTGAATCAGTCCAATCTGTGCAGCTAACTGCTCTAACCGACCAAGGCTACCAAGCGGTTTTGTTTTATTGTTGATCGCTGCAGTCAATGCGTCATTGAGTTCCGCATTTGTTGTTGTCGCTATGTGGGCCATCTTCAGATTTTAGATATTAGTAATAAAAACGATTGAATAAAATAACGGACCAAGTCGCTACTGCAATAATTAATGTCAATAACACCGCGGCACTGCCGAAATCTTTGGCATTTTTTGATAGCGAATGGCGCTCCAGAGACACGCGGTCAACGACAGCCTCGATGGCTGAATTGAGCAATTCCACCACGAGGATGAGCAATAGAACGGCAATCATCATCAATTTCTCGAAGGCAGATACGGGCAATACCAATGCAGCCACAATGCCAATGACGACGAGCACCAGTTCCTGGCGGAACGCATGTTCATTCTTCCACGCAGATTTAAATCCATCGATCGAGTAAAAGAAAGCGGAAAAAATCCGTTTGAAACCACTTTTACTTTTAAATTCACTGACTGCTTGTTCTTTAGCGGGCATAGTTCATCCTTAAACATGGAGCGACGGCCACACAATCAGAACCCGGCAAACACACCGTCTCTGCTTGCGCCATCGCATTATTGCGCTCATTTTCTCTCCTGAGCATCGCGCTCTGGACAGATGTTCAGCGACCGAATGCATGTTGCCGCGGAATTTTACATGACAATACGGCTCAGCTTTCCCCTATTCTCATTGAAAATAGCTGTAGTTTGATGACATGTCGGTGCGATCACAAAAAATTAATGCGTAAATTAAAATAAAAACATGAAAACTGTCCATTTAAGGATATTGCACCGCATCGCACTCAGAAGCATCCATGTCAGATAACGTCAAATTTATTCGCAAAATTGCATCATTTCTCATGAAAGATGACGTCTTTATGACGATTTTCGATCCGAATCAATGACGGACTTTTCACATTATGGTATAAACATCGTATTGCATTGCATCACAGATCTTATGAAAATCGACGCTCCCGCTTCAGATAAAACTTCTATTCAGGTCATAGAACGCATGGTTTCTCTGCTTGATGCGCTCTCGCGCTATCAAGATCCTGTCAGCCTCAAAGAACTGGCGATTGTGACTGGCCTGCATCCATCGACTGCACACAGAATTTTGAACGATCTGGTCACCACGCGGTTTGTTGATCGCGCTGAGACAGGCTACTATCAATTAGGCATGCGCTTACTTGAGCTCGGTAATATCGTCAAAAGTCGACTGAACGTCCGTGAGGCTGCGCTTGATTTTATGCGGACATTACACCGGCACACGAGCCAGACGATCAACCTGTCGGTGCGTCAGGGCGATGAGATCGTCTATATTGACCGAGCATTTTCGGAACGTTCAGGTATGCAAGTGGTGCGCGCCATTGGAGGTCGGGCTCCCTTACATCTGACTTCAACCGGAAAATTGTTTTTATCGCTTGACGAGCCGAAAGCAATCCGTGCTTACGCGACCCGTACTGGCCTTGCTGGTCACAATAAAAACTCAATTACGGATCTCGCTAAACTGGAAAAAGAACTCGCTGAGGTGCGAGCAAAAGGCTACGCGAGGGATAATGAAGAACTGGAACTTGGCGTTCGCTGTATGGCCGCCGGTATTCATGACGATAGCGGCAAAATGATTGCCGGTTTATCGATCTCGGCGCCAGCAGATCGTCTGCAAGAGGACTGGCTGAGCAACCTGACCGACACCGCTCTGCAAATCTCGATCGCCTTGGGCTACACACCACCTTAAGCGAAAGCTTGTCATCGAATCTCATCAGATCACAAGCACAAAGGCGATGGCTGAATCTGCAATCAGTCATCAGCCATCGAGCATCTGCCATCACAAAACCATCAACGACCTTAGACTTTGGATCCGAAGCGCTCCAAGCGCGGCATGTAATAGTGATCAACGTTCAAAGAAAATGCCAGACGCTTGACTTGTCCCGTGATCAGCTCGCGTTTCACGAGTCCGATATAGCGTGAGTCTTTGCTGTTATCGCGATTATCGCCAAGCATCATATATTGCCCTTCTGGAACTTTGACTGGACCAAAAGACCGCATTGCAAACCGATCTGGCATTACGATGATGTTGTGATCTAAGCTGCCGAGGCGCTCTTTATACACGCGTTGCTCTCCCGCAAATTCACGTTGTGGCGTCAAATGATCGGCACTCGCCACGGAGACAGGCTCGTAGTTTGCAGCCTCCCCGTTGATGTAGAGATGCTCGTCTCGCATCTCAACCTCATCACCAGGCAGCGCGACGAGGCGTTTTACCAAGCGAATACCATCTTCGGGTGACGTGAAGGTCACGACATCGCCTCGTTTTGGATCATCGATATGTTTGACAATCACATCAGTGAAAGGGACTTTGAGATCATAAGCAATACGATCACAAATCACACGATCACCTTCAAGGAGCGTTGGGTACATCGAGCTTGAGGGAACGGAATAGTAGTCAGCAAGCGCACTCCGCACCAACACCATGCCCACCATGAATACTAAAAAACCTCTGTTGTCTGACACTATCTTTTTAAGATTCATCGTATTTACTCCTTCTTTCCTCAGATTGTTACATCTAGACAATGTAATTCACGTAATTCACGTAATTCATGAGATTCATGTGCAGAATGACACTTTGTTATTTGATGCTGCTTTTTTTGGACAAAAAAATACCCGGAAAGTTCCGGGTATCTCGGCTTAAGAAGAGAAGGCGATTATTTTGCGCTCATCAATGCCACTGTGGTGTCCAACATGCGGTTGGAGAAGCCCCACTCATTGTCGTACCAGCTGGAAACTTTAACCAGACGACCATTCACTTTCGTCAATGTTTCGTCGTAGGTGGACGATGCAGGGTTGTGGTTGAAATCAACGGATACCAACGGCGCTTTGTTGTAATCCAAGATACCTTTCAACGCACCTTCAGATGCTTCTTTCAGTACCTTGTTGATTTCTTCTACTGTTGTGTCGCGTTTAGCGATGAACGTCAAATCAACGACAGACACGTTGATGGTTGGAACGCGCATTGCGTAGCCATCCAGCTTGCCGTTCAGCTCTGGCAATACCAGGCCTACCGCTGCTGCTGCGCCAGTTTTCGTTGGGATCATGCTCATTGTTGCAGAGCGTGCGCGACGCAGATCTTCATGCATGACGTCAGTCAGTACTTGGTCATTCGTGTAAGCATGGATCGTTGTCATCAAACCGCTTTCGATACCGATGGCATCGTTCAATGGTTTTGCCAATGGTGCCAAGCAGTTTGTTGTGCAAGAAGCGTTAGAGATCACTGTATCTGTTGCTTTCAGAACACCGTGATTGACGCCGTACACAACGGTGGCGTCCACATCTTTACCACCTGGTGCAGAGATGATGACTTTTTTAGCGCCACCAGCCAAGTGAGCAGATGCTTTTTCTTTGGTTGTGAAGAAGCCTGTGCATTCCAGAACAACGTCAACATTCAACTCACCCCAAGGAATGTTTGCTGGATTACGCTCTGCAAACACTTTGATCTTGTCGCCATTGACGATCATTGTGTCGCCTTCAACACTGACTGTGCCAGGGAACTTGCCGTGCGCTGTGTCGTAGCGTGTCAGGTGAGCATTGGATTCAGCATTGCCGAGATCATTGATAGCAACGATCTGGATTTCATTTTTGAATTTGCCACCTTCATAGTGAGCGCGAAGGATGTTGCGGCCGATACGGCCATAGCCGTTGATTGCGACGCGAATCGTCATGTTTTTATCTCCAAAGGACTTTACAACAATAAATAAACAACAAAATAACCTGTACCCACCTGCGCCAAAACGACAAACCATTGCGCCCGTGGTGTCAACCTTGTCCACAGGTGCACAGCCCTGTGGCGGTAATGCTGCGCTACAGCTTAATGCACCGCTGACGACGTCGGCATAGCATTGACCGAAGCCATGAGCACCGATAAGTCACGCCACCCGTAGCCAACTTCATTAAGGTCAATATCATCCCAGGTGAATGCTTGCTCATGGAGCAAAACACCGCCGAGATCTTCATAGAAGTTACGCGCAATCGCATTACCGGAAATCACCCAAGCCAACAAACTTTGCGCCCCTTGTGCTTGCAAGGTGCGAGCGACCTTTTGTAGCATCCGGCGGCCAATACCAGAACGTTGCCATGCGGGACGCAAATAAATCGCTGTTAATTCTGCCTGCATCCCCAATTTCTCTGCAGGCAATAACATCCCCGACGCAAAGCCAATGATATGACCTTCACTCTCAGCCACATACACACACACTCGGTCACCTGCCGACGGAAGTGCTTCTAGGATGTGCTTCCAGTGTAAAAAACTGTCTTCAATCCGCATCTCATCCAGATAGGTGTCCGGAATCATGCCACGGTAGGTAGTTTGCCAACTCTCTACCCGTACAGCCGCGATCGCTTCTGCGTCTGCTACAGTAGCACGACGCAGACTGACTTCTTTGATACTGCTCATCATTTCCGTCATCTTGCTTAAGCCAGTGTTGCTTTGACTTTGGCAACAACGTTGTCGACAGTAAATCCAAAGTACTTAAACAAGACACCTGCTGGCGCGGATTCACCGAAGGTATCAATACCAACCACCGCACCTTCTAAGCCCACATATTTGTACCAGAAGTCGGTCACACCAGCTTCAATCGCAATACGTGGCAAGCCTTTGCCTAATACTGCTGCTTTGTAAGCGACATCTTGGCGATCGAACACATCTGTCGATGGCATGGACACTACGCGTACAGCGATGCCCTGCTCAGCCAAGGCTGCAGCAGATTTCACTGCCAATTCAATTTCGGAGCCTGTTGCGATCAATACGGCTTTCGCATCAGCAGCGTCTTGCAATACATAACCACCGCGCTGGATGTCAGCGATTTGCTGTGCGCTGCGCTCTTGGTAAGGCAGATTTTGGCGCGAGAAAATCAATGTCGAAGGGCCATCGTTGCGTTTGACAGCGTGCGCCCAAGCAGCAGCGGACTCAACGGTATCGCATGGACGCCAGTTGTCGAGATTCGGAATCAAACGCATGCTGGAAATGTGCTCGACAGATTGATGTGTTGGACCATCTTCGCCCAGACCAATGGAGTCATGCGTGAAGACGAACAACGTGCGAATTTTCATCAGCGCAGCCATACGAATGGCATTGCGGCTGTAGTCGGAGAAGGTCAGGAACGTCGCGCCAAATGGAATATAACCGCCGTGCAAGGCGATACCATTCATGATCGCACTCATACCAAATTCACGAACGCCGTAGTTGATGTGGTTACCCGCTTGATTACCGCGAACAGCAACGCACTCTTTCCAGTTGGTCAGGTTAGACCCCGTCAGATCAGCAGATCCGCCCAAGAACTCTGGCAAGGAAGGTGCAAACGCTTGAATCGCGTTTTGGCTCGCTTTACGGGTTGCGATGTTTTCTTTTTTCTCGACACAAGTAGCGATTGCGTTAGCAACGACTTCATCAAAATTCGCTGGCAAATCACCTTTCATACGGCGTGTCAATTCAGCCGCTTTTTGCGGGAATTGCGCAGCGTAAGCTGCAAATTGTGTGTTCCATGCCGCTTCTGCCTCTGCGCCTGTGGCTTTTGCATCCCACGCAGCATAGACATCCGCTGGTACTTCAAACGGCGCATATTCCCAACCAATGTGTGCGCGAACTGCAGCAACTTCTTTATCGCCGAGTGCTGCACCGTGCACATTGTGCGTACCTTCCATGTTTGGCGAACCTTTACCAATCACAGTTTTGCAGCAGATCAGTGTTGGTTTTGTCGATGTCTTTGCTGCAGCAATAGCAGCGTCAACAGCAACAGGGTCATGACCGTCAACGGCACGGATCACGTTCCAGCCGTAAGCTTCAAAACGTTTTGGTGTATCGTCAGTGAACCAGCCTTCCACATGACCGTCGATGGAGATGCCATTGTCATCCCAGAACGCGATCAGTTTATTGAGTTGCAATGTACCAGCCAATGAACATGCTTCGTGAGAGATGCCTTCCATCAGGCAACCGTCACCCATGAATACATAGGTGTGGTGATCAACAACATTCAGGCCTGCTTCATTGAATTCTGCAGCCAATAATTTTTCAGCCAGCGCCATACCTACCGCATTGGTGATACCTTGACCCAATGGACCGGTTGTTGTTTCCACGCCCGGTGTGACGTGCACTTCAGGGTGACCTGCAGTTTTTGAGTGCAATTGGCGGAAATGACGGATCTCGTCCATCGACAGATCGTAGCCTGTCAGATGCAACAAAGAGTAGTGCAACATAGAGCCATGACCATTCGACAATACAAAACGATCGCGGTTAATCCATGTAGGGTTCGATGGATTGTGGCGATAGTGGCCTTTCCACAAAGCAACAGCGATATCAGCCATGCCCATTGGCGCGCCCGGATGACCGGAATTGGCTTTTTGTACCGCGTCCATCGACAAAGCGCGGATCGCATTTGCCATTTTAGAAAGAGTTGCTGGTTGTATAGTTGAAATCATGGCGGTAGAAGATAGTTTGAGAAGACTGGTCAGTAAGGCCGAAGGCAAAAAGTGTTTCAGGCCTTGCAAAGCCCAATATTTTACCAGAGCACAAGGTCACTTAATACAGATATCCCTATCCAGAATGGTGCAAAGCACGTTCAATCGGCATAAGGTACGGCAAAAAATTTCAACAAAAACAATTAAGTTAAAAAGCTAACAATACACCTTCAAGCGTTTTTTCGCAAAAAAGTGCTAAAAATCGGCAATAAAACCCGCTTTCACAGCGGATTACGTAGCGGCTTTCACATACACCCCAACACGCCTGACCATCGATGCCGTCATGACAATACCGAGAATCTGGCAACCATCAGGTAACGTTCTATCGACAACGACAACGAGGGCAGCCACCGCACCCACCATACCCACCACAACGACATTTACATCAAACATCATGGCCGAACATGACCCGACTGGTCATGTGAACGATATAATCCAACATCGCCTGCAGAACGGTCAGGATAGATCGTGGGGACAGCGACTTCAAGGTCAACTCCACCCAGGCCCATTACCTCAATTACCACCACACTATGCCTCGTTTCTTTTGCAATCAAGCTTTGACCCTCGGCGCCACCGTGCAGTTGCCCACCGAGGTCGCCCATCACGTCTTTGTGCTGCGCTTACAAATTGGTGACATCATCCACCTCTTCAATGGTGAAGGTGGCAGCTTTGTCGCCAGCATCACTGAAATCGAAAAAAAACGCGCCAGCGCTGAATTAAAGCTTTTCCTTCCAGAAGAAGTCGAGCTCCCGTACTCACTCAGTCTTGCGCAAGCGTTGCCTGAGGGCAGCAAAATGGATTGGATCATTGAAAAAGCAATTGAGCTTGGCGTTGGCGCCATTCAGCCATTAGCTTCCCAACGTTGCGTGGTACGCTTATCGGCCGAACGGGCAGAGAAAAAGCTTGAACACTGGCGCGGCATCATCAGCGCGGCTGCGGAACAATGCGGGCGAAATCGACTTGCCCATCTTTCTGCGCCATTGGATTTGAGTAAATGGCTAGCACAGCAAGACATGCATCAACGCATCATGCTCTCGCCCCGCGCCGATCAATCACTCGCTGAATGGGCGAAACATCACCCGCCACAAGCGGTCGCATTATTGATTGGACCCGAAGGGGGACTGAGCGACGAGGAAGAACAACTAGCGAGTCGTCATGGCGTCTTATCCTTATCGATGGGACCACGAATCTTGCGTACAGAAACGGCTGGTTTAGCCGCCGTGTCTATCCTCAATGCAGCATGGGGAGGCATGTAGTCCCTTTTTTACTTCATCGCTGGAACAAAAAAGAGGATCATCCGTCAAGATTGATCCTCTTTTGCATTGCTACCTTAGACAAGGTTCGCCACCGCTTCGTCTGAGACGATTAATGCTTTCCAGCCCCATTGAGCATCATATTTTTGATCATGCCAACAGGTGCACTGCCATAGCTAAGGAATTGCTCGTGAAATTGCTTCAGATCGAATTGGCTTCCCTGCTGTTTTTTCAATTGCTCACGCAAATCCAAAATTTCACTAAAACCACTAAAGTAGCTCGCTAATTGGACAGCGGAATACTGAACGCGGTTCCATTTTCCATCTGCCTCTGCTTGCGTCTGGAACGCCTGGTTAATCAGGAGATCTTTTGCCTCAGCTTCTGTCATTCCCAATACATGGACACTGTAATCAAGGATGGTATTGCAGACGGTGCGCAAATTCCATTTGTAATACATGAGCCACATTTCTGGTGAATTCTCGCCATAACCAGACTCCAACATCATCCGCTCGCTATACACGGCCCAGCCTTCGATCATGGCGCCATTTCCAAACAGTGTTTTGATCACAGAAGGCGATTGATTCGCATGTTGTAGCTGCGTGTAATGACCTGGAATAGCTTCGTGGATACATAAAATTTGTAATACCCAGTGATTGTATTCGCGCAGTGTGCTCTCAATTTTTTCCGCTGATTGACCGTCAAACGGTGTCACGTTGAAGTAGGTATTATCATGGGGACGGAAAATCCCCGGCGCTTCGATAGACGCAATGGTGACACCGCGCTCGTATTCTGGCGTTTCGCGGACAATGAGAGGCTTTTTAGAGTCCAGCTCCAACAGATGATGATCTTTGATCCATTTTTCTAACACAGGCAATTGCGCACGAATTGCTGGAAATAAGTCATCACCTTTGATGTGCTGCTCAGATAATTTTGCGATCACCATCGCAATTTTTTGAGCGCGATCGGCTGGCTTCGGCTGATCTCCCATGGTCTTTGTCCACAGTTGATCCGCTAACTTTTCCATATTGCGATGCGCTTCGTCTTTTGCGGCGAGTGCTCGTTGATAGGTTTGTTCAGCGGTGAAAGACGACTGAATATCCGCTTTAAATTTTCCTTCGTACAGAGCTTTGCCAATGCGGAAAGAGCGCGCAGTTTCAGGAGTGAGATGTTTGGCTGTTTCAGTCAAAAAAGCAACATAGCCATTGACGGCGTCACGGGCATTTTTCAAGCCAGTTTGCAATGCTTGTTTCTGTTGCGTTGTCAGCTTTTCTTTTGCTGCGGCTTCTTCTAGCTCAGAAAGAACTGTCAACGCCCCTGCACTTTGGCGAATCGCGAGTTGGGTATGTTCGATCGTCGGAGAATGAATACTTGCTTGTGCTGCGGCGTAATACGCGGGAACCGCTTGAAGTCGACGAATGGCGATGCGAACGCGCTCTGATTTAGGTGCGAAATCGGTATTAAGAATGGCATCAAAACCGCCAGCAATATTATGTTGCGTTGGATTCCATTCATACTCACGGAATTCGGTCAGATACCACCGTGTACCTTCGAGGTAGTTACGTATCAACGCTAAATCAGTCTGATCGTTCACTGGCAAGGTCTCTGCTTTGACCGTCGACAATTTGTTGAGCCATTGGTCAATAAATTGCAGATAGCGCTGACGCGTCGCCTGATCGGGTAAGGTTAATGTTGCCGCGTCAGTATACTTCCCTGCTGCCATTGCGGTATCTGGATCCTGCTTCCAAAGAGCGCGCATAAATGCTTGCTTAGTCTGGGAAAAAGCATGGGCAGCAAGTTGCGTTGACTGACCAGCGTTACCGCTTGTCACAGCCTCGTTGGCATGAGCCATCGGTGTCAGCACCGAGGTAGAAATCAGCGTCGCAATCGCCGCGCGGTAAAAATGTTTTTGCATGGTACTCCAATGGAGAAGAGATACAGTAAGTGAAAAAGCCCCAGATCAAAGGATCAATCTATTCAGACGGCTAGCCTAACATAAGCAGATTCACTGCAAAATCCCATACCTTATAAACAATTTATTATTTGGAAAGCGAGGGAATGTTTTCCCGAAAACTTGGTTTTTTCGATCAAATAACAGTCATTTCTTTGCTACACTGCTGACTGCACATTCTTCAATCCCCTTTTCGCCCACCTGTCGGGCGACTTCCAAAAGAAAACAATGATTTCCCCTTCTCCGCAATTGCACTGGATCGAAAACGATGAACCCCGCTCATGCCGTTGGCATGCTGAAAATGGTGCTCCGCCACCAAAGCGCGTGCAAATTGCAGACGATAGAATGAACACCGATACCGCGTATAAACTCGCTTGCGAAGGAACGGCGTTACTATGGCGCGGTGATTTTCATAACGGTAAGCAATTGCTCCAATCACTGGCGCGGCGCATCGATAAAAAACCAACCAAAAAGGTCAAAACGCCCGCCAATGCAACCGAAGCGTTTCATTTGCACAGACAAGCACAATCCCAACGGGCACGAGTACTGGCCATGGTGTTGATTCCCTTTGAAGCGGACTACAGCATTTCTTTGCGTCGTGCGCCCGATGTCCGACTCGCCTGCACCGAAGTCTATGGTCCACCTAGCGACGCCTTCGTTGCCTCGTTACGTGAATTATTAGGACTCATTGGTGCGCATGAATGGCGTAAAAATGGCGTCGCCATCAAAGCTTTGGACGCCAAAATTCATCCCTATTACGGTGTCTTCTCACCAGTGCGCGGCGAATATATTGATTTGGTCGCCAAAGCACCGCTGCCGTCGACAGATCTCGCCTTTGATATTGGCGTCGGTACTGGGGTCTTGTCTGCGGTCTTGGCCAAACGGGGTGTCAAAAAAATTATTGCCACCGACCAAGATCAACGGGCACTTGCCTGTGCAGACGAAAACCTACGCACGTTAGGCTTTGCAGACCGCGTCACATTAAAAGAGGCGGATCTCTTTCCAGAGGGTCGCGCGCCGCTCGTTGTCTGCAACCCGCCGTGGATTCCTGCTCGTCCTAATTCACCGATCGAATACGCCGTCTACGATCCTGATAGCCAGATGTTAAAGCGCTTTTTAGCGGGTGTCTCAGCGCATCTTGAGCCCAATGGTGAAGCGTGGCTGATTATGTCTGACTTTGCGCAACACTTGGGATTACGGAGCAACGAAGAATTTTTCCAATGGATTGATGCCGGTGGATTGACCGTCATTGGAAAACTCGACATCAAACCGCAGCACCCCAAATCCACCGATGCGACAGACCCGTTACATGCCGCCCGCGTCAAAGAGGTTACCTCACTGTGGCGTTTGAAATTAAAATAAGCAGTGGTAGCCAATGTGATCATTGGCGCTTTCCCCTTGTTGCCTCGGCAAGAAGATAGAAAAAAATAACAAGTGACATCTGCATTGCTCATCACGTCGATGCAGTCCGTTTTTAGATCGCGAATCAATTCACCATGAACAAACCAGCCCGTATCCTCACTTTTAAGTGCAAAAAATGCAGTAAAGCTGTCCAGGTTTTTTTACAAAAGGTATCCGCCTGCTCTCATATACAGCCGTATCAAGGCATTTGTAGCTGTGGCGAGGTAATGAAACACGCCACAGGCAACAAAGATGCTGTCGAGTCCTACCTCAGTTCAGATAGCGTGACGTGGTCACATCACCACTAATGAAGTCGCTTCAAATCAAACATCCGGCGAACCGGGTGGCATTGTTTTTTTAACAAACATCACATACGGCGAGGAAAGCCCTCCTCGCCCTCCTTGCCCCCTCTACCCCGCATCAGCGCGCCAATCCGCTCACGAAACCCTCTGCCTTGCCATCAGTTTCACCACGAGAATCGGGTTTTTCAAGGGGAATCAGGGCTATTCACTGCGAAGTCATTTATAATCTACTGCTTTGCAGCAGTTTTCTGGAAACAATGAAGGTATTTCGCGGACTTCCCAATGAAGCCTCCCGTGCACCCTGTGCGCTGGCGATAGGCAACTTTGACGGTGTACATCTTGGACACCAGACTCTGCTCGCGCATTTACGTGCCGCGGCAAACCGCCTGAACCTGGAATCAGCGGTGATGACCTTTGAGCCTCATCCACGTGCATTTTTTGCAAAACTTGCTGGCAACCTTGCTCTCGCACCCACCCGGATAGCCAATTTGCGTGACAATTTATCCTCTTTGAAACGCGCTGGCGTCGACAGAGTGATTGTCGAGCATTTCAATGCCCATTTTGCCTCCCTTTCGCCGCAAGACTTTATTCAACAAGTCTTGGTCGACGGCTTGCATGTCAAATGGTTAATGGTCGGTGATGATTTTTGCTTCGGTGCGAAACGTGCCGGCAATATCGCGATGCTTGAAGAAGCGGGCATACAATTTGGATTTGAAGTCGTGACGCTGCCAGCCGTGCAAAATAAAGGCGTCAGAATTTCCTCTTCTGCCGTCCGTGCAGCATTGGCCGCGGGCGACTTCAACGAAGCAAAAGATCTGCTCGGCCATCCGTACCGTATTTCGGGCCATGTGATCCACGGTCAAAAGCTGGGGCGCACGATTGGTTTCCCAACACTCAACCTGCGTATTGCCCACCACCGACCTGCCGTCGTTGGTATTTTCATCGTGCAAGTCCATGGTTTATCGGAACAACCGCTGCCTGCCGTGGCCAGTCTTGGCGTACGCCCCACTGTGGATGATAGCGGCCGGGTGTTACTAGAAACCCATGTATTCGACTACCAAGGCAATGCATACGGGAAAGTCGTTCAGATTGAGTTCTTGAAAAAATTACGCGACGAAGAAAAATATAGCGATCTTGAGACATTGACTGCGGCAATCAATAACGATGCGGACCAAGCTCGCGCTTATTTTGCGGCGACCTCTCGTATTCCAGCTAGCAACGCGACCGACCGAATTTGAAGAAACGCGCCGCCGTTTCCTCTCCCTTCTATTTTAAAAAGAAAATTCATCATGTCTGAAAATAAAACAGCCAAAGCTGCGAGCAAATATCCGGTCAACATGACCGAAACTCCATTCCCAATGCGTGGCGATCTGGCCAAACGCGAACCAAAATGGGTCAAAGAATGGCAAGAAAAAAACATCTATCAACGCATTCGCAAAGCCAGTGCTGGTCGTCAAAAATTCATTCTGCATGATGGCCCACCATATGCGAATGGCGACATTCATATCGGTCACGCCGTCAATAAAATCCTCAAGGACATGATCATCAAAGCCCGTGGTATGGCTGGCTTTGATGCGCCGTATGTGCCAGGCTGGGATTGCCACGGTATGCCGATTGAAATTCAAATCGAAAAGCTGTTTGGCAAAAATCTGCCCGTCAATGAAGTACAGGCCAAAGCACGTGTCTACGCCGAAGAGCAAATCGGGCGTCAAAAAGCAGACTTTATCCGTCTGGGTGTATTGGGCGAGTGGGACAATCCCTACAAAACGATGAACTTCAGCAACGAAGCGGATGAGCTGCGTGCGCTCGGTCAATTGCTCGAAAAAGGCTACGTGTATCGCGGTCTCAAACCAGTTAACTGGTGTTTTGATTGCGGTTCTGCCTTGGCTGAAGCGGAAGTGGAATACGAGAACAAACGTGATCCGTCCATCGACGTCGGCTTTCCATTCGCTGAACACGACAAACTGGCACAAGCCTTCCAATTAGACAAGCTACCGCACGACAAAGGCTTTTGCGTGATCTGGACCACGACACCGTGGACCATTCCTTCAAATCAAGCCTTGAACATGCACCCAGAAATCACCTACGCGCTGGTCGAAACCAGCCGCGAAGGTGCTCCGCTGTTGTTGATCATCGCTAAAGATCTGGTTGAAACGAGCCTCGGGAAGTACGAACTCGAAGGCAAGATCATTGCTACCTGTCTCGGTGCTGCTTTATCTGAAATCAAATTTAAACATCCGCTGGCAACACTCGATGCGGGATACGATCGTTATTCGCCGGTCTATTTGGGTGACTATGTCACGCTCGATAGCGGTACGGGCGTTGTTCACTCGGCCCCCGCCTACGGTATCGAAGATTTCCAGTCATGCAAAGCACATGGCATGAAAGATGACGACATCCTCGCACCAGTGATGGGTGACGGTAAGTTTGCATCCACACTGCCTTTCTTTGCTGGGATGACCATCTGGGAAGCCTCCAAGCCCATCTGCGAAAAGCTCCGCGAAGCAGGTGCTTTGTTCTCGTTGAAGATGTTTGACCACAGCTACATGCATTGCTGGCGTCATAAAACACCGATTATCTATCGTGCGACCTCCCAATGGTTTGCTAGCATGGATAACACACCAAACGATGGCGCGACCAGTCTGCGTGAGACAGCACTCAAGGCGATTGATGAAACAGCATTCTTCCCAAGCTGGGGTAAGGCGCGTCTGCATGGCATGATCGCCAATCGTCCTGACTGGACACTGTCACGTCAACGTCAATGGGGCGTACCGATGGCATTTTTCCTGCACAAAGAAACAGGACAATTGCATCCACGGACACCTGAATTACTTGAGATTGTTGCGCAGCGTATCGAAGCCGAAGGCATCGAAGCGTGGCACAAAATCGAACCTGCGGATTTGTTGGGCGATGAAGCGTCGATGTACGTTAAAAACCGCGACACCTTAGACGTCTGGTTCGATTCGGGTGTGACACACAAGACAGTACTGCGCGGCTCTCATAAAGAACAATCTGCGTATCCTGCTGATCTCTATCTCGAAGGTTCTGATCAGCATCGCGGCTGGTTCCACTCTTCCTTGTTGACTGCATCGATGCTCGATGGTCACGCACCTTACAAAGCCTTGCTGACGCATGGCTTCGTGGTCGATGGCGAGGGCAAAAAAATGTCCAAATCTAAAGGAAACGTGGTTGCACCACAAAAGATTTCCGATACATTAGGCGCGGACATTCTGCGTTTATGGGTCGCTTCGACAGACTACTCTGGCGAATTATCGATCTCCGATGAAATTTTAAAACGCGTGACAGAAGCATATCGTCGTATCCGCAATACCCTGCGCTTCTTGTTGGCCAACACATCCGATTTTGATATCAATAAAGATGCTGTGGCCATTGCCGACATGTTGGAAATCGATCGCTACGCTATCGCGAACATGGCCGTGCTGCAGGAAGAAGTACTCGCTCACTACCAACAGTTTGAATTCCATCCTGTGGTCAGCAAACTGCAATCATATTGCTCGGAAGATCTCGGCGGCTTCTATTTGGATATTCTCAAAGATCGTTTGTACACAAGCGGCACGGCATCAGCAGCTCGTCGTTCTGCGCAAACAGCGATCTGGCACATCACACAATCTTTACTGCGTTTGATGGCACCGATGTTATCGTTCACGGCAGAAGAAGCATGGCAATTCTTTGCCAGCGCCGACGCGTATAAAGCGAGCGACGAGACGATTTTCACGCAAACCTACTATGCGTTGCCTGAGATCGCGGACGCCGCAGCATTGTTGAAGAAGTTTGCAACACTGCGCGCTATTCGTAATGATGTGACCAAGCAACTAGAAGAAGTCCGTGTCGCAGGTGGCATTGGTTCGTCATTGCAAGCGGAAGTTGTTATCAAAGCGAGCGGCGAGAAATTTGACGTATTGAGCAGCTTTGCCGACGATCTGAAATTTGCACTGATTACGTCAGCGGCGAGTGTCGAACAAGTTGCCGACGAAGCCGCAGAGGTCGTCACGGTCACACCTTCCAAATATGAAAAATGCGATCGTTGCTGGCATTATCGTGCAGATGTTGGCAGCCATGCAGACCATCCTGGATTATGCGGTCGCTGTCATAGTAATTTGTTTGGCACCGGGGAAACACGCCGCTTTGCATAATCGATCGGTATCCATCTTCTTCGATAACTAAGCATCGTTAAAAACAGAAAAGACCGGCCACCATCCGGTCTTTTCTCTTGTAAGAAGAAGCAGGTATGTGACAAGCGATGTCTTACCCTACCGCACTACTCTTTCGTATCTACCTCTTTTAGATGAAAACTCATGGCGACTAAAAAACGTTCTCAATTTTCTGCAGGCTCCCGCAATACTGGTTCCTCAGGCTCTTCCGGCTCCTCCCTGATTCCATGGCTAGGTCTGGCAGCGATTGTCATTCTGCTTGATCAGGTCAGCAAAATCACGATGACGAAGTTGTTCAGCTATGCAGAATCAATGAGTATCACTTCATTTTTTAATCTGGTCCTGGTCTACAATAAAGGCGCTGCATTCAGTTTTCTGGCGGCGGAATCAGGCTGGCAGCGCTACGTCTTTACGGCACTGGGTTTGATCGCGGCAGCATACATCACGTACTTATTGCGTCGACATGCGAGCCAAAAGTTATTTTGCTGGGCGTTATCGTTAATCATGGGTGGCGCATTAGGTAACGTGATTGACCGCTTGATGTATGGCTATGTGGTGGATTTCCTCGATTTTCATTATCAAGATATCTACCATTTCCCAGCATTTAACCTGGCTGATAGTGCTATTTGCTTGGGTGCAGGCTTATTCATTCTCGATGAATTGCGTCGCGTCAAAAAATAAGGGGTCTAGATCATGAGTCTGCGTCTCTCTGGAAAAAAAATTGTCCTAGGCCTTACTGGTGGCGTCGCCTGCTATAAGGTTGCTGAGCTCACCCGTGCATTGGGCAAAGAAGGTGCTTCCGTGCAAGTGGTGATGACGCAGGCAGCGACCCAATTCATCACCCCTGTCACAATGCAAGCACTATCGGGTAATGTCGTGTTTACGGATCAGTGGGATGCGCGAATCCACAACAATATGCCGCACATTGATTTGACGCGCGACGCCGACGCAATCGTCATTGCGCCTTGCAGCACCGATTTCATGTTCAAGTTGGCACATGGTGCATGTAACGATCTTCTCTCGACATTATGCATCGCGCGTCCTGCCCACGTGCCACTACTCATTGCCCCCGCCATGAACGTCGAGATGTGGCAAAACCCCGCCACACAGCGCAATCTGGCGCAGATCAAAGCCGATGGCATCAACGTCATGGGTCCCGCTGCTGGCGACCAAGCCTGCGGTGAAACCGGCATGGGTAGAATGCTTGAACCAGACCAATTACTCACTGAAATCATTGCATCTTTCCAGAAAAAAACGCTCGTTGGAAAGCACGTACTCATCACTGCTGGTCCCACCTTTGAACCAATCGACCCCGTTCGCGGTATCACCAATTTATCCTCCGGAAAAATGGGCTATGCGATCGCGCGTGCCGCTTGGGAAGCCGGTGCGGAAGTCACATTGGTCTCGGGTCCCACGGCACTGCCCCCGCCATACGGTGTGAAACGCATCAATGTACAAACGGCACAACAGATGCATGACGCAGTCATGGCATGCTTAAATATCCATATGCAGGATGTCTTTGTCGCCGTCGCAGCGGTGGCTGACTGGAAGGTCGCTAATGCCAGTGACCAAAAGATTAAAAAAACGTCCGAGACGGATACACCACAACTTGCGTTTGTACAAAATCCCGACATTTTGGCACTCGTGGCAGCGCGCCCCGATGCGCCGTATTGCGTTGGTTTTGCGGCTGAATCAGAACAATTATTGCAATATGGCGCAGCCAAACGGATCAAAAAAAATATCCCACTATTAGTCGGCAATATTGGTCATCACACTTTCGGGCAGGATGACAACGAACTCATTCTGTTTGACGCGCAAGGTCACAAAGCCATCGAGCGCGCGGATAAGCAAACACTGGCAAGCAAACTGATCGACGAAATCGCGATCCGACTTGCGAATAACACGATGCGCTAACACTGCTTAACGCAGGGTATTCGCATCACTATTTTTATCTTATTTTTCTCGACACCATGAAACAAATCGATCTCAAAATTCTTGACCCACGCATGCAAGACCAACTGCCAGCCTACGGCACCCCAGGCAGCGCAGGACTCGATCTGCGCGCCTGCATCGATGAAGCAATCACGATTAAACCCGGTGAAACCGTCCTGATTCCAACAGGTCTCGCGATTCATATTGGTGATCCTGCTTATGCGGCAATGATCCTGCCACGCAGCGGTATGGGACACAAACACGGTATCGTTCTGGGTAATCTGGTCGGCTTGATCGATTCCGATTACCAAGGCCAACTCATGGTATCGACTTGGAACCGTGGTCAAAGCGATTTCGTCCTCAATCCGATGGAACGTTTGGCGCAACTCATTATCGTTCCAGTCCTGCAGGTGGGCTTTAACATCGTCGAAGAATTCGGTGAAAGTCAACGCGGTGAAGGCGGCTTTGGTAGCACTGGCAAGCACTAATCAGTCGCATCACCGCCGCAGAACAGTCGTTTTCTCTCCTTGACGTGCGCGTTCGTCTCCCCAATCGATATGGTTGGGGAGTACACTTCCCTTCTTCGCTTTGAAAAGCACTCCGTTGTCACCACCCATTCATACCTGAGAGAGGTAGATTTCGCATGATGCTCAGATGGTCGAGATTTCGTTTCACCATGCCCGTATTCAGTCTGCAGGATCTGGTTGCTGGTCTATCCATCGCAGGCTTACTGTTGCCAGAAGCAGTTGCCTATTCGAGCATCGGCAATTTGCCGCCCCAGGCCGGTGTGCTGGCATTGTTTGCGGGTTTGATGTGCTATGGGTTACTCGGAGGCAGCCGGTACGCCATTGTGTCAGCTACGTCGTCCTCCGCAGCCGTGATGGCAGCGGCGACCGCATCGATGGCTAACGGGGATCCACAACATCGCATGGCGCTTGCGTTTGGCCTGATCATTCTCAGCGGTCTCTTTTTTGTCTTGGCGAGTCTCGCAAAAATCGGCAGCGTTTCTGAATTCGTTGCAAAGCCAGTCTTACGTGGTTTTGCCTTTGCGTTAGCGTTGACAATTACCGTCAAACAATTTGCCAAAATTGTCGATGTATCGTCGAAGCAAACTAACTTTGCCTATTACGTGACCGATATTTTTTCGCAATGGAACCAATGGAATACGGATGGCATCCTCGTTGGAGCGGGCGCCTTAGTGCTTCTCTTTAGCCTCGCACGTTTTCCTAAAATTCCGGGCGGTCTCATCACCATTGCCATCGGGATTCTGGCAGGAAAATATCTTCACCTTGAGCAATACGGTGTGCATTTGGTCGGCCACATGGAGCTAGAAGTACCCACACCAGGATTGCCGGTACTGGCGCATGCGGAATGGACGCGCCTCGGTGAGTTGGCGCTCGCGATGGTGATGATCCTCTATGCGGAATCGTATAGCTCTATTCGTACTTATGCGCTCAAACATGGAGATCAGACCAATGCCAACCGTGACCTGTTTGCTTTTGGGATCAGTAATATCGTGTCCGGTTTATTTCATGGCATGCCGGTCGGCGCTGGTTACTCGGCAACGTCGGCGAATGAAGCGGCTGGCGCACAATCCAAAGTGGCAGGATGGTGTGCAGCATTAACTGTGCTAGTGATGGTGTGGTACTTGCTGCCGTTTATCGAACTCATCCCAGAGCCAGTGCTGGCGGCGATTGTGATTCATGCTGTTTCTCACTCATTGAGCCTCTATGCATTTAAGCCCTATATGGTGTGGCGCAGTGACGTCATCGTGGTGCTAGTGGCAGTGACGGGCGTGATCACGCTGGGCGTCTTAGATGGCTTATTATCGGCCATCGCGATCAGTATCGCCTTAATGCTACGTCGCATTGCTACAGCGAGCGTTTCTGTACTGGGAAGATTAGGACACAGTCATGATTTTGTGAGTATGCAAAAACATCCTGAAGCAAAGTCGATTCCAGGTGTCATCGTCTTCCGTCCAGAATCGCCGATGTTTTTCGCCAACGCCGAAAGAATCACGACTGAAATTCGAAACGGCATCATGGCAGCGGATCAGAGTGTTCATAGCTTCGTGATTAGCTTAGAAGAATCGTATGATCTGGATAGTTCAAGTCTGCAGGCGCTCGCTGATTTATCCAACTTCGTCGCGGGTCAGCACAAACAGCTCTTGTTTGCGCGGCTAAAAGACCATATCCAAGACATTCTCAACAAAGGCGTGGCACTCGGACTCATGCCGACGTATGAATGCGGTATCAGCGTCGATGATACCGTCGCCATGGCGAGTCATCGTGCGAAAAAACATCATGCGAAACAACTGGATGAATGACTTTTTTGCCCGCCACGTCGGCACCAAGACGTGCATGACGCAAACGGTACAAAACAAAAAGCCCGGCTCTCACGAGTCGGGCTTTGATTTACATGGTTTATATGGTTTATATGATTTATGATCAGTGGCAAAGCATTTACTTTTTCGCTTTACGACTACGTCCAGCAGATTCTCTCAAAATCGTATAGTTCCATTCATCTTCGTGCGTTCCAGCATCGACACTGACCCGCACGAGAAACGAATCGTCCTCACCTTGAATTCGACGTCCGACGCCCGTATGCTTTTTTGATACATCGCGTCGATCATACACATCCACTTCAACTTCCTTACCTTCCAGCGCTGCTGGGGAGAGTATGGAGTCTATCGTCTTCACCGTGTACTCAAGGACATATAACGGCAATACCATTCCTACCATACTACCTCCCGACTGGAATGACTTTTCTTCAGAGACATTCCGTAGGGAACAATATTGCGTCCTGATCAAAGTCGGTTATTCAACCTCAACAATTTCCTGCGATGATCCTGGCGGCGCCTCATCACCTTCAGAGAATTCTAGCTTAATGAGATCTTTATCGTCCAGATCAACAATGACCCTACCACCGGAAACGAGACGTCCGAACAACAGTTCATCCGCTAATGCTTTACGAATCATGTCCTGAATCAAACGCGCCATTGGGCGTGCACCCATCAGCGGATCAAAACCTTTTCTCGCAAGGAATTTACGCAACGAATCAGTGAATGTTGCTTCCACTTTTTTCTCGTGCAACTGTTCTTCCAGTTGCATCAAGAATTTATCAACCACACGAAGAATAATTTCTTCATCGAGTGCGCGGAAGCTAATAATCGCATCGAGACGATTACGGAATTCAGGCGTGAACATCCGCTTGATATCAGCCATTTCATCGCCGGCTTCTTTGCTGTCGTTAAAGCCGATAGAACGTTTTTGCAAGCTTTCTGCACCAGCGTTCGTCGTCATGATGATGATCACATTTCGGAAGTCTGCCTTACGACCATTGTTATCAGTCAATGTGCCGTGATCCATGACTTGCAGCAAAATATTGAACACATCAGGATGTGCTTTTTCAATTTCGTCTAACAGCAACACAGCATGCGGTTTTTTCGTAATCGCCTCTGTGAGCAAACCACCTTGATCAAAACCGACATAGCCCGGTGGTGCACCAATCAAACGGCTCACCGCATGACGTTCCATGTACTCAGACATATCAAAACGAATCAGCTCGATACCAAGGGTAAAGGCCAATTGTTTAGCGACTTCGGTTTTACCAACCCCCGTCGGACCTGAAAACAGGAAAGAACCAATCGGCTTGTCTGTTTTACCGAGACCAGCACGCGCCATCTTAATCGCTGATGCCAAGGCATCAATCGCAGGCTCCTGACCAAAGACCACATTTTTCAAGTCACGATCGATCGTCTGCAATTTACTGCGATCATCCTGATTCACTGTTTGTGGTGGAATACGAGCGATTTTAGAAATGATCTCTTCAATATCCGCTTTACCAATTGTTTTCTTCTGCTTGGACTTTGGCAAAATACGCTGCGCAGCACCAGCTTCATCGATCACATCGATCGCTTTATCCGGCAGATGACGATCATTAATGAAGCGTGCAGACAACTCAGCCGCTGTCGTCAATGCAGACGCAGAATATTTGACGTTATGGTGTTCTTCAAACTTCGATTTCAAACCACGTAAAATTTGCACTGTTTGTTCAACCGTTGGCTCATTGACGTCAATTTTTTGGAAACGACGCGACAGCGCGTGATCTTTTTCGAAGACACCACGGTATTCCGCGTAAGTCGTCGCACCGATGCACTTTAACTGGCCACTGGACAATGCAGGCTTGAGCAGATTGGACGCATCCAGCGTCCCACCCGATGCAGAGCCAGCACCAATAATCGTGTGGATTTCGTCGATAAACAAGATGCCGTTGGGTGTGTCTTTTAACTGCTTCAAAACACCTTTCAAGCGCAATTCGAAATCGCCGCGGTATTTTGTCCCAGCCAACAACGCGCCCATATCAAGCGAGTAAACGACCGCAGTTTGCAAAATTTCAGGTACATCGCCTTCGGTAATCCGCAAAGCAAGCCCTTCGGCAATCGCTGTTTTTCCAACACCGGCTTCGCCCACTAACAATGGATTGTTCTTACGGCGACGGCACAGGATCTGGATTACGCGTTCCACTTCGCTGTCACGACCGATCAATGGATCAATCTTGCCCTCGGCCGCTTGTTTGTTCAGATTCTGTGTAAATTGATCTAACGGATTTTCTTTTGATTGTGCATCTGCATGAGGCTCCGAGCCACCTTCAGGAGATTTCTGAGGTTCATTGAGGTTGTCTTTGCGCACACCATGGGAGATAAAATTCACGACATCCAGCCGCGTTACACCTTGCTGATGCAGGTAATAGACCGCATGCGAATCTTTTTCGCCAAAAATAGCAACCAGCACATTCGCGCCTGTCACTTCTTTCTTTCCATTGGACGAAGATTGAACATGCATAATTGCACGCTGAATCACACGCTGAAAGCCTAATGTTGGCTGCGTATCAACCTCGTTTGTGCCAGACACGGTTGGGGTATTGTCGGTAATAAAATTGCCGAGGGTTTTTCGTAAATCCTCAATATTGACCGCGCATGCCCGCATCACCTCTGCCGCTGACGGATTATCGAGCAGCGCAAGCAGCAAATGTTCGACAGTGATAAATTCATAACGAGCTTGTCTAGCCTCAACAAAGGCCATATGCAAACTGACTTCCAATTCTTGCGCAATCATACTTCCTCCATCACACATTGCAGGGGATGTCCTGCCTTACGAGCGTGTGTCAAAACGAGTTCAACTTTAGTCAGTGCAATATCTTTTGAATATACGCCACAGATGCCTTTGCCGTCCCGGTGAACTTTAAGCATGATCTGCATGGCAGTCTCACGGTCTTTATTAAAGTATTCCTGGACAATCGCAACGACAAACTCCATGGGAGTATAGTCATCGTTCAGTAATATTACCTGGTACATGGATGGTGGCTTCAGCTTTTGTGCCTGACGCTCCAATATCGTACCGTTTTCATGCTTATTTCCCATACGTCTATTCTAGTACGTTGATTCAATCCAGAGGCAACTATTAAGCGAATAAAATGGGCTTATTTCATCGCTGTGCAAATGTTACCCTCTTTCCTGACTTTTCACAGATGGTGATCAATTCACGTAGATCAAGTTTTATGTGTAAAGTCTATTTTGAGTGTTGTGTTTTGAGTTGAATTTGCAAAATTTAATTAAAAATACAACAATACAACAGCCCCTATAAAAAGTTTCTTGACTTTAGTTTTTTTTCCGCCAAGAATGACTATTATTGACTTAAATCGTGTTCGATCGTCAATAAGAAGGGGGCAAGTTGAGGGAAGGCTGGCATGGTGCCAGGTTTCTTGCTTTTACGGCTCGTGTGATTAGTTTCTAATTGAAAGATGCATTATGGCAACAGGTACCGTCAAGTGGTTCAATGATTCCAAAGGCTTTGGCTTTATCACCCCGGATGACGGTGGTGAGGATTTGTTCGCCCACTTTTCCGCAATCCAAATGAACGGCTTCAAGACTCTGAAAGAAGGTCAAAAAGTATCGTTCGAAGTCACGCAAGGCCCTAAAGGCAAGCAAGCTTCTAACATCCAAAACCCATAATACGGGTTTCAGCTGTTTTCCAAAACCCCGCTATGGCGGGGTTTTTTTATTGAGGTTAGGCTCATCGCCACTCGGTGCTTCCATGCGATTGTCATCTGCGTTGAAACACATCATCCAAAGGCATTCTGAATGAAGCTTCGCTATAAGTTTATTCTGCTGACGATCATCCCCCTCCTTCTATCGTTTGCAGGGATCGCTATTGCTGTGTTTTCTCAAGCGACCAATCTAGCGCGACAACAGCACAGCGGGATTGAGCAAGCCTACCTTAATAGCAAAGAAACAGAACTCAAACATTACGTCTCTCTTGGTCGCTCTGCCATTGATCACCTTTATCAAAACGGCGCCATCAATCCTAAAAACCAAGAAGAAGCGAAAAAAATCCTTGCCACACTGGATTTCGGTGATGATGGCTATTTCTACATCTACGATATGCATGGTAAAAATCTCATGCATCCTCGCCAGCCCGAGTTGGTCGGTAAAGACCTCTGGACGCTGAGTGACCCCGAGGGCAACCTCACGATCCAAAAATTGATTGAGACCGCGAAAAACGGTGGTGGCGCGGTGCGCTACCTGTGGGAAAAACCCTCCACACACCAAATGGTCGCCAAACTAGGCTACGTGATTGCCCTTCCCGGCTGGGACTGGGTATTGGGGACGGGAATTTATCTCGATGACGTTGATTCTGCGCTAGAGAAAGTCGATACACAGTTTGTGAAGAATATTCACAGCACCATGTTCTGGATTGCGGGTTTCACGCTGTTCTGCGCTCTGTTCATTGCACTCTCTGGGCTCGTATTAAACATCAGCGAATCACGCCTTGCCGACGCCAAACTCAAAACGCTTGCTAGAAGTGTCGTGAGTTCGCAGGAGGATGAAAGGGCACGGCTCTCGCGCGACCTCCATGACGGACTAAGTCAGCTTCTCGTGTCGACAAAGCTGCAAGTAGAATCAGGCGTTGCTAAATTGCAATCGCCAGCCATCTCAGAGGATAAAGCCCTCATTGCCTTTCAGCGAGCGACCAAACAGCTCAACGAGGCACTCACAGAAGTCAGACGTATTTCTCATGACCTGCGTCCCGCAATGCTGGACGATTTGGGGTTAGTTGTTGCTTTTGAACATCTGAGTGAAGAGTTCCATCAGGCCACAGGCATTGATGTGATTTTCAGTCCAAGAGATAATCGATTTAACCTCAATGCCATCAGCAACACGGTGTTGTATCGTGTTGCTCAGGAAGCACTAACTAACATCCATAAGCACGCACATGGTGTCAGTCATGTAGAAATTGAATTACTATCTGATAACGACTATGTTATTTTGTTGATCAGTGACAATGGTAAAGGTTTTAATTTGCAAGATATCGTCAATCACCCCAAAAGAGGCATAGGCCTTAGCAATATGCGCGAACGACTGGCAAGCGTCCAAGGACACTTTGACATTCAGTCTGGTTCGGATGGAACGCGGATCACAGCAAAAATACCGCACGGAGAATAATGATGATTGCAGATCAAACAATTCATATTTTGCTCGTTGACGATCACCCGTTGGTCAGAGATGGTCTGCGTGCTAGGTTGGAGACTGTGCCACATTTTTTTATTTGTGGCGAAGTCGGCACGAGCGCGGATGCACTCAAGGTCGCCGCTGAGCAACCAGTCGACCTGATTCTGATGGACATCAATCTCGGTCACTCAAATGGAATCAGTCTGACAAGCCGTTTTACACAGGATTATCCCGATATCGCCATCATCATGCTCTCAATGCATGAAAAAGCAGAATACGTCGCACAATCTGTTCAGGCAGGGGCCCGCGGCTACGTCCTCAAGGATGCGCCCGCAGAGGACATCATTAATGCGATCGAGACCGTCCGAGGCGGCGGCACGTATTTCAGCTCAGGATTGACCGCCACCAGCAAAGACAACAATACGGGCGAGATACTCACTCAACGTGAAAAACGGATTTTAGAAAGCATTGCGACAGGGAAATCCAATAAGTCCATTGCACAGGAGCTCGGTTTGAGCGTCAGAACGGTGGAAACACATCGGTTAAACATCAAACGAAAACTCAATATTGAAGGTCAAGCAGACCTCATTCGTTATGCCATCAGAAGCGTCACCGACGCAGAAGCACTCAAACTATAAAACCTTGAGGGCAAAGTAAAAAACCGGCTTACGCCGGTTTTTTTAACACTGTTGAAGTGCTTGACGCACTTCAAACAAGTCAATTACATGTTTTGGATCATTACTTCGCCGAAACCGGAGCAAGATACTTGCGTAGCACCTTCCATCAAGCGAGCGAAATCGTAAGTCACTTTCTTCGCTGTAATTGCTTTTTCTGTTGATGTGATCAACAAATCAGCGGCTTCAACCCAGCCCATGTGACGCAACATCATTTCTGCTGACAAGATCAAGGAACCTGGGTTCACGTAGTCTTTACCTGCATACTTCGGTGCTGTACCGTGCGTTGCTTCGAACATCGCGATGGAGTCAGACAAGTTTGCACCTGGAGCGATACCGATACCACCAACTTGCGCTGCGAGCGCGTCGGAGATGTAGTCGCCATTCAGGTTCAGTGTAGCGATAACGCTGTATTCAGCTGGACGCAGCAAGATCTGTTGCAAGAACGCATCAGCGATCGAATCCTTAACGATAATGTCTTTACCAGTTTTAGGATTCTTGAATTTGCACCATGGGCCGCCGTCGATCAATTCTGCGCCAAATTCTTTTTGTGCCAATGCGTATGCCCAGTCACGGAAGCCACCTTCGGTGTACTTCATGATGTTGCCTTTGTGAACGATCGTCACAGATGGCTTGTCATTGTCGATGGCGTACTGGATCGCTTTACGTACTAAACGCTCTGTACCTTCGCGGGATACTGGTTTTACGCCGATACCAGAAGATTCTGGGAAGCGGATTTTTTTCACGCCCATTTCGTCTTGCAGGAACTTGATCAGTTTTTTCACTTGATCGGAACCTTCTGCAAACTCGATACCAGCATAGATATCTTCAGAGTTTTCACGGAAGATCACCATGTCAGTTTTTTCTGGTTCACGCACTGGGGATGGCACGCCTTTGAAATAACGGACTGGTCGCAAGCAAACGTACAAATCGAGTTCTTGACGCAAAGCAACGTTCAGGGAACGGATACCGCCACCTACTGGTGTTGTCAGAGGACCTTTGATCGAAACAACGTATTCTTTCAATACTTTCAGTGTTTCTTCTGGCAACCAAACGTCTGGGCCGTAAACTTTTGTAGATTTTTCACCTGCATAGATTTCCATCCAGCTGATTTTACGCTTGCCAGCATATGCTTTTGCAACCGCAGCATCCACTACCTTGATCATGACAGGGCTGATATCCACGCCAGTTCCATCACCCTCGATAAATGGGATGATTGGATTGTCAGGAACATTCAGCGAAAAATCAGCATTGACGGTAATCTTTTTACCTTCAGCAGGAACTTGAATATGTTGATACATCGTTTTCTCCGTAGTTGGATGAATAAGCGAATTGCGCTATTCTCAAATATGCCTTGCGTGCAAACCATGCCTTGGGCTGGGTTGAAATCCGAGTCACCGGACACCATCCCCGCCTTTACACTTCACATTTAATTCAGCGAAGAGGGCTTGGCGGCCAGCTTCGCAATTAACTCTTATATAAGACACAAGACCGTCATTTCGTATTATGCACTAGAATTTTACGAGATGCCATCAGTTTACCAAATTGCGGTTACCATATGGCGATGAAACTGATTTTACTCAACAAGCCTTTTAACGTCATGTGTCAATTCTCCGCCCATCCTACAAGGGAAACGTTGGCGGATTATCTCGACATTCCTAATATATACCCGGCTGGGCGTCTTGACGCAGATAGTGAGGGATTAATTTTGCTCACGGACGATGGAAAGCTGCAAAATCGCATCAGCCACCCCGATCACAAGCAAACAAAAACCTACTTAGTTCAGGTCGAAGGGACACCAACCCCTGATGCACTCAAAAAACTGGCCGCACCGTTGGATCTAGGCGATTTTGTTACACAACCCTGCATGGTGAAGCATATTCATCCCCCGGGCTGGATTTGGGACCGCCATCCTCCGATACGCCAACGCGAGAACATTCCCACTAGTTGGCTCTGCATCATGCTCTCTGAAGGCAAAAATCGTCAGGTCAGAAGGATGACCGCCGCAGTAGGTCTACCCACATTACGCTTAATACGCTCCAGCATCGGTGGTTTTTCATTGGAGAGCCACCCGCTGTTACCTGGCGAGTGGCAAGAAGTCGATATCAAAGCAAGCGGTTTAGCGAGCAAAAAAAAATAGTGCTTTTAGAAAAAATATGTCGTTCGCTGTCAACCAATCATCGTCAGCTACGTTTTTAAGATTGATTCGATGCAATCGCCTCGATCAACAGTCACGCTGACAGTACTTCTGAACAATTACTTTCTTAAGGGTCTACCATGAAAAAATTAATCGCAGCTTTAATCGCAGGTTTGTTCGCTTCCGCCGTATTTGCACAAGCGCCTGCAGCGCCAGCAGCACCAGCAGCATCCGCGCCAGCAGCTGACGCAGCAGCACCAGCTAAAAAAGCGAAAAAACACAAGAAAGCTAAAAAAGAAGCAGCAGAAGCCGCAGCAGCATCAAAATAATAGCCTCATCAGCTAAAAAATAAAGGCGGGAGCTTTTCCTGCCTTTTTTTTTTGCTGTACGATAGCGCCTTTCTCATTACATTCCATCCTTGGCCATGACCTCACTCTCCACAATCGCAAAGCAACTATTGGGAACCGCCGCTTTGGCGTTGATCACTTCGACTTCCAACGCACAAATGGTAGGGAAAATGCCCGTCAAACAGCTGTCTGTCGGCATCTACGTGATTCAGGCAGAAGTCGCAGCAACACCTGCTGAGCGCGAGCAAGGTCTGATGTTAAGAACAAAAATGGGCAACAATGAAGGGATGGTATTTGACTTTGGTGCGCCTGCGGGCGTGTGTATGTGGATGAAGAACACATTGATCCCATTGTCCGTTGCTTTTATTGACTTGGATGGCAGGATTGTGAATATCGAAGACATGCAGCCGGAAACGCTCGATTCCCATTGTGCAAAAAGAACAGTCAATTATGCGCTGGAAATGAATTTAGGCTGGTTTAAGCAAAAGAACATTAAACCAGGCATGAAAGTAGAAGGTCTCCCGCTGAAGTAAGCCTTCATAGCGCGCAAAAGGGGATCCTTGCAATAGGGTCCCTCTTAGTATGTTGCAATACGCCCATTCAACATCATTTGTCTTTACACACCCCAAAAAAATCGGATCCAATACTTGTTGTATTAAAACAAGTCGCATTAACACAAGTCGCATTGAGTCAAATCGCATCAAGACAGCGACGAACGGTCAGTGAAAGTCAAAAATACAAAGCAAAAAACCGCAATAAATTGCGGTCTTTTTTCACAACGGTGTATCCACTACGCTAGCGATTGTCGCTAGCAAGCAAAAACGAGGCGATTAAGCCAACGCTTTCAAAGCGGATGCCAAACGGCTCTTATGACGAGCTGCTTTGTTTTTGTGAATGATTTTTTTGTCAGCGATACGATCGATTGTCGATACAGATGCTTGAAAAATTGTTGCAGCAGCAGCTTTATCACCAGCTTCGATTGCTTTACGAACAGCTTTGATTGCTGTGCGCAGAGTCGAGCGTTGGCTAGAGTTGTGTGCGTTTTGTTTAACTGCTTGACGAGCACGTTTGCGTGCTTGTGCGGTATTTGCCATGAGATTTCCTAAACGTGGTCAAAGCGACGAGGTCAAAACATTTGATTAAATGCCACGCCGCAAAATTCTATACAGCTTTGCAGTATAACGGCTTTTATTTTCGTTAGCAAGCATTACTGTGGTTTTAAGTGAATAGAAGATTATAGCGCGTAACCATCCTGTTTTCATCTATTTTTTCATATCTGTTACTGCGCAATACCGTCAATCTGTGAGAAAGTTGTACCAAAAGAACGATCGCACCCGTTTGTTTCTATTTTCGTTTCACCATGTAAAAAGGACGTTATTATGGATTGCTCCCCCCTCACCCTTGTCGGTCACTATGTAACACTCGAACCACTAACCCGTGCACACCTACCAGATATTCAGCGCGCTGCGGCTGATGGTGAATTATGGAAACTTTTCTTTACCTCCGTGCCGAGTCCTGAATCCACAGAACAATGGATCAAAACCGCACTCGATATGCAACAACAGCAAACGGCAGTCGTGTTCGTGATCCGCGAGAATCAAACTGGCCACATTGTCGGATCGACCCGCTACTTTAAAATGGAGCCACAAAACAAGCGCCTTGAAATCGGCCACACATGGTATTCGAAGTCAGTACAGCGCACTGGCATCAATACCGAATGCAAGTTGCTACTCCTCACACACGCCTTTGAGGTGTTTGGCTGCATTGCCGTCGAATTCCGCACTGACCACTTCAACCATCGATCGCAAGCCGCCATCGAGAGGCTGGGCGCAAAACGTGACGGACTTTTACGTAATCACATCATCATGCCCGATGGTCGCATCCGTGACACGGTGGTGTATAGTATTCTTGAACATGAATGGCAAGGCGTAAAAAAGAATTTGCAATACATGCAAAAAAAGTACGCTTCATAGCCACTATCCTGAATAACACAACAAACACCGACGAAGAAACAGTCTACGGGTACCCGATAAGTTCTCGTACGATGTTTTTTGGAGACTGAATGACATGCTGATCGATTTTTTCTTCACCTTAAAAGACGCCAAAATTCCGGTGTCCATCAAAGAATTTCTCATGCTTCTTGAGGCCTTAGAAAAAGGCTTGATCACCATGTCGCTCGACGATTTTTACTTCCTCTCCCGCACCATTATGGTGAAAGATGAAGCGCACTACGATAAGTTCGACAAGGCGTTTGGCCTTTACTTCAAAGGCATCGACACCATTTTTGAAAAGCATCCCGAAATACCACTGGATTGGCTCACGAAGCGACTTGAGCGGGAACTGACCGATGAACAAAAGGCCGCGATCGAAAAATTTGGCTACGACAAATTGATGGATCGTCTCAAGGAACTCCTGAAAGAGCAAAAGGAACGCCACGAGGGCGGCAGCAAATGGATAGGCACCGGTGGCACCTCTCCCTTTGGCAATGGTGGCTCCAATCCCGAGGGCATCCGTATTGGCGGCAAAGGTGGCAACCGCAGTGCCGTCAAGGTATGGGAAGAACGATCATTCAAAGATTATGATGCAGAACGTGAACTAGGCACACGTAACATCAAAGTTGCGTTACGTCGTCTGCGCAAATTTGCTCGTCAAGGGGCAGAAGAAGAATTGGCATTGGATGCGACCATCAAAGCGACAGCCAATAACGCGGGCTACCTCGATATCAAGATGCAACCCGAGCGGAAGAACAACATCAAGGTACTGATGTTGCTCGATGTCGGCGGCACCATGGATGACCATATCGCCCAAACCGAAGAGTTATTTTCGGCGGCGAAAACAGAATTTAAAAATATGGAATTCTTTTATTTCCACAACTGTGTCTATGACTACTTGTGGAAAAACAATCGCCGACGCCATGCGGAAAAATTTCCGACATGGGACATTTTGCGAAAATACCCTGCCGATACCAAGCTGATCTTTGTCGGCGATGCCACGATGAGCCCCTACGAAATTTTACAACCAGGTGGGTCTGTCGAGTACAACAACGAGGAAGCGGGCGCAGTGTGGCTGCAACGCTTTGCAAGCACTTTCCCCAAATACATTTGGCTCAATCCCGAACCAGAGGGCTTGTGGCAGTATCGTCAATCCATTTCTGTTGTCCGGCAAATCATGAGTAATCGCATGTTTCCGGTCACTATCGAAGGACTAGAGCGTGGGATGCGCTTGTTGAGCAAATAGCCCTCTCCCCTGCTGACCTCCAGCACAGAACAGAGAGAGGTGGTCAGCGAGCCGGACTGCTCAATATCGTGCCGGCCATGCTGCATCGTTAGCTGCTCAGGCGCTTAGTTACTGAGTTGTAGATATTTTTTGAGCGTCCGAATCAATACACGTCGTGACAGCGGCTTGACGAGAAATCCAGAGCACTTCACTCGTTCAGCAAGCGTGGTTTGATACACGAAGGATTTATCGATCAGCAAAATGACTGAGGTCTTAAAACCATCATTCTGCTTTTTTAACCCATCACATAAGCGGTAAGGATCGACGTTGGGCGTTGAAGTATTAATCAGCGTTAATGCGTGCTGATTGTTTCTATCAAGCAACAATGCACTTCGCTCATCAGAAGCGAGGGTGACGCTAATACCGTAGGGGTCCATGACCGCCGCCACATATTCCCGGAAGTGTGTGTCCTTGTCGACGACTAAAATACCGCCCTTAGCGACCGGTTGCCGGCGCATACGGTCATAGACCATCGGGTCAGTTAGGTCGAAGTCCAACCGTTTTTCACGACGGCGCTCATGGACCGTCAGCGGTGCGTGGGCGCTTAAAGTGGTCAGTAAGAGCTCACGTTTACCGACAAGATCATCGAGCACGTCGAAGATTTTGCGCCAACGGATTGGTTTTGACATTGTCTGGTAAGGTAACGGCACATCTGTTTTACCAATTAACAACACAGGTTGTGCTTCACCAGGATTTAAATCTGATAAAGTCGCCAACGCAGACAATTGATCAGCGTTAACAATGTACATATCGGGGTCTTGCACAGAACCCGGCATGAGACACGTATAGCTGTAACCCTTCTCGCGCGCGACAGCGAGCACTGCGAAAAAAGTTTCTTCCTCTTTGGCGGAAAATCCAAGCAGTCGGATTGCGATCGTTGGAGTTTTTTGTGACATCGTTTATCCATCAACTCATTGCAGCTACAATAGCTGTCAAACGTACGAAAGAATACATTGAAATCATGTACTCATACATTGAAATTGTGTCCTATTGACAAAAACATTGCAAAATATCATTACATTTTAACCAAAACAACAATTTTCTATTTGCATGGCCACTAAAAAAAACACTTCCCCGTCGGACTATAGCGAATCGTCCATCCGCGTCTTAAAAGGCCTGGAGCCGGTCAAACAACGACCTGGCATGTACACAAGAACCGAGAACCCATTACATATCATTCAGGAAGTGATTGATAACGCTTCTGATGAGGCGTTGGGCGGTCACTGTAAGAATATTCTTGTCACCATTAACACCGACAACAGCGTGACCGTTGAAGATGATGGTCGTGGCATTCCAGTTGGTTTGCATCCAGAAGAAGGCGTACCCACCGTTGAGATCGTCTTTACCCGCCTCCATGCTGGCGGTAAGTTTGATAAGGGGTCTGGCGGTGCATACGCGTTCTCGGGTGGTTTGCACGGCGTTGGCGTCTCTGTCACCAATGCATTGTCCAAACGCCTTGAAATCACTGTCTGGCGTGAAGCCGGCTTGCATCAGCTCACTTTCGCCGACGGCGACGTGATCGAACCACTCCGCAGTCAGCCTCTAGGACGCGGCGACAAAAAGAACGGCACACGGGTCAGCATTTGGCCAGACGCGAAATACTTTGATTCTGCCAACATCCCCTTTGCCGAACTCCAACGCTTATTGCGTTCAAAAGCAGTTTTACTGCCCGGCGTCAAAGTCACCCTCACCAATGCAAAAACGGGTGAGAGCCAAACCTGGCAATACGATCAAGGGTTGCGCGGTTACTTGACGGAAGCGCTTGCGCAATCGTCGCACGGCGAACCACTCATTCCGTTGTTTGAAGGCGAACAATTTGCCACCTCCGACAGCGAAGGCTTTGCTGAAGGCGAAGGTGCATCTTGGGTGGTTGCGTGGACCGAAGATGGCAACGTCGTCCGCGAATCCTATGTCAATCTGATTCCAACACCCGCCGGCGGTACTCATGAGTCTGGCCTGCGGGAGGGCTTGTTCGGGGCAGTAAAGAGCTTTGTCGAAATGCATTCCCTGCTCCCCAAGGGTGTCAAGCTCTTACCTGAAGACGTCTTTGCGCGCGTGTCGTTCGTACTTTCCGCCAAGGTACTGGACCCACAATTTCAGGGACAGATTAAAGAGCGCCTCAATTCACGCGATGCGGTTCGCTTGGTGTCGTCGTTCACGAAACCACCACTTGAGCTATGGCTGAACTCCCATGTTGAACATGGCAAAAAGCTCGCCGAACTCGTCATCAAACAAGCACAATCACGTTTGCGTTCGGCGCAAAAGGTAGAGAAAAAGAAATCCTCCGGTGTTGCCGTCTTGCCTGGCAAACTAACCGATTGCGAATCCAACGATATCACCCGCAATGAATTGTTCTTGGTCGAAGGTGACTCTGCAGGTGGTTCTGCGAAAATGGGGCGCGATAAAGAATTCCAAGCAATCTTGCCGTTACGAGGAAAAGTTCTCAATTCATGGGAATCGGAGCGTGACCGCCTGTTTGCCAACAATGAGATCCACGATATTGCTGTCGCGATCGGTGTGGACCCGCATGGCCCCAACGACAATCCAGATTTAAGCAATCTGCGCTACGGAAAAATTTGCATTCTGTCTGATGCGGACGTCGATGGCTCACACATTCAGGTCTTGTTACTCACCTTATTTTTCAAGCATTTCCCACAGCTTATTGCGCGCGGTCACATCTGCGTGGCACGACCACCACTGTTCCGTGTGGACGCGCCTGCACGCGGCAAAAAACCAGCACAAAAAATCTATGCGTTGGATGCAGGTGAATTGACGGCAATTGAAGACAAGCTGCGCAAAGATGGCGTGAAAGACGGTGCGTGGTCCATTTCCCGCTTTAAAGGTCTCGGTGAGATGAACGCCGGACAATTATGGGAAACCACCATGAATCCAGATACACGTCGCTTATTGCCTGTCTCACTGGGAGAGTTTGACCAAGAATTTTCCGAAGGAAGATTCAATATGCTCATGGGTAAAGGCGAAGCTGCTGCACGCCGCTCATGGATCGAAGAACACGGCAATGCAGTGGAAGCGGACATCTAATTAACAGATTCCTCCATCTCGATCTGCCACGGTGGATGAGATGAATGACCACTGACTATCAGTTTTACAACATTAAACACTATGAGCGAACAAGCGAATTTATTTGAACAAGTACCACCGCCAAGTGATGGAGAAGCACTAACACTGGCTACCTTTGCGGAACGAGCCTATCTTGACTATGCGATTTCGGTCGTCAAAGGACGGGCGTTACCGGATGTCTGTGATGGTCAAAAGCCAGTTCAGCGGCGCATTCTGTACGCGATGAATGAACTGGGCCTGAATTCGACGGCGAAACCCCGTAAATCGGCGGCCGTCGTGGGTGATGTGCTCGGTAAGCTCCATCCACACGGTGACCAGTCCGTTTATGACGCCTTGGTGCGGATGGCACAGGACTTCTCTTTACGTTACCCACTGATCGATGGTCAGGGTAACTTCGGTTCACGCGATGGCGACGGTGCTGCAGCGATGCGGTACACCGAAGCCCGTTTAACACCGATCTCCCGGTTATTGATGGATGAAATCGATCAGGGCACGGTTGATTTTCAACCAAACTACGATGGCACGACCGAAGAGCCTAAGCTCCTGCCAAGTCGACTGCCATTTGTGTTACTCAATGGCGCATCTGGTATTGCTGTGGGTTTAGCGACCGAGATTCCATCACACAATCTGACCGAAGTAGCGAAAGCGGCCGTTGCACTGATCCGTAATCCGGCATTAAAACACGCTGAATTAATGGAAATGATTCCCGGACCAGATTTCCCGGGGGGCGGTCAAATCATCACGCCCGCATCAGCGATCGCCGAGATGTACGCTTCAGGACGCGGCAGCATGAAAGTGCGTGCACGCTGGAAAATTGAAGAAATGGCACGCGGACAGTGGCAAGCCGTTGTCACCGAGCTCCCTCCAGGTACGTCGTCACAGAAGGTACTGGAAGAAATCGAAGAACTCACGAATCCAAAGATTAAAGCGGGTAAGAAAACCCTCTCTCCAGAGCAGATCTCACTCAAACAAGTCATTTTATCGGTGCTCGACACCGTTCGTGACGAGTCTGGCAAAGATGCGCCAGTACGCTTGGTATTAGAGCCTAAGTCGAAAAACCAAGACCAGACGGAATTTATGCAGATGTTGCTGGCGCATACGTCGCTAGAAACGTCCGCTTCCATTAATCTGGTGATGATTGGTGGCGATGGTCGCCCACGTCAGAAAGGCTTGTTAGAGATTCTGAGCGAGTGGATTGCCTTCCGCTTTGCGACCGTGACACGTCGTACACAGTTCCGTCTGAAAAAAGTGGATGATCGTATCCACATCCTCGAAGGACGTGAAGCAGTTCTACTCAACATCGATGAAGTGATTCGCATCATCCGCGAATCTGATGAGCCAAAACCAGCACTGATTCAAGCATTCCGTCTGTCTGATCGTCAGGCAGAGGACATTCTGGAAATTCGCTTGCGTCAATTAGCTCGTCTGGAAACCATCAAAATCCAGCAAGAACTGGCTGAACTGCGTAAAGAAAAAGCCACACTGCATGACCTGCTGGATAATCCGGCATCCATGAAGAAAATGCTGATCAAGGAGATCGAGACCGATGCCAAACAATACGGCGACGCACGTCGGACCGTCATTGAAGAGGCGGCGCGTGCATCGGTCGAGCAAAAGGTGATCGATGAACCTGTCACGGTGGTGATTTCTGAAAAAGGCTGGGTTCGCGCACGGACCGGTCATGGCCATGAAGCTGGGCAATTCACCTTCAAAGCGGGTGATAGCCTCTATGGCACGTTTGAATGCCGTACAGTTGATCATTTACTCGTATTTGGCTCCAATGGTCGCGTCTACTCTGTCGCCGTCTCTGCATTGCCAGGGGCACGTGGCGATGGGGTACCGATTACCACGCTGATTGACCTTGCGAGTGGTAGCAAAATATTGCATTACTTTGCTGGTCCAAACGACACTGGTCTCCTACTCGCCTCGACAGCGGGTTATGGATTCAGTGCCAAAGTAAGCGACATGGTCGGTCGTATGAAAGCAGGCAAAGCGTTTATGACGCTGGAGGAAACAGACTTGCCGCTGGCACCCGCCGTGATTAGCGACGATGCCAGTGCCGTTGCTTGTTTATCGGAAAAAGGACGCTTGCTGGTGTTCGGCCTCAACGAGATCAAACAACTCTCCAGTGGTGGACGTGGTGTGATCTTGATGGAGCTGGAAGACAAAGAAAAACTGCTTGCTGCCCAAGCGATCAGCCAAAAAGGTGTCAAGGTCTCAGGCATCGGTCGCGGTGGAAAAGCGCAGGAAGTCAATCTGAGTGCGTCCGGTCTGAGTATTCACATCAACAAGCGTGCGCGTAAAGGGAAGCCGCTGGAATCGAAATTAAAACCAAGCAGCTTGCAAAAAATAAGTTAATGCAAGAATCAATGGAATCACTGATCAAGTTACCGATCAGTGCATTCATTGAAAATCAAACGCAAAAATAAAAAACCCGTTCTATAAACGAACGGGTTTTTTTATTGAGATCCGTGTCAGGACGTCATGCCAAGGTAATTCTATTACGACCGCTTTGCTTAGACACATACATCGCCGCATCAGCGACTTCAAATAATTCATCCGCATCCGTTGTCGCCTCAAGATCCGCAACACCACCAGAGAACGTGACAGAAAACTCGACGTCATCCGAATGCTGACGAATTTTAGCGAAGGCGATGCGCACCTGATCAAGCACGCGACGAGCCGTCGTTGCCGTCGTATCTGGGAAAATAATCGCAAATTCTTCGCCACCATAACGACCAACGATATCGCTACGACGTAGCCGTTGACGCAATAACCGAGCAAGCGTTCGCAGCACCTGATCGCCTGTCGCATGACCATAACTATCGTTGATTTGTTTAAAGTTATCCAAATCAATCATCGCCAGCGCCAAATGCGCTCCATTACGTCCAGCCTGTAAAATTTCAGACGCTAACTGTTCTTTGATTGCTGTATGGTTGAATAAACCGGTCAAACCATCCCGCATGATCAATGCTCGTAGTGAACGATAACGCTCCGCCCTCGTCGAGATAGAAGAAATCAAATACTCAGGTGCCACTGGTTTGGTAATGAAATCATCTGCCCCGGCACGGACGGCATCGAGTTGTTTGGTAAGGTCAGCCTCACTAGACAAAAAGACAATCGGCACATCAACGTAAGAATTATCCTGGCGTATTAAGTGCGACAATTCAACGCCACTGCAGATCGGCATATACACATCGAGTAGCAATAATTCGGGACGAAAATCTGTCATTACCGACAGCACTTGTGAGGGATCGCTCAGCAAACGGACATTCATGCCTGCATCGCGCAAGATTGCACCGTAGAACTTGGACGTGACGGTATCGTCGTCAACAATCAGGATACGATATCCCTTGTATTCGCCACGGTGGAGGATATTATCAATACGCTCAGTAACAGCAACCACATCGACTGGCTTCGTAAAATAACCATCGCCTTTGGCGCGAACCGCTAATAAACGCGATTCAAAGCTACTGGATTTCGACACAAAAATCGTTGGGATACGTAAACGTTGTAGTTGTTCGATTTTTTTGATTTCATCAACACCCGCAATTTTCCCCTCAGGAAAACTAAGCTCAATGACGATCACGTCTGGCCTGCGCATCGCTACAGCGACTGCGAGATCTTTTAATTGTGGAATCCGTTTGACTTCATAGCCAAAATGCTCGAGCTGCGTTGTGATCGCCTGTTGCTGCTCATTATCTTCATCGACGAGATAAATCAAACTAGAAGGATGATCCGCCTCTTCAAATTCAAGATCATCTTCAGGCTCTTGCGCTTCATGCATTGACATTTTTGCCAGACGACCACGCGTCGACACAAAATAGTCGCGCAATTCGTCGGCAAATGCTTTTAACTCGTGATCTGGTGGACAATCAGAAACCAACCAAGGTTTGAGTTTCGATTCAAATACACGTGCTTGCTCACCAAGCTCGACGAAGCCAAACGTACCTGCAGATCCTGCCATCGTATGCAAATGTCGATGTAGCACACTCAGTGCATCTTTGTTGGTCGGATGACTTTGAAAGGCTTCTAATGCCTCAATGATTTCATCGAATTTAGACGGCAATTTTTGTAAAAAAACAGCTTCGAGCGCGCGCAGTTTTTCTTGCAACGTGTCATTTTTTTCAGTCATCTACGGCCTTTCCTGCCAAAGTTTCAACACTTGGGTTGATAACTCCATAGGATCAAATGGTTTAGCGATCACACCAATCGCACCCAACGATTTGTAATATTCCAGTTCAGAGGATTGTACTTTTGCTGTCATAAACATGACCGGCGTTGCTGCGGTTGTTGGGAGCTTTCGCAATTCAGCCAACGTCGTCGGACCATCCATATTGGGCATCATGACATCTAGCAGCAATAAATCAGGCACAAAACCACCTTGGATTTCAGCCAACGCCTGAGTGCCAGAACTACATGTTTTTAATGCAAACCCACCGACAATTTCTAAAGCAATCTGTGCCACCGTCTGAATATCTGGATCGTCCTCAACGTATAAAATATTGGCCAAATTTGCTGATGCCATTGCCTCTCCCCAAACAGTAAAGTCTCATTGATGTCCTCAGGATAAATCAAGACGCATCCCAAAACAACATCAATTACATGCTAGTAACAAAAACGAACGAAGCACAGCAACAACTCTTGCCTGTTTAATCATGAACTTTCTTTAGGTAAAAACTACCGCGCGCTTCGCCACCTTGCCGCTCTTTGTCGGCGCCTTTATTTCAACGAAAAGTCAACGCGATTGGGCTTACCTTGATCTTTAATATCACTTCCATCGAGTTTCGGCGCAATCAAAAACAAGCGATCGCGGTCCACTTTTCCGTTCGTTTCAAGATAGTCTCTCACGACATCTTCACGCTTTTGTGCAAGGACACGAAGATCATCCGATGAAACCGGCAAATTCTTCAAAATCAAGGCTTCCGCTTGATCAGCCGGCAGCGTCTTCGTCAGACCAATCAGATTGCGCGGTTTATCGAATTTTTCGGACTGATACACCACTTGAACATATTTTGCGCGCTCTTCTGATGTTACTGTGACATCCTCCATTTTGATACTGCGATCTTTTTGATGTAGCTCACGCCATTTAGCATCACGTAACTTCGATGCTAAAAGAGACTGACGCACGCCATCACTATCAGTAACAGGATCAACACGACCAACGATGTCGAGTTTCAGGCTAGAACGATTGTTGAGTGCTTTAGCGAGCGTATCGAGTTTTTCTGTGGCACCCGGCGGCAGCACAGCTAATCCTGGATTGAATTCCACATAGGCTAATTGTTCACCGCCACCAAACATAGAACCCAGCAAGGCAAAAGGTGACGTTACCGCTTTGGTAATCAGATTCACAAAGACTTTGAAGATAATCCCACCAACAGAGAACTGAGGATCACTCAGAGATCCAGAAATCGGCAGATTGATGGCAATACGGCCCTGATTATCGCGCAACAAGGCAACGGCGAGCATCACTGGTAATTTCGTGACATTAGGTCCGTCGACATGCTCACCGAAGGTCAACTGATCAAGCGTGATGGAATTATCCGCTTTCAATTGCTGATTTTCGATGTGATAACTCACCTGCATAGAAAGCTTCCCTTTCTCAATCGGATACCCCGCATATTTCGCGGCATACGGCGTCAATCGCGTGAGTTCTAGACCGTTGGTACTTCCCGTGATATCCAAAAAGAGGGGTGAAGCAAGTGGATTCATCGCACCCGCGATCAGCAAGGGGGCGTCGTTATCGACATTACCGTGTAACTCGACATTGGCTGGCTGCGCGCTGTCGGGTGCAAGAAGACCGATGGTTCCGCTGACGTTGGTTAAATTGGCGTGATAATTCGGTTTGATGAAGTTATCGGTAAAGTTAATATTCCCGCTACGCAATTCCGTCTGCCCGATACGAATCAACTTCGGTTTTTTGACCGAAGTTGGGACCGAGGCAACTGCGACGTGTGCTGTCAATGTTGCATTTTCAGTCGTTTTATCCTGCGGCGTCTGCGGTACCGCGTTTGGCGTAGAAGACCCGCCCGCGGCCTTGTTGACCAAAATATGCTGGAGATTGAGTTGTGCTTTATCAGACAAGACGAGTCGTGCAAAGAAACGATCTAATGTGAGTTTCTTGATACTCAATGCGTCCTGTACACCCCCTATTTTTGTATCGATACCGTCGAGACCGATGGTTTTCCACTCCAGAAAATCATCATCACTTCCATTTTCGTATATTTTAAAATCATTGAAACTCACATTGCCGTTGTACGCAATCTGACGCTGGTCTTGCAACGCATCGCGAATATCGAACTTCCCTTTGGCAGAAGCGGTTCCTTTCGTAATCTCCACGTTCAACAACTGCGAGACATACGGATAGAACGATGCGACGGGTAAATATCGCGCATCCAGTGCCATCGTGATCTGTTTTAATTGCGGCGTCGCTTGGGCAGTCAGGTTGATTTGCCCTTGACGATTAATGTGTGACACCAAGTTCGCTTTGAACGGTTGGGACAGGTCGCTGCTGAAATGGGACAAGCCCATCGTGATCCCATTGGCCTTCAACTTCACGCTAGGGGTGACCGAGAGATCAGCAAATGCGACTTCGCTGTCGTTGAGATCGACTTGTCCAAGTTGAATTTTCCAACTTGGCGCGGCAGAGGCCTTTGTTGAGACCGTTTGATTACTTGCTGCTGGTGTACCACTCGCCAACCAGTGCTGAGGCGTCACGATGCCTTGCTGATCTCTTCTGATATCTGCCACTAATCCTTGCAATGTTACCGATGGCAGGGTGACGATGCGACTGTCTGTATCGACTTCGGCTTTATCGATGACGAGCGAAGCGAGGTCAATACGCCCTTCGTCTGACTTCCCTTGAACAAATGCATGGTGAAGATCAAGCGCCAACTCGCTGAACTGCAGTTGTCCTGGACTTGCTTGCAAATGGGTACTTGCATTGAGCTTACCATCGATTTTCGCGTGCAAAAAGGGAGCGACAAAGTTCTGGTAATGGGACAAATCAAGATTATTCAGTGCAACACTCCCTTTGACATGACCACTCAGCGCTTGCAGATCACCATCGAAATGGATTGTTTCTTCATCACTTGTAGCAAGGCTCAGTGCCACTGCCGCAGGCGGCGCATCATTGGCAGTGCTGATACCTTTGACCTGTAGATCAAGGTGCTGCAATTCAAGTTGCTGCTTTGGCTGTGCATGGACTTCATCGGCGATATGAATTGCCCCCTCCTGAATCTGAAAGGCTGCAATCGTGATCAGCGGAGACGTCTTCGCAGCGACCGGCGCAGTGGCTGTTGTTGCCCCCTTCTCTTGGGTGCTTGTCCCCTTCTTGCTGTTTTTTTGTGGTACTGAAGGACTAAGGTTCGCCCAGTTCAGCCCATTCTTTTTTGAAAAGTCGATCCACACTTGCGGTTGACGTACCCGTACTTGGGTCAGCTCTGCCGCCGCAGTTAACAGATTCAGTTGTTTAATCTGGGCATCTGCCTCTGAGAATGACAATAGATCAGCGGCATGCTGATCCTTCAGATCAACATCCTTAAGATGAATCTCCCCACTCAACAACACCTGTGCTTGTGGTTCACGTTTAAATTGCAAATCCAGTTTCGTCGTCAGTGTCGCTCGGGCAATTTGCACTGGGAGCGATGCTGGAAGGTATTCCACATACTGTGCCAGATTCAGTTGTTCAACATCCAGCGCCAAGGTCGTATCGAGACTTTTTGCAAATGGCTTAGCCCGCGCATTGAGAGCAAACCCTGCACCATTCAGTCGCCCAGATAATTGGGGGGAAACGAAGCTATCCAAGGTCTTTGGAAAGTTAGAAATAAAAGGAATACCAATTTGCAAATCAGTCACCTTAAAACGGGCGGCTTTGACTTGATCTTCGATTTCGATCACGCTGTCTTTTAACTGAATATTCGCCATCGCAAACCGAAAAGGCGTATCGCTCTTGGGCATCGCATCGATCTTGTCCAACATATCGCTAAAGTTGTAGACGCCCTTACCGTCTGCACTTAAACGTGTGATGTGTAAATCCGCCGCCGTGAGCTGCAACTCATCCAACACCAAGGCTTGATGGAATAAGGAACTCAAAGACACGCTAACAAGCAGTTCCTTTGCATCCAGTGCCAAAGATCGCTGATCTGCCTCGTACAGGCGAATTCCGTTGAGCGTTAGCGCTAGCTTGAACGGAGAGAAACTGATTCGATCAATTTCTAGCTTACGACCAATTTGTTGCTGTACTTGCTTCGTTGCCACGTCTTTGACATAGCCTGGCAGGAATGCCCAACTGACAAGAGCCAGCACGACGATGAGCGCAATGAACGCGCTGATATAACGAGTCAGATGCCAACGCTGCCAAAAAGAAGTGACGGGGCTGGTAGGCGATGTGGGGGTAGTGACTGTCACGGTAAACCTCAGAGCTTATTGATATTCATTTTTACCAACATTATACGACCGCAAAATTGATAAAAACGACAAACCTTGGCGAAGCTGAGTTAACAAATGTGAATTACAAATCAAAAATGACCGTCAAGATATCATCGACCGCCCGCCACGTTAGGTTAGGCATTTCCCAGAGACAACTTTCATATACAGGGGGTTGCCACCAATCAGATAAGAGAGATCGGCAGGTCGATCGATCTGCCACAAAACAAAGTCAGCGACCTTCCCCACCTCCAGCGTTCCCACTTCATCCAGAAGTCCTAAGGCACGGGCCGCATGACAGGTCGTGCCCTGCAAGGCTTCGAGAGGCGTCATTCTGAAGAGCGTTGACGCCATATTCATGGTGAGGAGTAAAGACGTCAATGGCGACGTCCCTGGATTGCAGTCCGTTGCTAAGGCAATGGGTACACCCGCTGCCCGAAGACCGGCCAAGGGTGGGTAGGTTGTTTCTCGCAAAAAGTAAAACGCGCCAGGCAACAAAACAGCGACCGTACCGGCCTCAGCCATGGCGGCGATACCCTCTTCAGTCAAATACTCCAGATGATCTGCGGACAAGCCATGGTATCGGGCAGTTAACGCAGCGCCGCCTTGATCCGACAACTGCTCCGCATGTAGTTTAACGGGTAATCCACACCGGTGTGCCGCCTGAAAAACCCGCTCTGTCTGTGCGGGACTAAATCCAATTTTTTCACAAAAGACGTCAACCGCATCCACCAAGCCCTCGGCAACGAGCGCTGGCAGCATGACATCACACACCTGCGCAATGTAGTCGTCTGGACGCCCAGCGAACTCTGGGGGCAATGCATGCGCTCCCAAAAAAGTGGTTTTGACACGCACTGGATACTCGCGACCGATACGACGTGCCACACGTAAAATACGTGCTTCTGTCTCCAGATCAAGGCCATAGCCAGACTTGATTTCCAAGGTTGTTACGCCCTCTGCGAGTAAATGCCGTAGCCGCGGCAGACATGCCTGCATCAACGCCTCTTCACTCGCCGCTCTTGTCGCATTCACGGTCGCCAAAATACCACCGCCGTTGCGCGCAATCTCTTCGTAGGCAACACCGTTTAAGCGGGCTTCGAACTCATTACTACGATTCCCTGCATATACCAGATGCGTATGACAATCAATGAGACCCGGCGTCACCCAACATCCCTGCCCGTCCCTCACTTCGTCGGCGGTGATTGACTCTGGTAGTGAAGCAGCCTCACCAAGCCACACAATCTTACCCGCATGAACAACCAGGGCGGCATCGCGTATTTCACCATACCCTACAGACATCGTCGCAAGGTGAATATTTTTCCAAATAGTATCGACGTGTGACATCGGCATTATCTTTCCGCTAAAAAGTGAATAGTGATCAGATATACCTCTGCATCCGTATGAGCAGAAAATTCCAACGTGACGCCTGTTCGCTCATGATCCTCTTCAAACAAAACCAAATCGCCTTGCGTGATAACCTCTCCCGAACGCAATACCGCTTCCCCATTGGCACAATATAAAAGTACCTGCTGTGCATCGGCGGCAGAAACGAAATGACTCCCCTCCCCCAAGCGTTGCATATGATGTTGGCATACGTCCCGTCGCGTCATCATATTGAGATCAACCACAGGATCATCAATGAGCGTCGCGTGAATAGGCATCTCGCCAGGAAAACGATGCGGCGCTGTTGTCCGTTCTAAGGTCACACTCTCTGTTGGAGCATGCGTACTCTCATCGGTATGCAAGACCAGTCCTGCGCCAGAGAGAATGGCCAAAGTGCGATCAATTTGAGAGAAATGCGAAAACGGCCCCGCCGTATTGACCGATGCCGTACTCAGTCGCCAGATAAAATGATCCAGCTTTGCATCCTCTGGAAAAATAGCGAGCTCGGTTGTACTACCACCGCCATTTTTCCATGGCATGGTACGGTAATCCTGTCGGGTCCATTTACGCATAGTCACTCAATCAAATAGCACATTCAATAATTAAGCCAAATATAAGTGCTGATACAGATGTTGGCACTGCGCACTTAATTGGCCGGAAACAACGAGGTCTTTGGCTGCCTCAATATCCGGCGCAAAGAAACGGTCTTTATCGTAAAACGCCACCTTCTCACGCAAGACCTTGTGCACTTGTGTCAACATCTCAGAGGTTTTGAGTGGTGCGTGGAAATCAACGCCTTGTGCCGCGGCAAGCAACTCAATACCGACGATGGTGGCGGTATTGTGTGCCATCTCGTGCAAACGGCGCGCACCAAACGTCGCCATACTGACATGGTCTTCTTGGTTGGCAGACGTCGGAATCGTATCAACACTCGATGGATGGGCATGCGATTTATTTTCCGATGCCAAGGCTGCTGCCGTCACATGGGCGATCATAAATCCCGAATTGAGCCCTGATGATGGAACCAAGAAAGGAGGCAGACCAGAGATCGATGCGTCAATCAACAAAGCAATACGACGCTCTGAAATAGAGCCGATTTCTGCAATCGCCAATGCCAAGGTATCGGCAGCGAAAGCGACAGGTTCCGCATGGAAGTTACCACCAGAAATGACTTCGCCCGTTTCAACAAAAACCAATGGATTATCTGTGACTGCATTCGCCTCAATCAGCAATGTGCGGGCAGCATTATTGATGATATCGAGACACGCCCCCATGACCTGGGGTTGGCAACGCAGGCAATAGGGATCTTGTACACGTTCATCATTGACCAAATGTGACAAGCGAATTTCGCTCCCTTTGAGCAGATCGCGATAAATCGCCGCCGTGGCGATTTGGCCTGGCTGACCACGACTGGTATGAATACGAGGATCAAACGGCGCATCACTCCCTTTGGCAGCATCAACGGAGAGCGCACCCGTAATGGTTGCCGCTTCCAATAAACGTTCTGCCAAGAACAAGCCATTCAGCGCTAACGCGGTCGATACTTGTGTGCCATTAATGAGTGCCAATCCCTCTTTCGCAGCCAATACCACTGGCGTAATACCAGCCTTCGCTAAGGCTTCTTTTGCTGGAACAAGTTGACCATTCACACGAACATCACCTTCACCCAACAACGCCAGCGTCATATGCGACAACGGCGCTAAATCACCCGATGCACCAACGGAACCTTTAACCGGAATCGTCGGCATGATCCCTGCGTTGTACATTGCAATCATGCTGTCGATGACTGAAGCTCGGATACCGGAAACACCTCTCGCCAAACTAGCAATTTTCATCGCAAGAATGAGGCGAACCACTTCATCAGCGATCAACTCACCGGATCCGACAGAGTGTGACAAGATCAGATTGCGCTGCAACAGCTCGAGTTGTTCGTCAGGAATGCGGGTCTTTGCAAGCTTACCAAAACCGGTATTGATTCCGTATGCCGCATCACCCTTCGCAACGATCTGATGAATGGTTGCCGCCGACGCGTTAATCCCATCGTACGCGGAAGGTGTCAATGCCAATGGTTGCGGCGCTGTCCAGATGGCCCGTAGATCCGACAAACTAAACGCGCCCGGATGAATTTCAAAATGTGTTGTCATGCTTGTTCTCTCAATTATTTCTTCATCAGTGCGACAGGATGTTGATTCAACCAAACACCCTATCATTGCTCTGAGGATTTATTTAATCATGGGTAAATGTAGACCTTCGCGATGTGCGCATGCAATGGCTTGCTCGTAACCCGCATCCGCGTGACGCATCACGCCCGAACCGCAGTCATTCACTAGCACACGCGCCAAACGCTTGGCGGCCGCCTCAGAGCCATCGGCAACGATGACCATACCCGAGTGCTGCGAGTACCCCATACCAACACCACCACCGTGATGCAAGGACACCCAACTCGCCCCTCCCGCTGTGTTCAATAGCGCATTCAACAAAGGCCAGTCTGAGACCGCATCGGTGCCATCTTTCATGCCTTCTGTTTCGCGGTTTGGACTCGCAACAGAGCCGGTATCCAAGTGGTCACGACCAATCACGATCGGTGCTTTGAGTTCGCCGTTTTTGACCATTTCATTGAATGCCAGGCCAGCAATATGGCGCTCGCCCAACCCTAACCAGCAGATCCGTGCTGGCAATCCTTGAAACGCGATCCGCTCACCAGCCATATCCAGCCATTTATGGACGCCTTTATTATGAGGAAAGAGTTCTTTGATTTTGGCATCCGTTTTACGGATATCTTCCGGATCACCTGACAATGCAACCCAGCGGAAAGGACCTTTACCGTCACAAAATAGCGGACGAATATACGCCGGCACAAAGCCTGGGAAATCAAAGGCGTTCTTCACGCCAGCATCGAAGGCAACTTGGCGGATGTTGTTGCCGTAATCGACCGTCGGAATACCCATCGCATGGAAATCCAAGAGTGCCTGAACATGCACCGCACACGCTTGCTGCGCGTCCGCTGTCAGTTTGGCGTGCTGACTCGCATCCTGTTGTGCCGCCTTCCATTGAGCGACCGTCCAGCCTATCGGTAAATAGCCATTAATCAGGTCGTGTGCAGACGTTTGATCCGTCACCATATCTGGTTTCATGCCGCCCGCTTTCGCGCGCTTGACCAGCTCAGGCAAGATTTCAGCAGCGTTGCCCAACAAGGCAATCGATACTGCTTCTTTACGGTCACAATGGTGTTTAATTAATGCCAACGCATCGTCGAGGTCTTTTGCTTGTTTGTCGACATAACGAGTGCGTAAGCGGAAATCGATACTGCTTTGTTGACATTCAATATTGAGCGATACCGCGCCTGCAAAACTCGCTGCGAGCGGTTGCGCACCGCCCATACCGCCGAGACCGGCTGTCAAAATCCAGCGACCACTCCAGTCACCGTTAAAGTGCTGACGTCCCGCTTCGGCGAACGTTTCGTAAGTCCCCTGAACAATTCCCTGTGTACCGATGTAAATCCAGCTGCCCGCCGTCATCTGACCGTACATGAACAAGCCTTGTCGGTCGAGTTCGTTAAAATGTTCCCAGTTAGCCCACTTGGGCACCAGATTGGAGTTAGCAATCAGCACACGTGGTGCGTCTTCATGCGTCTTGAACACGCCAACAGGCTTACCAGATTGAATCAATAAGGTTTCATCTTCGTTTAATTCTTTGAGTGACGCCAAAATTTGGTCAAAACATGCCCAGTTGCGAGCAGCGCGTCCAATACCGCCATAGACCACGAGATGTTTTGGATTTTCAGCCACTGCAGGGTCCAGATTATTCTGAATCATCCGGTAGGCAGCCTCTGCAACCCAGGTTTTACATACTTTTTCTGCACCTGTTGGCGCATGAATTACGCGGCTGGCATCCCAGCGGGGATCGTGTTGAAGCGTCGTTGTCATTTATCTCTCTCCTAGGATTGGCATCATCGTTCACATTGCTGTCATCGCTCATCCGACTTAGCGATATTCCATGCAAAACGCCCACGTTGACGTGTCGTCTTTATACCAACCAGACTTCAAAACGTTTTGCCTGCGGAAATTCTAAGTTGTATATACAACTTTTGCAAGCGGAATTTTAATGAGACAATATCTCGCTTACTCAATAGGATCATCGTGCCAAAAGCTCAATCACTATCCCCCGCCTTCCAGACCATTAAAGACTATCTGCTCAAGGAAATCCAGGCAGGAACTTGGAAAGAAGGCGATGCCATTCCCTCGGAAGCCATGCTAGCAGAGCAATTTGGTGTGTCGAGGATGACCGTCAACCGCGCAGTCCGGGAACTGACGAGCGAACAAATTCTCAACCGAATCCAAGGTTCGGGGACGTATGTTGCCCAGCAAAAATACCAAGCCACGCTGGTTGAGATTAAAAGTATCGCTGCTGAAATTCGGCTGCGAGGTCATGTACACCGCAGTGAATTGCACGTTTTAAAAGAAATTCCCGCTTCCGAGCAACTTGCGCAAGAATTTCATGTCAAAGCAGGACATCGCTTATTTCATTCGGTTATTGTGCATTTTGAAAACGACATGGCGATCCAGGTGGAAGACCGCTGGGTCAATTCCAGCGTGACGCCTGATTATTTAGTGCAAGATTTCAGTAGCATGACGCCCAATGAGTATTTGGTGGCTGTCGCGCCGCTCCAAGGGGTGGATTACAGTATTGAAGCCTTAATGCCCACCAAGCAAGTGGCAGAGATGCTGAGAATTTCAATGAAGGAGGCGTGCCTCGTTCTGCATCGGAAAACGCGCTCGCAAGGGAAAATTGCGACGATTGTAACGATGTGGCACCCAGGAACACGGTATCAGTTTGCGGGAAGTTTTTAAACCAATGACGATGTCCTGCTCTTTAACGATGAAATACGATAACAATCGGCCAACAACTGGAAACATGAAGCGCGTGACAACACGTTAGAATACGCACCTTAGAAGACACAAGAACACCCCGAGAGACAGCGAGCGACAAGAAGAACGTTGATGTCCATCGCTGTTGATCTGCATAAATAGCAACAATCCACCAGAAAGCACACCATGGCAAAGAAAAATGATATCGATCCAGAAACAGAAGCACTGATCGCTTGGTGTATCGAAGTAGAAGGTTTTTTGGTTGCTGGTGGCGCCACCGTCGCGCAAGCCCAAGACCACATTGAAGAGCAAATTGAGTGGTTCACCGATTTGTTCTTTGATGGATTAACACCAGAAGAGGCGGCCAAAGAAGCCTTGGCTTAACGTTGCTTCAGTATCCACAAAAGAAGTGAAGACGCCAACCCGCGCCTTTTTTATTACTTAGTTTAGATGAAACCATGTACCGTCGTCTTTTATTGATTCCCCTTGCTCTTTGTTTGTCTGGTCTGAGTGCCTGCTCGACCAACAAAACCACAGCACTCCAACATGAAGAATTTGGTGAAACCGGCGTATTTACTCGCAGCTACCCAGGAAACGAGCAAGCCGCCTGCGAAGCAGCACGACGTGCGCTACTCAGTCAGGGCTACGTCATTGGAGAATCGAAGCCAACCAATATCAAAGGTCGCCGTAAATATCAGCACGACGCAGACACCCATGCCGAAATCGAATTTAATGTGGTGTGTGTGCCTGATAGCAAAGGAAGTAACAGTAGCACTGTCTTTGCCAACGCGATTCGGGATCGCTATTCACTGAAGAAGAGCAACACATCTGCCAGTATCGGCGTCAGTGCGATCGGCTCCGTCTCATTACCATTCGGAACAACGGACGATTCGTTAGTCAAAGTCGCAAGTGAAACCATCGCTACAGGGCAATTTTATAATCAGTTTTTCGATCTGGTAGAACGCTACCTGGATGCGACGACTTATCCGAATGAACCTGACGCCGACAAAAAAGAAGTGGCCGATAAAGGGAGTAAAGCACCGCGTGTGACGAAAGATGCAGTGAGTGCCAGCATCTCTGATAAGAGCACGAGTACCGACAGTGAGGACGGCGTCACGTCACCCAAAGATCCCAAAAAATCAGATGACAATAAAAACGATTAACGATGTTTGAAAAAGCGATGCAGGCAGACGATTTACAGCGATTGCTGACGTTAAAAATGCCTTACGGAAAATACAAAGATAGATTGATCGGCGATTTGCCGGGACACTATTTGGGTTGGTTTGCGCGGGAAGGATTCCCTAAGGGTGAAATTGGACGGCTTCTGGAATTGATGTATGAAATCGACCATAACAACCTACGCGATCTACTCATCCCGCTAAGAAAATAAATGCCTCAAAAAAAACAGCGAACGACAATGCGTTCGCTGTTTTTTTCGGACGTTTCATTCAGAAATTTGAACTTTCGAACCTTCGAACTTCTGATGTTCTGATGTTCTGATGTTCTGATGTTCTGATGTTCTGATGTTCTGAAGTTCTGATGTTCTGAACATCGCTCGCTTAGCTCAATACTGATTACTTGAGTTCAGTCGCTGCTTTGTTTGTGTTCTTTTTGCCTGCAGCGGATGCAGGTAAAAATTTCATTGGATCATTCACACCTGCGGCATACGCTGTCACAACACTACGTTGACGCAGGCAGGAAGCGCTTAATACGGCAGCGTCAGACGCCGCAGAATTGACACAAACTTGCAGCTCTTTCACAGAGTCAAGTGGGATGCCTGCGGCAGCAGCAACAGAGATGATCGATTGTGGATTTGCACCACTAGCGACCAAGCTATCGACTGTCGCTTGCAAATTCGTTGTGCTTGTCAACGCACTGAAAATACCGTCAACCGACGTATCAACACCTTCAGCATAAGCAGCAGAAATACCACCTACCAAAGCCAGACTCACAACTGCACTTTTCAACAATTTATTCATGGTATCTCCTCAAAAGATCGGCAAGGCGACAAAATTGTCTTGCTCTTAGACATTTATTTTAATGAAGACCGATGTAAATAGAAAGCACAGATTTACAATTAAAAAGAAATAAATCATAGCAATTTCCGTACGGAAATTTTCTGATGCTTTCATGGTACAAGGGTGACACGCTACTGCAAGCTACGCAGCGCGCGATGCGTGAAGTGCATTCAGTTGATCGATCACTGCTTGATCTAATTGAAGTTCTTTTTCTGCTGGAATCACCAATGTCGTGTATTGCTTTAACGGCGTCCTTGGCAAATCACGTAATTTGATACGATCCGCCCTGATCTGCTCCAAGGGGTGCGTTGCCGCCTCATATAAAATCACTTCATGGTCTAAGGAATAGGTTTTTGCCAGCTTATCAGTGATGATTTGCAAATGGGCGGGCTCCGTGTCAAAACGCTTCATCGTCAGATCACCTGCAATGCCGATCTGCCAAACAATGAACATCGCTGAGGGATCAATCGTTCGCTGGTAGATCATGAACTGTGTGGCTTCCATCGATTGCATCCCACGCGTGCCAGGGTCCATACCCAGGTCCGCGACCAGACAATCCAACGCAGAAATACCGGGCTCCATATGAGCAGAAAACCCTTCTTTCCGGGCATCGGCAATCGCCATATGCGAGATACATGCAAAAATGCCCGGATGCCCATAAAACGCAGCGCACACGCGCTTGCCAGCGCGCACTTCTGTCAGGATGGTATCGGCCATGCGGCGATAGGTATCACGCCGCGTTTTCCCTTCGATTTTCGTTTCTTCATAATGACCATTGAGGCAGATGAAGTCTTTCGCAATCTCTTGCAACCATTGACGGGTGAATATATTCGGCACCGCCGCAATGACCACATCAAACGTTTCGATATAGCTTTTAGAAATCGGGGTCAATTGACCGGCCATGCGCATGCCGGTACCGACACACACGAGTTGTCCCGCTTGTTGAGTGGTCATAGGAAGGTGAGAGTGAGGTGAGTCGAACGGGGGTTATTCAAACACTGAGACACAATTTCGTCCCTCAGATTTAGACTTATACAGCGCCTTGTCCGCGCATTCCATCAATGCTTCAAAGCTGGCAATGCCATTGGTATCGATCGTCGCGATACCAAAACTGGCCGTCAATGGGAAACGAAATCCACTCGGCTCTGTGTCAATTGCCGCGATCGCTAAGCGACAACGTTCTGCAAGTTGCACCGCTACCTGCGTGTCTGCCGACGGCATACAGATCGCAAATTCCTCCCCACCGAGTCGACCAAATGTATCGCCTGCCCGCAATACCTCTTTGACAGCGAGGCATACGTTACGCAACACCCAGTCACCAGTAGGATGACCGAAGTTATCATTAATCCGTTTAAAGAAATCCATATCAAACAAAATCATGCTGACAGGCGCTGTGCGTTCGGCAACCGTCGTTGTACTGACTGTCATAAAATGACTACGGTTACTGATCTGTGTCAGCCCGTCTGTTTGTGCGTGACGTTTAAACAGATTTTTTTGCTGAATGACGCGCCACAGCCAGACGCCTGAGGCGAGCAACAAGATCGCTGCGAGGCCCACAAGCAATAACAACACTTCGTTATTCTTTTTTTCTAACTGACGCTCAAAAGAAAGCAGTTTATTTTTCTGTTCGAGCAGAGTCAGTTGATTTGCTTTGTCTTGCATATCAAACTGCGCCCGTTGATAGGCGATATTTTTTTGCAGCTGATCATCGAGCAGTTTATCTTTGAGCCCCATCGCCGCATTGGCAAATTCAAGTGCAGTAGAGAACTGCCCCTGTGCCTGCTTGATTTTCGACATTGTTTCATTCGACATCTCAAGCGCTTTGTCATATTTGGCATTGGTTGCGTTCTGCAATGCCTGCGCAGTCACCTTTTCTGCTTCAGCAAGTTTTCCCAAGTGCAGATAGCCGCGTCCCAGCGCTTCTTGAAGCTGGACCGTCGTTTCAGACACTTTTGTCGCGTTCGTATCATTTCCCAGCAAAGGAATAATCGACGTTACCCCTTTCTCGTACTCGCCCTGCCCGACTAAATCGATGGCGTACAGGGATTTAATGATGTAGGAGATAAAGGAACGACCATTGCTGTCACAGACGTTTAACGCAGGGGCAATCTTCTGTTTTGCTAAGGCGTGCTCACCTCTCAAAAAATGGATCTCCACTTGATTCGCCAGCCCATAACACTGCACGGACAGATCATCGTTCACACCTTTTAGCTCAAGCATACGTTCGGTATAGGCGTACGCTTCATCGTAGGCATGCAGCGAAATCAGCATGGATACCGCTGACTGCAGCGTCGAAATTTTTGCATTGACATCGGATAGCTTAGCAAGGAGCGAAATCCCCTCGTTCATCACTTTCAACGCATTTTCATATTGATTAAGCTCGGTATAAGCGGTTGACAGCTGATACAGGAACATCGACCGAATGTCGGGATCTGTCACCTTATTCAAATACGAATTCACCAGGGTGATCCGGTCAAGGTTACGTCCTTGTAAGCCCAGCGATGAGGACTTCAAGAGAAAAAACTTGGTCTCTTCTTGTTTGGTAAATTTGTCTTTTTGGCGTTCTAACGCAGAAAGCAGTTGATTGCTCTCTTGAGGGGATTTTCTTAACGCCGCCGCCGTTGCTTCAAGCAATTGGGCGATCGTTTGGGTATGTTGTTGCGCCTCAGACGCTGGAATGGCGGCGGGCAGTGGTGCGGGTGCAGCGAGAACCTCTGATACCAAGATGGAAGGCGCAAAAAAGAGAGCAAAGACGATCCAAACCCTTGCTCCCTGTTTTGTTACACGCTGAAAAAATTCGGCAAGTGCCAAAAAATTACTCCGTTGTGAAATGCGTCACTTCAATAGTTGGCAATTCTGCTGGCTTCAGACCAACAGCGTGCGCTACTTTTGCTTTATCACCGGAGTTAAACGTTGCCTGCTCTTCATGCGATAACCCGAACTGTGTCATCGCGTGAGACGAATTTTTCGCATGAGCTTCACGCGCATCTGCATTTTGATCAAGGTGATTCAGGTAATCCAATAACTTTGCCATACACGACCTGTCTAAAAAAGGTTGATAGGATTGCAGCAGGCGTAGATTCTATTATGTTTTCACGAAAATTGTAACAAGATGCAAGCTTGTAAAAAATTAATTAATGCGTAACACCGGATAACGGTTCCATTCAGGCTCAATAAAGCGTTGGCAACGCGCAAAAATAAAATCTAACACGGCCGTTTGATCATGCAATAACGCAGGATTTTCTTGCTTCCAAGCATCAAAAGCGACGCGAACGGCAGGCTCATCACGCAAGATTTCAGCGGCAGTGTCTTCGAAGACATAATCGGAGTACGCTTCCTTTTTCTCCAGACAGCTGTTAAAGAACCCCCAACGGAAGAAACTGTCATGGCCTTGTGGCTCTAGCGTCTCAACGATGTAGCGCGCCTGAGGTTGATCGAGCGGAATCAGGTAGTCACCTGCTTCTACTTTGACCTGCTCTCGATGGCTTTGAAGCGTTAGATCATCGTGAAACAGATGTCCCTCATACGCATGAGGGCGCGAAGTCACCCCGGTGATCCGGTACACATCGACATCCATCACCTGATCTTCACTTATCTGTTGCATCCGCACACCGTTCCATAGAAGGCGCTCAAGCACAGCGCGCCACGACTGAGGCACTACGTAGGCTTTTGGTTGCTTTACAGAAATATCTGCGATGAAATGATTGAAGTACGGGATGGTTTTTTCCCATGGCTGCTCGCGGTTATAAGACAATCGAACGTATTGACCAATCGTACTCGGATGATAAACCGCTTCGTATCCCTTAAAGAGAAATTGCGATGGCTGGCTATGATCCGCAGTCCAATGAACCGCCACTTCTTTATTGACACTCGCCGCCTCACGGGCTTCCGCACGCAGTCGCTGAATTGACGTCGCGTTGGCCACCGTAAAATTCAACACCGTCTCGACCAGTGCGCGCATCGATTCATAACGATCGGCAAAGGGTTTGAGCATGTGTGTTTCTGGCATAAACCCAATTGTGTGATGTAACGCGGCATATCCGGTCGAAAAACGCGGGGTCTCCAAAAAGTCTTCAATCCCATGATCTGGGATATCTTTGATGGGATTGACATAAGGACAGGTAGGCCATCCACGTTCTGCCATCTCAGCATAAATGGCCGGCAGCATCTGGTCTTTGAGAAAAGGACCTAATCCATAGCCCAACTTATCGGTCTGCGTCTGAATCAGCGTCATTGTGTAATGATAATCCGCACCATTCGAGGTATGGGTATCGACCATCACATCCGGGCTCCAGGCGCTAAAGAACTGGTTAAACGCTTGCGCATTGAGACTATCGCACTTAATAAAGTCGCGATTTAGATCCAGATGCAAACTATTTCCCCGGAACCCAAAACTCTCAGGACCCTCTTGATTAACCCGTGATGTGTTCTGGCGGTTGAGGCTACCATCCACGTTATACAGAGGGATAAACAAAAATACTGTCTTTCCTAACGCAGCCCTGCGTTCAGGTTGAAGACAAAAATCTCTCACCAGCGCCATGCAGCCATCAACGCCCTCTGGCTCGCCGGGATGAATACCATTGTTATTAAAAAAAACAGGACGACCCTGTGCCTTTAAACGCTCACGATCAAATTCACCGTCTGCCGTCACGATACCCGCATGCAAAGGACGACCTGCATCGGATCGCCCGATTTCAACAAAATGCAGCACGTCAGGATACGCTTGCGCCAGTTCTTGATAGAAGCGAATACAGTCGCTCCATGACGTGGTCTGATTGCGGTTACCGCTTTCGTAGGGCGTGGTAAAGTTTGGGGCAAACGTCGGCAATGTAGTCATGATCTGGCAGTGTCTGATAGCAGGAAAAACCTGATTCTAGCCTACATTCCAAACGGAATTGAGACTCATGGCATACTGCCACTTAAAATTTTATGTGGACTTTAATTTCAGGAGAAAATCTTGACCGACGCGGAATTATCAAAATTAAAAAGTGCCTGCCATACGCTACTAACAGGTCATCGTGCGCTCTCACCCGCCGATACGTTCACACGGATGGCGCAATGGTGCGAGCAGCATCAGGTCGACTTTGACACTTATGGCGACGGTCCGGTGGTACAAGAATTCGAGCAAAAAATTGCGTCATTGCTAGGAATGGAGGCAGGCTTATTTTGCATTACCGGGACAATGACGCAAGCAACCGCCTTACGACTTGCCACTCAGGAACGTCGGAGTCCACTCGTGGGCTTGCATGCGAGTTCACACATCCTGATCCACGAACGTAGTAACTTTCAAACCCTACAGCACTTCCAATCAATCACCTTGGGACAACCTCATCGGCCTTGGGCCCTCAAGGATCTCACGTCACAAGTAGAGCCACTTGCCGCCCTACAAATTGAGTTGCCTATGCGCGAAATTGGTGGCCAATTGCCGACGTGGGATGAATTAGAAGCCATCAAAGCACATTGCCATGCGCATCAGATTCATTTGCACATGGATGGTGCCCGACTGTGGGAAGCCGCCGCCTTTTATGGCAAAACCCTGAAGGAAATCGCGCACGGCTTTGATACAGTCTACGTCTCTTTTTATAAAGGGATGGCAGGCATGGCAGGGGCCATGCTGCTCGGAAAGCCCGCTTTTCTCGCTAAAGCCAAAGTGTGGATTCATCGGCTAGGTGGTAATGTGTTCCGCCGGACACCGTATGTCGCCTCAGTTGCGATGCAATTTGACGAGCGTCTGGCAGCGATGCCCGCTTATTTTCAGCGGACGCAACAGCTGTACGATATCCTGCATCACTACCCACAGTTCCGCACCAACCCTGCACAGCCGCAAGCCAACATGCTCCACCTGCATCTACCTGTCGCACCAGAAAAAGCCATCGCGATTCGTAATACGATTGCACAACAGCATGGGATTTGGCTCTTTAACAATGCCGTCGCGAGCGCGTTACCGGATAGCAGTATGTTTGAATGGTACGTCGGAGATCAGCTTTTAACGATGAGTGATGAGCGCTTGCGTCAAGCCTTGGATCTGTTCGCAAATGCATTAGAAAGCGCATCCACCCCAGGTTAACGCCTTTCTATCTTGCCTCTTTCGGTGGTGACGTCCAACCTCGTCACCACAATCTGCGCCACCATTACAGCGATTGAGCGACTTCCGCGTTCTTCATGCGTTCTTGCAACCGATCCCGCACGAAATGGATATGGCTACGCAAATGATATAACTCTTCCATGTAAGCCAATGGCAGACTCGTATTATTGACTTTGTCCTCGATCTCATCGAGATGCTGCAACTGTTTCTCGAGACGCTGAACAGGCGAATTGGCGTCCGTTTCGTCAATCCACTGCTCCACGATGCGCAACTGACCATACCAGCGATAAATACGCGACCGGATCCGCCAGACATAGAGCGGCGGGATGACTTTGGACAGTGGCAAGAGCAATGCGCCTGCGGTAATCAACACGACCCACATCCGGTCAAAAAAGTTCGCCATCCAAAAACTCATATACCGTTGCAGCATCGGTGGGCCATTTTTATAAAACTTTTCGGCTTCAGATGCGACCGGAATTTCAGTGTATTTATCAGAGGGAAATTCTCCCTGATCGCTAAACCAATCTGCTTTTGAATGAATTTTATGTGCCGCCTGCAACAATAGGCCCATCAAGGCGGGATGCAAACTTTCGTGTGCCACCAACGTTGCGGTCGGTGCGATCAGATGATAATCACGCGAGGGAATATCTCGCCCAATATCCACGATACCGCGAGGTAAAACGACACTCGATAAGAACGTGAATCGGCGGGTGTAGGCCTCCGCTTGGACAAAATCAAATAAGCGTACGTCTTGTCTTTGGAGCAGTTGCTGCACTAATGGTGAATCGCTCGCAGAGCTAAATACCAGCGCATCAATTTTACCGTCGAGAAATGTCTTCGTTGCATCGGTGTCATTGAGGCGCATGATCTGTAGATCACTCTCCTGCATCGCGTTGACGCTCAAAATTTGGGAGAACATCTGGTGCATCCCATTGCCTTCTGCACCGAGATTGACGCGCTTGCCTTTAAACTGACTGATGGTATCGAACTCTTTTTTACTGCGATAAAAAATCCAGATAGGCTCATAAAATAAGCTACCCAGTGACACCAAGCCTTTCTCCTCGGCAGTTTGGGCATCCGTCGAACCACTACGAACAAAACCCACCTGGATTTCAGAGTCTGGATCACTAATTTTTTGGAGATTTTGCTGGGAGCCTTGCGAGGCATTGATGCGTAAGGTCACCTTATTTTTCGCCAACTCTGCCGCATAAAGTTGAGCAAACCGCTGGTAAGAACTATCGTTAGGACCAGCGGAGAGCTCAATCACTCGATCCGGTGCTGGGTCCACTAAATAGTAGGCAGCACCAGCAATGACAGACAGCACCAGCAGCATCGGGCCAAATGCAACCAACAAATCGCGTATGGAAAATAACGTGAACTTAATTTTTTTCATTGAGCCTCGTGCACTTAGGTGCAATTTATGTCGGTGAAATCAATACATACTCCGCATGTAACGCAGCTAATCCTGCGCACATTTTTTCGAACGCCGATTCTACCTGTTGCGGATCACCTTTGACACCTAATTCAATGTGGCGACGTTGTGTTGCGGTCCCCACGCTGGGCAAACTAAAGACTTTAATCTGCGGAAAATCGGCTTCCAACTGCTCCATCAACGGCGTCAACACGGACTCAATGGCTTCGTACACGATGACCGCTTTTTCTGCACGTGCTTGCTGGTGAAACAAATGGGCATAGTAAGTATCGAGCACCCATTCCATCATTGGCCATGCCATCACGGGAAAGCCAGGCACGAAATAGTGTTCTTGGATTGAGAAACCAGGAATCTTGTTAAACGGGTTGGGGATCAACTCTGCTCCGACCGGAAATTCCCCCATTTTGAGTCGCTGCAGATTATCTGGTGCTTCCAGATCGACCACTTTCCCCGCTTCTGCGGCCATGTCAGTGATGCGTTCTTGAATCAGCTTTTTGGCACCTGGATGTAGCGTGATCTCACGATCAAGCGCCTGGGCAGCGCACTGGCGCGTATGGTCATCGGGCGTTGCACCGATGCCGCCCGTCGAGAATACGATATCTCCCGAAGCAAAACTGCGTTGTAGGGTTGAGATAATCCGATCACGTTGATCACCAACATATTCCGCCCAATCCAACTGCAATCCTCTCGCCGCCAGAATTTGAATGAACTTGGATAGATGCTTATCCTCGCGCTTTCCTGACAGAATTTCATCGCCAATGATAATGATGCCAATTCCCATAATGCGTCCTTTGTGTGAAGTATTCTGCAGATCTTACGCCGACTACGTTGGCTCTGCTTGCTGACGATGTTGTTCTAAGGCGGCGAGGCAGTAATGTTGAAACCAAAGCCCAGTGAATACAAACACCAGCACATAAATCCAAATAGCGACACCGGCCATCAACGGTAAAAATAAAACAGACACGACACCCCCGAGCCACAACAAGCCTGGGGCCGCGCCAACTAATCCTGCAACGGTACCGATAAACAATAACTGCCAGCGGTGTTGACGCAATAATGCTTTGCGCTCTTCCGCATCGGCGTGGGCTGCCAATGCGTCATAGACAATCACGCGATATGTCAGCCACCCCCACAGCAAAGGCTGCAAGACCAGACTGATCACCGGAAATAAGGTCAATGGCAAGGTGAGTAACCACACCGCCGCAAACAGCAAAAACGAGGTCATCGAAAACCACACGCTACCTATTACCGAGCCACCACGTCGCTGCTCAAGGTCAGGATAATGCCGAGAACCGACGTGCTTATTGATGGTTGGCATCGCAAATAAGCCGATACAGAGTAACGCTGTAAAAATCATCAACGGTAGCAATAACCACATGGCGACCAGCGGCGCAACCATCGCTTTAAAAGCAAACAACCCTAGCATCGCCAATATTTCTCCGGCACTCTGGAAGGTGTTGTGGGCGTTGAACCATTGTTGTACAAAATCGATGAGCGCCTGCATACCAAACCACATGACGACACACCAGATCAGTAAAGCGACAAAAAAAGGCAAAAAGGTGAGCATCAACATTCGGATGTGCAACTGGGACGCAACAGCCCTCCCCCAGGACAAACCAATTTGGGCAATACTCATTTGTGATCCTTTCCACACATGCGTTTGAGTCCCAGCCATTGCTGAGACCAGAATCCAGCGCCGTATTCTCGTGCAAATCCTTCGGGGGCCGGCAATTGATCACGGATCCCCGTCGCCACAAACGCCTGACTAAAATGCGCTGTTCCAAACAAGACATCCCAAATGGGAAACAACACGGCAAAATTATGCCCACCGAGAGTCCCCTTACCTTGGGTCTCATGGCCGATACCGATCGCGTGATGGATACGATGAAATCGGGGGGAGACGATCACATATTCACCGATTTTTCCAAAATGAACACGGATGTTGGCATGCTGAAGACTTTGCAGCGCTTGGGTGCCCATCACCAAAAGCACGTACTGCCCGGGTTCAACACCGATTAAGATCGCGATGACACCCATATACACATCGCGCAAGAAGTCATCGAGTAAATGGTTACGATTATCCGTCCATAAATTCATATCGCGCTGGCTGTGATGCAAACTATGCAATCCCCACCACCAGTTAAACTGATGCTGCGCACGATGATACCAATAATCAAAAAAGTCCAGCACCACGACATAGGTCAAGAATAACAGCACCGGATGCGTTAAAAATCCAGACCACATGGTCTCGAGATTAAAAGGATTCATCCCCTCAAAATGCAGTAGCGCCGTTAATTTATCGAGTAACGGGTCCAAGACGAAAAAAATGAGCATCGAAAAGGCGCCCAACCGGTGGAGTGCCGTATAAATAAAATCGTTCCACCGTGCATAGCGATTTTCAATCTTCTGGACTGGAATCCACGATTCCATCGGGCGCAAAATGATAAAGACCAACAATAACTGCAACGCACCAAAAATAAACCATTCGACGCCTTCAAAAGCATCTTCAACAAACTCACCTAAGCCCAACGAAAACATCGCGGGCTGCACTATGGTCTCAAAAATCCACGCCTGAAGCGTTGTCATTACGTCTGAAAAGTTCATACCTTACGATGTCGTGTTCATCCATTACGATGAGTTATTTTGAATTCACTGGCACCCCTCGTGCCGACGTGGAGGTTTGCAGTGGGACTGACGTCTTGAAAGCAGGATGTTCGCGCAATGTGGCAAAACAAAATCCTTTACGTTCCAATCCAGTAATCAACGGCTCCAGATTCTCTGGCATCCACGCCTGCTTACGGGACCAAATCCCCAAATGTGCCATAAAAATATCGCCGTCACGCAAATGGTCTAATGCACGTTTTAACAAAACTGGATTGCTGAATTTTTCGCTGGACAATTCATCACCAGAAAATCCCGCTGGCGACCACCCCACATGGCGGTAGCCACATGACTCACCGGCCTTAAGCAACTGTGGCGTCAGCTTTCCGCCCGGTGCGCGCCATAAGGGATCGAGCTTTTGACCAGTTAATTGAGAAAAACGTTCATCAACCCGATGCAATTCCGCACAATATTGTTGGGGCGTCCACGCTAACTCTTGCCCAGCATGTGCGCCGAACTGCGGTTTGACCAGTATCCGTCCATCAGGTAAGTCTCTGACAACATAGACATGATCAAAGGTGTGTGTACCGAATGCATGCCCCTCGGCGGCTAATTGTTTCCAATAGGGGCCCCAACTGGGGTCAAGTGAATAATCCCCTTGGATCGTTTTTTCGTTTGCGAGGAAAAAACTGGCTTTGATCTGGTGTGCACGCAAAGTCTGCGCGACGAGCATCGCTTGTGACTGACTTCCGGTATCAAAGGTGAGATAGACCGTCGCCGCACAATGATTTGTTTCATGATTGGTTGGCGCTGCCAACGCAGCGGGCAACCATGCTGGCGACAAGGCCAGCAACGTCCATTTACATATCTGGCGCACGATTGGCAAAGAATACTCCATGGGGTGAGCGTCCAACTGGAATCAACTTAATGACTTTTCGGGAAGCGATATCAATGACAGCGACCTTTTTAATCCAGCGCAAGGTCGTCCAGAGTGTTTTACCGTCAGCACTCACCTCCATACAATCAGGACCGCCCGGCACAGGAATACTGCCGACATTTTCTAAGGTCTGCTGATCAACGATCGTGATTTCGTTGGAAGTACGATTGGAGACGAAAATATGGCGTTTATCGCCAAGCGCTCTGAAATTATGGGTACCAACACCCGCCGTAATTTTTTTGACTGTCTTTTGGGCACGCCAGTCAATCACTTCAACGTAGTTACTGCCCATGATGCCGACTAAGAGATACTTATCGTCGGGTGTCATCGTGATCCCCGCAGGTAATTTGCCGACGGGCAGTGTCCATTTGACCTTTTGCGTTGCCAAATCAATGGCCGACACTTGATCACTACCCTGCTGCGTGATGAACGCCGTTGTGCTGGCCTTGTCAAACGCCATGTGACTCGGCAACTTGGCTAACGGCACACGGCTGGCTAATTTGAGATCTTTGCCATCGTAGTGATAGATATCCACGCGATCAAGCCGTAAGGAATTGGACACAAACCATTTTTGATCTGGCGAAAACCCGATCTGATAGGGATCTGCAACATCCTTTAAACGACGCTGGATCTGTCCTGTAACTGGATCAAGAAACACCAGTTCATCACCAACCGCGTTCGCAACGATGAGCGATTTATTGTCGGGCGTTGCCATCAAGTGATGCGGCTCTTTACCGACCGGGAAGGTACTGACTTCCTTGTAGGTCTGCTGATCTAACAGCGTCACGGTCGCATCCCGAGAATTCAGAACGACAACCACGTTCGCTTGGGCTGTTGAAACAAAAAATGGCGTAAAAAGAGCAACCAGCAAAGATCCGAAAAGACGACGACGCATGAACAAAGACCGCTAAAGAATGAAATAAGCGAGCATTTTACCGTGCATGGACGGCAGGTGTTCGCTCTGGCGGGTGGTTTTCCGCTTTTTATTGTGGATTTCATGGTAATTGGACAATTCTAGTATTTCCATAAGGAAATTTATCATCCAGGGGTACGCCTCAATACAAAATACCCGTGCAAATAAAAGCGATCACGAACAATTTGTTCTACAATTGCCCCACTTTTTTTTCAAGATGAAAGGTTTCCCATGAGCACGATCACCACCGTAAGCGGTTTGCAATACGAAGATAAAGTTGTTGGCGAAGGCGCAGAAGCGCAAGCTGGCAACCACGTTGTTGTTCATTACACAGGCTGGTTGCAAAATCCGGACGGTAGCGCTGGCAAAAAATTCGATTCCAGCAAAGACCGCAATGATCCATTCTCTTTCCCATTAGGCGCAGGCCATGTCATCAAAGGCTGGGATGAAGGCGTTCAAGGCATGAAAATTGGCGGCACACGTATTCTGACTATCCCTTCCAGCTTGGGCTACGGCCCACGCGGCGCGGGCGGCGTGATCCCACCAAACGCAACACTGATTTTTGAAGTGGAATTGTTGGGCGTGTAATCAAGTCGACAGGCTTTAAAGACATAAAAAAAGCGCCTTTGATGGCGCTTTTTTGTTGATCAGGAAATCAGCCCACGGCACGCCATCGAGGTCGCCTCCAGCGGGCTTTCAATTATTCCTTGATAAAATGCTGGCGGTAGTACTTCAACTCTTCAATCGATTCCACAATATCCGCTAGGGCTGTGTGTTTTTGCTGCTTTTTGAAACCAGCCAGCAACTCTGGCTTCCAACGACGGCATAATTCCTTGAGCGTCGACACGTCTAAGTTGCGATAATGGAAATAAGCTTCCAGTTTCGGCATGCCCCGCACCATGAAACGACGGTCCTGCCCAATCGTGTTGCCGCACATCGGCGATTTGCCCGCTGGTACATATTGCTTCAAAAATTCGATTAACGCTGCCTCTGCTTCTGCTTCGGTGACGGTCGATGCTTTCACCTTATCAATCAGCCCAGAACGGCCATGCGTTCCCTTATTCCATGCATCCATCTTATCCAAAGTTTCGTCGGATTGATGAATAACGAACACCGGACCTTCGGCAAGCACATTGAGTTGTGAGTCGGTAACGACAACAGCCACCTCGATAATTTTGTCCGTATCGGGCTCCAGACCCGTCATTTCCATGTCTACCCAGATCAAATTCATCTCATTTGGACGGGCTGGTGCACTTGTGTTTGCTTGAATGTCGGTAGCTTGTGACATAATTCTTCCTTAGCTTTTTTACGAATCCCTTATTTTCCCATGAATTCAGTTACGTTTTCGGTTTTCTTCGTTGGCTTTCTGCTGACGACACTCGTCGTGCAGTTCTGGTTAGGCTCACGCCATATTCGCCATATTCTGCAGCATCGCGCAACGGTTCCTGCAGAATTTGCGGCGAAAATACCACTCGATGCACACCAGAAAGCGGCAGATTACACGATCGCAAAAACCAAATTTGGTCTCGTTTCGCTCCTTTTTAACGCTGTTGTGCTGATGTTATTCACCTTATTTGGTGGGTTGCAACTGTTATCGGTGGTGGTACTGAAGCTCACAGGACCAGGCATGGTCTATCAGATCGGTTTATTGGCCGCCTTTGCGGTGGTCAGTGGCATCTTGGATTTACCGTTCTCTTATTACTCCCAATTTGTGCTGGAACAACGCTTCGGCTTCAATAAAATGACGCCAGCACTGTTCTTTGGCGACATGATCAAAAGCACAGCCTTAGGTGCTGTGATTGGCTTACCGCTCGTATGGGTCGTCTTAAGCTTGATGGATAAATCCGGTAACTTATGGTGGTTATATGCTTGGTTTGTCTGGACAGGATTTCAGTTATTGATGATGCTGATCTATCCTAGTGTGATTGCGCCGCTATTCAATAAATTCACACCGCTCGAAGATGATAGTTTGCGTAGCCGCATCGAAGCACTGATGCAACGCGTTGGGTTTGCATCGAAAGGGTTGTTTGTGATGGATGGCTCCAAACGCAGCGCACACGGCAACGCCTATTTCTCTGGCTTTGGCGCGGCGAAACGGATTGTTTTCTTTGATACGCTGATTGCCCGCCTTGCCCCGGAAGAAATTGAAGCGGTATTGGCACATGAACTGGGGCATTTCAAACTCAAACACATTGTCAAACGTATGGTCGTCATTTTTGCCGTCTCGTTGGCATTTTTGGGCTTGTTGGGTTATTTGAAAGAGCAAGTCTGGTTTTATACTGGGCTAGGTGTTGATCCGATGTTGCTAGCAAAAAATGATGCGATGGCACTGATTTTGTTCATGCTCAGCCTGCCGGTCTTCACGTTTCTCTTTTCACCACTGACATCGATTAGCTCACGCAAACACGAATTTGAAGCCGATGCGTTTGCCGCTCAGCACACCAATGCGCAGGATCTCATTGCTGCGCTCGTTAAACTGTATGAAGACAATGCATCAACACTGACCCCGGATCCACTCCATTCGGCATTTTACGATTCACATCCGCCAGCGACTGTGCGCATTAGTCAATTGCAAGCGGCGTCACTGACGCGATAATGAGAATAACCAAGGATATTACGATGATCAAAACAACCGACTTACTCGCCATCAAATCGCAACCGACAGAAACAGGACTGGCTGAGGCAAACTTGCCTGCTTATTTAGCTGCCACTCCAGGTTGGGAGCAAGATGGCCCGCGTATTGTAAAAACATTTCAATTCAAAAATTACTACGAAACACTGGCGTTCATTAATGCGATCGCCTACGTCATTCATGCAGAGGACCATCATCCAGAGCTGGTGGTGACCTACAATCGTTGCGTGGTCAAATTTGATACCCACACCGTCAACAACGGCAAAGGCGGCATCTCCGTCAATGACTTTATTTGCGCTGCGAAGGTGGACGCTATTTTTGAGCAAAGTTTTTCGTAATGGCACACCTTCAAGGTCTGGTTATTGCCGCGCATGGCCGTCACTATTTGATCCAAGCGGACATCGATGGTGTCCAACAAAAATTGCATTGTGTGACGCGAGGTAAGAAAAGTGATGTCTCAGTTGGTGACATCGTTGAATTTGCGCTGACCTCAAAAAATCAAGGTGTCATCGAGGCCATCACTGACAGAAAAACACTGTTGTATCGCTCGGACCAGTACAAATCAAAAATGTTGGCAGCGAACCTGACCCAGCTGTTGATTGTCGTGGCAACTGAACCCAGCTTTACCGATGACTTGGTTTCACGCGCATTGGTCGCTGCGGAATCCTCTGGCATTAAGCCCCACCTCATTCTTAACAAAGTGGACGTTACGGAGTCCCTTCCCAAAGCACGTGAACGGGTCGGTTTGTATGCCAAACTTGGTTATCCGGTCCATGAAGTGTCTGCTAAAGGCGACCCAGAAGGCACACGCCAGCTATTGACTGCCCTCATGCGTGGTCAAAGTACCATTTTGATCGGGCAATCAGGGATGGGAAAATCGTCGCTGATCAATTTACTGATCCCTGACGCAGAGATCGCCACCCGCGAAATTTCAGCCGCACTCGATACTGGCAAACATACGACGACGTTCACGCGGCTGTACCACATGGACGACGAATCGTACGTGATTGACTCGCCAGGTTTCCAGGAGTTTGGCCTTCATCATTTGTCGGAAGGGATGCTAGAGCGGGCATTTCCGGAGTTTTTACCCCACCTCGGCCATTGCAAATTTTACAATTGCCATCACCATGCTGAACCGCAGTGCGCGATTTTAGAAGCGGTCAAGCGAGGAGAGATTTCAACAATGCGCCACGAGATGTTTGAACAACTGGTGCACGAATCCAATCAAACGATTGGCTATAAACCGCATTGAGTACGATAGGCAAGCTGCACATCAACGCCAGACATCACGCCAGACATCAATGGCAGTACCGATAAGACATAAGCCCTATCGGTACTTGTTTTATAGTACGGAACGTTTTACAGCTGCCCTTTTTTTAAGAGATCCAACCACTTGCGTTCGGTATCTTTAAACGGTTTTTGCAACATCCGTTCCGGTACTTCCCAAATCAAGACCTTCGGTGGCTCTTGCTGGAAGGCCTTGCTTTGCAGGTAAGTCATCGCCGCGCCATCAAAATCTCCGCCATCCTTCGCTAGGTTCGCCACTGGCATCCCCAAATGCTGACTGATGAAGGGCACAAAATTACCGCGCAAGCTAAACGAAGTGCCGACTAACGCCACGGAAGGTAAGCCGCCATCACCAAATAAGTCATCACTTTTATTCACAACGGGAGCCACCGTGCTCGTGGCTACCTGCTCTATGGCTGGACGCAATAGAGCGGGAAGACCTTCCAGATTGGAGACATGGGACAAGTCACCAGGACGCTCTGCGGTGACTGTTTTAATCGATCCGGGTGCAGGTTGCAAATCGGTTTTCTCCGCCAACTGAAGTGCCTGTAGACGGGCTGCGATGGCCACAGCGGCCGCATTGGCACCGGTCTCATTCCAGTGAGAATCCGTGCGGTAATATAGTTCGCCTTGGGTAGATGCCAAAGGTGCACGTAAATCAATGACTTCGACCTGATTGGAGCGCAATGTGTTGATCCAATTCTCTGCCCGAGCAGCAAAAGCGGAGGGACGATGGACTCCACATAAATGGGCCTCTTCAATGCGCGTTTTATCTGGCACCACCGCCATCACCAACTTCACACCCCGTTGCTGCAATTGTTTCGCTACTTGCTCGACCATGTAAGCACGGGCATTCGCATTTTGTTCACCACCATCAAATGTCGTCAGCTCTTCTGTTAGAAAGAACCAACCTGAACACCCAGCAGTGACAGCAGACCCAGTATCACGAGCGAGATTCCAGTCAACAGCACGTTGAATCTTGGAAAACGGTTTGCTCCAAATGAAATGGGTATTTAACTGCGACGTAAATCGGCTTGTTGACTCACCTTGGATGATCCGAGACCACGGTGCCATTTCCTTCCAGTCAGCAGAACTGACGTCGCGTAACGACGAGACAGTAACCCCCAGCCCCACCACCATCATCACCGCAAAGGCGGCTGCAGGGACAAACCGCCAAGCACCCGCTTTTTTTGCGTCAAAGGAAAAAGATTCGCTCATGATTTTTCCTTAAAACTGAAAATATAAAAACGGAATCGCTTTTTGGCCTACCAAAACAATCACCGCATAAGCGAATGTGATAACCGGCCATACCATGCTCCAGCTCATGATGCCGAATCCGCCACGTTTTCCGATGGAAGTAGCAGGATAAACGACACAAACCAAACCAATCGCAAAGGTCAACAAGATACTTGGACGGAGCGCCAAGATCACTTCATCTCCCATGGCAAATCCGTGGAAGCCAAACTGACCCGCCCACATGGTCATGGCATGGTCGAAACCAGCTGCACGGAAAACCGTCCACGCCAACATCACAGTCAGCATGGTTAAGGCGCGGGAAGCATAATTAGGCATCGACAAACCACGCTGCGTGAACGCACGATCACAACACAAGGCAGCGCCTTGTATAAAGCCCCAAATCAAGTAATTCCAATTGTCTCCGCCGTGCCACAGTCCCCCGATGGCCATCGTCAACATCAAATTCACATACGTCCGGTAAGCACCACGACGATTGCCACCCAAACTGATGTACAAATAATCGCGCAGCCAAGATGACAAGGTCATATGCCAGCGACGCCAGAAATCCTGAATGGAGACAGCCAGATAGGGATGGTTAAAGTTTTCTTCAAAATGAAAACCGAGCATTAAACCGAGGCCAATCGCCATGGCGCTATACCCAGCAAAATCAAAATAAAGCTGAAAGGTATAGGCAATACAGCCAATCCACGCATCCTGAAAACTAGGATTTTTCATACCGAAAACGAGACTGACCACCGGTACGAGGGTGTCTGCTATCAACACCTTCATCGAAAAACCAATCATGAACCGGCGGACACCGATCGCGAATTTATCGATCGAAAAGACACGTTCACGTAACTCTTTATCGATGACTTTGTAACGAACAATCGGTCCAGCAATGAGATGCGGAAACATCGCCATATAAGCGCTGAACGAGATAAAGCTATATTGCGCTGGGACCGTTTTACGGCGTACATCAACGATGTATGAAATCGCGTGCAACACCGTAAACGATAAGCCGATAGGCAACATCAACTTGACCCACGGTATCTCAGGCAAGTCATGCCCGGCAAGAAGGCTGTTGATGGATCCAACGACCATATTCGTATATTTGTACCACACCAAGGATGCCAGATTGAGCACAATGGTCGCCACCATCAGCCGTGTTTTGATACGCTCTTCGGTCGCTTTGTCGATCAAGATCGCTGCCCCCCATGCGAGGATGGTCAGGGCAATAATCAATAACAAAAACTTGGGCGTCCACCATGCATAAAACAGCCAACTGCCAACTAATAAAGTGTGATTACGAAACCGCTGTGGAGTAATCAGATAAAGCGCAAAAAACAGCGGCAAAAACAGCGTCAGGAACTCAAGAGAGGCAAATACCATGGTGGATAGGCGATATCAGATTAAGAAGTGGAATCGCGTACAAAAAATGTCTGACGACCTTTCTTGCCTGGAATGACGATCACGCTATAGCGCTCGCCCGCTTGGAGCTGAGACATATCAACGGCAGCACCAGCTGCTTCTCCGGCACATTGCGCTTGAACGGTGAGGCTCACAGGATTGACCAGACGACGACTGGTGGTGGCTGGCTTCACGGCCTCAAAGATCATCGCATTTTTTGCGCCGCCAGTCAGACCGGCTGACGAACACGATGGATCCGCGTTTAATAACGAGATGGAAGCGCGCATGGCATTGAAATCGGTCGGTGTTTCGCGAACCAAGAGATTGTCGAGACTTGCGCCTTTGTTGACGACCGCGACCGTCACAAACTCACCTGGCTTCGCGACGACTTCGACGGATGTTTTCACACCGCCTACTTGCACGATAGCAGTCAACTTGTCGCCGGCTTTGACAGGGTAAAAACGCGAGACACGCCCTTCTGTTTTTGCATCCAGCACTACTTTGGCAGCACCATTGACGATGGTTGCTTTATCGCTGCTGGCATTCAAAAATCTGACAAACGACGAATCCTGACCTGGGCCAGTTTCATATAGGGGATTATCAGCATACGCGGCAAATGAGCATGCAGCGGCGACACAAGTCAGGATCAATTTTTTCATTTTTTGAATAAGTAGTTAAGACCATGGTCAGGCCGGAAATACGACCTCGTTACCAGAGAGCAAGTCGCATGCGCGCAACACACTCTCCGGTCGCCATCAAAGCAGCATTAGTGCTTGATTGTTTTCAGCACCGCTGGTGAGGAGATGAAATTGCCAATGGCAGATCCCCAGGACTTGTAACCAGCACCATCAAAGTGCTGACCATCAATCGTGCCCCATTCACCTGGTTGGGAGAAACTCAGCGAATCGACGTATGTACAAGGTGCAACGATCTCAGACAAATACCCTGACATTTCCTTTGCACGGGCATAAGTTTTGCCAAATTTACCACCTTCTGTGCCCCATGCTGGACCAACCCATACACAGCTCACGTCATTTTTCTTGATACCCTTGGTTAAACGCGACACCTGCTGCCAAATCCAGTTTTTCTGTAGTTCTGGTTGATTGTAAGACGCCATGGTGTCGGCATTCACGACTACCACCAGATTAGGCTTATACGTCTTCACCAAATCGTTAAACGGACGCGTCACCGCATCGGCACCAGACTTCACCTCAACCGGACCATCTTTGATCCGCTCTGCGCCACCGCAAGATGATTGGGTTTTCACCATCCACTCACCAGCCGCTACACCGCAGGCGCCGAATGAATAGACAACCGCTCCTTTGTTCATCAGATCGTCATGTAATGTCGTAATCAGATAATCTGGTGTAGACATGTGGCTATCGCCGATAATCAGGACGGTCAGTCCAGCTAAGAGTGCGCTCATAGTTGATTTATGATTGAGTAAAAGTTGATGGATGAATTCTATGTCGTCCGAAGAAATACGAACAACACAAACCAGACCAAGCTAGTTTTGCCAGTTTGGTATCAGCATTATAAATACGATACAGCAATAAAACACTGCCAGAAGAATAAGTTTTGCAAGGAGAATTACGTTTTTTTACTAATTGACGGGAATTAACAAATCGGGTTAGGGTAATTGCCGTGTGTTACATTTGACACTTCGCTGCGTTTTTTGAGTAGAACTAAGCGAAATACCGTTCAAATTGCAATTTCTCAGAATTTAATATGGGAAAGCGATTTTAATCCCTTATAATTAAGCAGTTACGATCAGCGGCGGCAGGCTTAAGTGCTGCCCGTTTTTATTTATGGCTATCAAACACTTCCTGCAATTCTCCGATTTCACGCTCACCGAGTTCGAATATGTGATGCAGCGTGCACGCATCATTAAACAACGGTTTAAGGCTTACCAGACCTATCATCCATTGCTGGACCGAACATTGGTCATGGTATTTGAAAAGAATTCGACACGTACCCGCCTGTCGTTTGAGGCTGGCATGCACCAGCTTGGCGGCGCAGCCATCTATCTGAATACCCGTGATAGCCAACTCGGACGCGGTGAACCCGTTGAAGACGCAGGACAGGTCATGTCGCGTATGTGCGACATTATTATGATTCGTACGTTTGAACAAGAGATGATCGAGCGTTTTGCCGCGAACTCTCGTGTTCCGGTCATCAATGGTTTGACGAATCAACATCACCCCTGCCAAGTATTGGCAGACGTATTCACCTATATTGAACACCGCGGTTCGATCACAGGTAAAAAAGTAGCTTGGGTAGGTGATGCGAACAATATGCTCTATTCGTGGCTGCAGGCAGCGCAGGTATTTAATTTCCACCTGCATATCTCGACCCCGAAGGGCTACGACATGGACATGTCGCTCGTCACCGCTGATCCATCACAATATACCGTGTTTGACAATCCATCGGATGCCTGCGAAGGCGTTGATCTGGTGAACACCGATGTATGGACAAGCATGGGATACGAGGCCGAAAACCAGGCACGCTTAAAAGCATTTGATGGCTGGATTGTCGATGAAGCAAAAATGGCACGCGCCAATCCAGACGCGCTGTTTATGCATTGTCTGCCAGCACATCGTGGTGAAGAAGTTTCCGCAGGTGTTATCGACGGTCCGCAATCTGTTGTCTGGGACGAAGCAGAAAACCGTCTACACGTGCAAAAAGCGTTATTGGAATATCTGGTCGTCGGCGAAATCCGTTAAGCCAGCAGCGCATCAGTCCTAGGATCATGTGTTCACGTCAGCAAATGCTGTGGACACAATCCTCGGATCCTGATGCCCATCCATCCGCTTGTATAGACAGCATTTTTTTGACAGCATTTTTTTCGAAAGTACATCATGAGCGATATTAAAAAAGTCGTCCTCGCCTACTCAGGCGGTTTGGACACCTCCGTCATTCTGAAATGGCTGCAAGATAACTACCAGTGCGAAATCGTCACCTTTACAGCCGATCTGGGTCAAGGCGAAGAACTCGAACCAGCACGTGCGAAAGCAATCAAATTTGGTATCAAGCCAGAAAACATCTATATCGATGACGTACGTGAAGAATTTGTCCGTGACTTCGTCTTCCCGATGTTCCGTGCTAATACCATCTATGAAGGTGAATACCTGCTGGGTACATCGATTGCCCGCCCATTGATCGCTAAGCGCCTCATTGAAATCGCCAAAGAAACAGGTGCCGACGCCATTTCTCACGGCGCGACAGGCAAAGGTAACGATCAGGTTCGTTTTGAATTGGGCGCGTATGCCTTGATGCCAGGCGTCAAGATCATCGCTCCATGGCGCGAATGGGACTTGTTGTCACGTGAAAAACTGATGAAGTATGCCGAAGATGCTGGCATCGAAATCGATCAAAAGCACAAAAACGGTGGCGCTCCTTACTCGATGGACGCCAACTTGTTGCACATCAGCTTTGAAGGTCGCCACCTCGAAAACCCAAGTGCTGAAGCCGAAGAAACAATGTGGCGTTGGACTTGCAGCCCAGAACAAGCACCAGATGCGCCAGAATACCTGGACATCGAATTTGAACGTGGTGATATCGTTGCATTGAACGGCGTACGTATGTCGCCAGCAACGGTGCTGACAGAGTTGAACCGCCTCGGTGGAAAACACGGTATCGGTCGCTTGGATCTGGTCGAAAATCGCTATGTTGGCATGAAGTCACGCGGCTGCTATGAAACTCCAGGCGGCACGATCATGTTGCGCGCACACCGTGCGATCGAATCGATCACTTTGGATCGCGAAGTAGCGCATCTAAAAGATGATTTGATGCCACGTTACGCCAGCCTGATTTACAACGGCTACTGGTGGGCACCAGAACGTCTGGCATTGCAGACATTGATTGACCACACACAACAAACGGTCAATGGCTGGGTACGCGTTAAGCTGTACAAAGGCAATGTCATCACAGTTGCACGTGATTCCAAAACAGATTCCCTGTTCGACATGAACATAGCAACATTCGATGAAGACGGTGGTGCCTATAACCAGGCAGACGCTGGCGGCTTCATTAAGCTCAACGCTTTACGTATGCGTATCGCAGCAAACGCACGCGCAAAACGCGGCCAATAACGCAGCAACCGATCGGACGTCACAACGTCCGATGAATAAAGCCTGCGCACATCCGTTGACGCAGGCTTTTTTTCGTCTGGCCTTTTTTCTTTTACTCTTTACACTGAAAACAACATGGACTCTCAATTTGATCAAGTCAGCGTTGTCAAAAAAGCGAATATTTATTTTGACGGCAAATGCGTTTCGCACACAGTATTATTTGCAGACGGTAGCAAAAAAACGATCGGCGTTATTTTCCCATCTAGCCTAGTTTTTAATACCGGCGCTGCAGAAATCATGGAACTCAATGCGGGCAAATGCAACATCCGCATTCAAGGCGAAAGTGAATGGAAAACGTATGAAGGCGGCCAGAAGTTCAATGTTCCAGCCAATGCCAGTTTTGAGATTGAAACGGTAGAGACCTTAGATTACGTCTGTCACTTCGTTTAATGTAAAGTCGTTTGATTGCTGAAGTGAGCATATCGACGTCAGCAATCAACTTCATTTCTTACATTAGCGCCACTGATTTTCTCGGTGATCGCCGTGGTCACCATGTTCGCCACGATTGTCTCCACGGCCCTCACGGTGCTCATCATGCCGATCATCATGTCGATCATCACGACGTTCATCGCGGCGCTCATCCCGATGCTCTTCATGACGCTCCTCATGGCGTCCTTCATAGTATCCACGTCCGCGTTCTGGATACCACTCATGAGCATGTGCTCTATATTGCGGCGCATAGACTTGTGAGTACCATCTCTCCTGTACAAAATAAACGTGACGTCCACAGGCATGGTAGTAGTCGCAATAGCGATTCCAATGTCTGACATGTTCTGGTGGTACGACAAGATAGAGTGGTTCAGCAATATACCCGACCGCTGGTCGCGCAATGATGACTGGCTGAGAATAGACAACGGCTGGTGCTCCAACATGTCCAATATCGATCTGACCGTAGAATCCCGGTTCACCAACCGATACGGAGAGATTAACGCCTTGTGCATTGGCAGTACCAGAACTGAAAGCAGCGCCAGCAGCGATAACAGCACCGAGGGCAAAAATACGTTTTAACATGATGAACATCCTTTTTAACATCTGAAACACATAAGCCATTAACGGGGCAACCATCATCGCCGATGACATCGTGTCGGTGTTTTCTTGTAACGGTCTGTCGCTTGATCGGCGACGAACACAAGCCACATGAAAAGGATGAACGTTTTGTGGAAGAAGATCTTCTACGTCGTTACGTCTTTGCCATTTTTTTGAAATCCTTCGGACGGAATCCCATGACACCAAGTGCAGCGAAATACGTCGCCATGGATGCCAAAATCAACATCAACAAAGCGCCAATCCGACGGAATGGTGTATCACGCATGGCTAACCAATTAAATTGATCAGCGATCCAAAGGGAAACAAAAGCCATCAACAACAAGGCAGCAAAGAGTTTGAGCAAAAACATCCCCCATCCTTTGTGCGGATGAAAAATACCACGCCGACGCAAACCAAAAAACAAAAAGCTGGCATTGACGCATGCCCCCAAACCGACGGATAAAGCCAGCCCAGCGTGTGCAAACATCGGTACAAAAACCAGATTCATCAATTGCGTCGCAATCATGACACTCACGGCAATTTTGACAGGAGTACGAATATCTTGTCGCGCATAAAATCCCGGTGCCAGAATCTTGACGACGATCAGACCGATTAAGCCAATACCATAGGCCACAAGCGCATTCGACGTCATGCTGACGGCATGAGCATCAAACTGACCATGATGAAATAAGGTCGCGGTCAAGGGCACTGGAATCGTTGCCAATGCAACACCTGCTGGCATGGCCAATAAAAACGTTAAACGTAAGCCCCAGTCCAATAAGGCAGAGTATTCGGCTGTATCACCATCAGCGTTCGCTTTCGATAAACCCGGCAACAGAATGGTTCCAAGTGCAACACCCAACAACGCTGTCGGGAATTCCATCAAACGATCTGCACTCGCAAGCCAACTGGTGCTGCCCGCCACCATCCGCGAAGCGAGACTGGTATTAATCAGAATACTAATCTGCGACGCCGACACAGCAACGATGGCCGGCAACATATTGCGAACGATACGCCGCACCCCCTCATCTTGCCACGCAGCGGCAGGACGCCAGCCAATGCGCGGCAACATCCCGATTTTTACCAGCGCAGGTACTTGTATCCACAGTTGCAAGACGCCACCGATAAAGACACCAATCGCCTGTCCATAAATCGGCTGCTCCATGAAACGCGACAACCACAAGGTTGCTGCAATCGAGGTCAGGTTGTAAATCACCGGTGTAAAAGCCGGAATTTTAAATTCGCGCCATGTGTTTAATATCCCCCCTGCCAATGCGACCATGGACATAAATCCAATGTACGGGAACATAATCCGCGTCATCAACACTGTGGCTTGAAATATATCGTCTTTATGCACCAACCCACTGGCCGCAAAATACAAAATCACAGGGGCACCGACAATGCCTAAAAAACAGGTAATAAGAAGCGCCCAGGTCAGTAAAGTCGCCACATGATCGACCAAATTCTTTGTAGCCTCATTACCTTGCTGGGTCTTATATTCCGCCAAAATAGGAACAAACGCCTGCGCGAAAGCCCCTTCCGCAAACAAGCGACGTAACAGGTTAGGAATCCGGAATGCAATGTTGTATGCATCCGTCATTGAATTGGCACCAAAATACGTTGTGAACAGCACATCTCTGGCGAGGCCCGAAACGCGCGACAACATGGTCATGCCACTAATGGAAGCGAGAGTTCTGATTAAATTCATGGTGCCGCATTATATATCGGGGGCGAGACGATATTTTTGAGTCGTGACGAATTTATTACTAAAAATCATGGTGGCGACTTGGTCAATGTGTCTAGTCAGACGATTATCAGAAAATATTTCTCGGGAACAAAGTGCTATCACTCTCCGCTAAACCAACCACCTGTGAGGGATGATTTGTTACACTATATTGGATTTTATTGCATGTTAGACATTATTCCCACTCGGAGAAAGTTCATGTCCCGTTTTTATCAGTATTCCCGCCATGTTGTCAGTACCCTCACATTGGTGTTCGCTGGTTTGTGTGCGTCGAGTGATACCGTATTTGCAGCAACGACAAACGTCAATAACGACATCGAGCTCGCGGCGAAAGCATTGCAACAAACGGGCTTTCAAGGGGCAATTCTGGCGGCGCGCGGTGACAAGCTCTTGTACAAAGCTGCCATTGGCGATTTTGGCGATATCAATCGCACCTTCCGATTTGCGTCTATCACGAAAGAGATGACAGCGATCATGGTCATGCAGGAAGTAGAAGCGGGGCATCTCCAACTAGATCAACCATTGGGTACGTATTGGCCAGACTATCCCAACCCCGCTGTTAGCAAGGTCACACTGCGCCAATTTCTAACGCATTATTCTGGCCTTTTTAACGACAATGCTGTGCCAACATTTCATATGCTGAACGCGAACAATGGCGACGATATGAAAAAATTTGCTACTGGCATGTGTGCTGGTCAGATGAACTCCCAACCGGGCACTACCTTTGATTACAACAATTGTGATTACATGGTATTGGGTGCTTTATTAGAAAAAATCACCAAACAAACGTATGCCGATTTGTTGAAACAACGCATTTTCGTGCCGGCAGGCATGAACAGTGCAGGTTTTTATACAGCCGCGATGCCCGATAACAAAGACCATGTGCATGGCAGCCTCGGCGGTCAGCCAGAACCAGAAGTGAACTTTGCGAGCTACGGTGCAGCAGGTTCCTCATTTGGGACCTTAAAAGATCTCCTCGCGTTTGATCGAGCCTTCATCAAAGGGAAGTATTTGTCCACTAAATCACGCGCAGAGATGATCAAGCCTAACGCCGTCGGCGGCGCACTTGGGGTGTGGGTCTATCCATTCAACGGTGCAGACGAAAAGAATCCTACCGTCATCGTCGAACGCCAAGGCTGGATTGCCGGCATCCGAATTTTGAACCTTGTCGACGTTCAAAACGGCAACATCCTCATCATCGTCAGCACCAACGGCGACCTCGACCTGACGCAAACGTGGGCCAACAAAGGGCCAGCAGCTGGTCTATTGAAAGCGTTATTGCTCAGTCAATAAGTGCGGGATGTTGATGTTGGGATTTTTTGGGGGCAGTAATTAAGGTCAAGGCGCTACCGCGCCACTGGGCTCCCGCCTTCGCGGGAGCGACGGTATTTGGTGTAACTGGACTCACTACGCAACTTAACCCCGCAATACTCCACGAAACTCAACTCCGTCATACTCCGCGTGCCATAACCTCGTCATACTCCGTACAAATCAATTTCGTCATACGCCGCATACCTCAATTTCGTCATGCGCCGTACACCTCAAATTTCGTCATACTCCGCGTAGGCGGAGTATCCAGTGCGCGAATGCGCTTTTCTGCTGAAATAAACATTCCCCTTCTAACAAGGCGCTACCGCGCCACTGGACTCCCGCCTTCGCGGGAGCGACGGTATTTGACGTAACTGGACTCACTACGCAATTTAACCCCGTCATACTCCGTGCACCTCAATTTCGTCATACTCCGTGCACCTCAATTCCTTCATACTCCGCGCACCTCAAATTTCGTCATACTCCGCGCAGGCGGAGTATCCAGTGCGCGAATGCGCTTTTCTGCTGAAATAAACATTCCCCATCCAACAAGGCGCTACCGCGCCACTGGGCTCCCGCCTTCGCGGGAGCGACGGTGTTTGGAGTTGCTGGACTCCCGCCTTCGTGGGAGCGACGAATTGTGGAGATGCTGGGCTTGCAACTTCACAGGAGGGACGCAGTAGAAATTAGCTCCCGTCCCGCATCAACCCCACATCAATCTGGTGCGTATCCTTCAGCGTCTGCAACACAATATTCGACCGAATATCCAATACCCCAGTCGTCTTGTACAAACGCTCCAAGACAAAACTGGAATAGTGTTTCAAATTGCGCGCACGGACTCTGAGTAGGTAATTTGCTTCACCTGTAATGATGTAGGAACCAATCACTTCCGGCCATTGCAGCAGTGCTTTTGAGAAATTTTCGTGCCATTGTTCGACATCTCGCCGCATCGTGACCTGCACGAAGGCATCCACTTCCAAACCGACTTTCGTCGCATCCACTACCGCACAATAATGATGAATGACACCGGCCTCTTCTAGCATACGTACGCGGCGAAGACAGGAGGAAGGGGATAAAAATACTTTATCGGCTAAATCTTGGTTGCTAATGCGACCATCTTCTTGCAGTTGTTGCAGAATTTTTAAATCAGTTGGGTCAAGTTGCATGGTTTCACTCTCGATTAGTGCATGTCATCCTCCATGGATCGTCAAACCAAGGATGCATTTAGAATTTTCCCGCACAAAACATCACAAAAACAGCAAATGATGCGATGCAAAAGTCGAATAACGATAATTATTTCAATAATTGACTAAATATTCGCAGTATATGCCGAAACACATCACTTTACGCCCCAACTTTGCAAGAATTATTCAGACGATCCGACATAAAATCTCTGCATGATTTGAACAGGAGAATGTATGTCAACGTCCTCTCAATTGTGGGATATCAGTCCCACAATCCAAACAGGGATTCCGGTCTGGCCGGGAGACAGTGCCTATGTCGCTGAAACGACCTGGCAGATTGCTGATGGCTGCCCCGTCAAGGTCAGTAAGATCACGATGTCAACGCACACCGGTGCGCATTGCGATGCACCGTCGCACTATGATGTCGATGGGAAGTCTATCGATGAAGTGAATCTTGACACGTATATCGGTGCTTGCCGCGTGATTCATTGCATTGGCGCGGCACAAGTCCTACCAGAACACATTGCGCCGCACCTTCAACAGCTTCCTCCTCGCGTTTTGTTCCGCACGTACCAAACAGCACCACTCAAACAGTGGGATAGTCATTTCCCTTCGGTATCCGCTGCAGCGATTGATGTATTGGCCGCGCATGGTGTTCGTCTCATTGGTATTGATAGTCCCTCACTCGATCCAGAGCAATCAAAAACACTGGATGCCCACTTATGCGTCAAAAAACATCAGATGGCGATTTTAGAAGGCGTTGTTCTCGACGACGTTGTAGAGGGTGATTACGAATTGATTTGCCTGCCATTAAAACTAGCGGGATTGGACGCGAGTCCAGTGCGAGCAGTGTTGCGCTCGCGATGAGATGAATGCCCCACCATCACCACCATCACACATAGCCTATTGAAACTCAGGAGCCCTCATGACCACCATTGCCACCCGCGCTGATTGCGAACGTCTGGATCAGTTAGATCCTTTAGCCCCATTACGGGACGAATTTATTGTGCCAGAAGGCGTTATTTACCTCGACGGCAATTCCTTGGGCGCGCGCCCGAAAGCGTCACTGCAACGGGCGCAAGAGGTGATCGCGCAAGAATGGGGAAATGATTTAATCACCAGTTGGAACAAAGCAGGCTGGTTTGACTTGCCTTCGACATTGGGGAATCAACTTGCCCCCTTGATTGGTGCTGAAAAAAATGAAGTGGTCGTGACCGATTCCACATCGATCAATTTGTTTAAAGCGATTGCAGCCGCGCTGCAAATACAATCGACAGACAGCCAGCGTAAAACCATCATTACCGAGCGCAGCAACTTCCCGACCGACATTTACATGGCACAAGGGATCACACAGTGGCTCGATCGTGGCTACCGTATTGTGTTGATTGATTCGCCTGAAGAACTCGCAACGGTTCTAAATAACGAGACCGCACTTGTGATGCTCACGCATGTCAATTATCGCACTGGCTATTTACATGACATGGCAGCGGTCACTGCACTCGTTCATCAACACGGTGCGCTGGCGTTATGGGATTTAGCGCATTCCGGCGGCGCCCTGCCGGTTGAACTCAATGCGGCCCATGCTGACTTCGCAGTTGGTTGCACTTATAAGTACCTCAATGGCGGCCCAGGTGCGCCCGCATTTATTTGGGTACCCATGCGTCACCAAGCGGCATTTAATCATCCTCTCTCAGGGTGGTGGGGACATGCAAGTCCGTTTGCAATGGCACCTGAATTTGCACCAACACCAGGGATTCGCCGTGCATTGTGTGGCACACAACCCATTGTGTCTTTAGCGCTGGTTGGTTGTGGATTGGATATTTTCGGTAAGACCAACATGCAGGCGATTCGTCAGAAATCGCTGGCACTGACCGATCTGTTTATTGCTTTGGTTGAGCAACGTTGTGCCGCCCATCCGTTAGAACTCGTGACACCACGAGATCACCATCAACGCGGTAGCCAAGCGAGCTTTAAGCATCCACATGCCTACGCGGTGATTCAGGCTTTGATTGGTCGTGGTGTGATTGGTGATTATCGTGAACCAGCGATTATGCGTTTTGGGTTTACACCGTTATATGTGCGGTATGTCGATGTGTGGGATGCAGTTGAGACCTTGCGTGATATCTTGGATCAACAAGCCTATGACACCAACCTGCAACGTAATGCAGTGACTTGAACCCGCATTCACCGCTCTTCTTCACAGAATTAAGAAAGAACCATCATGAGTAATCACAATGAAGCCGCTGGCAAATGCCCCATGTCCTGGCACGGTGCACAACTCGATTTTTCAGAATCGATGAGTTATGGGGACTACCTCGGTCTCGATCAGATTTTAAGCGCGCAACACCCACGCTCTCCGAATCACAATGAAATGCTGTTTATCGTTCAGCATCAAACAAGCGAGTTGTGGATCAAGCTGATGCTGCATGAATTGCATGCGGTGCGTCAGCATATTCACCACAATGATTTACCACCCGCATTTAAGATGCTGTCGCGCGTTGCACGGATTATGGATCAGTTGGTCCATGCATGGGATGTGTTAGCAACCATGACGCCGAGCGAATATACGGCCATTCGTCCTTACTTGGGTGCCTCGTCGGGTTTTCAGTCGCATCAATATCGTGAATTAGAGTATCTGCTTGGCAATAAAAACGCCACGATGCTTACCGTCCATGAAAGTAAGCCAGAGATCCACGCGACACTGGATTCAGCCTTGCGGACACCTTCCATTTATGATGAAGCGATCATGCTGATGGCGCGCAATGGTTTCGCGATCGATCCGTCACGCTTACAACGCGACTGGACGCAACCTGTCGAAGCCAATGAGTCGGTGAAAGCAGCGTGGCTACAGGTGTATCAAGCACCTGAGCAACATTGGTCTTTGTATGAGTTGGCAGAAAAACTTGTCGATATGGAAACGGCGTTCCGTATCTGGCGTTTCCGCCATGTAACGACCGTTGAGCGGATTATCGGATTTAAGACTGGCACAGGTGGCACCGCTGGCGTCAGTTACCTCCGGAAAATGCTCGATGTGGTTCTTTTCCCTGAATTATTTGCCTTGCGCACTGCACTATAAAGCGTGCATCACCTGCCGATTTGTATATCAGCAGGTGACTGGCGCCCCTGCCTACATAGGGGCGTCAAATCCCCCTTCTCGTACGCTATTCGCAGCGTCGTTGATCACTCATCAGCCGCTCGCCGTCCATTCCTCGTCCATTCCTCGTCCATTCCTCGTCCACTCCTCACGCCTTTCTCATGCCTTTTTGATGCAGCGCAACAACCTATATCAAGAAGATCAACAGAAATCATTCTCCTGTATAAACTTCTCGTCGTAGAAATATTTTTCTGTGACTATTTTGCAGCGAAACACATTTTTCTAGACGTAAGACGACTATAATTGGCGCACATTCAACAATGCTTCTTTTCTTGTTTCACGGCGCAAACCATTTGTGCCACTGACAGATCATTTCGCTAGTTACACCAGAGAAATAATGTTTTTTCAGTATGTTTGATGCAATGCAGTATGAATGAATATGGAGTCTGACATGATGGTCCCATCAACAACAGCATTAAAAGCAAATCGTCACTATTTCATCGAAGAAGCCCCCATCAGCATCGATGAACTCACCCAAGACTACATCAATATTGGACTCGGTCTTCAGCAATCGTACGGTACAAGCTGTGCTATTGAATATCTGCAAGGCAAAGGCGTTCCAAACAAAATTACTGAACGCGTCTTACTCCGCGCCAATCAAATTCGCTAATTCCTCAAAAAAAATTGCATAATGTCTTTGGCATCATGCAATTTTACTTTGAGGGATTTCCATGCTGAGTTTTCAAACCGCGCTGACTTTTTTTGGTTTCTCACTTGTCTTAGGCCTTTCTCCTGGCCCAGACAATATTTTTGTGCTCATGCAGTCAGCAACGCAAGGACGCAAAGCAGGCATGTTGGTCGTGCTAGGCTTATGTACCGGACTAGTCGTACATACGCTGGCGATTGCATTGGGTCTTGCGGCCGTATTCGCCGCGTCGGCGATGGCGTTTCTGATTCTGAAAGTGTTAGGCGCGGCCTATCTTGCTTATCTTGCTTGGGGGGCGTTTTGGGCTCCGGTAAGTGAAGATACCAGCATCACCGCGACACAACTTCAAACCCGCCAACTGTATTTGCGCGGGGTGATTATGAATTTAACAAATCCCAAAGTCGTCTTCTTCTTTCTGGCGTTTTTACCGCAGTTTGTGTCTGCAGACCGAGGATCCGTTGCGATGCAATTGATCGAACTTGGGGCAGTCTTTATTGTTGCTACCATCATTGCCTTTGGCAGCATTAGTTATTTTGCTGCAACGGCAGGACAACGATTACGCAGTTCAGCAAGAGCACAACGCTGGATGAACCGCACAGCAGCAGTGGTGTTTGCTGGCTTAGCGGTAAAACTCGCGCTCTCGCAACGCTAAAGTACCCCAAAAAAACAGCGCAGCACACGAATGTGACTGCGCTGCTATCCTTCACTTTCTCACGATTGAAGTGAGAGACGCGTTCTATTTCGTCGCTCTATTTCGCAGAAACGGCTTGTCGTTGCTGACCAAACGCGTCCCCTTTATTCCATACCGGCATTGACTTCGCATTAGCAACGTCATATCCAAGGTTGAGGGTAAATTGCGCTTGCTGTTGCATACCGCTCAAATCCCATTCGGGGTAATACTTATCGCGTTCTGTGTGGTAATCATTTTTAAAGCCCAACATTTTACTGTTGGCATCTGCTATGCCATGTTGGTCGAAATCAAAGTGGCCATCGCCTGAAAACACAGCAGATCCAACATTAAATGCAGGAACGCCAGCTCGCGCAAAGTTAAAGTGATCGGCTCGGAAAAATGCACCACCTAAATCGGGTGCCGCCTGCGCAATCTGTAAGCCCATTTTCTTGGCAACGTTGACGGCGTTGGCATGGAGGCTGCTACGTTCGCTGCCTTCGATGCCAATATCACGCGTTTTGCCCACAAAATTCATGCTATCCAAATTGAGATCAGCTACGGTTTTCGCTAAGGGCCACGGCGGGTTAGATACATAGGCAGCACTGCCCAGTAAATACTGCTCTTCGGCAGCTGGCCAGAAAAAAATCTGTGTCCGTTTTGCTGGATGATGAACGGCCGCTTGCGCCATGGCTAGTAACGCCGCCGAACCGGAGGCGTTATCGACCGCACCATTGAAAATATGGGTTGAGCCATCAGCGCGTGTCTCGATGCCTAGGTGATCCCAATGTGCCGAATACACCACCGCTTCTTTTTTCAGTATCGGGTCAGTACCTGGCACCATCCCTATCACGTTAAACTGTTCGACGCGACGTACCTCGCTCTTGAGTTTGACATGAGCGATCGCATTGAGATTCACCGGCGAAAAATCACGGGTTTCCGCACGTGCCCGCAACTCGTCTAACTGTTGACCAGCCTTGCTGAACAATTGCTGAGCGACCGCGTCTTGCATCCAACCTTCGAAGGCATTACCCGTATTGGCGATACTAAAACGCTCATGGCTAAAACTGGTTTGTGGCACATTCCATGCGTATGTAGCAGATGGCGTCGTATGAATGAGCAAAACACCCGCTGCGCCCTGCCGAACGGCCTCTTCAAATTTATACGTCCAACGACCGTAATAGGTGAGCGCCTTACCTGCAAACCGATTCGGTTCTTCTGCTGTAGGTTGTGGGTCATTGACCATCATCACCAGTAATTTACCTTTGAGGTCCGTGCCTTTGAAATCATCCCAATGCTCTTCGGGCGCACGCACGCCATAGCCAACGAAGACCACCGGCGCATCAAAGGCAACATCCGTTTTACCACCTGATGAGCCAAAGACAACGTCTGTGCCTAATTGCGGCGAGTACGCTTGTCCATTAATTTCAAATCTCACGGTGCTTTCAGGGAGGGTTTTACTCCCCACAAGACGGACCGGCTGTCTGAATCCTTTCACTTGATCCGATGGTAATGGCTGTAGGCCAATGAGACTGGCTTGCGTTTCCAAATAACGCACTGCCAGATCACCACCACGCTGCCCGGTACCGCGCCCTTCCAATAGATCATCGGCTAAAAATGCTAAATGGGCACGTAAGACAGGTTCGCTGACAACGGCTGTTGCTGGTTGCTGAGAAAGTACCTGTGAAGACATCACGCTGAGGATGAGTCCGGCTCCAATTTGCTTACACTGTCTGATCATTGTTCTTGTCATGGCGATGGTAAAAAATGAGGAAATAGTCGATGAAAAACCAATAACGATTGTAGCGGTAAATGATGGTGAGCGTGAAGTTGATGCAATTGATGCGCAATAAAAAACGGCCCTGTCAGGGAGAAGTGACAGGGCCGTTTTGATTATCATCGCGTGACACCAACTTCAGTCTCACGCCATCAGCGGAGCAAGCTCCACCTTTGTTATTTACTTACGCCAGCTTTTTAGCGACAGTCGCAATGCGTTGACCGAACAATTTTGCTGTTTCCAAATCGCCTGGCAATGGACCTTCTTCTGGGGAAGAATCGGATGGGGACTGCGTCATCAAACCGCTTGAGCTACCAATGAAGTTAATGTCATTGCGCTGCGCTGCTTTGCTGTTCGATGGCATCAGGCCTGTGCCAACCCAGATCATGCCGTGCTGTTGGGAGAACGTGAACAAATAGTGCAAGGTCGACAGTTTGTCACCGTTCATCGTTGCTGAGTTTGTGAAACCAGCGGCGATTTTATCCTTCCACACTTGGGTGTACCAAGGCTTAGAGCTTGCATCAGCAAATTTTTTGAACTGCCACGATACTGTTCCCATGTAAGTTGGCGAACCAAAAACGATCGCCTGAGCCGCTGCTAACGATGCCCATTGGTCGTCCGTGATGTTGCCGTCTTTATCGATCAAAATCAGTTCTGCCTCTGCGCCCGCTGCAATCGCGCCTGCCTGCACTGCCTCCGCTGCTTTGGTGGTGTGGCCGTAACCTGAGTGGTACACAATCGCTACTTTTGTCATGTTTTTCTCCTAGGATGAAAACGATCAATATCGGTTAATGTGAATCAATTACTTTGGCAGATCGAATACCAATACTTCTGCCTGTTTTCCTGCACTTAACTGCAACAACTGCTCATTCTGTAATTTCATGGCATCGCCCGTCTTCAGAACAACACCATTCACAGTCAACTCACCGCGCGCCAAATGAACATACGTCAGGCGATCAGGGTGCAATGCCATTTCTTGTTGCTGCTCACCATCAAACAAGCCGATCAGTAAGCGGGCATTCTGGCGAATTTTAATCGAACCCTCTGCGCCATCGGAGGACGCCACTACGCATAATTTACCTTCTTTTTGCTCACGGCTAAATTCTTTTTCTTCGTACAGCGGCGGCACGTTCAAGACATTAGGTTGTATCCAAATTTGCAACAACTGGGTGTGTTCTGTTGTCGATGGATTGAATTCAGAGTGGCGCACCCCGGTGCCTGCGCTCATGTATTGCACGTTTCCAGGACGAATCGTACTGCCGTTGTTCATACTGTCTTTGTGTGCGATCGCGCCTTCTAAGACATAGGTGATGATTTCCATGTCTTTGTGCGGATGTGTACCAAAGCCCATGCCCGGCGCAATCCAGTCATCATTGATCACACGCAGTGGTCCAAAACCCATGTGTTGTGGATCATAATACTCAGCGAATGAAAAACTATGGAAAGACTTGAGCCAACCGTGATTCGCAGGACCGCGGTCTTGAGACAATCTAAGGGTAATCATATTCGCTCCAATTCAGTTTATTTGATGAATGTACGTACTATATACAAGGACAAGATCCAATATAAGGGTAAAATTTCATACGAATCATTCAGAAATTTTGAACAATAATGAACATCACCCTCGAAGCACTACAAATTCTTGATGCGATTGACCGTAAAGGTAGCTTTGCGGCCGCAGCCATGGCCTTAGATAAAGTGCCCTCTGCCATTACCTACAGCATCCGAAAACTAGAAGAAGATCTCGACGTCTTACTCTATGATCGCCGAGGACATCGCGCCAAGCTCACGCCTGCTGGCACGGAGCTTTTGTCGCAGGGACGACATCTGCTCAATGCGGCGCAAGAACTCGAAAACCGCGTCAAACGAACAGCAACCGGCTGGGAATCAGAGCTCAGAATTGTCCTCGATGGCATCATTCAATTTGATCACTTGCTCCCCTTAATCAAAGAATTTGAACAACAAAATTGCGGTACGCGATTACGATTTTCTCAAGAAATTTTATCTGGCGTCTGGGAGTCAATGATCACCGGTCGCGCTGATCTGGCGATCGGTGCGGCCTATGACGGTCCAGATGCGATTCGTATGCAAGGCGACTTACAAACCCGCGTGCTCGGTGCCATCGATTGGGTTTTCGCGGTTGCCCCAGACCATCCACTGGCACGCGCTGACGAACCCCTCAGTACTGAATTGATACAGCAATACCGCGCCATTGCCATTGGTGACACCGGACGAAGTCTTCCTACCATGACTGCAGGTTTGTTGAGTGGGCAAGATACCCTCACAGTCCCCTCGGTCGAAGCAAAACTCGCCGCCCAGCTATCGGGCTTAGGATGCGGGCACCTCCCCCGCGCGATGGCTACCCGCTATTTGCAATCCCATCAGTTAGTTGAAAAGCGCACCGATCATCAACGTCCGACAGAAACCTGTTGCTACGTCTGGCGGCAAACCAATAAAGGCAAGGCACTGCATTGGTTTTTACAAAAACTCAAAGAACCCGTTGTACAAAGTCTGTTGCTTGGAAATCACTCACATGCATAAACCCATTTATCGGGGCCGCTTCGCACCCTCGCCGACGGGTCCTTTACACCAAGGCTCGCTGGTCGCCGCCATGGCCAGTTATCTCGATGCGAAAGCCCATGGTGGACAATGGTTTGTCCGTATCGAAGATCTGGATTTTGACCGCAACGTCCAAGGTGCTGACTCCCATATTCTGCACTCCTTACAACGCTGCGGCATGCAGTGGGACGGTGACGTCACGTGGCAAAGCCAGCGACAGTCGCTCTACCAGCAGGCCATCGAACGACTCGGCGATCAAGTGTATCCTTGTGGGTGTTCGCGCAAAGAAATTGCCGACTCCCGCCTACGCCGAGGTGAACCAGTCAGCCAAATTTACCCCGGCACCTGTCGTGATGGGTTAGTCGCCGGAAAAGTACCGCGCGCTTGGCGGCTACGTTTACCCCAACCGCATCACGTTGTTCATTTTGAAGACCGCTACCTTGGTCCGCAACAACAGGATATCAGCACCGAGGTTGGCGATTTTATTCTCAAACGCGCCGATGGCTTTTGGGCATATCAACTCGCTGTTGTTGTTGATGATGCAGAACAAGGGATGACCGATATCGTCCGAGGTGCCGATCTGCTCGACTCCACCGCGCGGCAAATTTATCTTCAACAGGTTTTAGGATTACCAAGGGTAAGGTACTTGCACGTACCGGTGGTGAACAACGCGCTCGGCGAAAAACTCTCGAAGCAAACAGGGGCATTGGCTTTTGATCGTGGCGACAATGATCTCCTGCACGATGCTTTACTCCCAGCCGCGCATTTTCTGCAATTGCCAGTGAACCCGCATTGCACGACGATCAGCGATTTTTGGAACGAGGCGATAACGCTTTGGCGTCAAAAGTGGATAGAACACGCGATCAAGATCACATAATGGACGGCGAGCTGAGTAAGGCACAACATCAGCTCGCGTCGATAGTGAGGCTTATTTTTGATAAAGCGGTTTAAAACTTTCCGGCGGTTGGTTACGTGCCGTAGAAGAAACCGGTCCCTTTGAGCTGGTCACAAAGGCAAACTTGGACTCATCAATTTCATTGAGCTTTAAAAATGCCAGATGATAGTAAAACTTGAGTGGGTTATCGGATGTAAACATGTAATACACACCCATCGCATTACCGCCCTCTGTCTTAATCAATGCGTTTGCAGCACCTGTCAACGCCAGTTGGCGTGCCAACGATGTTTGCAAGGATTTTTGGTCCTCTGCTGGCATCTCGTTAAAATTAATCGTTTGCTCAAACACCTCAGTAGGCAATATAGGGTAGCCTTTCGAGGATTGGGCAACACAAATAGTCCGCGTGCCATTGACCACCAAAAATGGCTTCATGCGATCACTGTTACGTGTGACCACCGTTGATGCCGTGCCGGCATCCCTGACCATTTTTAGGAAGGCTGCAGCGGTGGTAGGGAGACATTTGTTTGCAAATTCTTGCGCCTGCTCTGAAATCGTCGACACGCTATTAAAGGTGCTGCTAATGACTATATCTTCTGCCATTGCGGAGAATGGAAAAACTGCCCATAACACCGCTAACATTGCCGTACGCTTGAATACCATCACTACCCCTTTTATTTTTTAATTAAACAACAGACGTTACTTCGTTGCGTATTTCCATTCACGACGCAACAAACCAAATAATGCGGTATCCGATAACACGCCATCCACGATCCAGCGTTCCCGAAGATACCCTTCCTTTACAAATCCCAACCGCTCAAGGCATGCCATCGATGCGGTATTACGTGGATCGACATCCGCTTCAATACGATTGAGGTGAAGATGATCAAATCCATAGTTCAGTAATGCAATCAATGCCTCTTGCATGTAACCACGCCCCCAGTAGCGTGCGGCGAGGCTATAGCCAACCTCTGCGTGTCGACATTGATGGTCAAACTTAAACAAACAGCAATCACCGATAAACTGATCATGCTGTGGATCGGTTAATGCCAATCGAAGGAATTGCCCCGTGCGCATGCCAAGGTCGGTACGTACTAAGGAGGTATTAGCATCGCTGATGGACGTCCATGGAGGTGAACTACCATAGCGCATCACTAAGGGATCAGAATAGACATCCAACATGTCCAAGGAATCTGAAAAATGCAATGGACGCAATCGTAACCGAGGTGTATCAAGAGAAACCTGCGTAAAGTCAGGCATGGTTGTCGCTTGTTCGGTAGTCAAAACGCCACGCCTTTACGAAAAGAGGTTATGTCGGATAATGTTGCAAGGAGGTCGAAATACGGTGATGGCATCGTTGCATAAAAAGCCATGAAAGGCAAGAAAATTGCGACGAATCAACATGAGAAAACAAGGAGGAGGATCAGGGAAACACTGGTCCCGCCGGCGGGAATCGAACCCACATCTTACGCTTAGGAGGCATACGTTCTATCCATTGAACTACGGCGAGACACGGTGTGAACAGACTTAACAGCCATTCAACAAGCCCGCCATCTTACCTGACCATGGCAGAACAATCAATTGAAGGCTGTCCCCGCTGCCTTTGCGGCATGGGCGTGGCTGAGGGGCGAATCAACTTCTCTAGATGACGACAAAGCACGCATTTGCCCTTTATCTGCGTCGCACATCACCGCAGATGTGGCATGCGGGTCTGTCTCGCGTACAATACGGCTTTTCTCTCATTTAGTCCGGCTTTTCTCGCCGCTGACCTCACAGGTATTTATGGCAGTTATCTCATTAAGCGATGCCCAATTGGCATTTGGTCACGTTGCCCTGCTCGACCATGCAGAGTTTTCTATTGAAGCCGGCGAACGAGTTGGTTTAATTGGTCGCAACGGTACAGGCAAATCGTCGTTGTTAAAAATCATCGCCCGCACTTCCAAAATTGATGACGGCTTATTGGTCATGCAGCAAGGCATCCACATTGCCTATGTGGAACAAGAGCCGCAGTTTGCGCAAGACATCTCCGTTTTTGATGCCGTTGCTTCCGGCTTAGGTGAATTACCTGCATTGTTGCAAGAATACGAAGCGCTGACCGGTCAGTTCGGTGGCGATAACGATGATGCGCTCATGGAACGCATGCATGATATTCAAGTAAAACTCGATGCAGCAGATGCCTGGAGCCTGAATAACAAAGTCGAAACAACCCTCGACAAGCTCAATCTCGCGAAAGACGCGATCATGGGAACCTTGTCTGGTGGTATGAAAAAACGCGTGGCCCTCGCCTGCGCATTGGTCAGCGGTCCTGACGTATTGTTGCTCGATGAACCCACCAACCATCTCGATTTTTCATCGATCCAATGGCTTGAAGGCTTGTTAAAAGATTTCAAAGGTAGCGTCCTGTTCATCACCCATGACCGTAGTTTCTTGGACAACGTTGCGACCCGCATTATCGAACTTGATCGTGGCAAACTGACTTCATTCCCTGGCAACTTTACGACATATCAAACGCGTAAAGCGGAGCAATTAGAGATCGAAGAAGTGGAAAACGCGAAGTTTGATAAATTTCTGGCACAAGAAGAAGTATGGATTCGCAAAGGTGTGAAAGCCCGTCGCGTACGCGATGAGGGTCGTGTCAAACGTCTGGAGCAGTTACGACTGCAACGGAGTGCGCGCCGTGAACAGCAAGGTCAGGTCAAGTTGGATGTGTCGTCTGGTGAGCGTTCCGGCAAAATCGTCGCCGAGATGGAAAACATCTCCAAGAGTTTTGGTGACAAAGTCATCGTCCGTGATTTTTCCAGCATTATTCTGCGTGGCGACAAAGTCGGTCTCATTGGTCAGAATGGTGCCGGTAAAACGACACTGCTGAAAATGATTCTGGGTGAAGATCAGCCTGATAGTGGCACCATCAAACAAGGTAGCAAATTACAGATCGCGTATTTTGATCAAATGCGTGCACAGCTCAACGAAGACGCGAGTCTGGCGGATACGATTGCACCAGGCAGTGACTGGGTTGAGGTCAACGGTCAACGCAAACACGTTATGTCGTATCTTGGTGACTTCCTGTTTGCCCCTGAACGTGCCCGTTCACCAGTGAAATCTCTCTCGGGTGGCGAGCGTAACCGCTTATTGCTGGCACGATTGTTTGCGAAACCAGCGAACGTATTGGTCCTTGACGAACCAACCAATGATCTCGATATCGACACCCTCGAATTGCTGGAAGAGTTATTGGAAGAATACACAGGAACGGTTTTCTTGGTCAGCCATGATCGCACCTTCCTCGATAACGTCGTGACCCAAGTAATTGTTGCTGAGGGTGAAGGACAATGGCGCGAGTTTATTGGTGGTTACAGTGATTGGGAACGCTATCGCAATACTGTCACATCAACCAAATCGAGCGCAAAGGCTGATTCCAAAGTAGGCGCTACCGCAACCAATAACGGTGCAACAGCACCTGCGGCACAAGCAAGCAAAGGAAAAAAACTCAGCTACAAAGAGCAGCGCGAACTGGAGGAATTACCAGTGCTGATCGCCAAACTCGAGGCTGAACAACAGCAAATTACCGAGCAGTTAGCCGATGCAGAACTGTATAAAAATGGTCCTGATGCTGCGAATAAACTCAATGCCCGTTTTGCCGAGATTGATGAGCAATTGCTCGAAGCGTTAGACAAATGGGAAACCATTGAGGCAAAAACCAAAGGCTAAGCTCCATTAACGCAATAAGCTCGTTGAGCTCGTTGAGCTCGAAAAACTAAAAAGAATCAGCGTTGCAATCAACGCTGTGACAAATAAAAAAGGTGTTTCGATACAAGATCGGAACACCTTTTTTTATCTTCAATTCAAACGTCAGCGACGCACACGCCTCATCTATGAATGCTGCGCCTGATGAAACGCATGACACCAAGGAATGAGCTCATTTGCCGGCATCGGCTTGGCGAAATAAAACCCCTGAATTTGTTCGCAGCCAAGTGCCTTAAGTGCGTTGAGCGTGGCTTCTTCCTCGACACCTTCTGCCACGACCGGCAAACCAAAGTTATGCGCCAAGTCGATGATACTTTTAACGATCTGCCGATCTTGGATCGATTCTGTCATTCCCTGCACAAACATTTTATCGATCTTTAATTCATCGATCGGAAAACGGCGCAAGTAGGCAAATGAAGAATAGCCCGTACCAAAATCATCGATCGACAAATGAAAGCCTAATTTCTTTAATTCAAATAAGACTTCTGTCGTTTGACCGACATCTTCGATCAGCGCGCTTTCGGTAATCTCAAGACCAATATTGGAGGGAGAACTCATCCATAAGGCCATTTTATGTGCCAAGGTTGCCACCAGATGCGGTTGGGATAATAACCCTGCAGACAGATTGACCCAGATTAGCAAATCAATGCCAAGATCTTTCCAGAGAGACGATTCACGTAACACCGTGCTCAATACTTGCAACGTCAATGCTTCAACGAGGCCGCAACGCTCCACGGTATCGATCAATACGTTGACTGGAATGTATTCAGCATGATCAGATGGCCAACGAACGAGCGCCTCGACGGACTGTACGCGCATCGTCGCCAAATTGACTTTGGGTTGATAAACAACCTGAAGTGCATTGGCATCAATGACTTCAGCAACTAACTTTGGCAAATTTTCTGGCAACAAGTTCGCGTTGATATCACCACTCAGAAAAGAAAATTTCTGGTGTTCCTGCATCGCTTTTTTTTGTGCGTTATCTGCCAGACGCAGCATCGTTAATGCATTCAGACCATGCATTGGCGCACAGACGATCCCAATACACGGACTAAAGTAGACACTGCCATGATTCATCGGCAACGGCGCTTCTAACACCGTTAAAATCCGGTGCACGGCGAGCATGGCTAATGCGGGCGCTGCCAAGCCTGGCATCATCAACCAACATTCGTTACCACTCACAAAAATCAGTTGATCGGAAGAACGTAGAATAGGCTTGAGACTTAACCAGATACGATCTTCAATGTGTCTCGCATGTGCGTCTGAAATAAGCGAAGCAATCCGATCATTACGCTGCAGGTTAATAACAGCAAGTCCTAGAATCTGCGAGGGAGACGCTTCAGCAATCGCACTATCAAGACGTGCAGAGAAATCAGCGCACGATTTCAGGCGTAAAGGTTCACCGCTCGGTGTTAAAGAGACGGAAGTGGATGTCATGTTTTTGCCTGATAAAAACTACGGCTATCGATCCCGTAAGCACCGTCAGGCAGACCACGCAAAATACGGATCGGCACTTCGCCGTGCTGTCTTTCCTGCAGCATCAAATTAAAGACATGAGGTTGTGCGAGGGGCTCTTTGTCGGCATTCGTCAACACCAAAATCTGCGGTTCAAGGCGTCGTAGTTTGTTGTGTTCGAGAACGATCGCCGCTTCGCCCGTTGATAATTCAATCAGGCTACCAATCGGAAAAATCCCAATCGCCTGGACGAACTCTTCCACCAACGGGGCATGCAGTTTATTTTCAGCCAGCCTGAATAATTCTTTCATCGCATCGAATGCCGAGCGCGTTGAATCATAACAACGCGTGGAGGTCATCGCAGCAAAACAATCGACAATGGCGGCCATTCGTCCATAGATGCTAATCTCCGCCGCTTTTAAGCCCGCCGGATAACCGCTACCATCAAGGCGCTCATGGTGTTGACTAATACCCAAATAAACGCTTTGTGACAACGGACCATTTTGCTGCAATTTGTCCAAGCTCGTACCAACATGTTGTGTCATGATTTGGTGTTCTTGGTCATCCAGCTTGGCCGGCTTTTTGAGAATTTCGTCGGGCAGACTCAGTTTGCCGACATCCATCAATAAGCCAATCATTCCCAGATCATTGAGTTGTTCGCGAGCGAACCCGAGGTGGCGACCAAGTGCCATCATATACACCGCCACTTTGAGCCCATGGGCATAGGTTTGGCTATCTTCGCTTTGCATGCGGACTAACCACATCAGCGCAGCCGGATTGGCGATGACGCTCTCTGTGAGCAACTGCACCGCTGGCCGCACTTGCTCTAACTCAAGTTCTTTACCGGCATCGATGTCTTGCGACATCTTATTTAGAAATTCTTGTGTCCGCGCAAAGGCGACCGTAGCGTGCTTGATCTCTTCCTGCATCGGCGCACGGTCTTTGTAGATAACCAAATTGAGCGTTGGCGGAATGTATTCAGGCCGTACTTTACGTGCAACAAATCGGTTTTGCTTCACGGTAGAACGCTTATAAGGTTTGGCCGCACGCCATTTAATGATCATGCTTTGAACGCGTTCAATGAGCGTCAGCGGCGCGTAGACAACGTCACGCGGATAGAGTCCTTCAATCAATTGACTGAACGACGCCGTGGAAGGCGGCACTAATTGGGTGCTCCGCTCGGCTTTACTTGTTGAAACAGGCACGCTGTTAACGCTGGCATAACGCAAGTAAAACGGTGCAGGCTGTGCTGTGACCTTGTTTTCAGGAATCGGCTTAAATACTTTCTTGCGTGCATTCGCCTCTTGTGGCGCACCGCGTACCGCTTTCCACATTTGTTTGAGCGAGGCGGCAACGGCCGGCAAACCTTCATTGACATCCAGATCAGAAGGAGGCGCGCTGTAAGTCACGCGCACCGTTGACTCTTGGACACGTGTGTTTTCTTTTTCTTCTAACGGAAGATGAAAGCTATCCCAAGGGAGATGTAAGAGCGACGAAGGGTCGCTGCGGCTCGGGTCAATGGTCAGTTCACGTACCATTCCCTGCAGTGTCTGGCAATCAAGCAACTCCGTGAGCAAAAAGCCTTGCAACATGAAGGGTGTTTTTTCCCACGGCCGATCCAGCTCGGCAATAAACATACCAACGCGAAGATCACTGATACTGATCAACAGCGAATCGCGTAATTTTCTTTTTTCGTGTATCACGTCAGATGAAGGACTTCAAACCAAATTCGATGAATAAGTAAAGCGGACGATCCGAATGTCAACATGACCGCTAAGCCACATGGTATTCAACGACTTCGTTGCGCTGATGGCTCATTTTGCCAAACAATAACAAAACTCATCCTTATTATCGCACCAGATCCGAAATAAATAAGCGTTTTGACATTAATTCACAAGACTTTCCCATGTCAATAAAACCAACATCTCGAACCAAGTCACCCGTTTCGGAATTTCAATAAAAATTTGGCTCTACTTCTAACTCAACGGCAAATTGCTTTTTGACATCAGAACGAATCCGCTCCGCGAGCGCGCGAACATCGGCCCCAGTAGCGTTACCGCGATTCACCAACACCAGTGCTTGTTTTTCATAAACGCCGACCGTACCGAGTTGACGCCCTTTCCAGCCCGCTTGTTCAATCAACCATCCAGCGGCTAATTTGTAATCGCCGGTGGGTTGAAGGTAACTCACCAATGCCGGAAAACGTTGTTGCAAATCGTTACGCGCCGCCGCAGTCACCACGGGATTTTTAAAAAAGCTACCAGCATTTCCAATGACTTGCGGATCTGGCAATTTCGCCTGTCGAATTGCGATAATTGCCTCACTGACATCGGTCGCAGTGGGCGCTTGGACGCCCGCTTGCAAAAGCCATTTTTCCACATCGGCGTAGGCTAATTTGGGCATCCAGCGCTTCGGCAGCGCAAAAGTGACATTCAAAATCACCCGACGGTCCCGATATTGCTGTTTAAAGATGCTGTCTCGGTACGCAAATGCACAGTCCGCTTTATCCATCACAACAACGTCGCCCGTCTCAAAATCAAAGGCTTCTAAACGATGAAAAACGTCTTGAATCTCGACACCATATGCACCGATGTTTTGGATTGGCGCGGCACCGACCGTTCCCGGAATCAGGGATAAATTTTCTAATCCCGCCCAGCCTTGACCCAAGGTCCATGTCACAAATGCATGCCAATTTTCACCGGCAGCCGCTGTCACGTAATAAAAATCCTCATCTTCCGCCGTCAGCGCTTTTCCACGCAAACACATATGCAGTACCAACGCGTCAATATGGTCTGATAGCACCAGATTACTACCTCCACCGACAATTAATCTCGGTGTTGTCGATAAAGATACATCATCACGAACGGCGCGCAGTTGTGCGACATCAACAATCGGTAAAAACAGGGTAGCCCGCGCATCGATACCGAACGTATTGAGTTTTTGCAGGGAAACATCGTGGGAAAGGGTGTTAAGTGTGCTCATATACCGTAAATTATAGCTGGTAGGCTTTGTGATCGTCCTGCATTTGATAAAATGCGGTATGTTTATTTTTTCACCTAGGAAGTACTATGCCCTCATTTGATACCGTCTCTGAAGCAAACATGGAAGAAGTCAAGAATGCGGTAGCGCAATCGAATAAAGTCATCACCAATCGCTTCGACCTCAAAGGAACCAGCGCCAAAATCGAACTGAAAGACAAAGAGCGCGAAATCGTCGTTTTTGCCGATTCTGAATTTCATTTAGATCAAGTTATTCTGGAAATGAACCAAACCTTAGGCAAGCGGAAAGTCGATATCCGTTTCCTGGATTTAGGCAAAGTCGAAAAAATCGGCGGCGACAAAATCAAACAAGTCATTAAAGTCAAAAATGGTATTGAGACCGAAGACGCCAAAAAAATCGTCAAAGTCATCAAAGAAAGCAAAATGAAAGTGCAAGCAAGTATTCAGGGCGATGCCGTGCGTGTCCAAGGCGCCAAGCGTGACGACCTGCAAGCTGCCATGGCATTATTGCGTAAAGAAATCAAAGATTTACCATTAGAGTTTAATAATTTCCGGGATTAAACCATCCTCGATCTCGTGCGGGATCACGCAACACGGGGCATGCAAAAATAATGACGCCTGCCCCGCCAAGCGGCCGCTCTCGCACTCCACTCTCTTCGTTGCTTGCAATGCTCGCCTCTAGGATTTGCTATGAAGTCTTTATTCATTGTCTTGCTTATGCTCACCATCGGACAGGCAAACGCGACGGATGTAGATGTGGTGGGATTATTTCCTGGCAAGGCGATCCTCGTCGTTGATGGTGCAACAGCAAAAGCGTACCAAGTGGGAAGTATGCTCAGTCCCGACACCCAACTGGTAGCGGCGGACAGCGAAACCGCAACCATCGCGGTCAATGGCAAGCGTTATACGCTAAAAATGGGGGAAGCCGTCCAACACAGCCCCCCTAGTGGTCGCCGGTCAGTGATTTTGCAAGCGGGTGATCACGGTCACTTCATGGCGGATGCAATCATCAATGGCGTGGGGATCAAGATGTTGGTCGATACGGGAGCCAGCCTCGTCACACTTCCCGCCTCAGACGCCATCAAACTCGGCATCAACTACGTCAAGGGTACACGTGGGCACGTCAATACAGCAGGTGGTGACGTCAATGCCTACGCGGTAAAAATAGACAGTTTAAAAATCGGCGACATCGTCCTCTATCAAGTCGATGCGATCGTCATTGAGACAAGTTTAAATATCCCATTGTTGGGCATGTCATTTTTAAACCGTATGGAAATGCGGCGCGAAGGGAATCAAATGACCCTGACCAAACGATTTTGATCAGGGTATGGCACACTTAGAATTTTAGTAATTTCGCGGTATGAAAGCTGAGTGAAACCAGCAAAAAATTACTCAGCCGATTTCACTAAACGACGTTGCTTAACAGCATTGGCCAGCCCTTCTAACACGGTCAAACTCGACTGCCAGTCAATGCAGCCATCCGTTACCGACTGACCATACACGAGCTCTTTACCCGGTACCAGGTCCTGACGACCTGCCACCAGATGCGACTCCACCATCACACCAACAATGCGCGTATCTCCGCCGGCGATCTGGTGAGCAATATCGGCGCACACCGGGATTTGATTGGCTGGATTTTTAGAACTATTGGCATGAGAAGCGTCGATCATCAAACGTGCGGCAAGTCCCGCATTCGCAATATCCTTGCAGGCAGCTTCAACACTGGCTGCGTCATAGTTCGGCGTTTTACCACCACGTAAAATAATGTGGCAGTCTTCATTACCGTTCGTCGACACGATTGCAGAGTGGCCACCTTTTGTGACCGATAAGAAGTGATGTGGTTGTGACGATGCTTTGATCGCATCAACAGCAATCTTCACATTACCATCGGTGCCATTTTTAAAGCCAACGGGGCAAGAAAGCCCGGATGCGAGTTCACGATGTACCTGCGACTCTGTTGTGCGCGCACCAATCGCGCCCCAACTGATCAAATCAGCAATGTACTGTGGGCTAATGACATCAAGGTATTCCGTCCCTGCAGGCAAGCCTAATTCATTGATATTGAGCAGCAGCTCGCGTGCAATCCGCAGACCATCATTGATGCGGAAACTATTGTCCATGTACGGATCATTAATCAGACCCTTCCATCCGACCGTCGTACGTGGCTTTTCGAAATACACTCGCATAATGATTTCCAATTCGCCTGCAAACCGCTGACGCTGCTCTGCAAGTTGACGCGCATATTCCATCGCTGCTTTGGTATCGTGAATAGAGCATGGCCCAATGACCACCATCAAACGATCATCTTGACCGTGCAAAATACGATGTAATGCGGTGCGTGCATTGGCGGCTGTTTCAGAGGCTTTTTCTGAACAAGAAAACTCACGAATCAGATGTGAGGGTGGAACCAGTTCCTTCATTTCGCGAATACGTAAATCATCTGTGCGCTGCATGGTTTCTCCTGAGGAAGTGAATGCAAATAAGTAATTTTAAATAAATAACAATGAATAAATACGGCGTTAGCAATACGTCATTTCGAAGAAAACAAGTCGCTTGATTCAAGTCGATTCTTTCACAGCACCAACGAGATACCTCAAATTTAGCGGCAAAAAAAAACCGCCACATCTGGCGGTTTTTACGAATTCTGGTTGAGCTCTTTTTCTTTGCGTGCTTACCTTCTTCCGACCGCCTGAGGCTGGGAATAGCTAAAGTAAAAAAAGAAAAAGAAATGCGTCATTTTCATGAAATTAGGTACTTTGCTTAATTGTCTGTATTAAATTCTGATAAAGCGGTAAAAGGTACAGAATGATATTGCATCAAAAAAATGCAATTAGCAAGCCCAAAGACCATAAATCTCGCTTATTTTTTCCAAAGTGGTGGCGGTTCGGGCGGAATGTCGCCATCAGGATAAACGTTCATGACTGGATTGCTTTTATCGATCACTTTAATTTGTGGCGCATTACGCCCCACCCACCGACGCAGTTCTTGCAAGTTAGCAACAATATCCGCTCGCCCCGGCCCCAGTCTCACAGCACGTTCGAGCAAACTGAGCGCTTTCTCATAATCGCCCTGTGCGGCGACAGCAACGGCTTGATTGTTCAGTGCCGAAGGATCAAAGGGATTCACCTTTGCCGCTTCAGCGAATTTTTTACTCGCCTCGGCATTGTCGCCTTGCGACAACTGCAATCGACCTTCGGCTTGCAAATCCGCCGCACTACTCGGACTCGCAGCAAGTGACAACGACACCCCAAGGGTAAGACATACTAATAATGGGCGCATACGCATTAATTTCCTGAGTAATACGGTTTTGGTGCCACCGGTGGAAAGGACACAGGCCCGCGTTTTGGCTCAAAAGTATAACGGAGGTACACCAGCGCAGAAGCATCCGTAAAATCACCGGAATTGTCGACCGTCACACGACCACCGAGGGCAAAATGCGGTGACAACAGATATTCGGCAGCGCCTGCTAACTTGTACTGCACGCCTGTATGCGATTGCCCGGCATAGGTCGTTGCAATATTCACCTTTGGATTCGCTGCAGCAAACAGCTCCAGCGCGGTCTGGTCGGCACTCACTAACGGATAATACGGTGCCGCATCGGTTCTAAAGGATTGCACACCAACTGCCGCGTCCAACTGATACGACAACTTACCGCTACGTCCCGTCAGCTCTACAGGCAGATTAATCGCATAATAAGATTGCGGGCTGAAATACCCGCCATTGCCGTAGGTAAAGTTTTGCAGATTCTTTTTATAGAACATCGTCGTCAGATTCACGCCGATGGTCAATTGTGAGTTCTTGGTTTTGTAAGCGCGCCAATATCCGCCCGCCCCCAGATCGAGCATTGAATTGTTTTCGACGTTCGTTCCTCGCAATTCTGCGAAACCAAGGCCACCATAGACGCCCCCCTCATCGCCATTGTAGCCAGCATCAAGGTGTAAGCCGTTTTTGGTCACGCCACCCCACGACAAGCCATAAAGCGTATCTTTGGCACCAGCGTAAGAGAGATAACTATCGGTCACTGAGCGACGTGAAAGCTCTGCGGTCAGACTGACATCATCGACTTGACCACTCCACCGCACGCCACCCACAACGGTTCTCAGCGGAAAGCCGATCGGGCTAGAACCAATATCGAGTTTAAAGCCAGACAATTCATAACTCAGACTCAAGGCAACGCCTCTGGTGCGTTGGTCTAGTGAGGCAATATTAGAAAGCCCCTGCTGCTGCGCAATGGTTGTCAACGGAACACTTGCAAATTGCGCCTGTTGACTGAGGATCACGTTTTTGCCGAACAAACCACCAGAATTCGGATCGTTGATATTGAGGTTACCCGGATCGAGGACAACAGGAATAATTTTCAAACCAAATTGCCCCAAACCCAATGTGGAGAGATGCCCCTCGATGGGTACTTCTGTATCTTTTAATTGTGACAAACCACTTTGCCCACTCCGCGCGCGCGATGTCACTTCGACAGTCACCTCAGAACGATTCAATTCATTTAAGGAGTCGATTTCTTTCATCAACGCCTCTTCCTGCGGACTGATGTTTGACGATGGCGATGCCGACCCGCTGCTCGCCAACTTTGTACTTGCTAACTTGGACGTCGTGTTCAGTGGGGTTGTGTTGGCGATGGCTACGGCGCTAGAAGCAACCCCAGCGGTCGACGTGGTGGATGCAGTCGTTAAACTCACTGGTTTCGGTGCGGATGGTACTGGCGAAACGGCACTAGCAGTCCCCACAGGCGTCGACGCAGGCAAACTCGGTACACTTCGCAAGGCTGGCGCTACAGTACTATTTGCCACCGCTGGTGCAGAGGCAACGGATGCTGTTTGCGTTGCCTTGGCCGCAGTGAGTGCGGGTAACTGGTATTGCGGTGCCAACTGTGGCACGTCGCGCAAGACGGGACCCGGCGTCTGCTTGTCTTGGGTCGCATCTGCTTTGCGATCGGCAAATGGATTGACTTTAAAATCACCCACGTTAACGACCGTCGGTGCAGGCTCGACCAAGCGTAACCCACCGGCGCCTGTTGTTGCCGAGCCAGAGGACAGTGGGCGTTGCGCCTGTTCCATGGCGAGTGATTTTTTGAAATAGCCCAATGCTTTGCTATTTTGTCCTTGCGCTCGTGCAACGTTACCCGCAAGGGCAACAAATCGTGGATTATTCGGTTGCAAGGTCATCAACTTATCCAGATTCTCTTCCGCCCCTTTAAAGTCTTTAACCTGAATGGCGGCGAAAACGAGACCTTGCAATACTTCCGGATTGTCAGGTTCAGTCTTCAATACTTTGGTGTACAACTCGGTGGCAGAATCAATATCGCCAGATGACGAATAAATCCGTGCCAGCGTTAGCAACAGCAAGTTGTCATCAGGTGTCGCGATCAGCATAGGCTGAATATAGGTATACGCTGACGCGTAATCGCCTGCCTCGCGAGCACGTTCTGAGTAACGCATTGCGAGGGATTTTTGCAACTGTTTAAACGAATTGACTTCGTCTTCAGTCAGATTAGGCATCGCTGCCACTTTGCGCATCACCGCCTCAAGCTCTGCTTCCTGATTCACTTGCATCAATGTCGTCGCGTACTCTAACAGCAGGCTGGCAGAGGGTTTAGGACTATCTTGTACCGCCTGACGAATCATGGCATAGCCACGGTCGGTATCACCCAACTTGATATACAGTGCCGCTAACGTGCCAATAAACTCAGGGTCTTTTCCTGCCGCAGCATCGATAGCACCAAGAATCTGTTTGACCTCATCGGTTCTACCACGCTTGTTTAACACGTCAATCCGATCAAGCTGAACGCGGATCCACAACCGTTTTTGTAACGTGAACATTTCTGGTCTGCGTGCATTGGGGGGAATGCGTTCCAAGGTAATCATCCCCTCCCACCACAACTGCTGCAACTGGCTCAGCAGTGCACTCACGTACAGTGCCTCAGCTTCGGGTTTTTCGACATTGGTGAGGGCATCCAAGAGGGCTTGCGCCTGACCGGGCATATTCCGCTTGAGGTAGATTTTTGCCAATGCCATCCGCAACCAAGGATCATCTGATTTGATCAGAATCGCATCCTCCAGCGCTCGCTGTGCACCATTGATATCGCCCGATGCTTCGAGTTGCTTGGCTTTCTCAGTCAGGATAGAGGCTTTGAGGTTATCCAAAATCGCCAACTGACGAGGCAACATGTAAGGCGTGAGTGCCTCCATGTCGGCAAGTCGTTTTTGCGTATCGTAAATACCAACCAGACCATCCAATGCGCGCATGTCGGTCTTATCTTCGTTAAAGACCCGCTTGTAATTTTCTTCCGCGCCTGCCATATCGTTATCAGCCTTGAGCGCATCCGCCAATTGCAAAATGCCTGAATGCTCCTTGCCATTGAGCGCAATGGCCTTGCGTAATAACGCAATACCTTTGGCACTATCATCATCTTCAAATGCGGTACGTGCTTCCTCGACGATCGCCCAATAACTGGCTCCCTCGTAAGCTTGTGTCCAATTTGATTTGCCTTTTTTGGACGAGAGCTTGACGGCTTTTTCGAGATATTTACGTGACTCGATAAATTCTTCCTGCCGCATTTTGACGAGACCCATGCCGCCGTAGCCGACAGAATCTTTGGGATGCGACTTGATTAATACCTGAAATTCTTTTTCCGCTGCCGGCACATCGTTGGCATCGAGGGCCGCAAAGCCTTTTGACTGCCCGCGGGCAAATGCAGTTTCAACCTGTGGTTTATTCTGTGGTCGACGCGGCTCAACAGCATCCGACTTCACTGTCTTCCCAGCGCTGTTGAGTTTATCTTTAATCGATTTATCGTCTGGATGGCGATCAAGGTAAGCGCGGTAATATTTACTATTACTCTGCTCTGCCCCCATCCAGATTAACGCCTGACGCCAGGATTCATTGGCTTGGCGCGCTACTTCTGGCTTGGTGCTCAAGTTATCCAGCATGGCAATGCCTTCATGGCGAGTGGCATCGCGATACGTCAGTGCCTGTGCATATGCCAACGCGTATTTCACGTTGCCAGGATTATCCTTGACGAGCTTAGCTAATCCCTGTTTCGCCTCGTTATACCCGCTTTTTGTCCCTGCCAGCACTTGATAATATTCCAGTGCAGCATCGCCCTTCAGGCGTCCAGGATCACCCAGCAAGCGATAGCTATCGGCCGCAGCCTCGACGTCGCCTTGCTGCGCCAGCTTACGTGCATCATTCAATTGGCTATTGAGATTCACAGCACCACGTCGAATGGCTTCGTCGACGGGGCGGATTTGTGCTTGGCTCGCCTTCAGGTCTTTGAGTTTATTTAAGTAAATCTTCGCTTGCTCTGGATGACCGGTCCGTGCTTCATGCATACCGAGGGCGACCAGTGCATCGATATTATCGGGATCGACTTTCAGCAATTTCGCCCAAGCATCGGCCGCATTATCATCGCGTCCACGCTGCTCCCAAAATTGCGCCTGTTCAAGTAATTTTTGTTGCAACGGGGAGTTTGCAAAAGCAGCATCAGACTCAATGTACATTGACAAAAGCGCCAATACCATCGCTTTTCTTTTGAAAACCATTCATATCCCCTGTTAGGTACCTAATTTACTGCAACGTACTTGGCTGACATCGCATCAATAACGACGGGTGCGGACTGCATCGCAACCTCCTCGTTTCTTGAAATGACAGTCAAACCCGCTTTCCGCTTTTCTTGATATTTTAACTAATAAGACCGCGTTAAAGCGGCCTTATTAGTGAACTTGCTTGCAACCGTTCAGAATTGTGTTGCTTTGATGATGTTATTCGTGATCATCCACTTGCAAACGTTTCGCCGCTTTCGCTCTGAGGAAACGGAACAAGATCGTTGCCACAATTAACGCAGCAATCATTAAGAACAAAATCAACACGACTGGACGCGTCGAGAGGCTCCACTTCACCCAAGTCCATAAAGGTAAGTGGCCAGAGTAGTAGGTATCTCCAATCAGCGCATCCACGACTTTGTCGCCCTTGATCAACACCAAATCACCTTGGAATTTACTGCGGAGGTCAGCCTTATTCAAGCCATTCGTGACATCCAGCAAACTTGCACCATCGCCTCCTGTGACGACAATCACCGAGTGTCCCGAAGAAAGAGGCGATTCAAATTGCATCATGGCACCAAATGCATTACCCGTTTTGGCTAACATTTCGCCAGAACGACGCGCCGTTTCATCCAGGTCTTTACCCGCCCAACGGTACAGGACTCTCAAAAATCCACGCGGTATTTGTAAATGATTGCCCGTCTCATCCATGGACAGTGGCATATATTTACCCCACTGTTTCAAGAGCGGCTGATTGCCATTCGTCGAAATAATCAGCAAATCTTTATCGCTGTGTTTATCGACATCGACAGAACGAATGACTGAATTATTAATTACTGGGTAGCCGGTCGATTCGCCCATACGCCCCATCAAGTTCAGAAATACTTGCGTTTCTTCATTAGTTGGTCGATCAGGCATCACCACCGCCGACTGAGACAAGTCTGCATACTTTGTGAATGGAAATCCCGCATTGGCGATATACGCTAAATTAGGATAGGTAGCGTAATGTGGCATCTGCGAAAAATCGATGGTCGAATCAGGATCGATGGCAGACCGGACATTATCCAGATAGACATCCTTACATGCACCCTGCTTCGGATAGTCATAATAGAACTGGAATTGCAACTGGTTTTCTGCACCAATGCGGAACAACGGCACTTGCACTTCTTCTTGTGCGAAACGATGGCCTTCTTTAAAGAACAGCATCACCGATTCTTTGATCTTACCGGATTCAGTCTCAGCACCCGACAACGACAGCGAACGCACGAAGCCACCATTGATACCGATATTCAGCGTTGATTTATCGAGCGTTGGACGTGGTGTAAAGCGATAGCGCAGGTCAATCGGCACACCATCACGTTGCCACGTAAATAAATCTGGTGCAACGCGCATATTCAAACGAATCGCATCAGGATTGAGACCACTTACCTGCAACTCTTCATTGCGCAATAACTCACCAAACTTCACGGGACGATTGGTAGGCAACCAATTAGGGGCATCATAAGCCTGACGTAATTCCGGCTCTTTAAAATCTTTAATGACAGCACTTGGCCCAGACAAAACAGATTGTCCCAAGGTCAAGGCTTGTACTGCGACTTTTAATTCAGCATTGTCCCGTCCCAACACCAGCAATAATTTGTATTTCGGATTGGCGGGATTAGGAACAACCATTAATGTCGGACCATTAATGACTGGTAATTGAATGCCTGCGGGCGCTTCTTTGCTTGTTGCAAAGACGATCGCATGTTTCTTCGGTAACCCGTCGGTAGCGACTGGGAAATTGGCACCACGGTAAGACGCAAGATGACCGAACCAAGAAGCGACAGAACCCGCATTTCGCAACATATCTAACGATGCTTGCTGCGGCAACACGAATGGTAACTCTAATAAGGTTGAGTCCCGACGATCAAAAAAGGGCGCAGGTAAGATGGATAAATCGTTAGCCAAATCGATCGCGTTGACCGTCAACTCCAGATAACTCGTATTACTGAGATGCGCCCACAAACTCGAGTGATAAGGATCTTCACAATCGCGAGTGTAGTGACCGATCAGTTTAAATTTGAGTTGATTAAAATCGGCAAAAAAACGCGGATCAATGGAATCTTCACGCACAATGCCTTTAGATGTCTCGTGCGGTAAGGGAACAACACTGACCAACTCGTTGTTTACCAATACCTTCATGTGAGACAAGTCAGGCAACAAGGCGGGCGAATAAGAAATGCCGTATTTTACTTTCGCAGACGTAATCACTTCATCACTGCGAACCGTGAACGGAAAACTGCGTTCGCCTTCGATACCACGAATCTCAACACTGGAGTCCTGTCCCATCTGCTTTAAGCTGATCGTATAGACCTTTTGGTTGGCAACAGCCGCTGACGGCTTAGCTGCCACAGAAGATGCGGCAGTGTCAGTCGATGCATCAGCATCCTTGTCCACACTCTCCTGATGACTTGATTTACTTTGTTTCGATTTCGCGTAAACCTGATCATGACCTGAGACTGACAGTCCAGCTGCAAGTGCGAGAACGAGTGTGCTTTTGGCCGCACGTTTCCAAGATAGCTTCATTTTGTCTTTTTTCACGATGTCAGTTTTATGTTGAGTATTCATACGCTACGACCTCTTCTCCCATTGTTGCCTTAGGCCATCACCAAACCTGACGAAACCCTGGAGGCTATGAGAAGCAATTTCTTTCAAACCATTTAAAGGATGATCAATATCCCGACTATCAGACCAGTTCAGCCAAACGTCGGCGCGTCCCACGGTACAACTAATTAACTCTTTTTCTTGCTGGAGATTTAATGCTAAAAACTGTACGCTTAATACGCTCTTTTTCGAGAAAATGACTCTCGATGGAAATAAACACTCACCGTTTGTACCGTACAACGACACCATGAGTTCTTCGCCTTTTTGCATCGAAAATCCGTCAGGCACTTTCAACGACATTCCACCCATTGAAAAATCTTCCGTCTGACAAACAATCGAATGGCCATTAGGTAAGCGTAATGTCGCGTTTAATATTGCTCTCACACGATGTGTACGGCGAACTTGCTTCGCTTCAGTCGCCACTGCCAAAGTCGCGCCCAAAATAACCAGGTTATAAATCGTCCACAGCATGTTCAGGATCACCGTATCAAGCTCAAACGTATTCCACCAAATCGCTCGCCCGATGCCGATCAAAAATCCCAATACATTGAGTGCCAGCATCACCAGATAGGGTTTAGAAATCACCCAGTCAAAATGCTCTTCCTGAACAAGACCACCTTTGGCCGTCACGTTAAAGGTACCCGCTTTCGGGTTCACTAATGCGACGAGCGTAGGACGGAAAATGTACCAAGCAAGTGTGGCTTCATACACTTCAGCCCAAAAAGAATGCCGATGTGCACCTTGAATTCGAGAGTTGGTTAAGTTGGCATGTAATAAATGCGGTAAGGAATAGGCCGCGATCGATAAAGCAGATGCCTTGATAATATGTACTTCAAAAAATAAGTACGAAATTGGCGCCAGCAAAAAGACCATACGCGGCAAGCCATAAAAGAAATGCAGCATCGCATTACTGTAGCAAAGGCGCTGACCAAAACTCAGCCCCTTGCCCAATAAGGGATTATCGACCCGAAAAATCTGCGCCATCCCACGCGCCCATCGGATACGTTGCCCAACGTGTGCCGACAAACTTTCCGTTGCCAATCCCGCCGCCTGAGGCAAAGAGAGATAGGCCGTGTTATACCCCAAACGTTGCATCTTTAGTGCGGTATGTGCATCTTCTGTGACCGTCTCGACCGCAATACCTTCAATTTCATCAAGACAAGTGCGACGCAAAATTGCGCATGAGCCGCAGAAAAACGTTGCATTCCAAAGATCATTCCCATCTTGGATCAACCCGTAAAAGAGTTCACCCTCATTGGGTACATTGCGGAATGTTTGCAAGTTACGCTCAAATGGATCAGGCGACAAAAAATGGTGGGGCGTCTGAATCATTGCCAGTTTCGGATCCACCAAAAACCAGCCCATGGTGTATTGCAAAAATGATCGTGTTGGCATGTGATCGCAATCAAAAATCGCAACGAATTCACCATTCGTCCGTTTGAGTGCCGCATTAATGTTACCGGCTTTGGCGTGGCGGTTATCGCTACGTGTAAAGCACTGAACACCGATTTCTCGAGCAAATTCAGCAAATTCAGGACGCCTACCGTCATCGAGAATGACGATATTTAATTTATCACGCGGCCAATCGATCCCCATCGCTGCCATCACAGTCGGCTTCACAACGCTCAAATCTTCGTTGTACGTTGGAATAAATAAATCAATCGTCGGCCATGTTGATGTATCGGCAGGCATCATGACTGGCTTACGTTTGAGTGGCCATGCCGTTTGCAAATATCCGAGCAACAAGACCAGCCACGCGTAGATTTCGGCACCAACCAACACAAGCGCAAAAAACAAATCAAAGATGTTCGTTGTATCGATCGTGTAATTAATACGCCAATAAATATAACGACTCGTCGCACATACCGAGAACATCACCATAATTAAGGAGACGAGCGTGCCGGTATAACGACGAATAAATAATGCGGTAGAAAAGATCGCCACAGAAAAGAATGTCTGTAAAGGCAAATCCATCGGTACGCTAATCGCGGTCCAATAGAGTAATCCCGCAACAATCGTGGCTATTGTTCTTGGAAGCTTAAGCTCCCAACCTGGCCAGTTGACTAACGACAGTCCTAGCTCGTTGAGCCGACCGTACACATAGCGAGAATTTAATATTGAACGCATTAGTCAACCAGTCCAAAGTTTTGTTGTATCCAGTTTGACAAATACTGAACGTCGTGTGTCGCCGAGCTGTATTGCGCATAATAAGAAACAGGTGATTGACATGCGAGCGCCTCACTGACCGCTTCGTCACGGTGTATCGCGGATGGCACAAATCGTGATCCTAGTTGTGCACGCAACATCCCGAACACATCACGATTTAACTGTTTCGAGGCATCCATCTGATTTAACACGTAACAATGTCCCAGAAAATCCCGACGATCTTTGGTGTAATGTGCAATTAAAGATTCAATCGCCGGCACAGTCGAATACGAGGCAGCATCAGGCTTGAGGATAACGATACCGATATTGGCAATCCGTAATACTTGCTGTAAATAGATCCCTGGTCCTGGTGGCGTATCAATAAGCACCACGTCCGTCTCACCGAGACCAAGAGAATTCAAGTGCATCAACAGCCAGTCTGGGTTCGCTTTGATCGCCTGCTCGAACCGATCTCGTTGACGCTCGTTGACAATCCCATAGGGTAAAAAATCAACGCCGTAACGGCTCTCCATTAATGCATATTGCCATTGGTTGTTTGGCAGGTTCTCTGACGCTATCCCAAGGGGATCGTCGTGCGCCATCCCGAAATGCAAGCGAAGTGCATTTTGAGGATCGAGATCAACAACAGTCACTTTGCCACCAAGCCGCTGTAAAGAAACAGCAAGGTTCGCAGTCACAGTCGTTTTACCCACCCCTCCTTTGGGAGAAATTACTGCGACAACCCTCATGACCTAAAAATTTTCTTGAAAAACGAGTTAACTGGCGACTCACTCGCCGCCTGTGGTTTCTTTTGATCAACCAATCGCTGAAAGACATCCGTGACAGACTTCGACTTCGTCGATGCAGGAACACCCTGGGGTGCTACTACCGACGATGGCTCAGTCAAGTTCATTGGCTGCTGAGGTGTTGGCGACACTGGCTGGGCAGCAAATGCTCCTGGCGTTATTCCACTCACATCAGTGCGAGATACGTCCGTAAAGAGCGGTGACGTTACCCGGTTCTCTGCAGATTGCGCGACAGCCGGATAAAGCTGCTGATCTGGTTTCTCCCACCCAACGGTCGTGGACAAGTTTGCAGCAAATGGGCCTGGTGCCGCTGGCACCCTTGCCTCGCTTGCCGCCGGCACTGGTGGTTGGTGTTTTAAGAATGGAGACGCTGCTTTTGGCGTAGCCATTCCTGCCTCAGGGGTGGCGGCGGGCGCAATTGATTGTGGATCGGCGTCATGACTGAAATGAGCAGGCACTTCAGAGACCCTGATATCACGTAGTAACGGCCAACGCTGTTTCGCTTGCTCGCTGTCGAGATCACGATTCACCTCGCGATAAGCACTTGTTGACTGTCCAAATTTTTGAAAAAGGTTCTTTACGTCATCATCCATCATTGTCACCAGTTCTTTTCAATTTCTCATTACGTCGTAGATACCGATTAGCGACGTGTGAAATAAGACGGTTCTTCAACTTGCTTTTTCAACTCATAAACAAATAACTGCCCATCCTCGAGAGCGGTGCCACGTTGGGTTAAGCGCAATGTTTTATCCATGCCCAACCCTTCAAACCACTGAGAATAAATTCCTTCTAGAAGCGCAGGTGACCATGTCAGCGCGTCTTCACCAAAAGCGACCTTTAACGGAGACGCATGATGCACGACTAACAAACAATCGACTTCTTCACCAATTTCAACCCAGCCCCAGTTCAATTCAGACCACACGCGGTTCATGCCGTCTTCTAATGCGATGAGACTGCTGCCGTCACCGATCGAAAAGCTAGCCGCCATCGTTCTACCCATCTGGTGCATAAAGGCCCGAAGATCTTTGACGTCGCCTTTGGATGCAAATTCAGTCGAAAATGCTCTCAGGAATGCTTTCCATTGGAGCGAGCATTGCTGAGCTTCGTAATAACTGACATTTTTTATCGACATGGTTGCGCGATTCCCTGTATCAATTCTGTGGTGAAAAACATACTGATGAACAAAACTAATTTAGTTGTCACTCTATCATTCCAACTTATTGAAAGTATACCTACCCTCATTGAAGAAATGTTAATCATTTATAAAAAGTAACAGTTTGTAATAAAAATAGTGCTCACGTGCATTTTTAAAGTAAATTTCGTACTAAGATCATACTTTTGAGAAACAAATTCTTTATTTTTCGAAATACATCTCAGTCATGCGCAGCATGAGCGCTCATCCCGTAGTTTGACGGTTTAATACGGTAAAGAAAATCATCATTCGATCATTTTCTTACTAACATGTGCATTTAAACATCGATTGTCAACTAAATGACTATTTAATTACCAAATTAATAAATCATTTTCGTCTTTGTGGCAACCTACAAGGCAATCGACTCTGGTCAAAAAAAGAAGCAAAAATGACACGAATTTGCTGACAACCGAGACTGCATTACTCTCGCCATATCCCCTCGTAGATAGCTGAATACAGTCAGCGAGCAACGTTTTTTTGTTAACGTCAGCATAAGCAAAAAATTCAACAAATGCTCTAAAAAGATAAATAATGTGACGATAATTTTCAATTGCTTAACAGAATGATCGTGTCATCAGGTGTTCGGACAGAGAGTAAGCGTTGGAGAATCACGTTCCGATGCGAGGCAAAAGCCAATTTGCGACCGCGCGCAGCGATGTAGCGGCAGGATTTTCGGGTTGATAGGACAACAGAGGTCTCTCGCAAGCAAGTGCTTCCTCAACGGCGGGGTTTTCCGGTACAACGAAAGGAACCATACGCGTGCCAAGTCGTTCGGCAAACAAGGTAGTCACATCCTTTGCCAGTTGATGATTGGTGCCTTGATTAATAATAAAAGCAGAGTCCATCCGCTTATGTGCGTCTCGACCATATGAGGCAATTAATGTCTCAATTTCGGGCAGCGTTGCGTACGAGGCAGCGTCCGCGAGCATCACGACGAGCAATAGCTGTGCCGCATTGACTGCTTGTTTGAGATAAACGGAAGGCCCCGGAGGCGTATCTAAAATAACAACGGTATCGTGCCTCAACTGCGCACTTTTCAACACCTGCAACAACCAGCCTTCTTGCTCCTCCAACACTGCCTCAAACCGGATACGATTTGACTCGCCGCCATTTCCGTAGGGTGTAAAGCTAACGCCGTAGGGGCTAAGGTGTGATACCTCAGCCAAACCCATCCGTTGAGTGCTTAATGCACTAATCCCTTTGCAGTCATTCTGATTCAATCCGCCTAAATGCCACTGCATGGCATTTTGAGGATCAAGGTCAACAACCAGCACAGGACGCCCTGTCAACGCAATCGCGGCAGCTAGATTTGCCGATATCGTAGTTTTGCCTACACCACCTTTAGCGGAAACAACGGCGATTACAAACATGGGAGATTTCCAAAATCAAAATGAATAACAATAATGCACGTATCCTTCGTTTCGATACTGAGGCACATCAAGAAGCGTGACAAATTTTTCCGTCAACCAGATGCAGACACGTGCAGTAGCATTTCCTCAGCGGTAGGGATCAAGCCCGCTCTCAAGCAGTACCGCCAACAGTCAGCCCCTCGATGCGCAAACTTGGTTGACCAACACCTACCGGCAAACTCTGGCCCTCTTTGCCGCAGACACCAATACCAGAATCGAGTCTTAAATCATTACCGATCATCGAGACGTGATTGAGCACTTCGGGTCCGTTGCCGATGAGCGTCGCGCCTTTGACGGGGTAACTGATTTTGCCATTCTCGATCATATACGCTTCACTTGCCGAAAACACAAATTTACCGTTAGTGATGTCCACTTGTCCACCACCAAAATTGACGGCGTAGAGTCCGTTTTTAACCGATGCCAAAATTTCTTCAGGATCTTTATCTCCAGCGAGCATGTAAGTATTGGTCATCCGAGGCATTGGCAAATGTGCGAAAGATTCACGTCGGGCATTCCCTGTGACGTTCATTTTCATCAGTCGCGCATTCATCGTATCTTGCATGTAGCCCTTGAGAATACCGTCCTCGATTAAGGTGCTGCATTGCGTTGAATTGCCTTCATCATCGATATTCAGTGATCCGCGACGGTTCTGCATCGTGCCATCATCGACCACAGTGACGCCTTTCGCTGCCACACGCTCGCCGATACGACCAGAAAAAGTACTGGAGCCTTTGCGATTAAAATCTCCTTCGAGTCCATGTCCAATCGCTTCATGCAGCAGCACGCCCGGCCAACCAGGGCCAAGTACCACCGTCATAGGACCCGCAGGGGCTGGTCGCGCATCCAGATTCACTAGGGCAGACTTGACCGCCTCATCGGCATATTGCTCAAGCAACGCATCAGTGAAATAGGCATAATCATACCGACCGCCACCGCCACTCGAACCGGTTTCGCGGCGACCATTTTGTTCAGCGATGACAGTAACGGAAATGCGCACTAAAGGACGGATGTCCGCTGCAATCAAGCCATCACTACGAGCAACCAATACGACGTCATATTCGCCTGCCAGACCAGCCATCACCTGAACGATTCGCGGATCTTTGGCACGTGCAATTTTCTCAATCCGTTCCAGCAATAACACTTTTTGATTGGCATCGAGCGAATGCAGGGGGTCATCCCGTAAATAGAGGTTGCGACCATTGCTCGGTTGAAAAGCAGAGGCAACTTTGATCTTGCCTTTGCCTTGCGTTGCAATAGTACGGGTCGCTTTCGCGGCATCAAACAAGGCCTTTTCAGAAATCTCATCTGAATAGGCAAACGCTGTTTTATCGCCAGAAATGGCGCGTACACCGACACCCTGATCAATCGAAAAACTACCGGTTTTAACGATACCTTCTTCTAAACTCCAGCCCTCGCTGCGGGTGAATTGAAAATACAAATCGGCATAATCGACCTTGTGCGTGAACATCGAGCCCAGCACTTTCGACAAATGATGCTCATCCAAACCAAAAGGCGTCAACAAGACATCACGGGCAATCGCCAGGTGGCTCAGAGAGGGATCATAGAGAATCATAGACACTAACCAATACTAAAAATATTTAACGCATTATATAAAAATGAAGCTCATCAGAGCCAGTCTACCTTGTATAGCGACTTACTGCATCATGATCACTTGATCATCCACATTCATCGAACAAAAAGACAACCCAGGCAAAAAACGATTTGCACTTGATTTCATCCCCGAGGAGTAAGAAAACGGAGCCAAAAACAAGTCGCCATCCGACGCGCCGCTTAGTATTATTTTTACAACACTCGTCGGAGTGACAATGAAGCACTAGTCAAGAGAAGTCTTGAATCGCCTCAGTGCATGAGACGTTTCAACCAAGGGATGAGGTTAATTTACGATGTTGCAATGCTGGCAGACTCGTTCTGACATTCTCGATGAATTGTAAATCGATATCACCACAGACCACACCCTCCCCTTCGGCAACCTCATCAATCACCTTGCCCCAAGGATCAATCAGCATACTATGTCCCCAGGTACGACGTCCGTTGACATGTTTTCCGCCTTGTGCAGACGCGAGGATATAGCAATGGTTTTCGATGGCCCGTGCACGAAGCAGAATCTCCCAATGTGCCTCTCCAGTGGTGTACGTGAAAGCAGAGGGGACGACAATGAGATTGCATTGCCCCATCGCGCGAAACAGTTCTGGAAACCTCAAGTCATAGCAAATTGCCAACCCGACGCGCCCCGCGGCTGTCTCAACCACCACGACCTGATCTCCTGCGCTGATCGTTCGAGACTCTTCGTACGACTCATCGCCCTTCCGAAAACCAAACAGATGCATTTTATCGTAGCGCCCACTGGTCTTTCCATCCGCCTGATACACGAGGGTCGTGTTGAGTACCTTCCCCTCGACATCAGAAATCAATGGAATACTGCCGCCAATTATGGTCACGCCCAGGGTTTGTGCCATGTCAGACAAAAATGATTGCAACTGACCATGACCGGGTTGTTCTGCAATCGCAAGCTTATCTGTTTCGTTCATCCCCATTAAAGGCCAATATTCTGGAAGCAATAAGAGTTGCGCCCCTTGCTGTGCAGCGGCCTGAAGCAGACGCTTAGCCGTCGCCATATTTTCGTGGACATCGGGGGTAGAAACCATTTGAATTGCTGCGACTTTCATTATTCACCTTTCTTTGTTTGTCCCTGACGCATGGCGTTGGCTGCATCAATTGCTTGCTGGTGATCAATCTTGGTCACCAAAGGTGCTGACCACGGACCACTGACGGCATATTCAAATGTGAAGGCGCGCGCTAATGGTTCGCGTAGAAACAATTGTGCAAGAAATGTTCCAACGCCGATCACCGGATTGACCGCCAAGCCATACACAACGGACGCCGCACCCGCATTCACGATGGGAATGACAACGACCTGCATTTGCTGCGTCTCATGGGCAATATCGGCCGTTCCTCCTAGCAACACAGTCGCGCTGACGCCACGCATTTTCAGATTATCAGTTTTTGCCGTCCCCTGCTCAATCAGGGCTGTACCTGTGATCGCGTCAAATGCAAATCCTTCCGAAAACACATCCCGAAAATCCAAGGTCAAACGGCGCGGCAACGCCTGCATACTCAACACGCCAAGCAATTTAGCCGCACCAGGATCGACTTTCAAAAACTGCCCAGCGGCAAGATCTAACTCAATCTTCCCGCCCAAACTCGGAATATCGATATCGTAGGGAAGACCATGCCATTGCAAGCTACCGCTTAATTTGCCCCGACCACCTCGCATGACATTGGCGAATCCCAGCCTGTCTAAGAGTTGACCGGTATTCATCAACTCCAGCGCATAATCAAGCTGCGTCGTTCCCACACCCTCTCGGCTCGTCCATTTCCCGCTCGCTTTGAGCTCGGCATCGGGATTTTTTAATATGACCTTACCGAGCATCCATTCGCTGACGCCAGCATTCATTTGATTACTGGCAGCCAATTCGAGATAGCCCATTTTCTTATTGAAAAGCTCAAAATTTTCAACAACGATATCAAGGCCCGGCATTTGCATTCCTGTCGCCTTACCCGTCAATAAATCATTGACATCTGAGGCCGCCGACTGCGGAATAGTGAGCTGGCTTAACCGTGCAGTGACGTTACCCATCTCTTTGCCAGGCGTGCCTTCATTCCAATTCACATGACCTGAAATTTGTTTGGCATCGATATTTGCCTGCCACGTTGCATTGCGATGAGACAAGCCAAGTACCACATTGTCTAACTGCTTTTCAACGATGTGCAACTCACCCGTGCGCACCGCGATGGTATCGGCACTCACATACGGACTCAGATCAAAGGTCGATGTATTACTAGCATTCCCTCCTGCCGACGGCGTCCCGCCGGTCGAGTTGAACAAAGCACGCCATTCATCCACATTCAAGACTTTGGTCTCAATATTGGCCGACAGCCCCTTGTCTGGCTCTGGCGCGGGAACATTGACGCCAATGCCGCCTGACAACACCCGCCAGTCGCTATCACTATCGACATTTTTTTGTCGCCGATATCGGGCACGTAACATGGAGCCAAGTTGAATTTTCAGATCATCCTGAATGAATTTCGACGAATCTACTCCGCTGTTAATCACTGGAAGTAATTCAATCCGCAAAGGTTGTAGCTCATTGCTCGTTTTCTTCAGCGGCGCAGGGAAATTCATCGCCAAGCCTTGCAACGCCGATTCAATGGTGATTTCTGGTCGCTGCTGACGAACCGCAATCAGTGCTGAATAGCGAGTAGCGCCAGTGAGCTTATCACTCAGATGCGGTCTTACATTAGTAGGTAAATAATCGACAAGACCCGTTCCGGTTGCTGTCCCGTCAAGACGAATTCGAATACTGTTATCACGCTGACTGCCACCACTGATCACGACCGGGCCACCGAGGGCGTTGGCTTTCAGCATATCAATGCTGACACCACGCTCATTGAATTCCAGTTTGCCATTGACCGATTTTAATAATGGGATATCGGGCTGGAGTTGCACATCGTTGTTTGCGAATTGCAACGTACCGGATACTTTGGCGTCAATGCTGTGCTGCAACGGCAACTGTAACTTGAGTCGCAATCCAGAATTGGCAGTTGCTTTGGTGTCCTTTAAAAAGTGTCCCAGCCAATTGTCGACGGGACTCGCAGCCACATAAGACAACATCGTTTGCAGGTTCGTATTCACGCTGCCATCGATCGTCAGTAGCGGATTATGGCTTAATAAATCAGGGATGATGGCCTTGACGTCGCGGAGGTCTGCCCCCTGCGTTTTCGCCGTTTTCCCGTCGATTTCCATCCGATTGCGATCGAAAACGAAAGTACCTTTGATATTTTCAATGAAAGGCCACAGCGGGGCATTACCGGAATCGGACAACGCGCCCGCTGTAAAGTCCAGCTTGGCATCAATCAGATTACCTTTGACGATGAATTCGCCTTTGCTCCGCGCCTTGGTGTCGTTCGAGGAAAAGGGGAAATAAGCAAGATCACCTTTAATCCGCGCAGTCACGTGGTCGGCCGTACCGGAAAGAATGCCCTTCACTAACCAGTTTCGGAGGTTGATCTCCGTATCAGCAGGAATGTAACGATCCAGTTCTTTGAGGTCAAAACCGGTGATTTGCGCAGTGATATCTGCCTCGCCCGGTTGAGAAGTCGATGACTTGAGCAGTGGCAGGATATGCTTACCAGAAAGACTCAGGTGCATTTTGTCTTGCTGCGCTTCCATCTTTGCGACATGAAAAATGAGTTGATCACCCGGCGCAAACCGCCAATCCGCGTCCATTTGCAAGCGATTAAATGGCATCAACGGATCAACAAAATAACCACTCAAGTTCAAGGTCAAGTCGCTAGAGTCGAGGATAAAACGCCCCCCTTTGTCACTGGCATCGAGGCTACCGGATAAATGGTTAAATCCTGGGATGGCTGGAACCGCCGCCTTCGCTGGTGTCGTTGCTGTTTTTGGGTGTCCGAGCTGGGCTGGCTGAGCGAGCATTGACAGATTAGTGAACAATCCTTTGACTTTGTACGCAGCGATATTGGGATAAGTCCCCTGCCACGTAGCGGTGAACTCCTTTAGCTGTCCAGAAGGCGAAAAATCAGCGAGCATCTCTCGTTGATCCTGTGGCAAAGGAAGATGTGAAGCAAAATTAGCAAGTACTTGTAAATCAAGGTATTTGGCATAAAGTTCAACACTCTCTGGCTGACCTTTTTCTCCTGGCGTGAAGCTCTCTGTGATCGTTGTAGCGGGCAACAAAGAACCATCGCGCGCTAGCATCGAGAAACCACTGACGGAAATAGTATGACCAGCCTTACCAAAAATAGAAGGTAGATATTTTTTTCCTAGATCGACTTTTTCCGTCAAGGATACGCGACCGCGTATCTCCGTCATATCAAGCTCTGAGCCGTTATCAGGAAACTTACCCTGCACATCCGCGACACGCAGATCGGTGGTGAAGTCGGCGATCCGACCGGCATCTAAGTGCAACCATGACCGCACTGAGCCAAATCCCTTATCGATCTGCAAGGGATAATCGATATACGCTTTGAGTGCATGTAAATCCGCTTGGCGAAGATCGGCATAAAGCTCCCCGCTCCAAACGCCAATATCGGTCAATCTTTTTGCAAATGCCTTATGCTGAAAATCGCCTCGGATATCGAGCGGTGCAGCGATGGATGCTTGGGGTGTCGCATGCAAAGCAAACTGATGATGGCGCCACCTGTTCTGAAGCACAAAATTCAACTGACGTAGGTCCAGCTCAGGTGCACCAAGAAGGTGATCATTCCATCGCACGGCACCATCACGAATACTAATCTGGCGCTGCGCTAATAACCAATCAAGTCCTTTGCTATCGGCACGATTTCCACTTTTTGTGTCGATCAAAAATCCTGCAACATAAACTTTCCCAGCGGTATCACGAACGATATCAAGATCAGGTCGAATCAGTTCAATCGACTCAAAACGAAGATCAACGACAGCAACTGATAACCAAGATAGCGTTGCGTTCACCTCTGGCAAGGTCAATGCAGGCTGCCCCGACGTGTCGAGCAAAACGACGTTTTTTAATGCAAGACGGGGATTGAGCGCATGCCAAGACGCCTCCAACGATGCAATATGTAATTGACGCCCTACGGCTTTACCAATGGCTTGTTCAATTTCCGGCTTATAGTCTGCAACATGAGGAAGCACAACATAACGGAGAATCAATACGACACAGCAAAAAAGGACGTAGACAGCGAACAACAGACGCAAAAACACCATCATGCTTTTATGGCAAGCACGAGTCGTATGTGCAAAGATTCGTCGCATCTTCCCCCAACCGCGTACATCAGCAACGGGTGGGTTTGCATGCGGATCAGGCTCAGACGCTGAGTGAGCGATCTCTGATGTCATTCCGGGCAGTAGCTATTGACTGCAGTAACAATGGTCAAAGTCACTGAACGATCCCTTATTTTCAACTTACTCCCCTATGACATGTACGTGTTAAAACCAGCAAATAAAAACGTCTCTGCAGTATATAAAAACCACCTGACATTTTCGTCGATTCTTTCAGAAATGCAACACCAGTCACCGTGAGATGACTTAAAATTAAAACAAAACTTTTCAACGTGACCAATGGCGCCATGACAACGACCTTATCCCGCCCTGCTGCCCCACTTGAGGCCTCTCGTTTTTTACAACGTTGGCTTGCGGCAAGCCCGGAACGAGAGGCAACATTGAATGAGATCTCGAGATTATCCTTGAGCCCAGCCATTTTTGCTCAAATTTTACAAAAAGAGATTCAAAGCGGCGCCACACTCAACAAAGCAATGCGCCGTCTACGCAACCTAGTGATCTGTACACTGATTAAACGGGATCTGGAACATCACGCTGATTTAAACGAAGTTATAACAACAATCAGCGAATTTGCAGACTTTGTGATCCAAAATCACTTGCGAGAATTGCATACAGAACTCACGGCTTTGTACGGAACACCGATTGGCGATGAGAGTGGTACCGCGCAGGAAATGATCGTTTTAGGGATGGGAAAGCTCGGAGGACATGAGCTCAATGTCTCATCTGACATCGATTTGATTTTTTGTTATGCCGAAGATGGTGAAACAAAAACGACCAATGCCACACAACGAAGCCTATCCAATCACGAATTTTTTAATCGACTTGGCAAAAAACTCATCGCTGCGATCTCTGAAATCACGGAGGATGGATTTAGCTTTCGAGTCGATATGGCACTACGTCCGAACGGGAATTCAGGTCCCTTAGTGGCCAGTTTTGGCATGGTTGAAGAATACTTTCTGATTCAGGGGCGGGAGTGGGAACGTTATGCTTGGGTCAAAGCGCGCGCAATTACTGGCACACCGAACGATATTGCAGCGCTCGATAAAATAATTCGGCCCTTTGTGTATCGTCGCTACCTCGATTATGGTGCCATCGACTCGTTACGCTCAATGCATGCACAAATCAGAGCGGAAGTCGTGCGGCAAGAAACGAAACATCCTGAGCGCAGCAACAACGTCAAACTTGGGCGCGGCGGGATTCGCGAGGTCGAGTTTCTCGCACAAGTATTCCAATTGATACGTGGGGGTCGAGAAGCGAGTTTACGAGACCGGTCAACGCGTAACACCCTCACCACACTCGCCGAAAAAGGCATACTCGAGCCATCCATTGTTGAGCAACTACTCGCGTCTTATACCTTCCTACGCAACCTCGAACATCGATTGCAATATCTGGATGATGCACAAACGCATACCTTCCCCGTGCACCATGAAGACCAGTTAAAAATCGCGCACATGATGGAATGTGCCGATGTCCCGGCGCTATTGGCACAATTACACCCGCACCGCACCTTTGTCGCGGAACAGTTTGATGCCATGTTTAAAGACAAGGCCAATAGTAGTGACGAAGCAGAACAGGATCTACTGGCTGCCAATCTTGCCAGTACTGACAATGATGACTTACTCGCAACCCAGTTGAGTAAAGCCGGCTTCTCCGATCCAATCAGCGCGGCACGCCGACTGACCGCAACCTGGAATTCCAGCAAAATCCAAGCCCTATCAGAATCAAGCAAACAAAAACTAGTTGCCTTGGTCAACAGCGCATTAACGCTCATCGCCAGCCAAGAAACCGACCATCTGGTGTGTTGGAATCGCTTGCTTGATTTCATGGAAGCCATTGCACGTCGCTCTGCCTACTTGTCCCTTCTCACCGAATATCCGCATGCCTTGGTGCGTATCGTCCGAATGATGGGTGCTAGTGAGTGGGCGGCGATCTTTCTGACCAGGCATCCTATTTTGCTGGATGAGTTACTGGACGAATCCTCGCTACACCAACGCCCCGACTGGGCCGCATTTAAACGCGACCTTGAACATCAGCTAGCGCAACATGCTGGTGACACCGAACGACAAATGGAAGTGCTGCGCGAACTTCATCATGCCATGCAATTCCGTCTACTTGCGCAGGATCTGGAAGGACAATTGAGTGTCGAGCATCTTGCTGATGAACTCTCGCAGCTCGCTGATCACATTGTCGCCGCCACCGTACAGGCCGTATGGGAAACGATCGCCAATCGTCATCGTCCAGTGCCGCAGTTTGCAGTGATCGCTTACGGAAAACTGGGCGGAAAAGAGTTAGGCTACGCGTCGGATCTGGATGTTATCTTCTTATACGATGATGACGATCAGGAAGCCCCCGCTCTGTACGCCAAACTCGCACAGCGCTTTATCACCTGGATGACCTGCCATACGCCTGCAGGCATTTTGTTTGATATTGACATCGCGCTGCGGCCAGATGGCGCAAGCGGCTTGTTGGTGTCATCGGTGAACTCCTTTGCTAAATACCAAGAAAAATCTGCTTGGCTCTGGGAACATCAAGCACTGACACGCGCCCGCTACTGCGCTGGCGACAGTCGTATCGGAGAACGTTTCGAGCAGATCCGAGATCAGGTTCTACGACAAGTGCGCGATGTGAATACCTTGTCCCATGAGATTTTATCGATGCGTAAAAAAATGCATGATGCGCATATCAATCGCACGACGCTATTTGATCTGAAACATGATGCAGGAGGAATGATCGATATTGAATTCATGGTGCAACATCTGGTCTTGCGCTATGCCCACCAATATCCCCAACTCACCGCCAATAGTGGCAACATCGCCTTATTAAAACGGTGTGGCGAGTTAGGATTGATTGATGCAGATCTTGCTGCACGCACGGCAACCGCCTACCGGTGGTTCCGTAAGCTGCAACATAGTATCCGCTTGCAAGGTGAAGAGCGGGCACGCATTGCCCATACAAAGATCGCTGAAGAAGCTGCGGCGACACGCGCGTTATGGCTAACCCTCTTTCCGGAAGAGGAATCCTCAGAACATTGAATCACCAACAACGCACCAACAAAAAAACCGGATCGAGATCCGGTTTTTATTTGGAAACCTACGCACAATTACAATTGCGGTTTCGTTGTTTCAAGCCATTTCTTGATCCGACCAGCGTCTGCAAGACGCGAGTATTTTCCTTTTGAATCCAGAAATACCATCACAACGGCGCGGCCTTCGATCATCGCTTGCATGACGAGACATCGCCCTGCTTCGTTAATGAAACCCGTCTTTTGCAAACCAATTTCCCATGATGGATTAGAAACCAGCTTGTTGGAAGAGCCATATTCTAAAGGCGCACCACCAGGATTGACGACATAGTGTGAATCCGTCGAATACTGGCGAATGATCGGATACTGGTACGCCGCATTGACCAACTTCACAAGGTCTTTTGCACTGGCACGATTTTGGCTCGATAGCCCATTCGAATCAACGTAGTGCGTGTCCATCATGCCCAACTGCTGCGCTTTCGCATTCATCGCTGCAACAAAAGCAGGACGTCCGCCCGGATAATTGCGGCCCAATGCCGACGCTGCACGGTTTTCTGAACTCATCAACGCGATATGCAACATGTCTGCGCGGGAGAGCTTAGAACCGATTTTCAAACGCGAGCCGGTTCCCTTTTCTTTATCGATATCGTCATTCGTGACTTCGATTTCCTCATTCATGTCCTGATTTGCCTCAACAACAACCAGACTCGTCATGAGCTTGGTGATCGACGCAATGGGCAAGGACACGTCAGGATTTTTCTCAAACAACACTTTGGAGCTCGTCTGATCGACAACGTAGGCAACATTTGACTGCAACGACAATGGATCTTTGAAGCGATTTAAACCCTCGGCATCGCCCACGCTCGGCTTATCAACGACCGCCGCCGCTACGACGCTTTGTGTTACTAAACGACGTTTACCATGGACCATGACATACCGTTTTACTGGTTTGGCGGCAGCGACATGCGCCGGAGCGGCGACCTTTTTGGTGACAGTATGCTTTTTACTAACAGTGTGCTTTGTGGGTGTGACGTGCTTCGTTTGGGGCGGGGTGTCAGTATCAGTTGCAGACGACACCAACGGAAAAGACATCAGCGGCAAGCAAACCGCGATGGACAACAAACATGCTTGACGGGCAAATTTCACTATCTAGAACTCCTCGAATAAAATGTGCCAAATATTTAAATGGAGTGTAGCAAATCTCAAGAAAATCGCAAGAGAATTAAAGACTTAGCACAAAGTATTCAAGGAGTGACTTACTTCAGAAAGGTCACAAACTGTTGGATTGGTTGTCGTTCAGTAATCAAGGTATTTTCGATTTTACTGTGATCGGCATAACCAAGTGCCATGCCGCAAACCAGCATTTCGTTAGCAGGCAGAGCTAACTGATCGGCAATAATTTTATGGTATTGCGTAAATGCCGCCTGCGGGCAGGTATCAAGTCCACGTGCCTTTGCCGCAATCATGATGTTTTGCAAAAACATGCCATAGTCGAGCCAAGAGCCCTGTTCCATGACGCGATCGATCGTAAAAATTAAACCAACAGGTGCATCGAAGAAGGAGTAATTACGGCCATGCTGGGCGTGCATTCCTTGCTTATTCTCGCGCCCAAGCCCCAATAATGCATAAAGGTCCCAACCCACTTTACGGCGACGTTCCAGGTAAGGACTCACCCAGGACACAGGGTAGTAGTTGTATTCTTCGGTATGCGGTGAATCAGCAGACGGATGTTGATGGGCCTCTAAAATCGCTGAAGACAAGGCCTTGAGCCGATTACCCATGAGCACATAGACCTTCCACGGCTGCGTATTACTCCCAGAAGGTGCGCGCTGTGCAACATCAAGTATTTTTTCCACGTCTTCTTCTGTAACAGGATCAGGCAGAAAAGCGCGGATCGAACGGCGACCGGTAATTACATCATCGACACATTGCTGTACTTGGGAATGAATCATCGTTATCACTCATGAATGGTTGTTAAGAGATTGCGCATGGGATCGGGAATCGTCGCTGGACGGCGATCTTCACGATCCACATACACATGGACAAAATGACCTTGGGCTGAAGCGCGTTGCTCATCGCCTTTAAAAATACCGAGTTCGTAACGCACACTTGAATTGCCAAGCTTACTGACCGCCAAGCCGGCAACGATGGGCTCGGGAAAAGCGACGGAAGCAAAGTAATTGCACTGTGTTTCAATGACAAGACCAATGACCGGACTTTTTTCACTGTCCAAGACGCCATGGCCAATCAGAAATTCATTCACAACCGTATCAAACCAGCTGTAGTAGACGACGTTGTTGACGTGACCGTATGCATCGTTATCCATCCAGCGCGTCGTTATGGGAAGAAAATGCTTAAACTGCGCACGGGTTTTCGCTTGTATTTTCATAAGACCATCAAAAAGTTGTTCATGAAGAAACGTGTTACGCGCCTGCTACACAATGGCTGTGAGGAAAAAGCTCTCCAAAGTTTAACATAGCGCCCCTCTTAATTCTTCTCAGTATCACAACGGCATCGCCTGCAAAGCCGCCAACGACCTGACCTTCCACAGAAATAATTGCTAAATTATTTTCATCAAAATGATAATTATTTGCCAATCTGCAACGCACAAAAATTGATTGATTTACGGTTATAAATCAATGTAATATCAATTATTGCGTCGCACAAACGCAATATCGTAAGTGCAATTGCCATGCTTAAATTTGTAGCAAAACTAAACTCCCCCCGTTTGCTTACTTTTATCAGGAGATCCCAATGTTTTCTGTTCCAGAACAGTTCTCAGTAGCAACAAAAGCAAATATCGATGCACAGCTCGCCTTATTTTCTACACTGAGCGGCAAAGCGTTTGAGAGCGTCGAAAAACTCGTTGAACTCAATGTCAATGCAGTAAAAAGCACTCTGGAAGAGTCTGCTGCAACAACAAAGCAACTCTTGGCAGCAAAAGACCCACAAGAGTTTTTCAATCTGAGCACATCCCATGTGCAGCCAACAGCTGAAAAATTACTGGCTTACAGCCGTCACCTCACCAGTATCGCTTCAAGCGCACAATCGGAATTGACAACTGCTGCGGAGTCTCAAATCATCGAAAGCAATCGCAAAGTATTGGCGTTGTTTGACGAAGTCTCCAAAAATGCACCAGCGGGCTCTGAGCAATGGATCTCCTTTTTCAAAACGGCGATCAATAACGCGCACTCTGGCTATGAGCAGTTGAGCCAAAATACAAAGCAAGCTGTTGAAGTCTTGGAAGCAAATCTCAACAACACAGTGACACAGATTTCCCAAGCAGCAAAACCAGCAACGCGCGCAGCAGCAAAGAAATAAAATCTTGATGCGTTGAGCGCTGCACTGATGAATAAAAACGCCTGACCATGACTTTGCATGGCAGGCGTTTTTTGTTGTTTGGTGTTGGTTGTTCTTTATTGCTGCGGAATTGACTGCTCAATCCAAGGTAACGTAATTTGAAAATACGTTGGTGATCGTCATTTCTTCTTTTTTGGCTGAACGCGGAAGGATGAAATGCGACCGACGTTGTTGTATGAGGGGACGTCCCTCGTCATCATCCACAAAATTCGTTTCTATGCTCCCCCGTTCGATCATCGGTTTTGTTATCCCCGCCTGCGCGAGGTAAGCCGACTCCAATGAACCATCCAAAGTGAACGGTACGAGAATATCGATCGATTGCCGGTAGATTTTCCCCGAATCCTCATCAACCCATAACTTCAACCGGTAGCGCGAGTGGTGCACCTCAAACAACACGACTTGTTTGTTATTGATCCCCGGAACGTCAGAGTGACTGAGGTTTGTTCTGGAGGTGTAGCCCCCAGCACCTTGAAAATCAAACAGTACATCCATATCGATCGGCATGGATGGTAATTCCTCTAGACCAGACAATGCTGCCGCATCAATTGGACGATAGACTGCGTGGTCGTTTGCCCATTGTTCAAACTTTTTTTCGATCAGAATTTGTTTTACTTCTCGATCATCGCGCGTAATCAACAATGTTTCTCTGTTGTTTTTCGGAATCCAACTTTTGTTTTTGTTATTTTGTGCAATCACTTTTTCCCACAGAGGATCAATTCTCTCTGCACTCGAATTCCAATATGAAAAGCAACCAAAAACAAAAATAACCATAAATCCTAGATGTCTCATAGCAGCCTCAAGAAATTAACACCATCACCAGATGAAAATACCTTGTTCTCACCTCAAAAAGAATTGTCCTTTGGGGCAGTCTGTGTGTTTTTCATCGACTTTTTATCGATATTCAGCATTTCTTGTAATCAAAGGCATTCACATCTGAGCGCTGAGACGTTACCGCCTAGCGCTATCAGAGGGAAGGTCAACGATTCACGATCAATGCGCCGAGAAACTCGGGCAATACATCGCTGAAGAGCGACTTTTATAAAAAGAAAATGAATATAGTCGGCAATGCGACAAGAAGGATTTCTCTAAAACAAATTTTTCATTGTTTAACAAGCGATGCGCTTTGTTAAATGGAAGGTGAATAAAGTGCTAACGAGGGCGGTCATTGAGTTCGATCGACAACCACGATCATTGTGTTGCCGAACCTTGATTAGAGCGTTACGGAAATAGAGACGATGACTCTGCGCCATCCTGCGGATGCGCTGGATAAGCATTGTATTTTCGGGCATCACCGATCACTTTACTGACGGGATATTTCAAGGCATTCAGATGTATTTTTTCATTTGTTGCCGCGATTAAGTCGATATCGAGCTTATCAGCCAGCATGACTAAGTAGGTCAACACATCGGCCATCTCATAGCGCACTGCCGCCCATTGCTCTGGTCCGAGTTCATCGACGGCTCCCTGCTCAAGCCACTGAAATGGCTCCAGCAACTCTGCCGCCTCCACACTTAATGCACTGGCTAAATTTTTAGGCGTATGAAATTTCTCCCATTGACGCTCAGCGGCGAATTGACGCAAGCGATCTCGGATCACCAATAAATCTGACGATGGTTGCTGATCTTTACTCATTCCTCATCCTTCAAAAAATAAGACTGCCCTATCATGCATGAACTTGGGGCCAGCACACGAGTCTATTAATCTTAAAACAAGACATTTATGCTGCACTGCAAAATATTTCAGTAGCGATGTGTGTCATCCAGCGTTAAAATGGAATAGCAGGTTTTAGCAAGCTTTATGTGTCTCGATTTTCCCACCATTGACCATCCAATTATAGTTCCTCACACCATAAGGAGAGATGTATGTCTTTGCTTCACCCACAGATTTCTGCTGCAACGCAAGAACATATCGAGAAACAACTCGCGACGTTTCAGGCATTCTCTCAGGCGGCGTTCAGCGGACTGGAAAAATTGGTTGCCTTGCACCTGACAACAACCAAAGAAGCATTTGAACGACTATCTAGCAATACCGAACAGGCTTTCGCACTGAAGGCACCGCATGAATTAATCACCCATGCACAAGAACAAAGCACCCCGCAGATGGAACGCTTGTTAGCTTATGGTCGCGATCTCGCCGCCATTTCTGCAAGCTTTCGTGACGACATCCTTGGGCTAGTCAATAAGGCACAAGAACATGTCGCAGTCACAGCAGCAATCACAGCCCCAGCGATAGTATCAGTGACCGCGCCAGCGATAACAAAAACAATGACCACAACAACACCATCCACCTCAACAGCTGACGTATCAAAAGCTTCCAAAACACCCAAAGCAGCATCGTCTACGACAAAAAAAGTAGCAACGAAAGCGGCTACAAAGACGCCTACAAAGGCAGCGACAAAGGCGACCTCAGAGACGCCAGTTCACACCCAGTTAACGCTGTTGAGCGACAGTAGTGAAAAACCAGTCAAGGCGAGCGAAACGGAAAGTTCGAAGCCAGCAACGAACGGAACAACCAAAGCAGCAACCAAAGCAGCAACTAAGGCAGTTACTAAGCCAACAACGAAGCCAGCATCCAAGTCTGCCGCTGGCGGTGCAAAGGTAGCGACCGCCAAAAAGCCTGATACTGCGGCGAATTCACCGGTCTTAGCGAAAACCCCAGCGAAGAAAGCGGCACCTGCTAAGGGCATAGCTTCTGTCAGTACAACGACTCCAACCCCAGTGACAACGACAAACGTTGCATCCGATAGTCGACAAGACGAAGCACCAACAACCCCAGCAACCGCATCTGCTGCACCTGTAAAAAAATCTGCCGTCAAATTTCCTGCGGCCTTGATGCAAAATGCGCAGGGAGACAAACCGGGATTTCCGCAAGCAGGCAATCGACCAGCATTTAAAGCGAAATCGAGCCCCGCAACTGGCGCTAAGAAGCGCGTTCGTCAATAAAAAGGCATCTGAAGGCATTGACCAAATGAATGCCGCATCGAATGTCGGTCCAAGCATGACGTATGATCGTCATGCTTTTTTTTGATCAACGAACTCCTTACGTCGAGAATTCATCACCATCAAACATCAACTTCTCTCATACCATATCAAACAGACCGCCAATTTAAAAATTCTCATAAATAAAAATAAAAGAATTTAATTTCTTAATGATAGAAATTAAAGAATTTTATTTTCTTTTACGAAAAGTCATCTATGTTTGTAAGTTTTTCATATGTTTTCCGACCAACTGCCTGTAGCATCAAAAATCGCATCATCTATTTAGCCTAGCTACGGGCTCGTTTATTCAAACCGGAGAATCCCATGAAATCGACATCCCTGACCAATGCATTGAAAAAAGTCGTTAGTGCTTCTGTTGTTGCCGCTTCTGCAATCGCTGCTGCACCTGTTGCTGCTGTTGCTGCTTGCGCACCGAAATCTGCTTGTGCTGGTAAAAAAGCATGCTGCGCTGCGAAAGCTGGCTGCTGTGCTGCGAAAAAAGGTTGCTGCGCTGCTGCTAAAGCAAAGAAACATGCAAAAAAAGCGGGCTGCTGCGCCGCTAAAAAAGGCTGCTGTGCTGCGAAAAAGGGTTGCTGTGCTGCGAAAAAAGGCTGCTGTGCTGCCAAGAAATAATTTTTCTTGATTGGATGCGGCGGTCGACAACGTTGACTGCCGCTACCGCATGATCATTGATGGATCACTTGCCGCACACCTCTCTCCTGCCGTTACCCACAACGTACGTCACTACGATGAAACTCCCTAAGGTACTCAAACACCACGCCACTTGGTCAGACTATCAACAAGACGAGCTCGACGCAGCTTGGAAAGCGGCGACGCAGTTAGTTCTCAGCCTTCAATCGCTCGGTGAAAAAAATCAACAAGTGGTACAGAGCTTGATTGGCGACGATGTTTTCGTCGAATGGGAACACTATCCGAACAATGATGTTAGGGACGATAAAAATGCATCACAATATTTTTATCATGCCCATCCTGGCTTACAGCGCCCTTTTGTTGAGCACGGACATTTTCATTTGTTTGTCCACGCCGAAAAAATTGGCTTGCGACGTCCAACGGACAAGTATTCCCCAGCACCCGCGCATCTGGTGGCTGTATCGATGGATGCTCAAGGCATCCCAAGTGGTTTCTTCATTGTAAATCGATGGGTCACTAAGGGTCCTTGGTTAAATCAAGCGCAATGTGAACGTGGATTACGTCATTTTAAAATTGCAGCCAACAAAAAGACCAAAGAGATTAATCAGTTTTTGGCAGCACTCATTCACCTCTATCAACGCCCTATTTCGGCATTACTCAAACAACGTGATGTCATCATGAATCAACTCTCTGCGGATCGCGATCGACGCAGTGTGTTTGCCGATCCATCGATTGAAGTACTTTGCTACGTGCCTATCCAACTCATGGATGATATCGCTGCGCTAGAGGTAGCGATGCAGCAAAAAAATAAGTGATGTCGCAGTGTAAGTTTTTCAGATTCATTGCGACTATAGATTAACCACCTGTTGTTATCGAATGATTCGCTTAAAGGAACCTTACCATGTCAATGACACGCCGTTCACTCTTGATTCAATTCGCCGCTGCTGCAGTACTGACATTTGCTGGTAGTAGCGCTTTTGCAGACCCAGTTGCACCGATCTTCTCCACCAAGGCGGGGGCGATTCGCGGCTATGATCCCGTCGCTTACATCACGCAAAATAAGCCAGTCAAAGGTAAAGCGAATTTATCCTACGAATGGCAAGGCGCAACATGGCACTTCAGCACCAAGGCTAATCTCGAAGCATTTAAAGCCGACCCAGAAAAATACGCACCACAATACGGCGGATACTGCGCCTATGGCGTCGCACAAGGCTATACACCAGAGACCGATCCCAATGCTTACAAAGTCGTCGATGGCAAACTCTATCTAAATCTCAGTAAAGTCGTCCTAAAGCGTTGGGAAGAGGACATTCCTGGCTACATCAAAACGGCAGATCAAAATTGGCCTGAGCTCAAAGCCGGCACTTACGTCGAGAAATAACAACGTAGTATGTTGGACTCCTGAGCGGACTCTTCAGCAATTTGCTACGAGGTCTCCACTGAATTCACAGTGGAGACCTCGTTAGTATGCATAGGTTTTCAGGTAGACGAGATCTGTATTAGCGCATCAAACCGCTACGGGATTATGCGCCAGACATCTCCGCCAAGCGGCGCAAACGCTCTTTCTCTTCGAGGATCGCTGACTCAATTTCTTGCATCACTTCTTCCACATTCACTGGGCGGGTATCCTCAGCGACATGTCCAGAGAGCACACTCTCTGGCGTCAATTCTCCTGCTACATAGAGATTCCATATTTCTTTCCCATATTGCAGGCCGTTGAGCTCGGGGGCGAATTGACCAAAATAGGCAGCAAGATTATCGACATCCCGTGCCAGCATGGTAGAAGCTTCAGTATTGCTGGCCGCATCGATGGCTTGCGGTAAATCAATGATCACCGGACCATCCGCATCGACCAGAATATTAAATTCAGATAAATCGCCATGGATCACCCCCGCGCAAAGCATGAGGACGACCTGATGCAGTAATTGGCCGTGATACTGGCGCGCTAACTCTGGGGAAAGTTCAATATCATTGAGACGCGGTGCGGCATTACCTTCGGCGTCCGTGACCAAATCCATTAACAAGACACCTTCAAAACAGCTATAAGGTTGAGGCACTTTGACTCCTGCTGCAGCCAATTTGTAGAGCGCATCCACCTCTGCATGTTGCCACGCCTCTTCCTGCATTTTGCGGCCATAGCGTGTTCCTTTTTCCATCGCACGCGCTTGCCGACTATTTTTGACTTTTCTGCCTTCCTGATAAGAGGCTGCCTGCTTAAAGCTGCGCTGGCTTGCTTCTTTGTAGACTTTAGCGCAGCGAATCTCTTCACCACAACGGACGACATAGACCGTTGCTTCTTTACCGCTCATTAACTGACGCAGAACCTCATCGACTAATCCCTCTTCGACCAGCGGCTGGATTCTTTTTGGTGTTTTCATCTGAACTCTTTGACTTATCCTGCTTATTTACGCGGCTTACCAGAACGTTGTGGCGGCGTGTGGGGGCGAGACTTGTTACGCTGATCAAAGATGGTCTGCGCATCTTGCTCAGCACGTTCTTGCGTACGCATTTCTGGTAAATCATCGTGGAGTGTAAAGAAATCGTTCGCCTGTGCTCGCATGACATGCTTGATCGCATCTTCGTCAGTCAGGTCAAATTTTTCGGTCATCAGCGTGGTGACCTCATCGAGATATTGCTCATATGTCATTGTCATTGGGGTTCCTTCTGTGCGGGCGCCCACGCGCCCTGTGAGATTACGTTGCGATGCGATCCGACGATACGACGGCATGACTGCGCAACGGCGTCCGTCGTCCGATGTTCTACAACTTTGGTGAGATACACAAGTTCAGAGGATTGCTGTAACGAAGCAAACGAGCAGTCTGCAACAACAATCGGCTGGTTCGCCATTGTACACGTGCGGCGAGAGGTATCCTGTATTTCCCCCTCGCACAAGGATATTTTATGCTGTAAATTTTTGTCAGATGATCGCGGGTTGATCGCCTATTTTTTGATGAATTATCAGCTACAATTCCGCCTTCTAAGACATATTGCAGGAACGACGTTATGAGCATCACGATTCACGAGGCATTACGTGCCTATATCGATCCACTGACAGAGCATGAATACGAAGCACTGGAGCGCAGTATTCTTTCCGAAGGATGCCGCGACGCGCTCGTGTGCTGGGGAGACGTGCTCATTGATGGTCATAACCGCTATGCGATCTGCCAAAAACATCAAATCCCTTTCAAGGTCGTACAAAACGACCATTTCAGCACCATTGAGGACGTACAACTCTGGATGATCGATAATCATCTGGCACGACGCAGCGTTTCGGATTTCCAGCGCGGCATGTTGGCACTCAGAAAAAAAGAAATTATCACTGCTCGATTAAAGCAACACGAAAGACAACACGATGAATCGAGCGCGGCTGCTCATGCTGAGAGTGAGATCGCCGTCCCTGTCATCAAACCAACGCAAAGCCGCCAAGAAATCGCACGTGTTGCGGGTATTAGCAGCAATGCTGTCGTCCAAATCGAAAAAATCCAACGTACAGCCTCCCCTGCATTAGTGCAGGCAGTGCGCGATGGCACGATTTCGATCAGCGCAGCAGCGGCGGTTGCCTCTTTACCTGATGAAGAGCAGATTGCGGCAGTGGCTGGTGGGCGTAAAGAGTTGCAACAAGCGGCAAGGCAAGTCCGTGAAAAAATTCGCGAACAAAAAGCACCATTCAAAAAACAAAAAGTCACATCGCCCGATGACGAAGCACCAATGGGCGACGCCTTGCCGCCTCCAGATGGACACGTTGATGCGTCTGCTGCCAGCAGTTCCGCAGATACGCAACTTTTGCAGCAAAAAATTGCGTCGCTTCAACAAGAAAACGCCGCGTTGTTAGAAAAAATAGCCGCCTTAGAAGCAGCACTTGATCGAGCAACATCAGCAGCGTAAGCGCCAATCCATCGAACTCGCCTAACAGAAACCATACAAGATGGCCCAAGCTCGTCACAGTTTATCGCGCCTGTTTTTAACAAAGCAAACGCCAGAAGAGGCGCAGCATCAGTCGCTCCTCAAAGCGCTCGCGACAGCAGCAGGCGGTAAACCCTTTATTCTCGACGACGCCCCCTTGCGTCTCATGTATCTGACACCGGATTGTATGCAGAGTGCGATGCATGTTGAGAAACCATCGCAGTTACTCTGTGCTTATTCGAGAGCGATGATGGGTTTTTTACTGTTTAATCCATCGCCAAAACATATTGTCTTGATCGGTTTAGGTGGTGGTTCGCTTGTGAAATACTGCTACGAACATTTTCCGCAATGCCGTATCACTGCCATTGAAATTAATGCTGATGTCATTGCCTTGAGGGATGCGTTTGGTCTCCCTGCCGACGATGAGCGACTCGACATCATTCATGCTGACGCAGTCGAATGGCTCCCTCGCCAGGATTATCACGCTGATGTCATTTTTCTTGATGCCTATGACATCCAAGGTCTCGTCCCTGCCTTAAATTCTGCACCATTTTATGCTACCTGTTACCAGCAATTAAACGAACGTGGCGTGCTGATTGCCAATGTTTGGGGGAAGCCCAGTATCATCGCACCTATGCTGACACGATTACACCGACAATTTCAGCACCAAGTGTGCTGGGCAAAATCAGCCGATAGTTACAATTTGATCGTACTTGCCACAAAAGTCTCCATGCGTCAGGATACCGGTGCGGTTGGCACCTGGAGAACACCGGATACGGCACTCATCGAACAGCATCCGCAATTGGTACTACAACGCTTTGCCGATACATTGCATGTTATCGATCCTGATCCAACCATGCTCACGCAAGATCATGCGTTACACGATACGTTACTGGCACAATTACGGACACTCTTGGTGATCGATCCACGCGTTCCACAGGATTACGCGGGCTTCAGATCACTCGTTCTCACTGATGTTTAAGCGACAGGTATGCATCAATCAAGTGTAAGGAATCGGCGTCTCGATTGACCCATAGGTATCGTTACCATGGAGCTCTTATGAAACTTTTAACGCTATTTCTTGCTTTGCTGGTTGCCGTTCATGTCAGTGTTGCAGGTGAAATCTGTACTAAAACCAGTCCCACACACACCATCGCACTGTTAGAGCTCTACACCTCTGAGGGTTGTGACAGTTGCCCACCTGCAGATCGCTTGGTTCAACATCTCCAATCACTCACAGGTCTATCGACTGATCAAGTGATTCCCATCGCGTTACACGTGAATTATTGGGATTACATTGGCTGGAAAGATCCTTACGCGCAAAGCTGGCACACGGAGCGTCAGCAAACCTTAGCGCACCAGTCGCGCGCACGCGGTGTCTATACACCGGAATTTTTTCTGAGCGGAAAAGAGTTACCCAACTGGCGCGATGATGTTGTCGCACGGGTGAGACGCATCAATCAACAGCCCGCCTCTGCGTCCATCCAACTCAGCAGTGCCCCTATGGTCGATAACCTTGTTCAGGTTCAAAGCAGCACTGACACACAACAAGCGGGCGAACTCCATCTGGCGTTGATCGAGAGTGGTCTCATTAGCCAAGTTAAGGCGGGCGAAAACCGTGGTAGCACGCTATCGCATGACGCCGTCGTCCGGACATGGGCTGCCCCCATCAAATTGACACCCGGCGTCAAACGTATAGATCGTGTACAGCTCGCTGTTCCAGCGCAAGCTAATCGGAAAAATCTCGCGGTCGTGGCATTTATTGATAATCAACAGGGGGATATTTTGCAGTCGCTGGAATTACCCGTGTGCAAAACACAAAATTAGTCCCTTTTGCGTATTCAATATTGTCAATATAAAGGAACTCTGGCAAGCTTTACGGATGCATCTAAGCGACACGCAATCGCATGCACTACCCAAGGAACTTGCTATGTATGATGAAAACGACTTTACTGCCGTCTCTAAATTTTTAAAACTAGGAATTAAAATCACCATCAAGAATCCGATGGGCCAAAAACCCGCTTTCACTTCAAGTTTTCCAACGCCCAAAGGGGCAATGGTCAATTTAAATGAAACGAATATGTATGATGTTGAGCGCAAACTCCGTGCACTTCTTGGAAACGATACGCCGGTCAAAACAAAAGTCACACCTTTCGTCTATTTAGGAACAAACTTCCGCGGCATCATCTACTGCACCAAAGGCTCAAACGAATTCATCCTACAAGAAACGCACAATGTGTTAGGTATGGAGTCAAAACGCATTGTTCGGCAGGCTGAGTTTTTTAATCAACTACTGAGCTAATCAACGAAGGTCACCTTGAACGATACCGCCTCCTGCACCGGAGGCGATATCCGTTTTCTAGCCCCACATCTACCACCGATCAGCAGCACACATCGTCAATGACCGACAATGATGGTCATTAACCGACCAAAACGTGACATCGATGGCAAGATCCCTTATCTTGCTAAAACACAAAGTCACCGTTCAAGGGAGGTCACATGGGTGAGCACATAGCAGCAGCGTCGGCCAGGAATGCCAAGAATTTGATTTTTGGTTTATCACTGGTGGCGGTGGGTTTTCTTTTCTTACTGAATGGCTGGGACTCTTTCACCGATTTACTTTATCTGAAATGGTGGTTTTACGTCGCTGGCTACATTGCACTGACAGGTATCATCGATATTCTCATTGGTCGCACACCGAAACTCATCGCCAAAGGATGCTTTCACCTGATCATCGCATTTTGGATTTTTGCCTCCATGGAGCATCTATGGGGGTGGACCTTTCGAACTAGTTGGCCCCTCATCCTCATCGCTGTCGGAGTGAAAGGTATCGTTTCAGGCTTACTTTCATCTCCCAAGCAGCCTTAATCACGATTCACTTTTCCTTGTCAGATGACATCATCGGGCTATCCCGGTCTATTACGTGGAGTACAGCACATGAAACAGCAAAAACAACATAATCGCGTCGTCTTTGGCACCATCATTTTAATTTTTGGTGTGTTGTCATTGATCGACAACCTCAATATCTTTAATGCGCGGGTCATCCTCGACTTCTGGCCGACCGTTTTTATTTTAATTGGTGCCCTTAAAATGTCGCGCAGTAACACGGTATCCGGACAATTGGTCGGTGGTGGCTTCATTGCGATCGGTACACTCATGACGCTGCAACACTTAGGCATCGTGTATTTCAGTAGTCGCCAGTGGTGGCCTATCATCATGATTTTCGGTGGCTTATCGATTATCTTTAAAGACAGAATCAAGTCTGAAATCACGCCCGACAACACCTTCACTAGCGACGGGCAGGACCTTCATACGGTGTGCAATTTATCGGCGGTCATGAGTGCATCGAAAGTACAAAATGCCTCGCACAACTTCAAAGGAGGCGAATTGACTGCCGTCATGGGAGGCATTGAACTGGACCTACGAAATGCATCGATCGAAGGCAGCGCAACCATCAATGTCTTTGCAGTCTGGGGCGGTATAGAATTAAAAATTCCAACCGACTGGCAGGTGGTCTCGCAAGGCATTCCTATCCTAGGTGGATTTGAGGACAGAACGATTCCCCCTATACAGCGAGCCAAAATACTTTATATTCAGGGTTACGCCATCATGGGTAGTGTTGAAATTAAAAACTAACAAATCATTGTGCTATGCACCCCATCCTTTCAAACTTTCGCAGGTTTTTATGGCACATCGTGCTATGGCTTGTCATGGGGTTGGGGGTCATCAAATTAATTGTCGCTACGGGGATCGCTAACTGGTCGAATGCCAGTGTCTTTACCCTCCCAGTAAGCCTCATATTTGGATTCTTGACGACGTCTGCGTACTATATTGCCAAGTCCTTCCATATCAAGAAATACGCGTTTTTTACGATCAGCCTCGTCTTTATTCTGAGTGCTGTGATCTCAGCGTTACTGTGTCTTGGTTTTGCTTACGGATGGGTGTTTTTATTCAGCAGTCTGTTCAATCAGCCAATACTGGTCATCTCTTATCAATTCGGACTTTCCATCGTCACAACCAGTGCCTTGCTCTATCTGCTTGCATTGTTGACCTATGACATGGTCATCGCTTTTGATCAAGTAAAAGCGGCTGAGCAACGAGAATCCACTGCCCGTCTTTTGGCGCGCGACGCGGAGATGCAAGTGTTACGCTCGCAAATTGATCCGCATTTCCTCTTTAACAGCCTTCACTCCATCAGCGCACTCACCACCATTGATCCGGTCGCAGCACGGGACATGACCATTGCATTGGCTGACTTTTTCCGTAAAACACTCACGCTATCTGAAAAAGAAAAAGTAACGCTAGAACAAGAGCTGAGCTTGTGTCACGATTTTTTGGCCGTCGAGAAAATTCGTTTTGGCAATAAGCTGACAACGGCGATCCGCATTGATGAGCTGCTCAAGTCTGCGCTGATTCCACCGATGATTCTGCAGCCGCTCTTAGAAAATGCGATCAAGCATGGCATCCGTACCGTGCGTGTTGGTGGCTGCATCACCATCGATGTTATCCGACATGAAGAGTGGCTTCATATTCAGATGAGCAATCCCTTTTCAGTAGAGAGCCCACCATCAGCTGGCTCTGGCATGGGATTGCACAATCTGCGCGCTCGTTTTCAAGCGATGTATGACGATCAGGCACGCGTCATGTGGAAAACCACAACGGACACCTTTTCAATTGAACTGACCGTACCTTTGGAGTTTGCACACCATGAGTAGACCGCTACACGTTGTGATTGCTGACGATGAAGAGTTAGCTCGACGACTGATCATCGAATATTTGCGCCCACACCCCGACATCACGATCGTCGCAGAATGCGAAACCGGCACCGAAGCGGTCGACGCTATACAGCGACAACAACCGGATTTGATCTTTCTTGATATCCAGATGCCCGAGCTCACGGGACTCGAAGTCTTGGAGATCTCAGGTCGCCATACAGGAGTGATCTTTACAACGGCCTATGATCAATTTGCTTTACGCGCTTTTGATTTACACGCTGTTGACTATTTATTGAAACCTTTTTCTCAGGTACGCTTTGATCTTGCCCTCGACAAAGCAAAAAGATTACTTGCAACGGATAAGCAAACAAAGACGTCACCAACGCAAGTCCCCCAAGATAACATCGGCGTCACGCCCAATGTCATCCAACATCTCGTTGCTGACAATAGCATCAAAAATCAGCGGCTCATGGTCCGCGAACGGGGACAGACTCACTCTATTCCGATGGGTGACATCCGCTTCATCAAAGCCGAAGATGACTACATTTGGATTCATACGGCATCACAGCGTTGGATGAAAACGCAGACCTTGTCCGAGGTAGAGGCGCTCTTACAGTCAGCGCCATTTGTGCGCATTCATCGCTCCTATCTCTTGCACTTGACCGCAATGAGCCATATTGAGCGCCCGAACAAAGACAGTATCGTTGCTGTTCTAAAAAGCGGAGAAACGTTGCCAGTGAGCCGTGCAGGTTATGAGCGACTGAAGCCTCATTTATCAGGCGGGACGACCCAATGACCGCCGATGCGTCGCCCCTACAGGAACGACAGCATCTCAGGTCCAGAGTGACATGATGGCGTGATCAGTGATGTGCATCGATGAAGGCAAGCCTTTAGTTGCTTTTTTGGATTGCCTTTTTTGGGTTGCGTTTTTAGGTATAAGTTACCGGTACTGATTGATCGCATCACGCGTTTCTTGCGCAACGCGGCGAGCAGCGTCTGTGTACGTTTCCGCATTGATTGGTTTCGCGTACAAAATAGCGCGGGATGAATTGATCATCATCCCTGTGCCGTTGGTTGTTTTACCCGCTTGGACAGTGGCAGCAATATCGCCACCTTGCGCGCCAATGCCGGGGACGAGAAGCGGCATGTCCCCGATGATCTCACGCACCTGTGCCAGTTCATTGGGGAAAGTCGCCCCCACAACCAAAGCGCATTGGCCATTGACGTTCCATTTTTCAGCGACCAGACGGGCAACGTGTTGATACAACGGTTTGCCACCGACATCTAAAAATTGCAAATCAGAACCGCCTGGATTGGATGTACGGCACAAGACAATCGCGCCTTTTTCTTTCCATTCCATGTACGGTGCCACAGAGTCAAAACCCATATACGGGTTCACTGTTACCGCATCAGCTTGGTAGCGCTCAAAGGCTTCACGTGCATATTGTTCTGCCGTTGCTCCAATATCACCCCGTTTCGCATCGAGTACCAATGGAATGGTCGGATAACGCGTCTTAATATAACGACAAATTTCTTCTAATTGATCCTCTGCTCGCAGAGCAGCAAAGTACGCGATTTGCGGCTTGAAAGAGCACGCCAGATCCGCAGTTGCATCAATCATGGCTTTACAAAATGACAGGATCGCATCCGGTTTTCCAGCAAGTTCTGCCGGGAAACGGCTCACATCAGGATCTAATCCCACGCATAAAAGTGATTGGTGGTCGGTCCATGCTGTATTGAGTTTATTAATAAAAGTCACGATTACCTCTGCTTTTTGAATTTTTTTACGTTTTTTCGGAATGCCGACATTATACCTTGCAGCAATCACCGGAAATGCGCCAACCGAGAGCCAGAATTTTGATTATCATGATGGAATAGCGTCGCATGACGTTATTTGCCCTCACCTGAACCGATTAGCAGAGATCAAAATGACAAAAAAAACAACAAAAGAAACCAACATGTTGGCACTCGACAATCAGTTTTGTTTTGCGTTGTACTCCGCTTCGCTGGCATTAACAAAAACCTACAAGCCTTTGCTGGAGGCATTGAATCTGACTTATCCGCAGTACTTGGTGATGCTCGTTTTGTGGGAGCAGGACGATGTCCTTGTCAAAGAGATTGGTCAGGCGCTCTTTCTCGATTCAGGAACACTGACGCCACTTTTAAAACGCTTAGAATCGGCAGGATTGCTCATTCGTCAACGCGACGCGCAAGATGAACGCCAAGTGCGTATTTTGCTGACGCCCGAAGGTAAGCAGTTACGCAAAGCAGCAATGGCGATTCCACCCCAAATCGTGTGCGCGAGCGGCCAAACACTAGAGACATTAATCTCATTACGGCAGCAACTGAACGACTTACGCGAAGAGTTGCATGGCGAATCGACAGACCAAATAGCCTAACGAATAGCCTAGTAAATAACGTAATAGATAGCAAAAACCAGGGCAAACTATCTTACCCATAGAAAAAAACAATCAAAAAAATACACTCAAATAGATTGCGCACAATTTAATTGCGTACTATTATTAATCATCGACGCAGCAAGTCGTTTTTTAATTACCTACCGGAGAATCTCATGCAAGTACTTTACACAGCAAACGCAACAGCAACTGGTGGTCGTGATGGCCGCGCAACCTCCAATGACAACCAATTGTCCGTAAAATTGACGACACCAAAAGAATTAGGTGGCGCAGGCGGCGAAGGCACAAATCCAGAACAGCTGTTTGCTGCTGGCTACTCTGCTTGCTTTATCGGCGCAATGAAATTCGTTGGCGCGAATGAAAAAATCGCCGTTCCAGCAGATGTCTCCGTCAATGGTCTGGTCGGTATCGGTCCAAACGGTAAAGGCGGCTTTGGTATTACTGTTGCACTCAATGTTTCTTTGCCAGGTCTGGATCGTGCTGTTGCACAGGATCTGATCAACAAAGCACATGAAGTTTGCCCTTATTCCAATGCAACACGTGGCAATGTTGACGTAACAATTACTCTGCTGTAATTCGTTTTTATGCTCAGTGGCGTCGACTCCCCCACCCGCCACTGACATACGCAATACCCCATGGCGGCCGCTGGTCGCCTTGGTGACCTTAACAACACGCCATAACACCACCCGATAACAACACACGATAACAACACGCACCATCCAGCGTGTATGATGGCGAGACCTACTTTCGCCTCGTCGCCCCATGATCCCTTTCATCAGCAAAGAGGAAATGCAATCCTCTCTGGACTACCCCCACCTGATTGATGCGTTGGAAAAAGCGTTCACTGAAGACGTTACTGCGCCGGTTCGCCATGTTCATTCTCTGTCATCGCAGACAGATACTAGTCTCTTGCTAATGCCTGCATGGCAAACAGAACGAAATACAGGAGTGAAGTTGGTGACCGTGGCACCGCACAACCAGCATCACCCTACGGTTCATGCTATCTATATGTTGTTAGACACGCGTCATGGTGTCCCACTGGCACTCATGGATGGCGAAGAACTCACTATTCGACGGACAGCCGCAGCTTCCGCCCTCGCCTCTGGTTTTCTATCAAGAGAAGAAAGTGCACATCTGGTGATCGTCGGTAATGGCAAACTCGCGCCCCATCTCGCGGTGGCGCATTGTCATCGCAGACCGATCAAAAAAATCACGCTATGGGGACGGAACACCGAAAAATCAGAACGCTGCCGGGAACACATCTTGTCGCATCCGGAACTTCCTGCGAACGTACAGGTCGAGATCACCAACGATCTCGCTACGCAGTGCCAGGTGGCCGACATCATTAGCTGCGCGACCACCAGTCAGCAAGCCATTGTCCAGTCATCGTGGGTGAAGCCTGGTACGCACATTGATCTGGTCGGAGGATTCACACCAGCGATGCGAGAGGTGGACGATGCCGTCATGTCGCGCGCTACCGTTTTTGTGGATACCTTTGCTGGGGCCGTTGCCGAGGCAGGCGATATCGTGCAATGTCTTCACAATGGTAGTCTTTCACGGGATGCGATTGTGGCTGAACTAGCGACGTTATGTCATGGACAGCATCGAGGACGGCAAACAGCCAGCGAAGTCACGGTCTTTAAATCAGTGGGCACAGCCTTAGAGGATTTATGTGCTGCGAATCTCGTTTGGGAAAGTTGGTCGAACAAAAACATCTCGCCCACACAGTGAGAGTGAGCGACGTGACGACGAGGCAAGTTGTAATCTGTTTTTACCAAAAAAAAGAGGCCGATAGTTTCGACCTCTTTTTGGATGACTGACTGCTGGTAGCTAGACCTGATGCCGTATGCCGAATGCCTTAGGCCTTCGGCGCACCACCAAGTAAGAAAGCGCGTTTCTGAGGCTTAGCATTTCCGGAGACGGGCGTCGTCGATGTCGTTGCAGCGGCAACTGGCGTCGCACTGGTGCTAGGCTCGTAGGGCTTTAAGAACCAAGGATCGACTTTTTCTCTTGGCGCTTGGAAACTGCGCCCCGATTTTTCAGGGCGATCATTGCCCGGACGTTCTGTTCGGTCACGTGCATGGCGTGGGCGCTCAGTTTGCTGCGTTGACACTGCCACAAAACCAGCTAAATGCAAACGAACGATTTTCTGCTTGATCAGTTTTTCGATATCCACCAACAGGCGTTCATCTTGATCGGTGTGCAATGAAATCGCATCCCCTTTCGCGCCAGCACGACCGGTACGGCCGATACGATGGACATAATCCTCGGCGTTATACGGCAAGTCATAGTTGATCACGCAAGGCATCTCAGAAATATCGAGGCCACGCGCTGCGACGTCTGTCGCCACCAATACTTCCACTTCACCACGCTTAAAGTCTTCTAGTGCGAGCATCCGCTCTGATTGCGACTTGTCGCCGTGAATCGCCGAGGCTTTCACGCCTTGCTTGACCAAATGAACTGCTAAACGCGACGCACCGATTTTCGTGTTCGAAAATACGATAACTTGTTTGAGGCCACGCTCACGGATAATGAACGACACCGCATCACGCTTTTCATCTTCAGCCACTTTGTACAAAATCTGCGTCACGTTATCGGACGTTGCATTACTGCGAGCGACTTCGATCGTTTGTGGGTCATTCAAAAAGCTCGCTGCTAATTTTTTGATCTCTGGCGAAAACGTCGCGGAGAACATCAGATTTTGACGTTGTTTCGGCAAGAGATTAATGATGCGTTGCAAGTCAGGTAAAAAACCCATATCAAGCATACGATCCGCCTCATCCATCACCAGAATTTGTGTCTGGGACAGGTTGATGGTTTTCTGCTGAATGTGGTCTAACAAGCGTCCAGGTGTGGCAATGACGATCTCAACGCCAGAACGCAAGCTTGCTGTTTGGGGCGCCATGTCGACGCCACCGAATACGACAGTCGAACGCAAAGGCGTGAAACGCGAATACGCTTTGACGTTCTCTGCTACCTGATCTGCCAACTCCCGCGTTGGCGTCAGAATCAATGCGCGTACTGGATGGCGCGCCGGTGAGGCGCTTGTGTTTGCATGCGCCAACAAGCGCTGAATAATCGGCAACGAAAAACCTGCTGTTTTACCTGTTCCCGTCTGAGCAGCACCCATCACGTCTTTGCCTTGCAAGACAACCGGGATTGCTTCCGCTTGGATCGGCGTCGGGTGGACATACCCTTGCTCAGATAAGGCACGCAAAATTTCAGGCGCCAAACCAAAGTCCTCAAAGCGAGGCGCGGCGACAGGGGATTCAATTACAGTGGTGCTGGCAGGACCTTGTACAAGGTCGGACTTGGTATCAGTCATGTATTCTATGGTGGGTCTCCCACGTATCGCACTGTGCGCCAGCAAGGAATCTGGCATGACAACAGACTGCGACAATCAAGGAAGAATAAGCGTAGGCTAAGAAAGCACAGATTATATTACAAATCAAGGGCTTAGCGCAAACGACCTACATAATTCCCCAATCATAGCGGATGAAATGTGTTTTTTAGACAAAACAAAGCACCGACTTTTACCGCGCCAAAAACCCGCCAACCGCGCCACGCGTGGCTCTCCAAGTGTTTCAACGCAGAAAAATGAGATGCACTCCTGACGATCCATTCGAGCAAGTCACATTTTATCTAAATCTATTTGATAATCATTCTCATTTGCATTACAATTAAACTTATTAGCGACCACAGCCCAATGCTAGTTGGCTAGCCAGCGTACTTGTCTATTCCTATTCCAGAAAGAAACCATGGATCGTCGAACACCGATTGCAGCAGCACTTATCACCTTATTTGCACAGCCAGTAAGCTCCTTTGCACACAATGCCGAGGCAAGCGCCGCCCCCGAAGCGAGCGTCAATGAAGTGACTATTCAAGGCGAAAAAAATGATTTTGCGCCAGGTCCACTGGGACTCAGTAAATTGCAAGCAGAATTGCGCGACATTCCGCAATCAATCACCGTTGTGAATAAAGCCTTGATGCAATCACAAGGCGCCAACTCTTTGGCGGATGCCTTACGTAATGTGTCCGGTATCACACTGGGTGGTGCGGAAGGTGGGCAGATCGGTAATAACGTTAACCTCAATGGATTTTCCGCACGGACCGACGTGTATCTGGATGGCTTCCGTGATCGCGGTCAGTATTACCGTGATACGTTTGCGCTCGATTCTGTGGAAGTGTTAATGGGCCCCTCCTCCATGTTATTTGGTCGCGGCTCAACAGGTGGCGCGATCAATCAGGTAACGAAAAAGCCAACACTGAGTGATTCAACTGAAGTCACCGCTTCGGTCACAACCAACGGCTTAGTGCGCTCGACGATTGACTATAACAAGGCAACTTCTGACACCTCTGCTGTGCGCGTCATGGCGATGGGTCAAGACGGTAAAGCAACGACCCGTGATCAGTCGTCATTGCAAGATTTCGGCCTCGCACCCTCTGTTCGATTCGGTATTGGTACACCCACCGAGATTACCCTGTCCGCGTTATTGCAGCATAACCATGATCAACCCGACTACGGTGTGGGTCCGTTGAATGGTCATCCAGCACCAGTGGATCGTGATACTGCCTATGGCTACAACGACGACCATACTAATTCGGATATCGCTGCACTCAACAGCACTATTATTCATAAAATCGATACAACGTCGACGATTCGTAATCAGACCCAATTCAACTATGTCCGCACGAATGCCGTTGAAACGGCACCCAATACGATTGGCACCATCGGGGCAAAGGGCTTTGTTGCGCTGCCTGTCGCTGCGACCAGCAATTTACCGCTCTCAAGTCTGTATGAGCGCTTGCAAAGTCATGACCGAAACATCCGTGATTATTCGCTCTTTAACCAAACTGAGTACACGACAACCATCGAGAGCGGCGGTTTCAAACACCAAGTGCTCGCAGGCGTTGAGCTGGGTCACGATGGCTATGACAACCAAAACTACTATCGCAACGGTACCTGCAATGGCGTCGCATTAACGGCATCGACCGCAACAAGCGGCTATGTTTCTTGCGTACCGCTGCTCAATCCGGGTAGCAGCAATTCACCATCGAATGTCGTCAGTAAAGCGGGTAACCGTCAGGGTGGATCGGCCAATACCGTGGCGACGTATATCAACGATACGATGGACGTTAATCAGTACGTTAAATTAGTGGGTGGCTTACGTTATGATCGCTACACCGCCAGCATCACGAACTCGATCAATTCCAGCAATACGGCAGGTAGTACTGCATTACCAAGTGCAAACCAATCAATTGGATTTACGAGCGTTCGTCTGGGCACGATCTGGCAACCAGATGCGGCACAATCCTACTATGTCTCGTATGGCACGTCGTTTAACCCTTCTTTGGAACAGCTGACTGGGACAGTGGGTCAACAAAACCTTGATCCAGAAAAAAATCGTTCTTATGAACTGGGTGGCAAGTGGGATTTAATGAATAAAAATCTATTACTGACCTCGGCGATTTTCCAGATTCAAAAAGAAAACGCACGTAGCCAAATTAGCACCGGCGTGTATGCCTTAGAAGGTACCGTGCGCGTCAATGGCTTTAGAGCCGGCATCACCGGTAATCTCAGTAAAGAATGGCAAGTGGCGATGAACTATAGCTACCTCGATGCCAAAGTCGTTGACGCCTCCAGTATTGATGGCACACTGGGCAAAATACCAGCGAATACACCGCGCAACACACTCACCGCATGGACGACCTATGAAGTGGCTCCACATTGGGAAATTGGTGGCGGTCCGGTCTACATGTCCAAGCGCTACGCGAATGCAACGAATACCGTCAGTGTTGGTGGTTACACACGCTGGGATTCAACAGTCGCGTACAAACAGAAAAAATACGATGTACGTTTAAATGTCTTCAATCTGACCAATAAAATGTACTACGATAATCTGATCCAGTCCGATGGTGGCCGCTCTGTACCTGGTTCCGGACGCACAGCGATGCTGTCAGTTGATTATCGCTTTTAATCTGTTGTTCATTTAAGAAGAAAAGAAGAGTCTGATTATGTTGATTCACGTTCCACAAGTGTTGCACGGGGATAGTCTAAAAGCGGTACGTACCATGCTTGAGCAAGCAGGTGACGCGTGGATAGATGGTCGCGTTACAGCAGGTTACCAAGGCGCACCGGTGAAATTGAATCAACAAATTGACGAGCGCTCTGAGGTGGCACGTCACTGCCAACATGTGATTTTGTCGGCCTTGGAGCGCAATCCTTTGTTTATTAGTGCCGCCCTCCCCAATGTCGTGTATCCGCCGATGTTTAACCGCTATGGCGAAGGCATGGGATTTGGTTTGCATGTCGATGGTAGCGTGCGCTTACATCCTCATAACGGCACCAAGTTGCGCACTGATGTTTCTGCGACTTTGTTTTTAGCTGATCCAGAGGAATATGATGGCGGCGAATTACAAATCGCCGATACCTACGGGACGCACAGCGTCAAGCTTGCGGCGGGTGATATGGTGGTCTACCCTTCGACCAGTCTCCATCAAGTCACGACAGTCACACGAGGGACCCGTCTCGCTTGCTTCTTATGGGTGCAAAGTCTGGTCAAAGATGACGGACAACGAACATTGTTGTTTGATATGGATACAGCAATTCAAACCCTTAACCGCACCCAAGCAGACGAGACTGCCCGACGCAGTCTCGTCGGTTGCTATCATAATTTGTTACGGCAATGGAGTGAAACCTGAGCGATGAGGTGCCGGTGAAGTCAATCAGCACAGCGTCGAGATCGACATCACATCAACCGCTAGCACGGTTGATGTGACGATATTCAAGCATGTACGAAACACCCGCCCCCGCATTGATCAGACGCTAAGTTGCGCATGATGATGCAGTAAATGATCTTCAATAAAACTGCTGACAAAATAATAGCCGTGGTCGTACCCGGGCTGATAACGCAAGGTCAGTGGTTGTCCTACTTGTTCGCAGGCATCCTGAAAAATATGCGGATGTAGCTGCTCTACCAAAAACTGATCAGCCTCTCCTTGATCAATCAAAATTCCGCCCGGATAAGGGACCTGCTGTTGATGTGCCATCAATGCACTGGCGTCATAGTGTGCCCAGCTTGCTTCATCGTCGCCGAGATACGCCCGGAAGGCTTTTTGTCCCCATGGACAACGCAAAGGGGCAGCAATCGGCGCTAACGCCGATACACTTTGGAATACGCCAGGATGACGCAATGCCAATGTCAATGCACCATGGCCTCCCATTGAATGCCCCATGATGCCAAGACGCTTTGCATCGACTGGCAGCAGTTGCAGTAGCAATGGGCGCAGTTCTTCAACGATATAGCTTTCCATCCGGTAGTACTGATGCCAAGGCGCTGCTGTGGCGTTGAGATAAAAGCCCGCTGCCACCCCCAGATCCCAAGCGTCACTCTCACCAGGCAGATCAGCACCGCGCGGACTCGTGTCCGGCGTGATCAGGATCAACCCTTCACGCGCCGCAACGCGCTGTGCGCCAGCTTTGATCATGAACGTTTCTTCACTACAGGTCAGTCCTGCCAAAAAGAAGATCGCTGGACATACCTCGCCCGCCAACGCTTGCGGCGGTAGATAGACAGAGAAGCGCATTGGCAAACCGATCTCCGTCGATGCATGGAGGTAAAACTGTTGGCGTCCACCGAAACTTGCATGTTGCGACAGCAGCTCGACACCTGCTGGCAATGCGGGAAGAGATACGCTCGTCATGATCAATACAGAACAACAGAACGAATCGACTCACCACTCTTCATCAGATCAAATCCTTCGTTGATCCGATCTAAGGATAAATGATGGGTGATTAAGTCATCAATATTGAGCTTGCCTTCCATATACCAGTCGACGATTTTAGGGACGTCGGTACGACCACGTGCACCACCAAATGCAGAGCCTTTCCACTCACGCCCTGTCACTAACTGGAATGGACGCGTACTGATTTCGGCGCCGGCTTCGGCCACACCGATAATGAATGATTGCCCCCAACCTTTATGCGTACATTCCAATGCCTGACGCATGACCTTGGTATTGCCAATACATTCAAAGGAATAATCAACGCCACCATCGGTGAGCTGAGTAATATGGTCGACAACATTCTCGACTTCGTTTGGATTCACAAAATGCGTCATGCCAAACTTACGCGCCATCTCTTGACGCTTTGGATTGATGTCAACGCCAATGATTTTATCCGCGCCGACCATTTTAGCGGCCTGGATCACATTGAGACCAATGCCCCCTAGACCAAACACCGCCACATTCGCACCCGCTTCTACCTTGGCACTAAATACCACCGCACCGACACCCGTCGTGACGCCGCAACCGATGTAGCAAATTTTGTCAAAAGGCGCATCTTCACGCACTTTGGCAACGGCAATCTCTGGAACAACGATGTAATTAGAGAACGTCGACGTCCCCATGTAATGGAACAGTGGCTTACCATCTAAAGAAAAACGGGATGTGGCATCCGGCATCAATCCGCGCCCTTGTGTCGAACGAATCGCTTGGCACAGGTTGGTTTTACGGGATAAGCAGAATTTACACTGACGGCATTCAGGCGTATAAAGCGGAATCACATGATCCCCCTTTCGAACACTGGTCACCCCTGGACCGGTATCAACAATCACGCCAGCCCCCTCATGACCCAAAATAGCGGGAAACAAACCCTCTGGGTCAGCACCCGACAAGGTGTAATAATCAGTATGACAAATACCGGTCGCTTTCACTTCAATCAGCACTTCACCCGCGCGCGGTCCTTGTAAATCAACTTCTTCAATCGTTAATGGTGCACCGGCTTTCCAGGCAATAGCAGCTTTGGTTTTCATAAAGGTCTCAATAACGTGATGTGGGAAAGTGAACGCCAGACTGGCATTCTTCAGATAACCAATGATGCGCTATTGTGTTGTATCACCGGATTGATTGCGCCATCTATTCTTCAATCTGGCACAAAATCACTGAAGTTTGGCTCAAAAAGACGGCGAGCACAGAAGCCGCTATGATATGCCTGAGTCCACCACCCTATCGCCATCATGAAGTCTGAAACAACCCATCTGCCTCGCACGGTCGATATCGTCATTTATCCGGGTTTTAAATCCCTCGAGGCAATTGGTCCGATGTCGGTTTTTGAGTACGCCAATATTCATTTACAGCGACGTGGTAAGCCACCTTGCTATGACGTCAAAATTGCATCCGTCCAAATGGGCCCCATCAGGTCAGATACCTTGATGAGCCTTGAGGCAAGTAAAGTGATTAATCCCATTGCGTTGCCCGACGATGCCATTGTTGTGGGTTCTCGCCATATTAACGACGCCCTGATTGCCCACCCGGGCATTGTTGACTGGATCTCGACCGTTGCCCCCAAAATTAACCGATTAGCAGCTTTATGTTCTGGAACGTTTTTTTTAGCGCAAGCAGGCGTACTCGATGGCAAGAAGGCGACGACCCATTGGAGTGTCGCCGATCAATTGCAACACGACTATCCCGCCATTCGTGTCGATGCCGATGCGATTTTTATTCGCAGCGGTAATCTTTGGACATCTGCTGGAGTCACAGCAGGCATTGACTTGGCGCTGGCGTTTGTCGAAGCAGATTGTGGGCATGCGCTGGCCCTAGAGGTCGCCAGCGATATGGTGGTGTATCTGAAGCGACCTGGCGGTCAGTCGCAGTTTAGTACGCACTTATTGAGCCAAAAAACGGCGCAAACCAATATTCGTCAATTGCAAGAATGGATACTGGCCAATTTGCACCAACGTCTGCCGGTCTCACAACTCGCCTCCATGGCGGGGATGAGCCTACGAAATTTCAGCCGCTTGTTTCAACAAGAAGTGGGCGTCACGACGCTCGAATTTATCGAGGCAGCACGCGTTGAGTTCGCCTGCCAACTACTCGCAAACAATGCCGAGGCGAAGGTTCCGGTCAAAACCATTGCCCGACGTTGCGGCTTCTCTAGCGATGATCAGATGCGTCGTATTTTTCAAAAACGCTTATCTTGCTCACCGGGAGATTACCGCACCCGTTTGCGTACCGCCGAATAATCTGAGCGCCGAATGGTCGGTATGCCCTACAGCGACATACTAGGACGCGTCGCCATCGCTGCCCGCCAACGTTGTAAATGCGGGTATTGCTCATCGACTTTGATTTTGACCACACGCGCAAAATCAACCGTCACAACCGCCGTGATATCAACAACGCTAAAACGGTCCGTGGCAATAAACGTGCGGTGCTCAAGATGAGCATTGAGTGTTTGAAAGAATTGTTGAACGCGGGCAAGACCCCGCTGGGCTAATTCTGGTATCTGCGGATAGTTCACAGGTCCTGGAAGTGCGCGGTCTTTCATCGCAGGAGAACTATTGCGCAGCGCTTCCGCAATCGCCAATAGGCCTTCGAACTCCACACGCCAGTTCCAGCTGGCAATCTCCGCTTTTTCTTCAGGCGTGATACCAAACAAAGGAGAGGCAGGAAATTGCGCCTCCAGATAGGCCGCGATGGCCGCATTATCGGTCAGGACAAGGCCACTTTCGGTTTTTAAGGCGGGAACAGTGCAAGAGGGATTGATCTGCCGGTAGGCCTCACTGAGTTGCTCGCCGGTACGCAGATCGACTTGTACCGTATCATGAGCGACACCCTTCTCCGCCAACAAAATCCGTGCACGACGGGGGCTCGGCGCTGTACTGCAATCGTAAAAAGTAATCATGTGTCTTCCTCCTTGGAATGGATTATCGCGGCATCAATGGCGACGCGATGATGGATGGCCACCTATTCTGGCGTGCTCAACTTGTCCTGCGTTTTAGTCTCGAAATCGCTGGCATCATGGCGCTCGTGTAACTGACTTGCAGGATCACCAAAAACACGATTCACCATGCGCCCACGCTTCACCGCTGGGCGTTGCGCGATCTCGTTTGTCCAGCGCAAGACATTGGTATATTCATGGACCTGTAAAAATTCACCCGCCTCGTACAACTGTCCCTTTGCCATTGTGCCGTACCATGGCCAGATTGCCATGTCTGCAATTGTGTAGGTGTCGCCAGCAACATACTGTGTCTCGGCGAGTCGACGGTCCAGCACATCCATTTGACGCTTCACTTCCATTGCGTAACGATCAATCGCATACTCAATTTTGGTCGGTGCATACGCATAAAAATGGCCAAATCCGCCACCGAGGAACGGTGCACTACCGACCTGCCAGAAAAGCCACGATAGGCACTCTGCACGTGCCTCACCTGATGGTGGCAGAAACGCATTAAATTTTTCAGCAAGGTACATCATGATCGCGCCTGATTCAAAGATGCGAACAGGGTCAGATCCGCTGCGATCGACAAGAGCTGGAATTTTCGAATTAGGATTGACGTCTGTAAATCCGGTACTGAATTGCTGCCCCTCGCTAATATTGATCAACCACGCGTCGTACTCGGCGCCTGCATGCCCTGCCTCTAGCAATTCCTCCAGTAACACTGTGACTTTGACGCCGTTGGGCGTTCCTAGTGAGTACAACTGGAAAGGATGACGACCTACCGGTAATTCTTTCACGTGCGTGGGACCCGCAACGGGACGATTGATCTTCGCAAAGCGTCCTGCCGGATCGCTGTTGGGAGTCCACACTTTGGGTGGCACGTAAGTCGATGAGTTATCCATGAGCGCGTTCTTTCCAGAAAAGAAGAGTAATCAATAATCAGCAGCTAAGTGTACCTGCAAACGAAAAAATGTTCAGGCGTGCTTTTTTATCCTTCCGTATCAATCGATGTAATGGTGGCAACATCGATTAATTGCCACCCGCCGTTTACTGCGGTACGATTGCTGGCAAGCTACCTGGAGTGTGTCGCGACACACTGTCATCTTTTTGAAGGAATCAACATGAAACGTGTTGTTGGCATTGGCGGGCTGTTTATCAAATCAAAAAACCCTGACGCCTTGCGGGCGTGGTATCGGGACCATTTGGGGTTTGATGTCAATCCTTGGGGCGGTGTCGTTTTCACTCCAAGTACAGAGCTAGGTCCGCTAGAATCTCAAAAAACGGCGTGGTCCCTCTTTGCTGAAGATTCAACCTATTTTGCTCCCAGCACGCAATCCTTCATGATTAACTACCGTGTCGATGACTTGCATGCCCTACTGGCGCAGCTCAAGGAAGAAGGCTGCGATGTTGATAACAAGATCGATGAATCGGATTTTGGCAAATTTGGCTGGGTCATGGACCCAGAAGGTAACCGCGTCGAACTATGGGAGCCGCCCAAAAAATCATGACCTCATGACGCTAAACTGATCGCCGCCCACCAACAAAAGCGACGATCAGTTTGTGTGATGACGACATCAAGTGCCCCTGAGACGCCTTCAGGCTTATTTCGGGAACCGTTCTAATTTCTTGCCGTCAGCAGGAAGTTGATATTGCGCCACATTCAATTCCATCGCGAGCAGCGTGTAATACGCAACAATCCCCGTCAAATCTACCGTTCCCTTTTTGCCGAAACGTTTTTCGACGCGATTGAATGTCACATCAGAGACGCGCTTATTGTGCTGCAACTCTGTACAAAAATCGTAGACCATCTCTTCATCGTCGGACAAGCCAACAGGCCGTCTACCGTCGGCAATCGCATCCGCGATTTCTTTTTTTATTCCTGCTTTGAGGGCGATTGGCTGGTGAACATACCATTCGTAATCCTGTGTCCATTCACGCGCCGTAATTAAAATCGCTAATTCACTCAGCGTATTACCAATCGCCGATTTATAGCGTAAATAATCCCCCATGGCTCGCGCCTGTGACATCATTTGCGGGCTGTGCATCAACGGTTCAAAGGGACCAAATACGGCCACTTTTCTGTTTGCCTCAAAGTCAGCAGCAGCTTGCTTTTGATCATTGCTATAGTTTTCTGGCGCAATGGTTGGCAAACGATCTGCTGCCTGCGCAGTCAGGCAGGCAGCCAATAAGCCCGCAGCGATCATTGAATATCGAATTTGCATGTCTCACTCCTGTTTTGTTTTAATGACGGTACTTTTCCGACGTCGTGAATAAAAGAGATCATCCCCAGCATTATCCAAGATACCTTATCTTAGACGATTAACGCGTGGAACTCATAAACTCGTTCGTAAAAGTGTTTTGCAAATTAATGTGCTTTCCTTTGAGATTTTTATCAAAATCTTTAATCACATTGAGTACGGTTTCAGGACCACCATCGGGCATTTTACCGTCAGTCGTGAACATTTCTTTGCTATTTTTTAACGCGACGACATAACTCTCTTTATCGTTCGCATAAAAAGAGACTGGCATTTGTTCGGCAATCTCGGCTGCGGTATGTGTCTGGATATAGGTCAACGCTTTACCTATGGCAGTGACCATTTTTTGAACCTCATCGCGGTGAGTCGCCACCCATGCGTTTGGCATGTACAGACTGGCGGCCGGATACAGGCCTCCCAATGCTGATCGCGTTTCTTTGATGTTACGTAAATCCAGTAAGACCATCGCCCGTCCAGAAGATGTCAGTCGCGAAATAGTCGGATCAGTCGTTATTCCCGCTTGAACACGTCCCTGACTCAAGGCCGCAATAAAATTATCCCCCGCACCGACAGGCACAATATTGATTGCCGTCGCCTTTATGCCGGCTTGCTGGGCAAGGTATCGAATAAGAAGGTTGGTTGACGAACCAAGACCCGTGACACCAAAGGCGTTCCCGCTCAGTTGCGCAATCGAGGTAATGTTTCTCGATGCACTCTCTGAGACCAATACCGCCTCGCCGGGTGTTTGTGTCAGCAGAATAACGGATTTGACGAGTTTTCCTCTCGCCTGCAAGTTGATCGTATGGTCATAAAATCCCACTACACCTTGTACCGCACCGGAAAGCAGTTGCGTTTCGGCGTTGATGCCATTACGGTCAGTCAATAGCTCCACATCGAGGCCCGCTTGCGAAAAATAGCCCAGTTGCTCTGCCAGCTTCACGGGTAGATAAATCTGCTTTTCAATACCGGCAACGATGATGCTGATTTTTTGGTCGGCATGGGCACTTTCTGCCGTCGCGGTCAGCAATGCGACAAGTAACGCCGTGAAACGCTTCTTTGACAACAGCAGCATCCTTGATGCCTTCATCATCGCCTTCATGGAAGACAAAAACACACTCCTCAACGACCTCATACAGTCTCCAGATACCAATAAAATACCCATTGCATTAACCTTCACTGTTGGGGTGTTCTCGTGCGAGATCGTGCTCCAATGGCAATCGAATTTCGACTTGTAAGCCACTACCCTGTGGTGGCGCATTGAGGGTAATCGTCGCGGAAAACGCATCGCAAATACTTTTTGCAATAGACAAGCCAAGACCCGAACTATGCGATTTTGTTTCATCAATCCGGTAAAATCGCTCAAAGACTTTGTCGCGATATGCGGGCGCAATACCAGGACCATTATCAACAACCATCAACAACGCATTTTCGTTTTCTTTGGTCAAGGACAACGTTATCATGCCACCCGCTGGAATATGCTGGATGGCATTATCCACGACATTAGCGATTAGCTCTCGCAACAAATACGGGTTAGCGCGAAGCAAGAGGCTGTCATCGACCGCATCGATCCCCAGATCGAGATCCTTTTGCTGCGCAAGAAGTGCCATATCGACGACGACTTGTTTCACGACCTCGGCCACTTTGATCAATTTACCGCCATGGGCATTTGCCTGATTTTGCTCCGCCGCTGCTAAGATCAATAATTGATTAATGACTTTACTGCCTTGTGCAATTGTACTCTTCATATCGCCCAAGACCTGCTGCACCTGCGGATCATCGGTGGCGTGACGCTTTGCGAAATCAACTTGCGTTTGGATAATCGAGAACGACGTGCGCAATTGGTGCGCCGTATTGGCGACAAATTGCTCATAGGACCCAAGCGTTTTGTTCAGGCGATGTACATAATCATTGATCGCAAAAATAACCGGTTGCAACTCACTCGGTGCATCGTTGTCTGACAAACTCTCTAGCGATCCGGTCGGACGTTGCATTAAGCGACGTCCAAACTGGACAAGCGGCTGCATCATCCAGCGCATGCCAATAGTCAGTCCTAGCAAGATGATCACCAAGAGGATGAGATGCTCTCGGACCGTGCGGCCAAATAAACTTCCTCGCAAGGCATGGTGGCTATTCAATGTTTGTGCAACTTGGGTCACACTCGTTTCGTTACCGACCCCGTTCGCGAGTGTTTGCTCATACGCGATGACGCGTACCGCCTCGCCCCGGATCGTAGAGAGGTAATAGTGTCCCTGCTCAAGCTGTAATTGACCGGTATAAGGCAGTAATTCCTCATTACCAGCAACGAGTCGACCATCATCAGTACGGACAGTAAAGTAAATATGATCTCGGTAATCGTTGGCGAATAACTCAAATGCGGCCGGCGGGAGGCTGATTTCGTAGTGATCATCGACCTTTTCGAGTTGCTCTGAAATTGTTTTTGCAGAGCCTTTCAGTAATTGCTCTTGTACGAGCGTGGCAACCCGATCTGCGTCACGGTAGCCCATCAGCAAATCCAGCGCCGAAATGAGTACCACGGGCAAGAAAATCCACAGCGCCAGCTGCGTTCTGACGCTATTGAGTCTGTGCTTCATAGGTCAACATATAGCCAAGGCCCCGCAAGGTAATGATTTGCGCGCCAGATCCTTCAATTTTTTTTCTCAGACGGACAATATAAATTTCCAAGGCTTTGGGTGAGACGCTATCATCGAGCGTGAATAAACTATCGGTCAGATGAATCTTTGAGACCGTCGTGTGCGCATTTCTGATCATGGCTTCTAAGATGGCATGCTCCCGGGGCGTCAAGTTCAGGTCGTGACCTTGCGCACTGAACAGCTTGGAATTGGTGTTATAAGTGAGCCCACCGCAACTGATTAACGGACTCGCTTTTCCTTTCGAGCGACGTAATAACGACCGCAATCGCGCTTCCAATTCCTGAATATCAAATGGTTTCGCAATATAGTCGTCGGCACCTAGATTGAGGTTTTCAACCACATCATTGAGCGTATCAAGCGCACTAATGATCAATACCGGCACCTCATTTTGCTTCGTCCGCAGATTCCGGAGCAAAGTCTGTCCGGTCATGCCGGGCAGGGTCAGATCGAGCAAAATTGCTTCATAGCTCTGCGTCAATAAAAAATGCGACGCCTCTTCGCCAGAAAATGCTTGCTCCACGGCATATCCCGACTGCGTCAATAGTTTCGTCAGCCACGCGGAGAGCTCACGATTATCTTCAACCAAAAGTAATTTCATGTCCGTAAGGGTAATCATTTTTGATCCCCTTGTCATCCGCGTCTTCTTGTTGATGATCTGTTCGCTGAAGGCATTTTGAAGGGTTGTTTGCGTTACATTCCCCCAGGATCGCAGAAAGAGTGATGCAAATCGCGCTTTATTATCAAAAAAAATAGTAAAAAAACTGCAAAAGTAACAACAACTGGAGACAAGATGAAAGCATCGACAGCAACACCGCTGGTGACGGCGCCTGAACGCAAATATCAATGGCCACAAGCATGGTGGCAACTCATGGAATACCGAATCGGCGTGATCCCTTTGCCGATTTACTGCTTGCTGCTGGCATTGATCGTTGGCTTTATTTCCAAAGGGAAAATACCAACAGACATCTCGGTCTCGATCGCCATCCTCGCTCTTGGCGGGTTCACTTGCGCAGAGTTCGGCAAACGACTCCCTATTTTCCGACACATTGGCGCGGCTGCCATTTTTGCGACGTTTATCCCGTCCTACCTCGCGTTTAGTCACCTGCTACCAGATCTCGTTCTGAAAAACGTCGTCGACTTTACGAAAAGCACGAACTTTTTATACCTCTTTATTGCGTCGATTATCGTCGGCAGTATTTTGAGTATGGACAGAACCATTCTGGTTCAGGGCTTTCTTAAAATCTTTATCCCGCTCGCGGCAGGGACGGTCGTTGCGGCGCTGGTCGGTACGCTCGTTGGCTCGGCACTTGGTCTAGGTGCCTTCCACACCTTCTTTTATATCGTAGTGCCGATTATGGCGGGTGGCGTTGGTGAAGGTGCTATTCCGCTGTCAATCGGGTACGCTGGCATTCTCGGTCAAGCGCAAGGCGACGTCTTTGCACAAGTACTTCCCTCGGTAATGTTGGGCAGCCTGACGGCAATTTTGTTCGCAGGAGGATTAAATTTTCTCGGAAAAAAATATCCTCATCTCACTGGCGAAGGACGCTTGCAAGAGGGTGAACACGCGGAATTCACAATGACCGAAGAAGGTATTCCAGCCGGTGTCGATATTCCCCATATCGCTGCGGCTGGCATCACTGCCATTTCGCTGTACATGGTGGGGTTAATGTGTTTTAAGATATTTGATTTTCCAGCACCCGTTGCCATGCTGTTTGTGGCGGTGATCTTTAAATTATCGCGCGCTGTTTCTCCGCAGTTAGAGCAGGCATCGTTTGTCGTGTACAAATTCTTCTCCACAGCCGTCACTTATCCATTGTTGTTTGCAATTGGCGCATCGATGACACCGTGGGACAAACTGGTCGCAGCATTCAATATCACGAATCTTATTACCATTATTTCGACCGTCGCCAGTTTGATGGTAACGGGATTTTTTGTTGGTCGTCGTCTGAAGATGTATCCTATCGAGGCTGCCATCGTCAACGCCTGCCATAGTGGCCAAGGTGGCACTGGCGATGTCGCTATTTTGACGGCAGCGAATCGTATGCAGCTGATGCCATTTGCGCAAATTTCGACACGGATTGGCGGCGCGATCGTCGTCACACTCTCTCTGTTTGCACTCGCGCAGTGTAAATAGCACACCAACGAGACGAAGAGGATCGATGCATGATCGAAGCATCATGAGGGGTCGATCTTTCGTGTTTAAAGAGCAGATCCTATCGTCTCGTATCAATGTGCGTTCAAAGTGAGGTAACATAAACGGTCAGCGTTCTGAGTGACGCTACCGACTATGTCTCCGTTTCTTTGAAAGCCGTTTTTTTCATGCCACGTGCCTCCCTTCGTCCATCCCGCCGTTCGCCACCTTCCGCGTCAACCAGCAACCATCCGCGTCTGATTGCCATTACTGGACCGCTGCTTGCTGAATTGGTGTTAGGGATTTTTGTTGGTCTCGTAGGCTTGTGGCTCGCATCGAAAGTTTCAGATACCGCCTCGGCAGCATTTGGTCTGGCAAATCAAGTACAGGCGACATTTTTCCTGCTTTTCCGGATCATCGGCATGGGGGCGAGTGTCGTCATCACACAAAACTTGGGGGCTGGTAACCGTCAAGCCGCCGATGATATGGCGCGCGCTGCGCTCGGGGCAAGCACATGGATTGGGATTGGTGCTGGCGGAATGTTACTGGGATTAGCCGGTGTCTTGCTGCGACTACTCAATGCCCCAGACGATGTGCTCTCGATTGCAGACCCGTATCTACGGATGCTTGCGCTCGTCTTACTCTTGGATGCTTTTAATGCATGCATGGGCTCAGTGATGCGAGCCCATATGTTTACTGCGGATACGCTTTTCACGATGATCCTGATGCACGTCTTTCACTTAATGCTGTCCGTACCGCTGATGGGGGGCTGGGGACCTTTCCCACCGATGGGCATCATTGGCTTTGCTGTTGCTGCTGCATTAAGTCGACTGTTTGGCATTGCGTTGCATCTGACCCTGTGGCGTTGGCGTCTGCACCTCGTTCCTCGACTCAAAGATTGGTGGCAATTACGCCGCGACCTGTTAGCAGCTGCCTTGCATATTGGCTTACCTGGAGCTGCAGAAAATATTGCTTACCGACTCGCCTTGCTGGCGACCGTATCGATGACCGCAAGCATGGGAGCCAATGCGCTAGCAGCCCATAGCTACACGACACAAATTTCGTTCTTTATTTTAGTCTTTAGCCTCGCTGTCGGTTTTTCTTGCGAAATCATGGTGGGCCACTTGATTGGCGCACGTGAGCTGGGTCGGGCCCACAAGCTTGTCAGCAAAAGTCTTCGATTGGCGACTTTTGTTTCTACATCAGTGGCATTACTCGTTGCGATCTCATCACCCTGGTTGATGCACTTTTTTACGCACGACCCTGCCATTATCTCGACCTGCACGACACTGCTGTGGATTACCGTGTTATTGGAACCGGGACGTGCATTCAATCTCGTCGTGATCAATGCGTTGCGGGCAACGGGCGATGCTCGTTTTCCGGTGGCCGCCGGCATTGTTTCCATGGTAGTGGTGATGACCGGTGGCTCTTGGCTTTTTGGCGTGTACTTTCACCTCGGCTTACCAGGTATCTGGATCGCCTACGCGCTCGATGAGTGGACGCGTGGGCTGATCATGTGTGCACGCTGGTGGCGTCAGGGATGGGTACCCGCCGTTCGTCAAACCAATCGACGCCTACGCGCTCAATAACGCGGCGACCTGTACCGGCGATTGGAATAGGATCTGGCCACTTAATAAACGACTCCCTTGGTGGTCGGTCAGAACAACTTGAGGAACACCGGAAATACGATGGATCTTGAGCAAATTTTGAGCTTGCTGTAATCGTTCCTGATTTCGCACATACAGTTCTGGATCCTCGCTGCTTACGCGTGTCGCCGCTTCATCGAGTCCCATCTCTCGCAGTCTGCTTTTAACGACAGCCATATCAGTGATGTCTAATCCATGTACATAGCGTGCTTCTTGCAGTTGCGTCAAGGCGTCTAGCTCACGTTCTGGTGTCGTCAAAGAAACCGCCGTTAACGCCAACGTTGCTAACGCGGAGTCAAAACGTTTTCCCACTTGCCCCAACACTTGTGTACGATAGTGTTGTGTAAAACGCTGTCCAGTCATCTTTTCTATCCGGACATCATTTGACCAAGCGTAGTCCGCAAATGCGGCATCCATCGTGCGACCGTTCGCTCCCGCAAATAAACCTGTGGGCAACAACTGGAGCATAACGCCCTCTTGCTGCGCAAATTGATGCAAGGCAGGTGAAGCACCGTAGCACCAGCCACATAATGGATCAAATAAATAAGTCAGTGTAATCGTGTTCATTGTCCACTCAAAAATACAAAAGTCATGACGATACAGTAAGTGCCCCCGCGTAGAAGCGCCACATGCCCCTCCCTATCGTCTTTGTCGCGGGATCGGCATGCGATACGTCAACTTACCATTTCATTTCGCCTTTGTTGACTTTAGCACCAATATCAAGCGAAATCTCGCCGTCCGTTATCTGAGGATAGGCCTGATGCATCGACTTGATCAGCGTTGCGCTATCGGCGCTAACTGCAAGATTTTTGTCGAATGTTTTCAGGTAATCGCTCGTAAAGCGAATCGTTGAGGCATCCATGGCCGTTCCTTGCTGCATATGACCTGGGACGACGATGGCAGGATGCAGTGCAGCCATCTCGTCCAATTGCGACACCCACGCTGCGCGCTCCGCGACAGTTTGGGTATCAGCAGTCCACACATGCATGTGCCCAAACACGCCGATGTTACCGACAATCGCTTTGATCGAAGGAATCCATGCATAAGGTCGATGTGCCAGCAAGCCCGTCGTACCACGAATTTCGATCGTTTGTCCTTCGATCATCAGCTTATCCTCGGTTAAGACACGCGGCATCACAGGGTGTTGTGGCGCATTCGTGCCCATTTTGGGACCCCAAAATGCCAGCTTACCAGCGACCTTCGGCGCGAGCTTCGCTAACACCGCCTGCGTCGTCACAACGTCCGCCTGTGGAAAAATGCTTTTTAAGGTTTCGACACCAAAATAGTAATCAGGATCAGCCTGACTGACATAGATTGTTGTTAATTGTTTGCCGCTATCAAGCACATTCGCAGCAATTCGCAAGGCATCTGCTCGTGTAAAGCCCGCGTCGATCACAACAGCCTCTTTGTCACCCATGACCAGGGTTGAGTTCGTATTAAAGCTACGCGCATCGGCGTTATACACTTTCAAAGTTAACGGTGGCGTTGCTTGGTGTCCTTGTTGGTCTTGTTGCACTGGCTCCGCTTGCACTGCCTGAACACTCATCGCTAACGAAGTAGAAATAATCAATTGACGTAACATGCTGTTCTCCTCAGAATTTACTAAAAGTGTGATCACGTCGATCACGATGAATCACACTATAGTTGCAAAAATCAGGCAAATAAATGCCATAATAGGCACATCACTATTTCTTAAATCAAGCAAATCATGGATCGATTGACTGCGATGCAGGTCTTTGTGGAAGTCGCTCAAAGTGGCAGTTTTAGTGCCACCGCCGACAAACTCGATATGTCACGTGCAATGGTGACCAGATACGTTGGTGAACTAGAACGCTGGTTAGACGCACGATTACTACAGCGGACAACAAGAAGTGTCACGCTCACAGAGGCAGGTGAACACTGTCTGCGCCGTAGCCAACAAATGTTGGCGTTAATGGAAAACGTGGAAGAAGAAACCTGTGGTCAAGAAGGTGAACTACGTGGTCAGCTCAGAATGACCTGCAGCGTCTCTCTTGCCTATGCACAGATTGCAGCAGCCATTGTGGATTTTTTAAAGCACCACCCGCAACTCAAAATAGATCTCAATGCGAGTGAAGGTGCATTAAATCTCGTCGAAGCGCGGATTGATCTCGCCATACGCATCAGCGCAGCGCCTGATCCTGCGCTCATCGGCCGGCTCCTTGCCCCTTGCGCCTCGGTTCTCGTCGCTTCCCCAGGTTATCTGCGTCGCCATGGTACGCCGCAATCGCCAAACGACCTTCACAAGCATCAATACCTCAGCTATGCCAATTTCGGAAAAACGATCTGGAAAATGACGCGAGGCGATGAACAGGTAGAAGTCAGTGTCTCAAGTCGCTTGAGCGCCAATGAAGCGACTGCGTTGATGCAAGCCGCATTAGCCGATGGTGGAATCGCGTTACAACCGACGTATTTAGCCAATCCACATATCGCATCTGGTCGCCTTCAGGTTGTCCTCCCTGAATGGAAAGTACCTGACATGGGAGTGTACGCGCTCTATCCGTCACGTAAGCATTTACGGCCGGCGGTAAGAGCGTTTCTGGATTTTTTAGTTGATCGCTTTGTGACGACACCGTGGTAATCGAATGCGCAGCACCCTATCACCTTCACGGCGCATCAAATTGTTTTATACAGCTCTAACACTTTAAAAGCGATCTCTAGTCTGGAAGAGATGGCGAGCTTTTCTAATATTTTATTGACGTGCGTTCTGACCGTCCAATAGCTGATATTTAATTTATTAGAAATCGCTTTGTCACCATGTCCCTCTAACAAGAGACAACATACGAACGATTCACGTTCGGTTAATTTAAATTCTTTCTTCAGTAAGTCAATCGTCGCATCTTTACTAAAGTTGATACTTTCGTCTTTGTGCGTAATGCTTAATGCCTGTGGATCTATTTTTGTATTTTTCAATTCTTGGAAAACGCGTTTCGTTTCTGGTCGGTAGTTCTTCACAAATGATCTGAAATCAATACCAATGCCCGAGATAATCCCAATCGGCGCACCAGCTGATAACAGTAATTCACGTATCTTGTCTTTCTGATTTTTTTTGTTATTTAAATTAAATTCTTCAACAATAAATTTGCCCTCTAACGTTTCGACACGAAGGTATAAAAAGAAACCGGCATCGAGATAAATATTATCTTCTGGAAAATCAAGGTAGTTTAAATAAAACTCATAAATCGTCGATGCACCACGAAAATTGATGGGTGATTCCAGCGGTATTTGATGCTCGTTAAAATAATGATTCATCTTCTCCGCGGTGACACCGGGACCAAGAAGAAACTTGTACTCGCTTCCCTCAATTTTATTGATGTACGCTAGCTTTTCTAGCTTGACGAGAAGGATCGATTTTTCATCTCTCAATGGGCTAGTGAATGAGCTTTTTTCGCCGTACCAATCAATAATAATTTTCGCTTTGTCGAGGTCTGCGTACTGCAGTAATTCTTTCATATCATCCAAAGAAACCGGCGTAGAAATGCCATCTGGAATCGTGACAATTTTCCCGAAACATTTTTCAACCCAGGGAGAAACACCCCAGTAAATCGCATTTTTTGATCGTGCTTGTTCGGAGATATCAACCAAAGAGAACGGGGTACAATTACTTTTTTCAATGACAGACAATTGCTGCCCACCATATAATTGATCGACAGGGAAGGTACTCGATTCAAGGAGTGAGTAAAACCTCAGCATGATGCTCTTTCAAAAAATAGAAACTGACCTTTGCGACATGTGACGACATTTGAATGTGGTTGACATGAACGATGAGAAAAATATTGTCGGCGAAGTTTCCGATTTTTATGTCGGTGTTTCTCTCAGGTTGATGCCAAGCGATTCAACGCTCATTTATTTCTATGAATGAAGCCAATCGACCAATCTCATCATGCTTTGCTACAGAAGCAATTTTGAAACCGCATACACCAGCCCTTTTAGAGCTAATCAATGCAACACGTACCAACACAACAAAGCACACGTAGACAAGCATGGAAACACGCTTTGTTGATCATCTAAAACCTACCGCTCCAACATCACTTTTACCGTCAACTTTTTCATAAAAAATGATCTTTATTTTTGAACACATATCATTCTATGGTTAGAAAATAAACGTTTCAATTACCTGAAATGGTAATTTCACCTACCTATTTAAGTATGCGACGACATAAAGAGCGAAAAGATGTACAAAGTTAGCGGTCCATGAGGCGAAGGCTGACATGCATCGTCGATGCATATAGAGTAAGGAGTGACAAGAGGGGGATAGTGAGAAAAAACTACGGTGTGTCAGTCAACCAATTCAGGTGTTTGGTCGACGTTACTCGTCAATTCTGGACGTGTTGCCGGTTGACTTAAAGGGAGATCAATTGTGATCATGGTGCCGAAGTTAGGCACTGATTCAAATTTTAACTGACCACCAATTCGCCTTACCCGATTACGGATACCAGGCAAACCTAAACCTGCACGAATCTGTGGATCCCATTGAGATGCGTTCGTATTATCAAGTTTTTCTTTGAGTACAAATCCGCATCCATCATCTCTAATCAGTAGGTGTAAGTGGGTATCCGTTTGATTGAGAGAAATATAAAGATGATTGCAGTTCGCGTGTTTCAGTGCGTTGGAAACAGCCTCCTGCACGCATCGAAATAGGTTTGTTTGAACATTTCTTAACAAGCAAATTTCCGGTCCCGTAGAAATATCGTAATGAATTTGAATCTTAGAAACCTGCAAAAATGATTCGACCTGCATACAATAATCAAATAGCATGGACTGAACACTTTCTGTCTCATCCGCTAGACCATTCACAATACGCCGCATGTTATCAATACAATCTTTTAAGAGTGAGACAATACTCGCTCGATCAAACTCTCCGGATTTCACACGAAAAATCGCAGCAACTAATACACTACCAAGACCATCATGGACATCTTGGTAAATCCGTTCTCTTTCCATTCTGGCGGATTCATCCTTGAGTAGCCGGTTACGCTGTTGATACCCCACTTCCAGTTCCGCTTCGCGCCGTTTTAAGGCTTGCTCCAGGCGTTGGTTTGCAGTTTGAATTAACGTCAATTTTTCACGGTACTGTCTCAGCAAAACACCTAGCATCAGGAACAAGATGATTGGTAATGCGACTTGTGAGAAAAAAATGGGCTCCACCAATAAGATCGCCCATGACCATTTTTCGAACAAATACGGCTTGTTAAAAAATGCCCCAATGGAAACCGCATAATCGTGGACGATCACTAACAAAGCAACCGTGCAAACAAGCATCAAAAATCCTCTCACGCCTTTCGACGTCGTGAGCGAATAACGTAACAATTTATAGAAAGCGAAAGCGTATAAACCATAATAAGGAAGCCCCCAGTAGAGATCCAGATACGGCTCACTCTTGATCCCCATCCATAGAATCACCACTGGCGGAACGAGTCCAAACAGAAGTAAAGAGATCAATAGCTTTTTGGGCGGGCGGCTATTGATATAGGTCAGAATATACATCGTTGCAGACAACGATAATCCCGCCAAACAAAGATAGACGAGCGAGCGCCAAAATGGATGCAAGGGTGAAGGCAATGCTGCCCAGTTACTAAAAATAAAAAGAAGTGCCCAAAAACAAGCCGCACCACCTGCATACAAAAAAACAGTCTCTGAACGCGATGCAAACCACACTCTGAACATCAAGACGCCAAAGAGCAAACAAAAGACATTATTAGCATTACACAACGTAATTCCCAAAAAATACATGAGGGAATGAAGTAGCGATACATCTTCTGGCTTGCCATAGAAGGGAGTTGGAATCACCACCGTTGTATGGATATTCGGTTGAATAATGGTGAGCACATCGGGAGTTCCATCACGATGCATCGCTTCTTGCGGAAGATCGATAGTCACAGGGTCGATCCACCGATATCTCGTTTCCAATGCCATCATCGCGACGCTAACGATGCGTTTTCCATTTAAGATGACAATTGCGCCCTGATGTAACTGAGGAAAAAAAATAGAGACGCAAGGCTTGGCTAGATTTTCAATGGTGGCCGTCTGGGCGCAATGATACGAGTGATCAGCGTTAATTAAAAAAGAGTAAGCCAACACGTCGGCATCTGCTGGGATTTTTTTTCGAGCGTAGTACGGTAATACAATGGGCATTTGTTGTTCCCGCTGCATGTCCGATGCTTGTTTATTCAGCGAGGCAAACTGCACAGCATCGTCTGCGTTCCTACCATTCCATTGCCATGCTTGTTTGACTGGCTGAATATTTAACTGCGGTAAAAAATCGATACCGCTTAACAGAATCACTGCAGCGGAAAAACATAATGCAATCACCAAATATGAACAAGATCTAATGCTCATAATTAAAGCCAATCTTTTGCGCTTTAGCTACTGCCATCGCTCTCGAGTGGACATTCAATTTTCTGTATAGATGGCGAAGGTATTGATTTACCGTGTGGGGGGAGATACACATCATTGCCGCAATAGTGGTAATCGGCAATCCAGCACACAAATGTTTGAAGGTCACCACTTCATTTGGGCTAAGTTGATACATCTCGGCTACATTAGCCTCCGGTACCTGACATACTGAACCAGGTGTTTGATTACTGAGAGAGTCCACAATCACTCTACCAACAGCCGGACTTAGTGGCGAACCGCCGTTATGCAAGGCGACAATTTTTTTAATCAAGTCGTTGTTGATTTCATCTTTCAGCAGATAGCCTCTCGCACCCGCCGCAATACTACGCGTGATATGTTTGGCATCGCCGAAAGTGCTCAGCACCAAAATATGTGCGTGAGGATCATGACGTTTAATTTGCTCGACAAGATCAACACCATCGGCATCTGGAAGTCCTAAATCGACTAAAAAGACATCAGTGGGATGACTCACAATGAGTTGCTGTGCTGCTTCACCGTTGACAGCAATGCCCTGTATTCGACATAAGCTCGATGCACCGAAGATAGTGATTAACTGATCTACGATATTCTGATCGTCTTCAATAATTGAAACGGAGATGCTCATTTGTCGGTTTCTCTTGAGGTAGCATTAGCAACCTGTCACGATCAAGATGAAGTTATCAGGACAGAGTGCACTTTTTTTTCAGCGTAATATTTTGCGCTCGTTCACATCAACTTCCGCGTTAAATTATGTCAATTCTTTATTTCTGTTGAAAATTATTTACATTTAGTTTTTTGCCTGCGTTTTCACAGATAAAAACGTCAATAAAAATACAAATAAAAATATCAATATCAATATCAATAATTGAAAGAAATTCGACATCAATCGAAAAGACGATTAGTTTCGCGCTCCATCAGTTCGTGCGTGCGAAAAAAGAAATGAGAAAAATTGTATTATCTACGACCAATCACACTCGACAAATAATTATTCTTAGCACTCAACGACAATCGGACGCAATTCATTTGAATCAGTACCGATCGTCGTTGGCTAAGAATATCAAACTAAAAAAGCTTACTTCCGCTTTTTAATTTAAACGGGTCGATCCAACAAAATTCTCCATGCCAGCGTATTTCGCATCCAGCTTTTTATGTGCTGGGCTGAGAATCTTTGTACATGTCGTTAAATCAATACGTTCAAAAAACTTCCGCTCATCGCCCATCATCGCACGCAGCTCTTTCACACTGAGTCCGGTCTCTTGATGTAAGCGAACCAGAATGCTTGCACTGACGGGTAATTGAAAATAGCGAATACGCGCAATTGTTGATGGTGAGATGCCAAGGACTTTACTCAAATGAAAATCGTTTTTGAGATGAAGCGTGCAGATAACACTATTAACTAATGCATTTGGATCATAGTTCAATTGGTACATGATAAATCCTTCATTACGTTGAGTTTCATTTAGCTACGACACACTGTGAGAATCCATCGACAAATAAGCATCAGGGATATCTAATTTCGAGCGAAGCTCCTGCACTTCCTTTGTTTCTCTAAAAAATCTGACTATGTATTCTTCGAATGTTTCGGTTGAACGTTTTTTCGCAGGATCATAAACAGGATAAGTTTTTCTCTTCATAGAAACCTTTGTTTTTCGACCATCAATATCGAAATATTCATCTATTTCAAATGATTTTTGTATCGCTATAAATTGGTATTTCTATGATGTTTATTTTATTTTTTTAATTTTTGTTGAAATTTTTTGTGCATACGTAAATACATATGCACAATAAATCACGCATACTTTTTTTACATTTTGTGATTAGCTTAAGAGCGTTAACAACTGCAAAAATAAAACACGATTTATATTGAAAATCATTATTGGATTCATCAAAGAAATTTGTCATTCCAAATATCTCAGTTCGATAAATTTTCTGTGATTTTTTTGCAGAAAATCGCTATATCGAAGCGCGATGATCGTCGCTGATAACGAGCGTTATCTCTTCACATAAAAAATATAAACGTCAACGCGATCCACCTCTTTTTTGGGATATTTTTAAAAGACAATCAATCGCTTTTTGATGAATGACAGAACATAAAAAACAGATCATGAGAAGCGATGAAAATCACTTGAAGGAATGGAGGTGTGACGCAAAAACAGGTGCCGCGAGAATAGCGATGGACAATCAAAAAAGCTATTGCACTTTGGTGCAATCACGTCATGCCCATATCGACCGAGATGCAATAAAAACAAAAAGTTATCGTTGATCTATCGTGAATGTCGATTGAACGACAACAAAATCCACTTTTCTTTTGAAATTATTTCTACTTTTTCCTTGTTTTGCACCAAAGGACAATATTCAGCATGTAGCTATTGCTTGTACATTGACGCTACCGATCAACTGAATCGCTGGATGGTATTGCAACTTGTTGCGGAAATGAACAAGGATTTTTATGCGTGCAGAAGAGACATGTCTTAGGACGACTATTTGATTACGATAAACAAGAAGGCATACCTGACACGACACCTCGTCATCAGAGGTGTAAATCACTGTTAGTGGCGCGACTCTTTACTTCATCACCTATTAACTCGCACTCTGTGAGATTTCATTATGCTTATCATTAGTCCGGATTTATACGCAAAAATTGACGAGGCGTATTCTTCTATCAAGCAATTACCGTCTGAAATCGCTCCCCATGAATACGTATTAATTTATTCAGCAACGGATGACGACGTTGTTACTGAGAGTTTTTTGAAAAAGCAAATAAATAAGATTTTCCCGGACGTGCACTTTTCCATCAACACAATGATCTCGCCCATCGATGAGCAACCCAAAATAGCGCTCATCCACCCAAAAGCCTATCTCATGTTGCAATACTTGATTACCTTAGGAGCGAGTGGAGAATTTGACCTTGAGCATATGGCCCGTTTCGGCTTTTCGCCTACGATTGAAAGACCACTGGACTTACTCCGCTTCCTGAAGAAGCTGCGCCAAGTGTTAGATTGTCCTACTTGGAATGCGCCATTCCAGCAAATAGACGGCGTTTGAATAGTGATAAAAAAAGCGTCATGGCCCATGACGCTTTTTGAGTCAATTCTTCCAATTGACTCCCTACAAGATTTAATTTTTTTCAAACAAGAAAAACTTTTTCTTGATTCGTTTTTTTACTTCGTTATTAATCGTTTGTGTCAGGCTAAGACTGATCGCCCCCGTTTGAAAAAGAATCGACGTAATGCCATTGACTGTACCGATTGCACGATCGCGAGAAATAGCGCCCGAGTTAGCGGCAACAACGACATCGTCAATGGTCTTCTTCAAAATTTCATTCATGGCGCTTCCCACCTCAGGAATTCGCCCTACATCTTCCCATTTGACGACCTCATGGGGCGCAGCTACGTAGTGGTTAAATAAGCTCTCAACCCTCCCTGCGGCTTGTGACGTGCCATGTAAACGATGCGAGATATCGTTAGCGATCGCGATCGTCGCATGGGATCGATTTTCTTCTTTACCGACAAAGCAGAGAGAGAACTCATATTTTCTTAATACGATGATGAGAGTCTCTATGACATGAATCAGCTCAATGTCGCTTGGTGTTAATGACGCACAAGCAGTAACTTCATCAGGGATCGCATCGAGCATTGTTATCTCTCCGAGTAGACATTTTTCCGCGCACTCTAGCACATTATTTCTGTATCGCAAGACCTGAAAAACCGCATCATCAGCTCGGGAGGTGCCACAATGTCTGTTATCGAGAACAGGGTCTATTTCAAATAATTTCTCTTACACAAATATTGAAAAATGGATGCGTGAAGTTATCTCTATTTTGATTCAATTTAAGCGAAATTAATTTTGATCAGACACATTGCGATGGGTGAATTTTCAGGTGCCCAATCAATGGATCACGTCAAAAAAAAACCATTTCGATTTGAAAACAATTGTTAAAAAAATCGAAAATGGTTTTTTTCATCGCAGGATGTTCAACGTCAACGAGCGCTTACATCTGCTTTTTTAGATAAAGTGCCTTATCAGCGAGCGCTAATAGGGTATTGGCGTCAGTGCATGCAGACGACGAGGTTGCAGTGCCAATTGAAATCCCGACGTTGACGTGCACGCCGTTGGACAATGAAATCGGGAGACGGATCACATTATCGATACGCTTAGCAATTGCCTTCGCTTCTTCTTCATTGCAACACCGAGCGACGATCGCAAATTCATCACCTCCTAATCGCGCCAACAAATCCCCCTCATGCGTTTGCTGCGTCAGTCGATGGGCAACTTCGTACAGTACTTCATCACCCGCCGGATGGCCGAATTGATCATTGACTTGTTTAAACCCATTGAGGTCCATGCAGATGAGGCTGTAGTGGGTACCCGTACTTATTGCACGAGCCATTTCAGCGGCGTTCACGCTATCAAACTTGGCACGATTAGGGATCCCTGTTAAATAATCGGTCATCGCTAATTCTTTGAGCTCAACCGCATTACGGTGGCTTTGCAATGCCGTCATAACGAGAACAGCAAAATCACATAGCGTCTCTTTTTGTAATGCCGTGAAGGTACGTGGTTTTGAATCGATGACAGCAATGGTTCCAAGGACTAGGTCATGCTCATCCACAAGCGGAACGCCTGCATAGAATCGCAAATGAGGAGCATTAGCCACCAATGGATTCGCCATAAACCGGTCATCTTCAAGCAAATCGTGCACGATTAAAGGTTCTTTAGGGGACATGATTGTGTGCGCACAAAAGGCGACCTTCCGGTCCAACTGCTCCACCTCTAAACCCAGTTTGGATTTGAACCATAAGCGCTCTTTGTCCATCATGGCGACGACAGCAATCGGCATGTCAAAAGTATGGGATGCAATGCGCGTGAGTGCCTCAAATTCGAGTGACGGTGCTGTGTCAAGAATATGATAAGACCGAACAGCCGCCACGCGCTGCGTTTCGTTATTCGGTAAAGGGCATTGTTGATCTACTACCACACTACACTCCTTAAGCATCCGGTACAGTATCCATTGAATTTTGTTACTTGATTGCCTTATTTTCTCATTAAATCAGCGTTTGATACATTGCGAACTGCGCATCAACCAACACCAACTGCGTCAATGTTGAGCTTTTCAACAAAAGCGGGGGAGAAAAGCAACGAAGTGTAAATCTTTACAGTGATCGCCAATTCAAATGTATAATTGCGAATCATTATCATTTGCAACTGTGATTTTTACCCATGACAACGCCCAGCCCCCTCAACGGCAACGCGACCTATCCACACCCACAACGGCGTGCCTTCTGGCTGCGCCAACTCCACCAATGGCATTGGATTAGCTCGGCATTGTGTCTCACAGCGATGCTGTTGTTTGCGCTCAGTGGAATCACGCTCAATCATGCAGGACAGATTGGGGGCCATGCACACGTCATCAAAAAAACAGATCACCTCCCTGTGTCGCTATTGCATGAGCTCACACAAATCCAGACCCATAGTGACACGCAGACACAAACTGCGCCGACATCGGCAGTGTCGATAACAGCAACTGGAAATACGCATCGCACCGATACCTTACCGGAAGACGTTCGGCAATGGCTTCAATCGCAACTAGCCATCCGCGTCGATCAACAACGTCCTGAATGGTCGCCAGAAGAGGTGTACGTGGCACTACCGCGTCCTGGTGGTGATGCTTGGGTTCGCATCGCCCTTGACGACGGCACGATTGAATATGAATTAACCGACAATGGTTGGATCGCCTATTTCAATGATCTGCACAAAGGTCGCAACACCGGCATTGTGTGGAACTATCTACTTGATGGCTTCGCTGTGCTCTGTCTGATTTTTTGTGTGACTGGCTTCTTCTTACTCAAGATGCATGCGACCAATCGTCCCTCGACGTGGCCCTTGGTGCTATTCGGCGTGACACTTCCTTTCGTGCTCGCACTCATTTTTATTCATTGATTCGTTATTGTTGTTTCACGATTACAAGGACTTTGTATGCAAAAACTACTCCCTTTCGCTATCAGTAGCTTGCTCGCCGCGCCAGCTGTGGAAGCGCTCGCCGCCGATATGACACTAAAAATTGAAGTACCACGACTCAATGTCGCGGAATACCACAAACCCTACGTGGCCATCTGGATCGAAAAGCCGGATCAAACCTTCGCCGGTAATTTGGCGGTTTGGTACGACATGAAAAAGCGCAATAACGAAGGGACCAAATACCTCAAAGATCTACGCCAATGGTGGCGTCGTAGTGGTCGTGAGTTAACGATGCCTGTCGATGGTATCAGTGGCGCGACACGGACGACAGGCGAGCACAGTCTGAGCTTTGCTGGTGACAAAGGTGCCCTGGCGACACTGCCTGCGGGCGACTATCAACTCCTCGTCGAAGCAGCGCGTGAAGATGGCGGACGCGAAGTAGTGAAGATTCCTTTCCACTGGCAAGCAAAAGGCGAGCAAAGCCTGCAAGCAAAAGGGAATACCGAACTTGGTATGATTTCACTCAACATTAAATAAAGGAAGTAGCGATGACATACTTTTCTCTATCGTTTTTACGTAAAACAATCGTCGTTGCGGCGATGGCTGGACTGAGTTTTTCAGCCCATGCCCATCATCCCTTCCTCGTTCCGACCTCGACCATCGTCTCGGGTACCTCGCCATGGATTATGGTTGATGCTGCGGCAGCCGCGAATGTCTTTGAATTTGATCACATGGCACTGCCATTGGATAATCTCCAAGTGACCGCACCTGACGGCAGCATCGTCCCTGCTGAAAACATCACGCATAGCCGCTTCCGCAATAGCTTTGAACTGCAACTCAAGCAACAAGGCAGCTATAAGCTCGATATCTTGAATCAGAATTTATTCGCTTCCTACAAAGATCAAGGCGAGCAAAAGCGCTGGCGCGGCGCTGCTGCAAATCTGAGTAAAGAGATCCCTGCAACAGCAACGGATTTGCAAGTCAGCGAGCGTATCAGCCGCGTCGAGACGGTGGTCACGAATGGTAAGCCTGGTGGTCAATCGATGTCCCTCTCTGGCAAGGGTCTCGAGCTTGATTTCATCACGCATCCTAACGATTTGATGGCTGGCGAAACGGCCCGATTCCGATTTATGCTGGACGGCAAGCCTGCAGCTAACCTCCCTGTCGAACTGATCCCAGGTGGCAAACGCTATCGCCAAGCGACAGAAAATCAACAGCTTGTGACCGATAGCAACGGCATCGTCAGTATTACCTGGAAAAACGCAGGTCTCTACTATCTGCAAGCAGAAGCAAAAGATGACCAGCACGCGGCACAACCAGCAACATCACGGACTGTCAGCTACAACGTGACACTCGAAGTATTGCCTCAATAAGTAATCCAGATCCAGCACGCATGCGCCACGTTTATATCCCGACACAGATCACCGAACCCGACGCACTGCCTTCCGATGCACGACAGTGTCATCTACAAGGCAGTACCATGGGGACGACGTGGTCTGTGCAACTCATTGGTCACCAAGGTATATCGATCGATTTTCTGCAGCAAGGTTTGCAAGAAAAACTCGATCAAGTGAATCGACAAATGAGCACGTGGGATAGCCAATCGGATTTGTGTCGCTATAATCAGGCCCCTCCTAACACGTGGCAAGAGCTTCCAGAAGAATGCTGTCAGGTGCTTGATTATGCGATTTATTTGGCACGTCAGACAACGGGGGCGTATGATCCCGCTGCGGGTAAATTGGTCAATCTTTGGGGTTTCGGTCCCCAGCCACGTCCGTCATCGTTACCCAATCAAGATCACATCTCGCAGGCGATGTCAGGACCTGGGTGGCGGGATCTTCAATTTGATCGTCATGAGAGACGTTTATGGCAGCCGGGCGGCTTAACACTCGATCTCTCATCGATTGCCAAAGGATACGCCGTCGATCAGTTAGCCCGTTTTTTAGAGGCGCAACACGTGCCCAGCTACTTGATTGAAGTGGGCGGGGAACTTCGTGGACGCGGCATCCGTCAGGACCAGTCTCCTTGGTGGGTACGCATCGAACAACCAGACGCACCATCCACGGATGATGTATCGGAGCATCTCGTCGCGCTGCATGATCTGTCGATTGCCACGTCAGGTAATTATCGTCAGTTCATTGATGTTGATGGACGGCGCTATGCCCACACCATTGATTCCAGCACGGGTTATCCGGTGCTGAATAACCTGGTTTCAGTATCGGTACTTCATCCTGAATGCATGGTCGCCGATGCCCTTGCCACTGCATTTACCGTGATGGGTGATCAGCGTGCGCTTGCCTACGCCAATGAGCACAATATTGCGGCGCTGTTTGTACTGCAAACCGATCACACGTTCTCGGAAATACGGAGTCATGCGCTCCTCGCCATGTTGGATGAATAAGGTATGAAACGACGTCTTTTCTCACAGCAGGCGATCACCGATCTGAGTCGCTGGACATCCATCGTTTTGTTTCCCATCAGCTTGGTATGTCTCTACTACCATGATGATCTTACTCACATCGCAGACTGCCTATTACCTTTGCTGATTGTGCTCACGTACGTCAGTTTTTGTCTCTATCGCTACCTGCAATATCAGCAAGATAAAGAAGCAACATCTCTTTCTGCGTCCATCAACACGCTCTCTGGCAACCAGTCAGTAACCTGTGTCGCCTATGCCAGCCAGACGGGTTACGCTGAACGCCTTGCGCACCAGACCGCGCATGCATTACGGCAAGGGGGAATGTCCGTCGTCGTCAAGACGTTAAACCAATTGTCCATTGATGATCTGCAACAATATCGGCACATCTTCTTTGTTGTTAGCACAACAGGTGAAGGCGATGCGCCGGATAACGCCGATGTCTTTACCCGTCAGGTGTTGGCAAAGTCAATCAAGTTGGATCAGCTTCACTTTGCGGTTTTGGCGTTGGGCGATCGTCATTACAGGCACTTTTGTGCGTTTGGTCACCGCCTCGCACAATGGCTATTGCATCAACAAGCAACGAGCTTATTTGATCTGGTGGAGGTCGACAATGGCGATGATGCCGCGCTCCGTCATTGGCAGCATCATCTTGGTGTCGTGAGTGGGCATACTGAACAAGCAGATTGGCAAGCACCCGCCTATGAGACGTGGACGCTCTGTGAGCGGCATTTATTAAACCTAGATAGCCTCGGCGCTCCTGTCTATCATTTGCGTTTATCACCCTCGGCCAAGAATAAAACCGTCCAATGGCAAGCAGGGGATATCGCTGAGATCGGACCGGAGAGCCCTGAACTTGGATCGTCGTCAACGGACCACCGCCTGCCACACCGCGAATATTCGATTGCCTCTATTCCCAAAGATGGCTATCTGGATCTCGTGGTTCGACAAATGCGTCGTGCCGATGGCAGTCTAGGCATTGGTTCAGGCTGGCTTACGGAATATGCGCCGATTGGACATGGCATTGCACTACGCATCAGAGACAACGCACAATTCCATACCCCGCTTGAGGAGCGACCGCTCATTTTGATTGGTAATGGCACAGGCATTGCTGGTTTGCGTGCGCATCTCAAAGCCAGAGCAGAACACGGACGTTACAACAATTGGCTCTTTTTTGGTGAGCGTCAGATAGCGCGTGATTTCTTTTTTAAAGAAGAGATCTTCACGTGGCAACGTACAGGTGTTCTAAGTAAGATCAATGTGTGTTTTTCACGCGATCAAGTCACGCCCTATTACGTCCAGCATGCCTTAGAAGAACAAACATCAATCGTACGAGACTGGGTAGCGCAAGGTGCCGTGATCATGGTATGTGGCAGTTTAAAAGGAATGGCAGAGGATGTGCACCGCAGTCTATGTCACATCCTCTCACAGGACACAATGGGTCAACTCATTGCGGACCATCGTTATCGTCGTGACGTGTATTAATCGTCACCTGCATATGACAAAGAAAGACGTGTCTCAGCCGTTCCTGCTATTCGTGTCATAGGATGCCCCACTTGCGATCCATTCTGCAACTTGAAAGCGCCAACGGCGCGCGACATCACGGTCGCTTGTTCATTCAAACTATGCGCGGCCGCTGCAGCCTGTTCAACTAACGCGGCATTTTGTTGGGTCGTGGCATCCATTTGGGTGATTGCTTGATTCACCTGATCAATTCCCGTTGACTGTTCCATCGTGACACGAACAATATCGCTCATGATGCGATTAACGTGTGTCACACGATCAACAATCTGTTTCATCGTCTCGCCAGCCTGAACGACAAGCGTACCGCCCTCTTCGACTTTATCAACGGAGTCGGTAATCAAGGCTTTAATTTCTTTGGCTGCACTTGCTGAGCGCTGCGCTAAATTACGCACTTCGGTGGCGACAACCGCGAATCCCCGCCCCTGATCTCCAGCACGTGCCGCTTCGACTGCTGCATTGAGTGCCAAGATATTTGTTTGGAACGCGATGCCATCGATCACCGCAATAATATCGACAATTTTTTGCGAGGAGCTACGAATTGATCCCATCGTATCAACCACTTTCGCGACCATATCACCGCCCTTCACCGCAACGTCTGAAGCCGAACTCGCTAAGTGATTCGCTTCTTTGACATGCGATAGATTGTGCTGCATCGTGCTGTGTAACTCTTCCATCGAGGAGGCTGTTTGTTCCAACGCACTCGCTTGGCTTTCTGTTCGCGATGACAAATCTAAATTACCCGAAGCGATTTCGGTCGATGCGGTCACAATGACATCCGCGCCATCCCGTACCTCGGTGACTATGGACTGCAACCCATCATTCATCTCTTTGAGTGCCTGCATCAGCTGGCCTGTTTCATCGGTCGATTCTACGGTGATAACGCTCGTCAAGTCGCCGCCCGCGACACATCGCGCTAACGACACCGCATCGTTAATTGGTCGGGTAATACTACGCGTCAGCCACCAAGCGCATGCCGTTCCACAGACAATGAACAAAATAATCATTGCGCCAACGAGTCGGATACTTTTTGCCGCCGTTGCGTCAACACCCTGACTAAACAAATCGATTTGATGTTTCTGATAAGCTAAAAAGTCGGCTTGAGTTTTCAGATAGGCTTCTGAGACAGGAATAAATGCCTCGAGCAATTGTTCTGCATCGTGCATTCTTCCTTCTTTTTTCGCTTTGCTAATCAAATCACGTGCATCAATATACCGTTGGCGGTAAGGCGCAATTTGATCGAAAAGTGCCTGCTCTTCCGCATTACTGATGTGCGTTTGAAGGTACTGGAGAACCTCGCTATTGCGGGCTGTAGAACGCTTTGCGTCATCGGCAAAATAGTCACTGAGCGATGTGTCACTGCTCTTTGCCATCGCCAAGGTGCGCTTGAGACCAGCGAGTGTAATGCGATACGATTCTTCGGTGAGACGTTCTTTTGTGAGGGGTTCTTGCATCATCTGTCGCGTATCCGCGGCAACTGTCTGCAGGCACCATAGTGCGAAACACGAGGCAAGGACAGCGATGAATAAGACCAAACCAAAACCGAGACCCAAGCGGGTACCTATGCGTAAATGACTGACTTTCAACGGGGAACCTTTTTGAATAAATCGATGTGACTCTCTGACAATGTAGAAATACCGATTGAAGCTTGATCATTCATGATAACCGCTCAGGGATTTCTATTTGCACAGAATACGAAACACGTCACGACTACTTCACTTACAACAAATGCGCAGCAATAACGATTTATACAATTTACACCCTTGATAAGATGACAGCCTTGCGCCAGCTCAATTCCGAATGGATTCGGTGTCATTGAAGGAAAGCACAAAGTGCTTTCCTTCCCACCATGCAACGATAAAATTAGAAACTATGTTTGAGACCTGCAATGACGCCAGTCTGTCCCATGCCAGCACCGACTGAACCGCCAGCACTCAATGCGACGGCTGACGCACCATCGTTATTAATTCTGCCTGCAGCGACATAGACTGAACTACGTTTTGAGAGGTTGTAGATCGCACGAATCAAAGCTTGATCTGCCTTATTGCTACTATCTCTGTAGTCCAACTTTGCCAATTGGCCATCGATAATCCATTGCGGCGTCAAATCATAGGCTGCACCGATGTAATACATCGTGCTATGTGGCGTTGCCGATCCCTCGTTATTACGCGAGATAGCACCAACACCAACTTTCAAATAATCGACTCTGAATAATGCACCCAAGTGCAGACGACTATCTGTTTTACTGCTGCTATTCAAACCTGCAGCAGCACCTGGACCACCATAAATACGGTCATAGGCACTCACTAACACAAAGCCTTGACCGTCATAGCGCACCATCGCCGACCACTCACGGCATTGCATCGCATCGGTCGCACTTTCACCGGCGCAATTCGTACCTGCAGGCCCACCCGCCGATGAAGAATCTCGACCCAGACTATAGGTTGCACCAACCATCACATTGCTAAATTTCCCTTTATAGGCGATCGAGTTATCGCTTCGTCCGTTTGGAATAAAGGAATCCAACGAGCCAATACCATATTGCGAAGGGCCGAAGGTATCGACGTCAAACGTGGAGGTGGTGAGCATATTGTAATTGCGACCCGCAGTGACTGTCCCCCAGCTACCGGACAACCCCACGTTTGCTTGACGGCCGAACATCCGGTTTCCTTGCCCTAATGTCCCCGTCACTGGTGCAAACCCACTTTCCAAAACAAACACGGCTTTGAGACCATTACCGAGATCTTCATCACCACGAAATCCTAATCGAGACGGGAACATGCCTCCACCCAATGCAGGTAAGCGCACCATACTTGCACCGGTTGTGTTTGCGTTGTTGTACGTTTCTACGGCAACGTCAAGCAAGCCATAGACGGTCACATTGCTCTGCGCATGGGCGACGAATGGCACGGCTGTTGCAGCGAGTCCTAATGCTGCGATAAGGTTTTTTTTCATGATGATCTCCTGTTTTATTTTCTTCAATGAACGTGTTGCGATGACTGACGGGTGATACAAAGTTGAATCTGTTTTCCGCCTCTATCTAAAAAAGCGACGAGATTGATTAGCAAAAAAATGGACGTAAGGGTCCCCTGCCACGTATGTAATGAAACGTGGCATGGTGATCGTTGCGATTATTTTTTATTGACTGACGGGTTTATCCCAGTCTGTTGCTCCCGCTGTCGCGGTCGAAGCGACTGAATACATCGCTCCCGGCGCATTACGGGTTTGTTGAAACGCTTCTAGCGTCTGTCCACGCATCGCTGCATAGATATGCAAGTTCGATACCCCTACGGTCGCACCGAGTTTTTCGAGAAGGAAAAAAATCACGCCATACTGAATCATCCTGCGCCAATCGCGCGTGCGGATCATCTCTCTCTCGTCAGCGGTCAATCCTGCTTGTTCAAAAGTCGCCTCAGGATCAGCCTTGAAACTGATGCGGAAGTCACTATTGACCAGTTGGTGAAGATATTTATTGATCCGATATGAACGGACACTTGTTTCTAAGGTAAAAGGATACGTGCCAGGAAGCGCCTCAACACCGGATGTTTGATGCCCCATATGTGCACGATGCTGTTCTATCGTTTTTTCCTTCAGAGCAGGATCTGCTGATACGGCATTTTCATACAGTGCGACAGCAATCCCTGTCATCGATGGCAGATAATACTCGCGATGTAAGCACGTCAATTTCGACGACATCGCACCACGCATTGCCATCCACATCACGACTTCGGCACTCTCCCAACCACCCAATCGCGCAAAGTCAGCATGCGTCATATTGAGTAGTACTTCAGGATCATTTTCGAATAGATCTAGGAATTGGTGATCCCAAGGCGTGTTATTAAAACCAGCGCGCTCACCATGCACTTGGTGCGACAATCCCCCTGTCGCTACCAACACCACATTAAGATCCTCTGGATAGCTTTCAATGGCTCTCCGTAAGCCTTGACCTAATTTAAAACAGCGCCGTGCAGAGGGTACAGGAAACTGGAGCACACCCATTTGCAAGGGAACAATTTTCCCCGGCCAGCTTTCTTCATGCGGCCAGAGCATCGACAACGGCGAAAAACATCCGTGATCGAGTCCCTTGTCTTGGAAAAAAGACATATCGAACTCGTCTGCCATCAAGGATTGCCCGATGTGACGCGCGAGACCAACATGCCCTGCGACCGGAGGAAGTGGCCGTGCACCACCACCCTCGTCTGCTGCGTGGTAGCTTTCGCCAATTCCTAATGCGAACGCTGAGTAATGATCGAAAAAGAATGAGGTCACATGATCGTTATAGATCACCAGCATGACGTCAGGTTTCTTTTCTGCAAGCCATTGCTGCACTGGTTCGTATGCTTTAAAAATAGGTGCCCAAACAGCGTCATGCTGCTTATTGGCATCAAGTGCAAAGCCAATCGTCGGAGTATGAGAAGTGGCGATTGCGCCGATAATATTAGCCATGATGTTCCTGAGTTGTTGCAAGGACTTTCTTTTGACCAAGTGTATTGATCACAATAAAAATAGCTGCGAGCGTAGCCGGTCCTGCCAGCATCGCAATCACTGAACTAAATCCCCAGCCAAGCGACAGCAATGCACCACCCGCGAATGAACCGAAAATACTACCAAAGCGTCCCATCCCTTGCATCCAGCTTACACCCGTTGCGCGCACTGCCGTTGGGTAGCAAGAAGGCGCATACGCATTCAATCCGGTTTGTGCACCACTCATACAAAAGCCTGCTAGCAAGACAAAGGCAGAGAACATCGTCGATTCCACACTCCCTGATGCAAGGAAGAGAATAAACACGGCACCACCTATATAGGCCAGGGAGATAATTTTATTCGGTGAAAAACGGTCCATAAAATAACCAACTAACAACGCACCGACTGTACCACCCAGCTGAAACAGCGCAGTGATATTTGCCGCACGTTCGATTGGCAGACCTGCATCTTTGATCATTGTCGGCAACCAACCGCTCAACAGATAAATGACCAGCAGACCCATGAAATACGTTCCCCACAACGACAGTGTCGTTTTACGATAACTTGGTGAAAGTAATACTTTACCAGGTTGAGAACCAGTCACTTGTGGTTCGCTAATGGTGAACGCTGCGTCAGCAGGGACATCGCCACCCACAACGCGCAAGAGCGTTTTCCGAATCAGCTGCGGTGAAAACTTTCTAACTACCAAGAATCGCACGGACTCTGGAATCAACATCAGATAGATTGGCAAACAGACGAGAGGAATAGCACCGCCCACCATCAACACGGCACGCCAGCCAAACTGCGGCAAAATGGCGGCAGCACCAAATCCCACTAACGCTGATCCTAAATTGAACCCCGTGAACATAATAGCAAGCAAGGTAGAACGGGTCCGTTCAGGCACATATTCTGACAACAATGTGGTGGTGTTCGGCATCGCCGCCCCCAACCCGAGTCCCGTCAGGAAACGCAACAGTGACAAGATCGTCACGTTGTCAGCGAATGCACTGGCGAAACCAAAAATACCAAACCAGGAAATCGACGTCATGAGTAACTTTTTACGACCAAAGCGATCTGACATCGGACCTACTAAAATAGCACCAATCGCCAGACCAATCGGTGCAGCGCTCATCACAATACCAAAGGTCGCTCGGGAAATGCCCCACTCTTTGACAATGGCTGGAGCAAGGAAGCCCATGATCGCCACATCCATACCATCTGTTGCTACGATCAAAAAACACAGCGCCAATAACAACCATTGATAGCCGCTTATTTTTCTATTATTAATGTGTGCCCTGACATCAAGCATCTGTGCTGTATTCATTAAGTCTCCAGTTTTCGTCTCTATTTTAAAAATCTATATCATTCACAAATCGCATAACCACCATTCACACAGTGTACGATCCGACGACATTTGATGTATTGCTTTTGTTTGCCAGATCGTTTCAATTTACTTATCGCAGAGAAAAATGAGACAGAGAATTTTTATTCACTTTCATGGTGAAAATCAACGCCACGGCGCAGGGAAGGCCGTGGCGTCAGTACATCATTTAAGGTGCAGATACCCCTTGAACAGCACCCGTGTATGGGGCGTAGAAATAAGAACCTGCCCATACTGGATCAACTGCGTTGTATAACGGCGCGCCTTGCACATAGTTACTCGCCACGTGCCAATCTCCTGATCCGCTATAAAGTGCCACTGCGGGGTACGGATAGACTGGGCGCGTTGCTGTCACGTTACTGGATGCATCCGTCTGATAGGTCATGACCGCATTCGGCGCACTTCCTTGCTCCACCCACCCAGTGATCTGAGACACTAAGTCGATATTAGGAAAGCCCTCACCACCACCACAATGTCCAACACCTGGTACCACATAGAGGCGTGCAAATTGCGTAACGCTATCAACACCCATCGTCTTTTGAAGACCATTAAAGTAGCTAATAGTGAATAACGGCGAAATATGCTGATCAGCCCAGCCATGCCACAAAATTAATTTACCGCCTGCCTGCTTGAACGCCGCTAACTGCGTATCCGTTGCATCATTCAGCGGATGGTTTGCTTGTAAATAATTAGCATAAAAACTGGCATCGTTATAACCAAAGGTATCAATATTCGGCATTGTTGGTGTGCCATTGAAGATCAGGTTATACGCCCCGGTCACGATGAAATAGCTGAACAATTGAGCGACGGGCACAGGTGCACCTGTCGAATTGCTTGTTGGCACTTCTACCCCTACCCAGTTTGCTTCAGAGCCAAACTGCGGTGAACCACCCAGCATTCTTTCTCCGGTATTGGTATCGACAGGACCGCCATATATTTTACCGGCAGCCAACACCTCCGCGGCCGTCAAGCATGAACTCGTATTTTGCGCACCCGCTGGGCATTCAATGGAAGCAGGATCAAAATGACAAGCACGGGGGTCGACCAACAAACCGTCTTGCGCGCCAGACTGACCACCACATGCAGCAACAACCGCTTTATGGAGCAATTGCGCTTTGTCGGCATACAAAATAACGTTGCCAGTACTATCGCCGGTCGTGCTATTCGACTTCACATTCCAACCATGATAAAGCGAATTTTGAATCTGGAAATGCGCTGCAGGCGCACCTGCGATGATACCGTTGTAGTCGTTTGGATAGCGTTGCGCAGCCATTAATGCCTCGCGTCCGCCATCCGAGCACCCCACAAAATAAGCAAATTTTTGTGGCTGTCCATAATAAACATTGATGAGTTTTTTGGCGGCGAGGGTGGTGATATGTTGTCCTCGGTAAGCAAAGTCGGCTTGCTGCTGTGTGTTCGTTGTCCAGCTACTGCTCATACCTGAGTGTCCCATATCCGTCGCGGCAGTAACGAAACCACCTTCTTGCACCAGCGGACACGTGTAGCTAAAACTAAACGAACTTGGCTGGCTAGGATCACTGAGATTGCCACATAAACCGCCGCAGCCAAGCTCTGCAAAACGCTGCGTCCACGTACTTACCGGCAAGGCAACTTCAAAATTATTGGAAGGTGCCAAGGTGCCTTTTACTGTACAAAAGCTCGTTGCTTTGCCGTTAATCGTGACACTTGTGACGGTCGCAGAAGAAATCGAACTCCCCGCACCACCGATGTCTGCAATACTGACCGAAGCCAGTGCAGAGCAATCGACCACCGGCGTAACGACACCAAGCGTCGTGGCTGTCTTTGTCGGCGTTGTCGAGCTTGATCCAGCGCACGCGCTGACGAGGCATGCAACGATTGACATCAACATGAATTGGAACACGCGCACGACACAGCTGAGCGACCTGATTGTTTTCGTTTTACTCATATCATTTTCCTTTGTTATTGGGTCAGCATCAGAGCGATTGACGATAAGAGACGGGATGCGCCCGTCCCAAAAGACCCGTTAAGAAAACGATCATGTGAAGGGTGTGTACTTTATTTTTCATTGAGATTGCCTCCTTATAAGTTTTCAAAATCGCATTTAAAAATGCTATTTTTAAAATATCATGAGGGACTTAATAGCAAGGAGATCAAGATCTTATCGACCGATACAATTTCCTTATCAGATTGAAAGTGTCTGTGAAACAGACCTTAAACGATCTCAATCGCATAGCAACAACTCGTTCTTGAAAGTACGAAAGAACTGAATAAAGACAGATCGCATTCCGTCACGCGTCACGCGTGAAATGCCATCTAACGACACACGATTGTGAGGACGATGATCGTGCTGGGTAAAGGTAAAACGCATCAATCATCTCGCAGAATTCAGACCTTCCAGCGCGCACCAATAGCACTGATTTCCGACATCAACGCTCTGGCACCGGGAGAAAGATGTGCCCCCTTACGCATGGTCATACCGATCGTCCGCTCCATCCCTGGCATCTCAAACGGCAACACAACCAATTGTCCGGTCCTGACTTCATGGTGCAGCTGGTGTGCAGACAGCACCGTCAACATATCACTGGAGACAAGTAATCCGCGCAGCAAAGCGAGATCGCCGGTCTCGACGGCAGGTACTGGAGGCGTCACGTTACGCTGCAAATAAAACTGCACAAGCGACTCACGTAACGGCGTACCCGCTCGGGATAAAACCCACGGAAAGCCCTCTAGATCCCTCAACGACAGTTGACTGCGCGAGGCTAAGGGATGTCCTGCGCGAGCAACCAAAGCGGCCTTATCTTGAAATAAGGGATGAGAGATAAACGCATCCTCATGACCAGTCCGCTGCGCACCAACGATGAAATCAATACGCCCACTTAATAAATTCGCCGTCAACTCTTCAAAAGGACTTTCCAAAGATTTGATATGTAATTGTGGGTGACGGTGAAGTACGGCTGCAATCGCCATCGGTAATAATTGCGAACGCGCCAGCGGCAATGCACCAATATTCACGCTGCCGAGAACAACACCCGATAAGGCAGCAATATCTTCCGGTATGTGGCGTAACTCCGCTAAGACTCGTTCAAATGATTCAACCCACCTTCGACCATTGTCCGTTGGCGTCATGCCATGTGCTGTTCTTAAGAACAGCGGTTGCGCCAACATATCTTCGACACGTGCAATCGCCTGGCTGACGGCCGATTGAGAAACACCCATGGCATTGGCAACACTGGGCATATGATGTGCTTCCGCCAGCAAAACAGCCGCTTGCAAACGTTTTTCGTTCAGTAAAGCCTCAATGCCCCCCACATTGCTGCCTCCTTTGATTCTCAGGCGAATCGCCTCCTCACGTATCGCCTGTAACTCAGCTTCGATTCTCTCTGCACGAACACGCACAACATCACCGGCTGCTGTCAACAGCATCCCTCGGCCCTTCCGTTCAAACAAAGGGACAGCAAGCTCCGCCTCAAGCGCTGCAACAGATCGCACAACCGCTGACGATGCACGGAATAGCGCTTCAGATGAACGACGAATTCCGCCTGTCGTTGCAACGACATTAAAAGCATGTAGGTGGCGCAAACTGAGTAACTGCATAACAACTCCGGTGAAACAATAAAAAAACAAGCAGCCTGATAAGTAAATTAGAACAAATTCGCATTCATAACGCAACCACGCAAGATGCGTCAAAGGACATACTCAATACTATTATCAAAGTACGCTCAGTGAATATCATGAATCAAATAATTAACTCAGATTTACAAGCCATCCCCTGCATACTGATGCGCGGCGGCACTTCACGCGGCCCTTTCTTTCTTGAATCAGATCTTCCTTCGGATGTCGAAGAGCGCAACAACGTGTTGCTCGCAGCCATGGGATCCCCCGATCCTCGACAAATCGATGGTCTCGGCGGTGCGCATCCCCTGACAAGTAAGGTGGGCATCGTACGACGTAGCCTGACACCTGGCGTCGATTTAGACTTTTTATTTGCACAACTTCAGCCGAACAAAGACACTGTTGACGTCACACCTAACTGCGGCAATATGCTCGCTGCGGCACTGCCGTTTGCCCTCGAACGCGGTCTGCTTCCGATCAAGGATGGCGTCACCACGGCACGTATCCTCACACTCAATACGGACATGCAATGTGATGTCACCGTCCAGACCCCTCACGGTCAATTACAGTATGGCGGTGATGCCCGTATCGACGGCGTACCGGGCACGGCATCCCCTATCAGCATCAACTTTCTGGACACAGCGGGGTCAGTGTGTGCCTCTCTGTTACCAACTGGTAAGCCATTGGATCGCTTACAGGTGGAAGGCGACTTGTCCTTCGAGGTCGATGCGACGATGATTGATAACGGCATGCCGATGGTACTCATTCGGGCCAGTGACTTCTCTATCACTGGCTACGAAAGCGTGACAGAACTTGATAACAACACCGCATTGCGGGCACGCATTGAAGCGCTACGCATCGTCGCTGGACACCACATGGGACTGGGTGATGTGACGTCAAAGAATTATCCAAAAATGTGTCTGATTGCGCCACCTCGTGAGGGCGGTGCCATAGCGACTCGTTGCTTTATCCCGCATGTTTGCCACGACTCAATTGGTGTATTGGCAGCGGTTACCGTCGCAACCGCGTGTGTGCTGCCCGGCACGGTCGCAGAGGGAATCGCTCGCGTACAACAAGCAAACGTACAAACATTATCGATCGAACATCCATCAGGAGAATTCAGCGTAGAGATTGAGCAAGCTGACAACGATCCTGGCCAAATCACACGCGCTGCACTCTTACGTACAGCGCGCCCAATTATGCGCGGAGAAGTCCTCGTTTCCGCTAAATAAAGACAAAGAGAGAACAAGATGAGAGAACCATTAATTATTGATTGTCATGGTCATTACACGACAGCGCCTAAAGCGTTAGAAGAATGGCGCAATAAACAAATTGCCAATCTTCACACACCAGAACTCAGCCCCAAAGTCGCCGATCTGAAAATAAGTGACGATGAACTCCGCGAGTCAATTGAACTCAATCAACTCCGCTTGATGAAAGAGCGCGGATCGGATCTCACTATTTTTTCTCCGAGAGCCAGTTTCATGGCGCACCACATTGGCGATTTCAATACGAGCGCAACATGGGCTGCGATCTGCAATGAATTATGTGCACGTGTTTCTCAACTGTTTCCGGATAATTTTATCGGTGCATGTATGCTGCCACAGTCGCCGGGCGTTGATCCAGCGACTTGCATTCCAGAATTAGAAAAGTGCGTCAAAGAATTTGGGATGGTGGGAATCAATCTTAACCCTGATCCCTCGGGCGGTCATTGGACTTCACCACCTCTGTCTGACAAATCGTGGTTTCCTGTCTACGAGAAAATGGTGGAATACGATATCCCTGCCATGATCCACGTCAGCACGAGCTGCAACGCTTGCTTCCATACGACTGGCGCGCACTATCTGAATGCTGACACCACGGCTTTTATGCAATGCCTAACGAGCGATTTGTTTAAAGAATTTCCAACGCTCAAATTCCTCATTCCACATGGCGGTGGCGCGGTACCTTACCACTGGGGTCGGTTCCGTGGACTTGCACAAGAAATGAAAAAGCCATTACTGACGGAACACTTACTCAATAATATTTATTTTGATACGTGTGTGTACCATCAACCTGGTATCGATCTATTGACCAAAATTATGCCCGTCAAAAATGTGCTGTTTGCGTCTGAAATGATCGGCGCTGTCAGAGGAATTGATCCAGAAACCGGACATTATTACGACGACACCAAACGCTATATTGAAGCAGCAAATCTGACAGAAACAGACAAAGCCAATATTTTCGAACACAACGCACGCCGCGTCTTCCCACGACTGGATGCCTCTTTGAAAGCCAAAGGATTATGAGTACACCTGCCATCAACCAATTAGGTATCGTCAAGCGCCATATTGTTCGCGCCGAAGCAGAACATGTGAACCATCTCGGTCAATTTGGCAGCGCAACGGTCCACGAAGCGATGGGACGTGTTGGATTGCTCAAACCCTACATGCGTCCGATTTATAGCGGTGCGCAAGTCGCCGGCACAGCAGTGACGGTGTTATTACATCCCGGTGATAATTGGATGATGCACGTTGCCGCAGAACAGATTCAGCCTGGTGACGTGGTCGTTGCTGCTATCACTGCTGAGTGCACAGATGGCTACTTTGGCGATCTTCTGGCCACCAGCTTTAAGGCACGGGGTGCAAAAGCACTGATCATCGATGCGGGTGTACGGGACGTACGTTTTCTGACAGAAATGGGCTTTCCCGTCTGGAGTAAATGTATTAGCGCCAAGGGCACCATTAAAGCCACCGTTGGCTCCGTGAATATTCCTATTATTTGCGCAGGGGCGCTGGTCAACCCTGGCGATGCGGTTATTGCGGATGATGATGGTATCGTGATTGTTCCCGCAGCCGACGTCGGTCGCGTTGCAGCCATCGCGCAAAAACGAGAAGATCTCGAAGCCGAAAAGCGTGCCAAGCTCGCTGCTGGCGTGTTGGGGCTGGATATGTACAACATGAGAGAGCCGCTGGAAAAAGCAGGTCTGGTCTACATCGATTAATTGAGATCGCGCATCATGCATTAAAAAAGAGGGAACAACACGGCGTCTGCTGCTGTGTTGTTCCTTATTTTTTTCTAGACAGTGCGCCTCTCAGAAATACTATTCCCGATTTCGCACCTCGTCGATGAAAGAGAATACCCCTTCCAAGGCCGCTAGCATCCGGTCATTCGTGTGACGTAAAATTCTGTAAATCTTCACTCAATGTGTAGAAAAAACGACGATTTGTGACTATATTGAACTGAGTAACATCAAAGAAACGGTATTGGCTGCAAATGGTTCAAATCGCCTGCACATGCAATAGATACGCCAAGAAGTTCATTGCAGTAGAAGATTAGCTACCCCCAAGCCTCGCTCGACGAGAGAAGTAGCGATCTGCACTTTCACGCTGTTTTCTGTACAACGACGTCGTTCCCCTCTTATTTTTCTTTACGAAGGTCATCATGCAACTTGGTTTACGTACCATCTTGACTACCCTGACAGCGTTTCTGCTTTGCGCACAGTATGCCAGTGCAGCAGAGACTGCATCATCGTCTCATCCCTCCTCTTTAGCGACAGTGCAACCAGTGATTGCCTGTTCCGCCATCGGGGGTATCGATCTACAAACGGCAGTTGGTGAAAAAGTCACCCTCAAAGCGGCACGCATTGAAACAGCCAAAGGCACTTATTGTCAGGTGAAAGGCACGATTGCGCCGAGCATCGGTTTCGAAGTCGACCTGCCAGAAAAAAAATGGACGCAGCGTTTCCTGCAAGCAGGTTGTGGCGGCCTGTGTGGCAATATCAATGCATCGATTGGTAATGCAACCCACTGCTTACCGGCATTGGATGGCGAGTTTGTCGTTGCCGCGAGTGATTTAGGCCATCAGGGCGCGATGATGTCGCCAACGGAAGGTGACTTTGGCAAAAATCCACAACAGTTAATCGACTTTGCTTATCGTGCCAATCATTTGACCGCCCTCGCCTCGAAAGCATTGATTCGTGCGTATTATGGCCAACCAGCACGTTACGCCTATTTTTCTGGATGCTCCGATGGTGGTCGAGAGGCACTGATGGAAGCCCAGCGCTATCCGACGGATTTTGATGGCATCTCCGCAGGCGCGCCAGCGATGCTTTTTACCGTTCAAAATAGTTTTTGGCATGCGTGGACTGCCGCAGCCAACCACACAGCCGAAGGTCAACCTATTCTCTATACCGATAAACTTGCGGTATTACATGACGCTGTCATTGCGCATTGCGACATGATCGACGGTAACAAAGACGGTCTGTTATCCGATCCCCGGGCGTGTCACGTTGAACCATCGTGGGTTGTTTGCAAAGACAGCACCGCAGATACAGATCACTGCCTGACGCAAGCAGAATGGAAGGCTGCTGAAAAAATATACCAAGGTCCCACAGATACCAACGGATACCATTTCTTACCCGGTGGCGCACAACCAGGGTCTGAACTGCAATGGGACTTTATCCCACGACGCCCCAATCCTCAGTCCGGTCCTGCCGGTCCCAATTTCGCATCAAGCATGCTAAAAAATATGAGCAACGTGATTTACAGAAATCCGACAGATAGTGATAGTAATGCAGACCATTTCCCCTTCACGACAGAACAGCTCTCTCGTGTAAGCCAATTGCACAATCTGTTAGATGCGACGAATACTGATCTTTCTGGCTTTCATGCGGCAGGGGGTAAGCTCTTGATGTGGCATGGTTGGTCTGATACGTCTATCGCGCCGATGATCTCTATCGCCTATTATCAAGCGCTTCAGCAGCAACTTGGCACAACCACCACGGATCAATTTGTGCGATTGTTCATGCTTCCGGGTGTTGGTCACTGCGGCGGTGGTGATGGGTTTGCGCAGTTTGATACCCTCACGTCACTCATGGCGTGGGTAGAACAAGGCCAAGCACCTACCGTCATTACTGCAGAAAAGATTGCGGATCGACGTATGGGGCCGCCACCAGCTGATAAAAAGATGACCCCGGGTAGTAATGGCGCGGATGGGCGAGGCGATGGTTTTGCAAATGGTCGCACTCCTGCACCGTATGCACAAGCAGCAGCGCCAACGCTCGCAACGCGTCCTATTTACGCCTACCCATTTGTGGCAACCTATCAAGGTACTGGTAATCCCCTTGAGGCGACAAACTACGGTCCAAAGCAAATCCCTGAGATCAGCCCTCTACCAGCGTGGCCGCAATCACAATTGCTTAGTCCTGGTTTTCAACAAGTCTATGAAGTGCGCGAAGGGCAATTAACCATCACAATGCATTAACCGGCATTGATATTGAACGGTGAAGCGATCAAATATCTACCTGAGATATTTTCGCTTCACTGTAGAAACGCTGACAGGCTCAGCTTTCACCAAGACCATCCTCTGCCGCTGACAACATGAACGGCAGCTTCTCTAATAAGGTATCAACCGCGAGTCGTAACCTCAGTGGCATATGGGATTCACTCGGCCATAGCGCATGGCACTCCATTGATTCACCGTAATACGCATTGAGGACGGTGGAGAGTGCACCAGATGCCAAATGCGCTTTGACCAACCACACGGGTAACCATGCGATACCCATACCTGCCACAGCAGCATTCGCAATCGATTCGAGATCGTCAAACGATAACCGCGATTCCAATGGCATATCAACGACGCGTCCTTGTGCGTTCTCTAGTCTCCATGCCAAGAGATGATCGCCCCGGCGATAATTCAGAATGGCGTGTTGTGTTAACTCCATCGGGCTAGATGGCGCGCCATGTGCTTGAATATAAGCAGGCGACGCACAAATCACTTTACAAAATTCTGTCAGCTTCCGAGCACGCAAACCTTCACTTTCGCGTCCCAACGGTCCTAGTCGAATCGCGAGATCAATCCTCTCTGATAAAACATCAACTGGGCGATCACTAAAACTTAATTGCAATGCCAACTGTGGATGTTGGCGTGCAAGGTCGAGTAATACCGGCGCTACGCAATGACGTCCAAAAAGGACTGGCATGGACACGCGTAGCTTGCCAGCGACTTCATGTCGACCTAACTCAAACTGCGCTTGTGCTGCCTGCAGTTCAGCGAGCGCCCTGTGGCAATGCTCGTAATAAATACGACCGTCGTCCGTCAAACTTTGTACACGCGTTGATCGATGAAACAACCGTGTCGCGAGCCTTGATTCCAGTCGCGCCATCGCCTTACCGACCGCAGATCGGGTCAAGCCTAAATGTTCCGCCGCGCGAGCAAAACTGCCTAAGCGAACCGTTTCAACAAAGACAGTAATGCCATCGAGTCGGTCAAGGCGTTCTGGTGGGCCACCGATTGGTGAATTTTGATCGTTTTGCATGGGAATTTTATTCTACATTGAGGATTTTTATTCTACATATAATATCAAAAAATCGGATGAACGGGAAAATTTAGCTACAACATCAGGCTGCAATGAACGCCTCCCACGCAATATCGATCCGGTTTCCTCAGACATTATGTAACCCGATACGGAGTAATTAAATGGCAACATCAACATTGGTTTCGATCATCTACGACAGCGGCTACGGTCATACTGCCAAACAAGCTATGTCCGTCGCCTTAGGTGTGACTAAAGTCACTGGCGCCGAAGTGCGTTTAATCGCGATCGCCGACAAAAACATCCCGTGGGATGTGCTGGAGGCAAGCGACGCGATCATCTTCGGTTCACCGACCTACAACGGCTCCGTCAGCGCCCGCTTTAAGCAATTCATGGAAGACTCCACCCGCCCAGCGTGGATCCCTCAGAAATGGCGCAATAAAGTGGCAGCTGGTTTTACGAACTCTGGCGCGATGCATGGCGACAAACTGCAATCGCTGATCGCCATGTCATTATTTGCTGCACAACACGGCATGGTATGGGTTGGGCTGGATCTATTCCCAGGTAAAAACGACCAAGAGCTCAATCGTATTGGTGGCTGGCTAGGTGCGATGGCGCAATCCGACGATGCCTCCCCCGAAGTCACCCCAATTCAAAGTGACTTAGATACCGCAACGCATCTCGGACAACGCGTCGCAGAAATCGCGCAACGTCTGCAACACAAGCAATAAATCACACGGACTTACCTCGTCACACTGAATAACCTACTCACAGGAAAATACCATGAAATTTCTTTGCCTCGATATTCCACATCCAAACGCGACGATGGAACAATACGGACCTTACCTGCAAGCCGAAGTCCGCCATGGCTGGTCACTTTATAAAAGCGGCATTGTTCGCGATATCTACTTCCGTCAAGATCGTCCAGGTGTCGCCATCATTGCTGAAGCCGATTCCATTGAAGCAGCCAAAGCAGCCTTAGCGGCATTTCCCCTCGCTGCCGCTGGGTTGATCGATTGGGATGTGATCCCGCTCGGTCCCTTCCTGAACTGGGAAATACTCTTCGCGCCAGAGAACGTCTAATACCATAAAAGGGGGTCGCCCATTGTCTCGCGCCCTCCTTCCTCATTGAAAGATCATCATGCAAGCTATTCAAGATAAAGTCGTCGTCATCACCGGCGCTTCCAGCGGTCTGGGTGAAGCCACCGCCCGCTATTTAGCCTCACAAGGTGCCAAAGTCGTTCTCGCCGCCCGTCGTGTAGAACGATTGAGCAAACTCGTTACCCACATCACTGCTGCTGGCGGCCATGCTGTGGCTGTCGCAACCGATGTCTCACAGCGGACAGATCTCAATCGCCTCGCGGATCAAGCAATCGCCCACTTTGGTCGTATCGATGTCCTAGTGAATAACGCGGGCATCATGCCAATGGCTGCCATGAGTAAATTAAAAGTCGATGAATGGGATCAAATGATCGACGTCAACATCAAAGGCGTGCTTTACGGTATCGCAGCGGTTCTGCCCACGATGCAGCAACAACAAAGTGGCCATATCATTAACCTTTCATCGGTTGCTGGACTCAAAGTTGCCGCGGGTGTGGGCACCGTCTACAGCGCCACTAAATTTGCCGTCAAAGCCCTCAGTGAAGGCTTACGTGAAGAAGTTGCGGCAGACAATATCCGCGTGACCACGCTCTACCCTGGTGCGATCGCCAGCGAATTAGTGAAAGGTAGCAGCGATACGCAAGCAGCCCAAGCAATGCAGGCCTTTTACGATGCCTTTGAAATTTCTGCTGATGCCGTTGCACATGCTATCGCCTACGCCATTGCGCAACCAGCAGACGTCGCTGTGAATGAAATTACCTTGCGTCCGACACGTCAGACATTTTAAATTGGGATGATGTTAGACCGATGACATGCGATGTAGCAAGTGAGTGAAAAAGGTACTGCTTGGTAGAAGTACCTTTTTTTGCATCGTCGACTAGCTTAAAAAGATGAGCACCAAGCCCAGCAATGCAGGCGCACTTTGGATGAATAAAATCTTCCGGCTCGCCGTCATCGCGCCATAGACGCCGGCGACAAAGACGCATAGCAAGAAAAAAACTTTAATTTCATTTGCCGCATTATGCGCTAGTAAACCCCAGCATAATCCGGCGGCGAGAAAACCGTTGTACAGACCTTGATTGGCTGCCAGTACTTTCGTCGCTGCTGCTGATGCTGGTGTTTGGCGAAATGCCCTGAGGCCTGCTGGCTTTTCCCATAAAAACATCTCAAGCACCAAGATATAGACGTGTAAGAGCGCGACAAGTGCAACAACAATATTGGCAGCGATTTGCATCAATTTTCCTCAACGTATCCTGAACAACCATCAGTTCCTATGATACTACACGATATCAAAGTGTAAAGGCTATAGAGCAAGAGACGATGTCGATTGTCCTCGTACGAATGGGTTGTGGCGAACGAATTCACTGACCGCTGTCAATGGCATTGGTCGAGAAATAAAATAGCCTTGCAGGTAGTGGCATTTCATCGAGGTCAAGGACTCGGCCTGCGACTGCAATTCAACGCCTTCTGCAACAATCTCCATCTCTAGGCTGTGAGCCATGGCGATGATGGCGGCAACCAAGTTTTTATGACGTGGACTAGTTTCCATGTCAAAAACAAACGCTCTATCGATCTTAATCGTATTGATTTGAAAGCGCGTTAAATAACTCAATGAGGAAAAACCCGTGCCAAAATCGTCTAGCGAAATTCCCACGCCCAGTTGATTGAGACGAGATAAAACAGCATGGACACTCGTACCATCATCGATCAACACACGCTCAGTTAATTCTAATTCGAGCTGCTGAGGTCGCAGATGATGGGACGATAGCGCTTGATCAATGACATTAAAAAATGCCGGATCAGTTAACTGGCGAGAAGAAACATTAATACTGATTCTCACCTTGTCGATATCGTGTTCGAGCGCCGATAACTCTCGGCAAGCTTGATGAATCACCCAAGTGCCTAATTCCACAATCAGATCACTCTGTTCTGCGACAGGAATAAAGCGATCGGGAGAAATCACGCCAAACTGACTGCTCGTCCACCGCAATAACACTTCTATTTTTTTCACTTCGTACGTGACGGCATCGACAATAGGTTGATACACCAAATGGAGTTCATCCGTCGAAATCGCTGCACGCAACGCACTGTCGATCATGGCATCACGGGCATAGGAAATCATATCCTTTTGAAAGAAGCAATAATGTCCTTTATCCGCATTTCTGCCAGCAGACAAGGCGATATCAGCGTTTCGAATCAACTCCTCAGCATCATTGCCATGCTCAGGATAATTAGCAATCCCAATGCTTGCTGATAGCTTTACGCTTTGATGCGTTAGGATGAAGTGTTGAGAAAAAGCACCCATCACCAAATCACTAAAGTAACTCGCGACCTTCACGTTTTCGCCTGGAGCAACGTCAGATAAGATGATCACAAATTGGTCTCCACTCAATCGAGCAAGACGATCACTGGGCCTTAAGAATTTATTGAGACGTTCGGCAACTTGCTTTAATACGGCATCGGCAACAAGGTGCCCAAAAGAATCAATCAATCGCTTGAATCTATCAATGTCGATCACTAATAGCGATAGCGAATGTCCTTCTATATCAGCGTGTTTAATCAACTCAGCTAAAGTGGTTACCAACCCATACCGATTGAGACAACCAGTCACACTGTCGAAATTCGCCGCGTAGTACAACTGCTCGTCTTTCTTTTTGCGTTCGCTGATATCGAAAATTTGCATCATGCAGTACAAGCGCCCTTGCTCCTTGTAAGGTGAAGCAATCACCTCTAAAGACACAAATGCCCCACTTTGATGACGGACGGTGAATGTATCCACCATGGGATATCCACGTTTACCCAGCGCAAAACTTTGAAAATAGTGCATCACTTCTTGACGATTGATTCCTAACAAACGACCCGCCACATACTTTCCGACCAGGCCGGTCGTGTCAGGATACCCAAGCAACTTCGCAGCAGCCTCGTTAATAACATGGATATGTCCTTGCAAATCAATAATGACAAGCCCAGAACTGAGGCTATTGACAGAATGGGCGTAGCGCAACCGAATTCTTTCTTGCACCGCGTAGATCAACGACAGAATGGAAATGGTCTTGATCGACACAGAGAAAACAAACCAGAGCTGAATATTGTCTGGCAAAAGCTGACACCCATTCAGCACATTAAACAGGCCCCGCACGAGCAAGACAGATCCGAGCCATCGATAGGTATTGCGATATTTGACTAGCCGATAGCCCGACCAGAGCAAAGCGCATCCCAACGCATTCGCTGTCGTCGGCTCAACCAATCTTTTGTCGTAGAGCCAGAGAATGGAAACAAAGAGGAAAAAGACCGTTGCGCCGATACTGATCCGCCGTAAGTCTTTGCGACCTATATTCCCAATGAAGAATTCCGTACCTGCGATAAAGCCAAAGACACTCATTGTCAACAACATCGCCAAAACAATGCATTGCGGACCCACATAACCAGTGTACAACGTCGTTGCAATACCCAAACTCATCGATGCCTGTCCTATCGCCCAAGACAGTGCATGCCAACTATGCCGATCTTTCAGCCAAGGGAAGACAAGAATAACAATAAGGACAATATCGACGACAAGAGTGAGAAGGACGTACAGTTGAAGGTCCATACATCTCACTTTTCTGTCGACATCGTTGAAACGATGATTACCATTGGGGCATCCGTGCCTAAAGCGCTCACGCTAATTGATGAATATCGATATCATAACAATGGTAGAGGCATCTATTCATCCATTCATGCTGAGTTAGCAACAATAAATCGTAAATACAGCCATTTTTACATTCAAGTACCAGAAGATGTCTGACCTGATTTTGCGGTGACGTACATTTCGCCCATCCATTTTTTTCCTGATGCCAACTGCACGTTGTTATTCACGTTAATTGGTTCCACGCAGAGAAATAATCGACCATCTCCAGGCTCTAAATCATCAGGTAGATCACCCGCGCCCTCCCAAGGTGTCCAGACAACCGTATCCTGAAAACCATGTCGACGAATCGATACGTGCCGATCATGGTCCTTGAGCACGAGATCGTCATGACTTTGACTATAAATCGTATCAATAGCGCTGGTAATGACCATCCCCGCCGAATCCGGTTGAACGCCGACTTGCTGCGTTAATTTATCGAAACAACGTGTCGGTCGTAATCCAATCACTTCAGGGTAGCGGCACGCAATGCGAAAATACGGATGGAAACCCGACTGAAATGCAATAGTTCGCGTATCGGTATTAGTGACCATCAAACGAAGCTGGAGCGTATCATCGGATAGCGTCACCATCAGTTCGACATGAAAACGATAGTCCCATCCTTGTTCGCTGGCGTCGCCAAGGTCCTGCTCTGTCAAACAAAGTCGAACACAGGAAACTGTTGCGCTATCATCTGCGTCGTCGCCGACAGGATCAGGTAGGAGATGCCACAGGGAGGATCTCGCAAAGCCATGCTTCACTAATGGTCCCATGTCAGCAAACTGAGGAAATATCACGGGGATCCCACCTCGGATCGCTTCATTATTTTTCCAAGCAGTACGGCGGCTCAAAAACAATTGCTCTTGCCCATCCGCAGTACACCATGAAAAAATATGGGCACCATTCAATGCGATCTTGCAGCTTGCGCCGTTCTTTGTGTTTAATTCAATTGTTTGCATGGGGTTAGGGTGAATCCATTCTGAAAATCGATTAATTGATACATCATTGAGAACAAGGATCTCGGCGCTCATTCTGTCGCCGATGGCAGGTATTTCACCTTCATGATTGCGAGCATTCAGTAATACGATATCGTATCACCTCACCAACAAAAATCATGGCTTGATGCAAATGAGCAAGCACAACGGCACCGATAAGTGTTCGTGCTTGTGATCACGTTTTTGAAGAAATATCGCCTTCAATGCAGTGGATGAACAGGATAAAACCTTTGAGGGCTGAATGATGTTATCTGTTTCTCTTTATTTGTGTTTCTAGGACATGGGGTCAGATCGGCTGGGGTCGCTCTCACATCTCCCTCCCAAACTTGGTTGCTTTTCAATTACAATCGGGGCAATTCCGCAATCATCGATCTCGCTATGCCAATTACCCAACCTGAGCGCAAACGACACAAAAGCCTTTCGCAAAGCTTAGCGGAGAGTATTGCTGCCGACATCAAATCGGGAAAATTGAAGGCAGGCGAAAAACTTGCCACCGAATCGGCGATCATGGAGATGTACGACGTCAGCCGGACTGTTGTGAGAGAAGCCATCTCGCATCTGCGCGCCGAGGGTCTGGTGAAGACCCAGCATGGTATTGGGACCTTCATTCAGGAACCGCCAGCGCAGACAATCAGCTTCCAACATCAAGCAATTATCACCATGCGTGATGTGCTTGATATTTTGGAGCTCAGGATTAGTCTAGAAACAGAAGCGGCATGGCTAGCAGCCTCTCGGCGCAGTGAAGAGCAAATGACTGCCATCTCAGAGGCGTTTGCCGCCATCAAAACCAGTAAGTCGAGTCAAGAATCGGTGAGTGCTGATCAACGCTTTCATCAGCTCATCGCTCAAGCAACCGGCAACCCTTACTTCGTCAATATTTTGTCGAATCTCGGTGGAGAATTAATCCCACGGGCACGATTGAATTCTGCCGAGCTCAATCACGAAGCGACAGAGAGCTACCTTTTGCGCGTCAACAACGAACATGAAGATATCTGTTCGGCCATTCTCAGAAAAGACTCTGAAGGTGCCCGTGCCGCCATGAGAACGCATCTGAGCAACAGCCGTGAGCGCCTCAGAGAAGCAGAACAACGCATTCAGCAAGCCCTGACGCAAAATACATAATGCCTTGAATGCCGGATGTGCGTATATTTTTTGCACATCACCGCCCGATAAAACGGCGCAACGGCTGAAAACAGCTAAGCCTTGCATTTGCAAAAATTAAGTTGTACGATGTCCTACGACTTTAATCAATTCGATGATTCTGTTTATTTTCTGACATTGAAAACCCCTATTCAACATCCATCGGCATCCATCTACATTACGGAGAACCTATGCACCCGAATGATTTAAAAAAAATCTTGTCCCATGGCCTACTGTCATTCCCCCTCACCGACTTCGATGCCGAGGGTAATTTTCATCGTGCGGGATACATCGAACGCCTTGAATGGCTCGCCCCCTTTGGCGCAAGTGCCTTGTTCGCGGCGGGTGGCACAGGTGAATATTTCTCCTTAACGAATGACGAATACGGCTCAATTATTGGTACTGCTGTCGACAGCTGCCGTGGCAAGGTACCTATCATCGCGGGTGCGGGTGGACCTACGCGCGTCGCCATTGCGCATGCACAAGAGGCAGAGCGCTTGGGCGCGGATGGTATTTTATTGTTGCCACACTACCTGACAGAAGCAAGTCAAGAGGGATTGATTGCGCATGTAGAACAAGTCTGCCGCTCGGTCCGTTTTGGTGTTGTTGTCTATAACCGCGGTGTTTGCCGTTTGACACCAGACTCATTAGCAATATTAGCGGATCGCTGCCCTAACCTAATCGGCTTTAAAGATGGCATTGGCGATATCGAATTGATGGTATCGATCTGGCGCCGTATGGGTGATCGCTTCTCTTACCTCGGTGGCTTGCCGACCGCTGAAGTGTACGCTGCTGCGTATAAAGCGCTTGGTGTTCCTGTGTATTCTTCTGCCGTGTTTAACTTCGTCCCTCAACTGGCAATGGATTTTTATCATGCGATCGCCGCTGACGATCACGCAACAACCAATCGCCTGATCGACGAATTTTTCCTGCCGTACTTAGCGATCCGTAATCGTAAGGCGGGGTACGCCGTCAGTATCGTCAAAGCTGGTGCACGCTTAGTTGGACATAGCGCTGGCCCCGTGCGTGCACCACTGACAGATCTCACTGCGGAAGAAGATGAATTATTGTTGCGTTTGATTCAAAAACAAACGTAATACTTATGTAAAAATGATTGGGATAAACCGCAGGAACGATGACAATCATAGCGCCATCGTTTCTGCTGTTTTATTTCTAAAAACCATACGCTACTGACCGTAGCAATCGATAGGAAAGAACATGGAAATTCGCGGAGAAATGCTCATTGGACGCCAACAGATCGTTGGAACCAATGGTGCAGTATGTGCAATCAACCCTGCTAATGGCGAAAAGCTCTCGCCTGAATTTGGTTATGCCACCAACGAACAAGTCGATCTGGCCTGCGAGTTAGCCAGCCAGGCGGATGATAGCTTCCGTTATACCTCACTGGAGCAGCGCGCACTCTTTTTAGAAACAATCGCACAAGAAATCTTCAACATTGGTCCTGCACTGATTGAACGCGCGCATCTCGAAACAGGTTTGCCTGTTGCGCGATTAGAAGGTGAACGTGGCAGAACAGTGAATCAATTAAAACTGTTTGCCAAAGTGGTACGCGATGGGGATTTTCTGTCTGCGACGCTGGATTCTGCGCTGCCTGATCGTGTGCCTCCACGCCCTGATCTGCGGATGCAAAAGATTGCATTAGGTCCTGTTGCCGTCTTTGGTGCCAGTAATTTCCCATTAGCCTTTTCTGTTGCGGGTGGTGACACAGCGTCCGCGTTTGCGGCAGGTTGTCCTGTCGTTGTCAAAGCACATAATGCCCATCCTGGCACGTCGGAACTGGTTGGCAAAGCGATTCAAAAAGCCGTACAAACATGCAATCTGCATGAAGGCGTCTTCTCGATGTTGATCGGTGCGGGTGCTGCGGTCGGCCAACATTTAGTATCCCACCCAGCGATTCAGGCAGTTGGTTTTACTGGTTCTCGGTCAGGTGGTTTGTCCTTACTCCGGACAGCACAAGCCCGTCACGTACCCATCCCCGTTTATGCAGAAATGAGCAGTATCAACCCTGTCTATCTGTTACCAGACGTCTTAGAAAACAACGCAGAATCGCTGGCGAAAGATTTCATTGATTCATTGACGTTGGGTGCCGGCCAATTCTGTACCAATCCTGGATTGGTCTTCTTGAAAAAAAGCGATGCAGCCACTCGCTTTATCGAAGCGGCCAAAGTAGCGATGGCGCAAAAAGCAGCACAAACGATGCTGACACCCGGTATCGCGCACGCGTTTCATCAAGGTACGGAGAAACTCAAACAACAGATCACCTTAGATGTCTTAGCTGAAGGTCTGCCTTCGACGACACCAACGGGCTATCAAGCGCAAGGAATGATTTCTCTGTGCAACGCACGTGACTTCATTGCCAATGCAGCATTGCAGGAAGAGGTTTTTGGTCCTTCGTCTGTGATTGTCATGTGTGATGATCTGGAACAAACCATTGCCATCACCAAGCTGTTAGAGGGTCAGTTGACAGCGACAGTCCACGCAACCAGTGCGGACCACGAAGCCGCTGCACGTCTGATTCCGGTATTGGAAAGAAAAGTCGGTCGGATCTTGTTTAACGGTTTTCCAACGGGTGTTGAAGTTTGTCACTCGATGGTTCATGGCGGCCCTTTCCCTGCCACTTCCGATAGCAGAACAACCTCCGTTGGCGCTACGGCGATAGATCGCTTCTTACGCCCTGTTTGTTATCAGGCAATACCGGAGCAGTTACTCCCGTCTGCCTTAAAAAATAGTAATGAGTGGAAGTTAAATCGCCTTGTGGACGGCGCTTTCTCTGCCTCTTAATCAACAGGTGATCTACCTGTCGTCAGCTCGACATTAACGCCGAATCACATCGGTACGCACATCGGTACGCACATCGGTACGCACATCGGAGCGCTTTTCTCCGGTGTGCGTAACCACAAAAATATCCAAAAAGAGATAGTTTATATCTGGAGACGCTTGCATGAACCAAAACCAAATCGGCAAATATCGATGGGTGATATGTGCCCTCTTATTCTTCGCCACAACCATCAATTATCTTGACCGACAAGTATTAAGTCTCCTTGCACCTCAACTCTCTGCTGAGTTCGGCTGGACCAATACGGACTACGCCAACATCACAGCCATTTTTCAGTTCATCTATGCGCTATCAATGCTGTTTGCTGGGCGCATCATCGATAAAATTGGTACAAAAGCTGCCTACACGGTCGCTATCGCTATTTGGTCTTCTGGTGCGATCCTCCACGCTTACGCTTTACCCGCAGGGACATTGCTCTCCAATATCATGGCGGCTGTCGGCTTGACCGTGTTCCCCGCTTCTATCGTGGGTTTTATGCTTTCGCGCGCCGTCCTTGCCTTAGGTGAAGCGGGGAACTTCCCCGCGGCCATCAAAGCCACTGCGGAATATTTCCCCAAGCACGAACGCTCACTCGCCACCGGTATTTTCAATTCGGGTGCCAACATCGGCGCGATCCTGGCACCCTTAACTGTGCCGCTGATCGCCGCGACATGGGGTTGGCAGGCCGCCTTCGAAATCATTGGTGGCATTGGTTTTATCTGGCTCGTCGTTTGGCAGATCTTTTACGACAAACCAGAATCACAAAAAAGAATGGGCGATGCGGAGCGTCACTACATTATCAAAGATGAAGTACAGCAGGCGGTGACAAGTCAGGCTTTTCGTCAAAACACCCCATGGATTAAATTATTGAATTACCGCCAAACATGGTCGTTCATGATTGGAAAATTTCTCACAGATGGCGTCTGGTGGTTCTTTTTATTTTGGCTGCCGAAGTATCTTGAAAGCAAATATCAAATGCATCAGACGGATTTAATTATCCCTCTGATGGTGTTATACAGTATGACCATGGTCGGTAGTATTGGCGGTGGCTGGTTACCTGCCTACTTCATGGGAGCTGGCATGGCACCCTACACGGGTCGTATGAAAGCGATGTTCCTCATCGCTCTCTTCCCGCTGGTCGTCTTACTGGCGCAGCCTCTGGGCTTCATCAGTTCTTGGGTGCCTATCATTTTGATCGGTATCGGGGCATCGGCGCATCAAGCTTGGTCTGCCAATATCTTTACGACAGTCTCTGACATGTTCCCAAAAAAAGCAGTGGCCTCCGTTGTAGGGATTGGCGGGATGGCGGGTGGTTTAGGTGGTGTAGCTGTTTCCAAGGCGGGTGGATGGTTATTCGACTACTATAAAGCGCTCGGTCATATTGAAACTGGTTACACGATTATGTTTAGCTTCTGTGCGATCGCGTATCTACTGGCTTGGTCCATCATGAAACTCCTGGTACCAGTGCACCGCGATATTTATGATCTCTGATGTCTTAATGCATGCACTATGAATACTTCTATGATTGAGTATGTCTCTTCGACCACGTGTCAGGTCGGAGAGAGCCCTCTCTGGCACCCTGCACAGACGGCATGGTTTTGGGTGGATATCCCTTCGAAAACGCTATGGCGCTATCAGCCACAGAGTGGCACCGAGACTTCATGGACCACACCCGAAATGCTCGCCAATATTGCACTCAGAAAAAATGGTGAGTTTTTGGCGGCGATGGAGACGGGGCTGTTTTATCTTTCCCTCAACGATACGTCAGCACCAACGTGTGAACTGGTAGCAGCACTGCCAGAAAAAGGACCTGGCATCCGCTGGAATGACGGTAGAACCGATCGGCAAGGCCGCTACTGGTCAGGATCGATGTTCATGGACATGGGTGCCGCAAAAGCCATCGGCAACCTCTATCGACTGACCAACGATCATCAACTTGCGGGGCCCTTTGTCAGTGAACTACTCACTCAAAATGGATTAGCTTGGTCGCCGGATGGAAAAACGATGTACTTGTCCGACTCCCATCCGCACCGCCAATTTATCTGGCGTTTTGACTACGATATCAGCACAGGAACACCTTCCAACCAAACGCTCTTTTTTGATATGCGTGATATCCCAGGACGGCCTGATGGCGCAGCCATGGATATTGATGGCTGCTATTGGATCTGCGGTAATGATGGATCAGTGGTTTATCGGATGACACCCGCCGGTAAGATCGATCGGAAAATTGATCTTCCTATGAAAAAGCCCGCCATGTGTAGCTTTGGCGGAGACGACGGTCAATCGCTGCTGATCACCTCCATCCGTCCTGATCCTAGCGATCCTGATCCTTGGGCAGGTAAGACGATTCTCATTCGACCAGGTGTACAAGGCATGATTGACACGCCATTCTAAGCAATAGCAGTTTCCTCTCACATGGCTGGCGGTTGTCCTTGACACGCCAGCCACGATGACGTCTGACGCTTTGGGGCTAAGGGATTGCCCGTATCTCCACACGCTTAATCTCTTTCACAATAAACAGATAGCAAACGATAGCGCCAATCGCATTGGCACCTACATAAACGAGTGACCAAGAAAACGACCCTGTTTTCGAGACGAGAAAACCAATAACAATCGGTGTGGTAATCCCCGCGATATTGCCAAACATATTAAACAAGGCACCACTCAACCCACCAATTTCCTTTGGTGCCGTATCAGAAACAACCGCCCACCCGAGTGCGCCGACGCCTTTACCGAAAAAGGAAAAAGCCATCACCGCGACCACGACCATCGGTGAGTCAACATAATTACAAAGGATAATGCTCGTCGACAGCAACATCCCAACGACAATCGGGGTCTTCCGAGATACCGTCAGTGAAAACCCACGTTTAATCATACGATCTGAGATCCATCCTCCCAAAATGCCGCCTAAAAAGCCCGCAATCGCTGGTAAGGTGGCGATAAAACCTGCCTTTAAAATCGTCATGCCACGTGCTTGTACCAAATAAACCGGAAACCACGTCAGAAAAAAGTAAGTCAGTGTATTGATAAAATATTGACCGAAATAAACACCCAACAACATTCGATTTCGTAGCAATTGCGGCAGATACTTCATTGTCGATGGCTGACGTGAAGGACTATCTTTGAACAACATAGTCCGCACTGCCCCACCCTGTTGAATGTGCATCAACTCCAGCTCATTGACGCGCGGATGTTGGTTAGGTTCATGAATGAATTGAAGCCACACCAGCGCCAGTACGATACCGGTGATCCCCATGACGTAGTACACTTCGCGCCAGCCATAGTAATGAGCAATCCACGCCATCAACGGTGCAAACAATACCGTGGCAAAATATTGCGCTGAATTAAAAATTGCAGATGCCATACCGCGTTCATCTGTTGGGAACCACGATGCCACTAAGCGACTATTCCCCGGAAAAGAAGGCGCTTCTGCGACCCCGACTGCCGCCCGTAAAATAAAAAAAGTAGCAATCGCCGATCCACCTAACACAAAGCCAGAGACACCCTGGAGTAAGGTAAAAAGAGACCATAGGCCGATACTGAAGGCATAGACAATGCGAGTACCAAATTTATCCAATAGCCAGCCACCAGGAATTTGCGCTGCTACATAAAACCAAGAAAAAGCAGAAAAAACGATACCAAGAGAAGCAGCATCGATACCAAATTCTTTTTGAATCGCTGTACCTGTAATCGATAAGGTGGCGCGGTCTGCATAATTAAAGGCAGTCACAAAAAAGAGCATTGCTAAAATACTATATCTGACGTGCGTCGGCTTGGTCCGTTGACCAGATGATTGAGAGTGTTTACGACTCAATATGTTGAACATGGTTGTCTCGATTTCTTTGTGCTATCTCTGCACAGTATAGTTATCAGTGAGATAAGCGAATCGGGCTTGATTCACCATTGCAAACCAAGCCCTGTTCATTATTCTTCGTTGTTGATTCCGCTGACAGACCTCTTGTCGAAGGCTGCTAAATCATTTGATGCAATCAACTAATCCGTTTCACCAGTAGTGCCAATTCGGCCAATTCACTCTCGGTCAAATCAGTCAGTGGCGTACGGACTGGACCTGCATCACGCCCCACCACCTTCATGCCTGCTTTCACAATAGACACAGCATAACCACGTTTGCGATTGCGTAAAGCGATGTAAGGTAAGACAAACTCATTAAGCATACGATATACCGTAGCATGGTCGCGTGCTCTGACAGCGGCGTAAAAATCGAGCGCAAATTGCGGTACGAAGTTAAAGATCGCTGAAGAGTAGGTTGTCACTCCCATTTCAAGGTAAGGCAACGCAAATGTTTCTGCCGTCGGCAAGCCACCGATGTAAGTGAAACGGTCGCCCATACGAGAATAAATCTTGGTCATCAGCTCAATGTCACCAACACCATCTTTAAATCCCACTAAATTCGGGCAGCGTTCCGTCAATTTTTCTAACTCAACTTCATCGAGCACCTGATTAGCACGGTTGTATAAAATCACACCTAGCTTGGTTGATTTACACACTTCTTCCACGTGATTTGCCACACCACCTTTTGATGCTTCTGTCAGGTAAGGTGGCAACAAGAGAATCCCGTCCGCACCTGCCTCTTCTGCCGCTTTGCAATATTCTTTGGCTGTCGCTGTGCCATAGCCAGCAGGTGCGATGACAGGAATACGTCCCTTCGTTTCCTCTACTGCTGCACGTACCACGCGATCGACTTCTGATGGTGTCAATGAGAAAAATTCGCCTGTACCACCAGCGGCAAATAAGCCCGCAGCGTCGTGGCTAAAGAGCCAGTTTAAATTTTGACGATAAGCGGACTCATCCAGCGAATAATCAGATTTGAAATGGGTAATCGGAAAAGAGAGTAAGCCGCTACCAATCTGCTTCGCGAATTCTTTTGGCGTGTATTGCGTCATCAGTGTCACCTGTATGTTGTTAAGTTGTGCTGGTATTCTTGCACTCTGATCGATTCAAGTACAGAATAAACACTGTCTCAATCAATACCTTTTTTGAATCGATGTTTGAACTCAGCCATTTACGATGTTTTGTGGCAGTCGCCGAAGAACTACACTTTGGGCGTGCTGCGGAACGACTCAATATGACGCAGCCGCCCCTCAGCCGACAGATACGGCTGTTAGAACACCAGGTGGGGACAGCCCTGCTAGAGAGAAACAGTCGCTCGGTACAACTGACGGCGGCAGGACGCAGTTTTTTACCTGATGCACACAGGATCTTGCGACTCGCGAATGAGGCAGCATCGACAGCAAGGCGCATCGCTCGGGGTGATTCTGGCTCCCTCGCGATTGGATTTACGGCGTCGGTCGGTTATGGCTTGCTACCGGAGATCGTCAAACGTATTCGGGATATTTCACCCGATATTCGTTTAACGTTAAAAGAAATGGTGAGTAGCGACCAGCTAGAGGCATTAGACGCGAGACAAATTGACTTGGGTGTCCTCCGCCCACCGGTCGATCATGGCGACATCGAGACGCTTCCTTGTTCAACAGAAGCCTTGGTGCTCGCCATACCAGAGCGCCTAAAAGATGAGTGGCCTTTGAACCCGATTATCAATGATTTTGACCAAAAACCTTTATTGATGTATTCGCCGTACGAAGCCAAGTATTTCCATCTCTTGCTGAGTAGCTTATTTGAAAAATCTGCGGTCCAGCCGGAGATCGTAGAATACGTGAGCCAAATCCATACCATGCTCGCGTTGGTACGAGCAGGACTAGGCGTTGCCGTCATTCCACAAGGTGCGTCCACTTTACGGTTTGATGGGGTTATATTTCGCCCCATCACCACCGTCCCCATCCAGCCAGTCATCCAGCTTTATGCATTCCGCAAAGGGAATGACAATCCCATCTTGCAACTATTTAAGTCACAACTTAAAAATCAATAGAACACCCATTTATGCGGTATAGACCCCATCCATACGGTGTCCATCAATATGGACATCCTTGAGCGTTAAATCCGCCACGTTGTACAAATAAATCGGATTATTTTTTTCTACTGGGGTACCAAAGTCACATTGCGATACCCGCACACGCTTCACAGGGAGTACCACAGGTGCCGGAGCTGGCCCGTTATAATCAGAGGCGACCGGACCCAAAATAACGATCGCCTGATAGCACGAATGCTGCCCCGATGCGGTTGCGACATTGCCCGCAGTCACATTCGAAATATAAATGTCTTCAACGACGGGTGGCCGAATTCTGACTTGATCACTGTTCGGCGTGTAATCACAATCAAAGGTAATAATCGCTCCAGCAGCAGTTGCCACCGTTTTTGAACGAATCGGAGAACCGGGCAGTGAAGAATAAAAGGATGGTGACGTCTGAACGCCATTAGGAATCTGAATATTATTGACGTAAAAGTGCCGTAGAAAGCCACCACGGTTCAGATTGGTTTTTAATCGAATTGCCGTATTTAAGGGGTTGGTCGCCCAGTGCAGGTTTTCTAACAACAAATCGCGAGCATAGACATATTGAATGCCGCCTGCCATTTCGCTTCCTAGCGTTACCCCGCCATGCCCCGATTGCATTGTGCACTGCTGAATCACGATATGTTCTGAGGGACCGTATTGGGTATCGTTGTTCTTACCTGCTTTGATCGCAATACAGTCATCACCAGTATCAAAGGTACACTGGTCAACGACCACATAGCGACACGCTTCGGGATCAAAACCGTCATTATTTGGACCGTGACTTTTGGCATGTACTTTGCGAATCAATAAATCTTCACAATGGACAGGATGATGTTGCCAGAACGGCGTATTGCGAACTTCATAGTTTTCCAACCATACATGCTGACAATGAATGAATTGGATCATGGGTGGCCGGAGGTAATGCCCCTTTCCAAAAACGCGGCGTTCTATTGCTACTTTCGCTTCTGACAAGGCAGGCAAATAGTTCGCATCCGCACGCCACTGATCGCCCGGCCCCAAAATCATGGCTTCTAACTTTCCATTGACGTGACCGCCAACCGAAGAAAGCGACGTCGCATTGAGAGGATTGATGGTGTTTTCAGAAGAAGCGCCTTCCCGGTAATGCGGAACGCTATTTTGCCCGACGGCATGATGTGTTTTGAGCTTCCCTTTCCAGGTCCACCAACAGTCACCCTCCTCATTAAACGGAACACCACCTTGACCATTGAGAACGGACGTCCAATCTTCTCCTGTGAGGGCAATATGGTGTTGATTGATAGCGTAAACCATGGGGGTGTAATTGAGGCAATCATTACTTTGCCACCGCGATACCGACAACTTCCCATTTGCACCACAATCGACATCACCGTATTTGGCGTAGTCTTCCGGGCGATGACTGAAATATAACTGCGCGCCAGACTCCAGGTGAAAATGGACATAAGAGAGCAAGACTACCGGCCCCGCAACATACCAATCGCCGCGAGGCACAATCACTTTGCCTCCACCAGCATCGTGGCAAGCACGTATTGCCGCAGCAATCGATGCATAACAATCAAACGCGTCATCAGCAGGTGTATCCGCCAAGGCCTGCTCCTCAAACGAGATCCATGCCTGTACTTTCTTTAATGGACAAGGCTTCGCACCAAAATCAGTGATAGAAAATGTCTGGGAAGGAAACTGCAAAGGCACAGTCACACGACGGACAATCTCATCGGCCTCCGCCCAAGGATTCGGCAACGCACCTGTCTTTGCGGAACTCGCTTCATTGACCGTATTGGCGAACGTATTCAAGCTCCCCAAACCGCAGCCACTCAGTGCCATGAGACTGATTAATCGGCGACGTTGAATATTCGTTAATCCCGCACCACTACGTTGCTTACTCATTGTTATTCCTATTGTTCATCGATGACGTTTCGGTCACGTTGTGATATTCACCCAAGAAAATATCGCTTGGTGGTGGCGTCACGTAGCCTAAATCTTTTTGTGGATCAATCGGACTTGCTTTCAGATAGCGCCAGAAATCCTCGCTAGAATACTGCGCAGGTCGGTATGGCAAAGTTCCGACTTTGTTCCAGTCGGACCAGGGATGTGTTTGGTTAATGTGGTACCCAATCACTGAATTTAACACCACCATTTTTCCGACATGCTCCAGTGTTGCCTTGGTGATCGTGCCCGTAGGTGCTACAAAGCTATCCTGATCTCCAGCCAGACACTGATAGCCGTCCATCGGTACGTGTCCATAAGGTGTGCACCGTTGATTGTGAAACCACTGACGCGCTAAAAAAAACTTCCCTGCTTTGGCATTGGCGCTACCATCATTCGTAAACCGACAATGATCAAAAACGAATCCAAATTTGCTATATAAGTTCGTGCTCGGTGCGGCAACATAGGAACTAGAGCGATCTCCCAGCGATTTGACTTCAGTATTCAGAAAGAAAGCGGTCGCGTCACCAAAAATGAAGTCGACATCGCCTTCGATATACGAGTCCACAAAAAAGTGTCGTGCAGTTCTCCCCCCTTCTTGCGCTCGCATATATAAGGTATCTTGAAACCCGATCAATCGAATGCGCTCAAACTGGGCTCGATCAACGCCATCCGTCATTAACGCGAGTGCCTGATGATGCACCATCAACATCTTGGCGTAGACACCATCACCAGCACATCCCGCTTCCAAACATTCTTGACGGGCGTTACCCGTTGCCTTGTTATAACTGTTTTCAATCGTGATATCACTTGCCTGAAATGCCTGACTTTTCACCCACAATACGGGCGTACCAAAGGTGCCGATGATCGGCCGCTCGCGCACGCTGTTAAACATTGCCAATACTGATGGTGGTGCGCTGGTGAACTGGGTCTGAAATCGCTGTGCAAACTGCGTTCCAGTGATGGCGGCGTCGATATTCGCGCGAATGGTTGTGACGCCTGCGCCAGCACCAATCAAACTAACTGGATGGGTTGTGGAGGGGAGATACACCAACTCATCATACGTACCCGCAGCAACTTGAATAATGACGCGCTCAGTGTTCACACGATGCGCTGTCTCATCATCAATGAGCTGATTCACCGCCGCTTGTACGGATGAAAAAATAGGAGCGCCGTGTTGTGTGCGCGAGGTATTGTGCGCTTTGGCGTCCACATAGTAGATTCCGTGCTGTTGGTGATCGGCACTCACTTGTTTGGAAATAGGATGCGATAGTGGATCCCATGGATCAGCGATTTCCTTCCCTGGCAACCCTGCGTAACCGAGTACATTCGCGTAGCGATACAGTGCGGCCTGATCTTCAGTTAATTGCGGACGACTGACGATGACAGGATAGTCAGGAAATGGCATCCACCTCTGAGCACAAGTCGTCATGCCCTTGCCACCACTTTCTTTTGCATCATCCCCTTTTGTCTCTATCCACTGAAAATCTGCATTCAAGGAAGAATTGATCGGTTGGTCCAGCCATCGTGCAGCGACTGCTTCTACCCGACTACCTGGAGCGATATGGACATCGTGCATGAGCAAGGTCAATGGATGCGATACGTCAAAGCCTCGCAAAATGATGGCGCCAGGCGTCGCGCTGTCCACATGATCGAGTTCAATCGTGGAATAGACCGGAATGAGATGACCGGTAGCGTTCTTTGTATAGTGCGTATCAAAGTCGAGCGGCGCTTTCACATTACGTAGGCAGACATCTCGATACGTGATGTTCTCGACAAGACCACCACGAGAGACGTCACTCTTGATTCGCAAACCAGATGTCGTGCCATCCATCACTAAGTGCTGAACGAGCACATGGGAAACACCTGCATTTGTTTCGCTCCCGATCGACATCCCGTGACCACTATAAAAATAGCTCTCGGTGACACTGATCTGGGTACTTGGACCACTATTGCCACCTTTAATCGCGACGTTATCATCACCAGTACGGATGAAGCTCTTGGTGATCGTGATATTACGCGATGAAACAGGGTCGATACCATCGGTGTTTCGCGCATCAGCTGGCGTGTCTATATGAACACCCCACGCAGTAAAGCCATCTACATGGGTTAAGGTGACATGAAAATTGGGCGAATTCTTGAGCCATATCTGATACATCGTCATGTCATTTGAATTGCTGATCTCAATCAAACGAGGCACATTTTGATGACTATTTTCTCGTTGTGCGCGTCGCGCGATTTGCCACCAGCTTTCATCGAGACCAATGACTTTTTTCCCGCCCTGACCATCGATAATACCGCCGCCAAAAATACCCGCATGGGCGGACTGCGTGATATCGATGAACGGAAAGCATGCGCGACCACGCTGATCTGTCGTACCGCAGCGACCATCGCCTTTATCAAAATCCTGTGCTAATCGGGACGCTTCCAAGGTCACGCCCTCATTCACAAGCAACGATACGCCTGGCTTTACGCGGATAGCGCCACTCAGGAAATACGTTTTTGTACCACGACCATTGAGGCGCACGGCCTTGCCTTGCTGGCATTGATCGAGGGCTGCTTGTAATCGGGCGGTGTCGGGTGCTGTCTCACTTTGCTGGTCCACTTGCTGCAAATCAAGGTTCGCATTTAATTCGCTACAAATCGCTGGCACCACAGGCTCGTGTACCTGACGGGCATCCTGCGCGTAAGCCGTTGCTCCGGGTAACAGCAAGCTCAATAAGAAGAGATAAAACAATGGCCGGTTCATGGTTGACCTTTAGTGGACGTCATCGCGACTAACTCAGGGTGGAGTTTCACTAACTCCTGAAGCACCATGGCAGAAAAAAGTGCCGCCCCTTTTTTACCAACGTGCGTGCGATCAAAGGCTGATTTGGCCGCACCCTGTTTTTCAGTCTGCTTGGTATCAACCGGCGTCGGTGTTTTCTCTGGCGGAGGTGCCATCGCCAAGGTATCGGCCTCGGCTTGCCCCATTTTCTGTACTGCCTGACTACTGATGAAATTCAAGTCAATCACTTCTATGCGCTGATGTGCCGCCACATCGATGGCGGATTGGGCCCAAGGACGCAAATTATTTTCCAACACTCCATCCACAAACGTCCGTCGGGTTAATGGCGTCACCAAGATAGGCGTGCCGCCGGCTTGTTTCACATCCAGCACATATTGTTCTAGGTTGCGGGGAAATTCAGTCGCGAGGTCGGTTGACCGTCCTGGCTTGCCTGGCTGATCATTGTGACCAAACTGAATCAGGACGATCTTCTCTGCTTGATCGCCTTTTCTGAGCGTTTCCATCACTTTTTCCCATAAGCCTTCAGCGCGATAACTGGCGGAACTCCTCCCGCCCCGTGCCGCATTGAGGCAGCTTACCGCCGCGGTGAATGCTGCACAAAACTGATCGCCGTAGCCTGACGCTGTTGCCATCGTCGAATCACCCACCAAGAGAATCTGAACGCGCTGTGGTGGATTGTTATTGTGTAGCGCATGATCCGGAGCAGCTGATGCAGCGACATCATGTGCCCCTGCTCCAGTGCAGCCAGCGTTACTGATCAATAAGGCCAGACCACCCAGTACCGCTCCTAATTTTTTTATCATGGTATCCATTTTTATATCAACTTCTGTACTGTACCCGAGGGCATCACGGTGCAGACAAGACACGGTTAAATACAGTGCTGCCGATACGCACTTTTTTCAGCGCGATATTTTCTGCGTTAAACAGATAGATCGGATCTTTGCTATTGACAGGCGTCCCCAAATCACAATCTGAGATGCTGACATTTTTAACAGGGAGTATCTTCGGACGGTTGGCTGCCGGACCGTTATAGTCAGAGGCAACAGGTCCCAAAATAATGACCGCCTGATAGCTAGAAAATGTACCACTCGCCGTCTCGACAGTGCCAACGTTGACATGGGAGATGTGAATATCCGACACCACCGGCGGTCGCGTCCTCACTTGATCGCCTGTCGGATCGTAATCACAATCGATCACAATCACCGCGCCAGCGGACGTTGCCACGGATTTCGCCGGAATCAATCCGCTCGGAATCGGCGTGAAATAGGACGGCGTGGTACGAATCCCATTGGGTACGTCGATATGGCGGATGTAGACATGCTTGATATAGCCACCCCGACTCATATTGGCTTTTAATCGAATCGCGATATTGAGCGGATCCGTTTTCCAATGGCTATTTTCCATCACGATATGCTGGACATAGATATTGCGAATGCCACCAGACATAATACTGCCAAGCGTAATGGCACCATGTCCACTGTGCATGTGACAGTGTTGAATGACAATATTCTCCGATGGGCCAAACTGAATATCCGGTCCCTTACCAGAATCGATGGCAATACAATCATCGCCCGTATCGAATTGGGACTCTTCGATCAATACACCATTGCAAGACTCAGGATCAAAGCCATCATTGTTCGGCCCGACGCTGTTGGCATAAATCTTCTTCACATAGACATTACGGCAATCGACCGGATTGTGCTGCCAGAAGGGACTGTGTGTGACTTGGTATCCCTGAAATAATACATTGGTACAACTGATGAACTGCACCATGTGAGGACGTAAGAAATGGCCCCGTCCAAAGACACGCTTCTCGGCCGGAACACGCGCTTCTGCTAAGGCGCGAAGATAATTAGCATCTCGTCGCCAGAGTTCGCTGTCGCCTTGAATAAACTTAGCTTCCTCTTCACTCAGATGCGGCGCAACCTCGCGCAGTGAATGAGGATTTAGTGGGTTGATCGTGTTTTCTGTTTGCGCTGGATCGTGTTGTACCCATTGTCCGTTCCCAGTCGCTCCGTCGCTCAGTGAACCGGGCTTACTCCGCCCTTTCCAAGACCACCAGCAATACTCGCTTCCAGGAAAACTCACACCCGCTTGACCATCGAGAATCGACGTCCAGTCATCGCCGGTTAAAGCAATGTTGCGCTGACCGCGTGCGTAGATTAACGGTGAATAATTTAAACAATCATTCCCCTCCCAGCGCATCAGGGTCAATTTCCCGTTGTCTCCGCAATCGAATTCACCGTAGCGCGCATAATGCTCTGGCTGCTGACTGAAATAGACATGCGCCCCAGACTGTAAATGTACATGCACGTTGGAAAGCAAAACAATCGGGCCTTCGATATACCAATCGCCTTTCGGTATCACAACGCGACCACCACCGGCTGCGTGGCAGGTTTCAATCGCCTTTCGGATGGCGCTATAGCAATCAAACGCACCGGCGACGGGGGTTGTACATTCTTTTTTTTCGACAAAACTGACCCATGCCATTACCGTGGTCAACTGGCACGGTTGCGCACCGAAATCGGTGACTACAAAATCACGTTGCGGGAAAGGGCGTGGGCGTCGACACCGTTCAATAATAGTATCGGCTTTCTGCCAGGGATTGGCTGCGTTTTCAAACCGCGTTGCCCACGCAGAGACATGACTGGCAGATAAGGCTGTGGCTGTCGATGCCGCTAAGAGCATGCGACGTTTTTGATTAATTGGCTTATTCATACCTAGGCTTTACTAGCCCCCGATGACTAGCACCGGGGGTGTCGCATTAGAAGTTGTAGATAGCTTTGACGTTGAATGCACGACCAATTGGGCTTGCCGCACTGCTCAGATAACCGTAGGTATAAGCATTGCTATTTGTCAGCGGCGGTTTCGCATCAAACAAATTAGAAACACCCGCGGTAATCACAGTAAGTTTAAAACCGGTATAGCTCGCCGTTAAGTTAACCACAGAATACGACTCGATATCCCGATAGTATTGTGCCGCCACCAAGTTTTGATCGTGATAACCCGTATTAAAGTTTTGTGTCAGTTGCGCATTCCAATCACCCTTGTTCCATGACAGCGTCAGGTTATGCTTCCAACGGAAGGTAATAATTGGGAAACTGGATGTCGTACCATTGCTCGCTGCACCAAAACGACCCACGTTAGAAATCCAATCACCACCTGCTTCTAACTGATTATCAAACTGCGTCAGATAAGTTCCATCTAACTGCACTTTAAAGTTACCGAATTTGGTTTCTGGGAAGTTATAGGTCGCGGAGACATCGATCCCTGATGTGCGCTGACCACCCAAGTTCATCGTCACATTTTTAATGTACGCAATGGTGCCGTCTGGGTTACGGATAAACAGATTGGCATATTTCTGTGGATTGAGGAAATACACTTGCTCTGGCAAATTGGCGATCATATCGGTCATCTCGATATGCCAGTAATCTGCTGATAACGTAATGTTAGAGGTTGGCTCTACGACTAAACCGAGACTAAAACCTTTCGATTTTTCTGGTTGCAGGTCAGGATTGCTACCGGTCTGTTTCGGAAAGGTGGTATTACATACCGTCGACGAAACCACACCCGCTACTGCCTTACCTGTGCCCGCGACACCTGGCGTTCCGCCTGGGCAAAGAATTGGATCGTCCCATTTAGAAGCTGTTGTTGTGTTGGCACCAGGTACCCGATAGCCATAACGATCAAACAAGGTCGGTGCACGGAAGCCGGTGTTTGCTGATCCGCGGAACATGATATTTTTTGTTGGCTGATAACGGAAGCTCAATTTAGGATTCACGGTATTACCAAAATCACTAAAATGGTCATCACGAGCAGCAAAGTCGACATCTAATTGCTTGGTAATCGGAAAATCGATTTCCAAGAAAGCCGCAGCAACGTTACGAGCAGCTTTCGCATACGTTGGCGAAGTGCCCGCATACGTAACAATTGAGTTAATCTGCGCTTTTGAATCCCAGTACGTATCCCGGCGGAAGTCGCTTCCCAGCGCCAGCATAATCGGACCACCGGACAAGCGACCAATTTCGCGAGATGCACTGATATCCGCACTCGTTAAGGTCACATAAGAGTGGCGAGCTTGCGCACCGTCGACAGAGATACTTTTTAAATACGCTTTACCAGCAGCATCCTGTAAACCAAACGGATTCAAAATACCCTTGGTTAAGCCATCCAACAACCCTTGACCAGTGACATAGCCGCTGTCGAAATAGTTATCGCGTTGGCTGTAGCCATACAAGAAACCTGTTTTGAAATCCCATTCACCAAAACGCCCCTCATCACTAACGGCCAGTCGATGATTGACTTGAATATCTTTGGTCGTTGCTAATCCAAGATCGGCAACGCTCCAGGTCACGGTCAATGGTGCGCCATTCAAACCAGCCACCGCTGGGACACCACCGCTATTGCCAGGATACCATTTGCTTGTTGACGGCAAGATGGCATTCACGCCATTGACCGCAGATGCTGTCGTTGGATTTTTGGTGGAGATAATATATTCCTCACCGCGCATGTAATCGACCGTCAGGGTATTGTCTTCACTCAACTTCTTCGCGAACTTGGTATAGAACGTCACCTGTTGATTGCCATACAAGGCCATGCCATAGGCACTCGTATTCAGAATACAAGTATTCTTGGCACCGGGTATGGAATATGGCGCTTGACAGCCCGTCGCATAATACGGATTTTGTGCAGTTTTATTGGTTGGAGTCGTGAAGTTAGCGGGTGTTGCAACACCGCCGCTACCAAGAGCAACAGAGCGTCCCAAGCTTGCCAAGATGTCTGGCGTACTTAATTCTGCGCGGTCGCTTGCCGCTAATGGGCTACGACGGTGCGCATCTACTGTCGCAAACCAGTTCCAACCGTCTGTTGCCAAACTACCCTTGCTGAAGGTTGCCGATACACGCTCCTCATCACCTCCGCCATGTTTTTGTGGCTGGACGGTTTGCACGCTGACCGACGCTCCTTGAACATCACGCTTGGTAATGAAGTTGACAACACCACCAATCGCATCAGAGCCATAGATCGACGATGCCCCGTCTTTCAATACCTCAACTCGCGCAATGGCGCTCATTGGAATCACATCCAGATTGGCATAACCATCGGCAGTTGCTTCATTTGCTAAACGGCGTCCATCTAACAATACCAGCGTACGATTCACACCCAAACCACGCAAGTTGATATTGGTCCCTGAGCCTGCATTCGAAGGGGCGAGAGAAAATGATTGCGGCAATGCCATCATAAAATCGGCCAACGTCGTCATACCGCGCTTTTCGAGTTCCTGAGCGGAAATCGTCGTCACGGGCAATGAACTTTCACTCGCGATACGACGAATAGATGACCCGGTGACCTCCACTTTCTGGGCATCTTGCGCTTGTAATTCTTGCGCGCCAACGTCATTAAAGATCGCAAGCAGTGCTGCGCTCATTGTAGTCAAGGCAAAGCTTCGCCCACGTAACTGAATACGTTTCATTTTGTGTCTCCTCAAACTCTTATTTTTCAAATAATGTGCATCAACTGTTCGATGCCGTCTGGAACACCTCGCGTGTTCCGTGCCGCTGCGACGAGGATGGATCGTGATCCACCGAGGTCTCAGCCGGTCGAAAAATGAGTCAAACCCTGGTCAAAACGATGGCGAATTTTGATTCGCTTCTTTTTATTTTTATTTCTTATAAGTAATTATTATTGTTAACTTTTTTTAAAAATTTTAGGCAAAAATTTTCCCTTCCTTACTACTTCTCGCCGTCTTATCCTCGAGAAAATGTTCTCGTCACCCGTTCAAGATGCGACCGCATCGCTTTTCTTGCTGCCGCTGGATCATGTGAAGCAATGGCCTCTAAAATATTACGATGATCCTTCAATGTTTCTAAGCGCAAATCTTCTGTCTGAAAATGCTCTTTTAACTTGTGCCACAAGCGACCACGTTGGTTCCATAGATACTCAGTGACCCCAACCAACGCACTGTTTCCTGTTGCTCTTGCAATCGCCATATGAAAATTCCGGTCAGCATTTTCATTGGTCGCGTAATCGTCGTGCTTCACTTCCATTTCAATGACCGCCCTCAAAATGGCATCAATCGCTGAATCCGTCGCTACGCGGGCGGCGATCGCAGCCACTTCCGATTCAATCAAACGCCGCGCCGACAACACTTCAAATGGCCCTGCACCTGCTTCCGGCAATGTTGTTTCAACCTCTTCAACGACTTGGCTTACGTACACACCTGAGCCGCCTCGAACATCCACCACCCCCGTCAATTCCAGCGCAATTAAAGCTTCACGCAATGAAGCACGAGAGACATTCAGTTTTGATGCCAACTCACGCTCTGGCGGCAAGCGCTCACCAGGTTTGATGCCATCAGACTCAATCAAGGCCTGAATTTTTCCAGCAACCACCCGATAGAGCCGCATCTCTTGCGACTGACCTTCACTATGAGGCAAAGCACTTTTTTTCGTCATTCCACAATCCCACAACTAAAACAGATCATCAACGACTCCGGTCAGGCCATTCTAAATTGGTCTGACCAAAATCACAATCAAGACTAGCAAACTTTTTTGTAAAGTGGCATACTCGCCACAAATCAGGTAGGTTCTGATTATAACGATTTTTATGAACTCACTGTCCAAAAAACAGTATAAGTCATTGAATAACAACATAAATTCAATGATTTAATTCATTAAATATGCATTATTTTTTACATATTCAAAAAAATTTATTTAAAAAATCAATGAATTATTGGTACATCCAATCATAAAATTGGTCAGACCATTTAAGCAAAATCTAAAAAAACATTCATTTATTCCTCGCATAGGTTGCCTCATGACGTTAAGCAATGACTCCCGCCCTCTCTATATCAAAATGCATGATGCTGACAATGTGGCCATTGTCGCAAACGATGGCGGCTTAAAAAGTGGGGCAACATTCCAATGCGGCCTTAGTCTCATTACCGATGTCCCACAAGGACATAAGCTCGCACTGACTTCTATTGCAAAAGGCGATGCGGTACGGCGCTACAACGTGGTCATCGGTAACGCCCTGCGAGATATCCAGCAAGGCGAATGGATTAATGAATCCATGTTGACGCTGCCTGAAGCAAAGAAACTGGATCACTTGCCCAAATCGACCATGCTGCGCCCCGACCTCCCCCCGCTCGATGGCTTTACTTTTATGGGGTATCGCAATGCCGACGGCTCAGTGGGTACGCGTAATTTGTTAGCAATCACCACGACAGTACAATGTGTGTCAGGCGTCGTCGACTATGCCGTTCAACGCATCAAAAAAGAGTTACTGCCCAATTATCCCAATGTCGAGGATGTGATCGGCATCGAACATACCTACGGTTGCGGTGTCGCGATTGATGCGCCGGGCGCAGAAATTCCTATCCGGACAATTCGTAATATTGCTCGCAATCCCAACTTCGGCGGTCAGGCCATGATCGTCAGCCTCGGTTGCGAGAAACTTCAGCCAACTAAATTATTCCCAGCTGGCAGCATTCCCATTCAAAACAATGACACGCCACCTGTCGTCTGCCTGCAAGATACGGCGCATGTCGGTTTTGAATCGATGATTGCATCGATCTTGCGACAAGCAGAAACCCACCTCAAGATTCTTAACGAAAGACAACGCACCGTTTGCCCCGCATCCGATCTGGTTGTTGGCGTGCAATGTGGCGGCAGCGATGCCTTTTCGGGCGTCACTGCTAATCCCGCTGTCGGCTACATGACGGACCTATTGGTACGTGCGGGGGCAACAGTGATGTTCTCTGAAGTGACCGAGGTGCGTGATGGCATCGATCAACTCACGTCCCGCGCCACAACGCCTGCCGTCGCAGAAGCGATGATTAGAGAAATGCAGTGGTATGACGATTACCTCAAACGCGGCGGTGCAGATCGCAGTGCGAACACCACACCCGGTAACAAAAAAGGCGGACTCTCTAATATCGTTGAGAAAGCCATGGGCTCGATCATTAAATCAGGCACATCCAACATCTCTGGCGTGTTGTCTCCAGGTGATCGATTGACCCAAAAAGGATTAATCTACGCCGCAACACCTGCAAGTGACTTTATCTGTGGCACTTTACAAGTCGCAGCAGGGATGAATGTTCACGTCTTTACGACCGGTCGCGGAACACCCTATGGATTAGCCGCGGTTCCTGTCGTGAAAGTGGCAACACGTGACGACCTCGCGCAGCGTTGGCATGATTTGATGGATATTAATGCCGGAAAAATCGCCACAGGAAAGGCCACCATTGAAGATGTTGGCATGGAATTATTTGAACTCTTGCTTGCCGTTGCGAGCGGAAAGAAAACCTGGGCAGAGCATTGGAAGCTCCATAATGACTTCGTCCTCTTCAATCCAGCACCCGTGACCTAAGGCCCGATCGTGCTACCTCATAACAACATCAACAAGATAACTCACTCGAGACCACTATGAATGCCAACGTATCCGAAAAACCTTTTCACCGTATTTTGCTCACTGGCGCAGCAGGGGGATTAGGAAAAATTTTGCGCGAAAAACTAAAACCATGGGCAGACATTATTCGTCTGAGCGATATCAGCGACATGGGTGAAGCAGCCGAAGGCGAGGAAATTGTTCAGTGCAATCTAGCAGATAAAAAAGCGGTGAATGACCTCGTGAAGGACACCGAACTCATCCTGCATTTTGGCGGCATTTCTGTCGAGGCACCTTTCGAAGACATTTTGTCGGCGAATATCCAAGGTACCTATAACATCTATGAGGCAGCCCATCTGCACGCTGTGAAACGGGTGATTTTTGCGAGTTCAAACCATGCCATCGGTTTTTACAAAACAACGGAGCACATCGACGCTGATGATCCTGTTCGTCCAGATAGCATGTACGGCATCAGTAAATGTTTTGGTGAAAATTTATCGCGTTATTATTTTGATCGCTTTGGGCTAGAGACCGTCTGTGTTCGTATCGGCTCTTCATTCCCCGCGCCCAATAACCGTCGTATGCTCACCACCTATCTCAGCTATGATGACTTGGTGCGGTTATTGCACAGCGCGGTGTTCACACCCAAGGTTGGCCATACGATTGTATTTGGAATGTCGAACAATCCTTCCAGCTGGTGGGATAACAGAAAAGCGGCTCATCTCGGCTATCAACCGCAGGATAGTTCTATCGCTTTCCAACATCTCTTCCCACCATCTGGCGATTACCCTGACGCCGAAGATATTGGTGCCAACTACCACGGTGGGTCATTCATCACCAGCGGACCGCAATACAAATAGCAATAAATAAGTCTAGCTTCGGGGTGATTTGGCCCCGCACGCCCTGTCGAAATCAGATCGGCTACAATGTCCGATCTGATTATCCCTTCATCACCGACTCCACATGACCATCGCACATCAACCTTTGCATGTCTTATTATTGATCGCTCTTGCCGGGCTCTATGCTGGCATGCAAAACGCATTAGCGGGTGGCGGATCATTCATTACTTTTCCGGCATTATTGCTCGCAGGACTCAATCCATTGGCCGCCAATATGAGTTCAACCATTGCCCTCTTCCCAAGTCAAATCGCAACTGCCATCGCTGGCAGAAAAATAGCGAGTGGCGTCGGTGGCGTGAAATTTCGAGCCTTATTTATTGTGAGCATCATCGGTGGGATTATCGGCGCTATCTTATTGCTCTCGACACCGGTCAGTATTTTTTCCAATATGGTGCCTTGGCTCGTGCTCTTTGCCACGACAGCATTTGCATGGGGAAGTTTTGGATTTAAACCCAAAGCCAGTGGCGAAGCTAATCACTTGCCCAATTGGGTGATTTTAAGTGTACAAGGATTGATCGCGATCTACGGCGGTTACTTTGGTGGTGGTATTGGATTTTTAATGTTGGCAGCACTAACCATCGCTGGCCAGCAAGTGCGTACTGCCGGTGCAACTAAAAATGCCTTAGCAATGACGATGAATGCGTCCGCTGTGGCGATTTTTGCGTTTTCACCAATGATTAATTGGGCCGCTGTCGTTGCGCTAGGAATCGGCGGCGTTTTAGGTGGCATCACCGGATCGTGGCTCATGCATCGCTTACCCGAGCGATTACTCCGTGGCTTTGTGGTACTGGTTGGTTTATCACTGACGATCTGGCTGTTTGTACGCTAGGCAAGGAACCACGCCGCGTCTCTACCTCGACGTTACGTTGTTTCGCATGAAATCCACAAATGCCTTCACTCTGGCTGAAAGGTGACGGTTTTGTGGATACATCAAAGAGAATTGACGTGACCGTCCCCCATAGGCTTGCAGCACCTCAACCAGTTCTCCCCGCTTGACCGCTGCATCAGCAATGAAGTGATAAGTCTGAAACAGTCCACCACCTGCATGCCCCCAACTCACGCACCCGAACGCGTCATCCATTAACCGCAATCGGCTGTGAAAGACGTAATCGATTTCCTCGCCGTCTGGATTCTTCAAAATCCACGGCATCGGTCGTCCTGTTGTCGGCAAAATAAACTGCAAACAATCATGGTGCGGTAAATCGTCTAGCGAATACGGAACACCACGCCGCGCAAGATAATCTGGTGTCGCAAACACCCCCACCGTCGCCTCTTCCAGTTTGTAGGCAATTAAACGCGAATCTTGCGGAGTGCCAATACGAATAGCCAAGTCGTACCCCTCATCGATAATATCGACAACGCGGTTTGATAAGCTCATCTCTAACTCGATGTCTGGATATGCCGCCGTAAACTGCTTCAAGAGCGGCAGCAACCGATAATTGGCGTAGAGTGTGCCGACGCTTAGTCGCAAGGTGCCACTTGGCACTTTCTGATGCCCCGCGATGACACGTTCAGCTTCAGAAATTTGTTCGAGTGCTTGGCGACATTGCTGCCAATACAACTCCCCCTCCACTGTCAGGCGCACATTGCGTGTGCTACGGGCAAATAGCCGCACCCCCAACCTTTCTTCTAGGCGCTTGATTGAGCGACTTACCGAGGCCGGCGTCAAACCCAGGGACTCCGCGGCCGCAGAAAAACTCGCTAACTCTGCCGCCTTGCAGAAGAGTTCCACACTTCCTAACTGCATGCCGTCGAATGCTCTCATGATTTATTCACTGATGTAATAAATGAAGTTATTTTAGCGCCATTTATTCATTGAATGTTACTAGATAAAGTAATGACCTTCTCTATCATCATTCACCAAGGAAATCACCATGAGCGATATTATCTGGCCAGAAGGCTACGTCCCAGGCTATACCGATAACTTTTGTTCCAACGAAGTCATCGTTACCGGACTCACTACCGCTGACGTCTGGCCTCTGTTGAATACGCCACACATGTGGCCTACGTATTATGCCAATTCGGCCAATACTCGCTTCCATGACGGCAAAGGCCCAGAACTGGCACCGGGAGTTCGCTTTTACTTTGAGACGTTTGGTTTTCCTGTTGAAGCGCAGGTAGTCGAATATACGCCTCCCACCAAGGGTCAGGCAGCGCGTATCGCATGGCACGGCTGGGCAGGTAGCACACCAGAAGACCGCCTCGATGTTCACCATGCGTGGCTCATTGAAGAGCTATCAGGTGGACGTCTGCGTATCCTCACTCAAGAAACGCAAGTGGGACAACCCGCCAAAGCGCTTGCCCTCGCCAAACCCAATCCGATGATCAACGGCCACCAAGACTGGCTCGATGGTTTGGTGGCTGCTGCTAGGAATGTATGAAGTAATTTGCTACTTGCGAAATCACGCATGCGGAATAGCATGCGTGTACCGCATCCATTTCAATCTATCCTGTCAAGGTCCCACCAGACCATGAGACTGCATCCACCACATGAGTTCATCAAACCAGTGGTCACTCGTTGTCCCTTTTGGCTTGAGATCAAAGCCGTGACCACCGTGCTCGTAAATATGAAGTTCGGCTGAGGCTCCCGCCTGGCGCCACGCATTATAAAGTTGCATGGCGTCGTTGGGCTGGTACTCATCATCGGCAGCAGCAGCAATGAAGGCTGGCGAAGCATTGGCAGGCACTGGCGTACGTAATCCTCCGTAAAGCAAGGCAACGAAATCCGGCCTCGATGCTGCCTCACCAATGGCAAGGTCTGTGGCAAGAAAAGCGCCAGCAGAAAAGCCAATAAAGCCGATGCGATGAGGATCGATACCCCACTCATGAGCACGTTGTCTTACGATCTTCATGGCACGTGCACCATCCTCGACGGCATGTTGTTCGCCTGCAAAGCGTGGTATCTCAACTGGAGAACCGCTCTGCGCCCGTGCCATCAGCCGCTCCATTTCCTTCAGATGAACCTCTGGCATCTGCATTGGATCAGCCGCACTGCGAATAGTGCGGTATTTGAGGACCAATGCAGTAATCCCACGCTCAGCGAGTCGACGTGCAACTGCCGTTCCTCCCGCATCGTAGCCCAGCCCAACAAAACCGCCTCCCGGCGCGACGATCATGGCGGTACCATTTGCGTGGCCAGGTGCTGGACGAAAGAGCTCAAGCGTGGGCTCGCTGACATTACGGATCATCCTGCCATCCACGTTATCTAAATGCTCTCGTATTTCCGGAACCCCTAGCGATCCGATCGTCTCATTGGGGTAGAGGGGAATAATCAATTGATCATCCGTCGAGGTATGCGCAGTCGCTGCCGTGGAAAGCAGTATCCCGAACATCCCTAGGCAAATTTTTCGCGTGACATGGCTCATGAACATTTTTCAGCTTTCAGAACTGCGTTTTAAGGTTGATGAAGACAGAACGAGGCTGCACTGGCATGACGAGTGGACCACCCAAATACTGGTAGGTATCGAACACGCGTAGTCCAGTGAGATTCGCCACCGATCCCTGAATCGTAAACCGACCCATATCATAAGATGCTTGCGCATCCACCATGGCATAACCTGGTACGCTCAGCGTATTTGGCAAGGTGAGTTGACGAGCACTGAGTGCCGTTACGCCTGCGCCGATTGATAACCCTTTGGCTGCTCCATGAAGGAATCGATAGTGTGCGGCGATACGTCCGCTATTCCGAGGTACGCGAGCTAATTCGTTACCGACTGGAATAACGCTATCAGCTGTCACTGTCGTATTTGTATGCGCATAATTGGCGAGCAACGAAAACGCCGGTGATGGCTCCCAAATCAAGTCGGCCTCCACGCCGCGCGCTCGTTGCTGACCTGTCTGGATATTGAATCCAACATTATTAGGATCTGCAGTAGCTACATTATCATGCGTCTGATTGAAGACCGAGAAGGTTCCCGATAAGCCCGCAGAAGGGAGTGCCAGCTTCAACCCACCCTCGATATTTTGCGAGGTCTCAGGCTTGGGTACGCCAAGTCCAACAAAGCCAAATGGCGCACGAAAAGCCGTGGCATAACCAGCAAAGAGCGCGACGCCGGGGGATACATCAAAGGTTGCACCGATCCGAGGAGAAAATCGGTGATACGATTGGTCATTCGCGACGCCAATATTGCTGACTTCTGTAAATTGAAGCTGGGTGTAACGGAGCGCACCCGTCACGTGCAGTCGGTCATATGTCGCCTGATCCTGAAGATAAAATGCCATCGTTCGATAATGGTCGGTCTGAAGATAATTCACTGGCAACTGCGGCGTATAGGCAACGTTGTACACTGGATTCGCTAGGTTGATCGTTCCCTCAGGCGTGTTGCTCACAAAAAGTCCCATGTTGCTAGAAAACCGAGTCCAATCATAGTCCCAGCCCCCTAATAGGACATGGGTTCCCCCGAGCATATTTACCTTCGCCTGAAGATTGGCATCGAACGTCACTTCTTCGGTATCGGTAATCATCGTGATCGGAATAATTGGATAAACGGTGGGCGTTGTGGGATCCGGCGCCAGCATGTCAGGATCAACCAAGCTACCATACTCTCGGATCGCACTCTTATAATAACGTCCGTTAACGGTGAGCTTCACGTCATCCGAGAATGTATGGCGCAATGTCGCCTGCCCCATATTGTTGTCATTTGTTGTTTGCGGCTGTTGAATTGGCGAACCTGGGAAGGCATTACGGTCAATTTGTCCCGACAATGCCGGTCCTGCTGGCAAACCTGAATATTCTAATTGGCTACGGCGATTGGCTTGACCTTGGAGCAGCAGATCCGTCGCAGGATCCACCTGAATTGACAGACTAGGCTGCAGTGACCAACGTTGCCCATGGACCTGATCGATCCAGCTATCATTGCTTTGGTACTCGCCAGCAATCCTGGCCGCCACACCCTGTGATAAAGGAATATTGATGTCACTCGCTGCACCTTTGGTAGCGTAGCTACCGCCACGCAGCTCCACAGAACCACCGAACTTGTCATTTGGGCGCGCGGTTTCGATATTGATGACACCGCCTAATGGCGTTCCTAAACCACCACCGTATAGCGTCGTGCTCGGCCCTTTAAGAACGTCAATCTGCTCCACGCCTACCAGACTGGTTGGATCAAATGCTTGTTGATTGCCTGCATAGATCGGTAAACCATCGAGATAAACTTCGGCAGGAAACCCTCGTACGAGTGGCGGAATCAATAACTGCTCTTCAGACCGCGTGGGAACGACACCAGAAACGTTCACCAAAGCTTCACCAAGTGTACGACGGTCCTGCTCATCGAGTAAGGTGCGGGTGAGCACTTGCACTGACTGCGGCACCTCGATAAGTGGCGTTTCTGTGCGCGTTGCAGCCGCTGCTGCGGGTACTGCGTAACGCTCGCGCTTTCCAGTGACAATCACTTGTTTAATGTTCCAACTCGACGCATCTTGCGTTTGATTGGTCGTCGATTCACCCTGATTGGTCATTGCATCCACCGCGGCCGATGGCTCAGCAATCGATGCAACTACTGCCTCCGCATGGAGGTCAAGGCTAGTAGCAAATGCCGCTGCCACACAAACACACATATACGTCTTTTTCATCTTCATTCCAATTCAATGTAGGGCAATTTGTTCGTCACCATGCTGCTGATGGTGAACGAAGGAGAATTCTTGGCGTCATCATGCTGACAATCGAAAACATCCATCAAACGATCGATGTCATGCCAGCAATAAAACAATAAAAATTGATCCTCTTCCTGATTGATTCATAGCGATCCTTGCAAGGCAAGTGCTAATACCAGCAGATAGGCGACGGTCATGCAGACCATCTCATCTAGCTTTGATAACAAATTAAAAGGGATCAACTGAGCACGCAAAAGCGTGTCGGAAGCGCTTGTCAGGCGAGGGACGGCGGTGCCCGCGGATAGGCCGCAGACCAAGCATAGAGGGAATGTTTTGCAGCGTAGAATAAAGGTGGATAGAAATCGCGTCCGATCTCGATCACAAAGATGTGTGCCTGAGAATTTGTCAGTGCGAGAGTGCTACCGTGGACCGAGCAAAAGGCACAGTCTGCCGAGCAATGCTTTGCTGATAAGGGTGCTTTACTGCCGCCAGCATCAGAAACCTTGAACAGCTTGTTGCCACTCGCAGAGCAAATTTCGGCAGTGACTGCTGATCCACCATAACCAGCAGTTAACATATGAGAAATGAACGGAGCGAACGCACCAAACATGATCGCCAACATCGCAATCCAGATGTACAGTGTTCGTCGCTTTAGCATTCTGGTCATCTCTCTATTATAGCTGAAAGCGATTGCTAATAACTATCGAATAACTATCGATTAAGACTTCAGAGGAATTTATCGTACTACCGGATTTCTGTCGATCGATAATGTCACGTTTCCTTGCATTCAGCGAATAGCAAAGAATGGGTATAGTGGAAAAACCAAAACCAATTGAAAAACAACCTCAATATACATCAACATACCAAACGCAAGGTGTGATCAAACCACGAGGTCGATAAGGCAACTGATCACATTGTTAGTGTTAGCGCAAAATGGTAAGATCGTGCCATGGGCCTAAAAAAGACAACACAGCAATGTACGACGTGGATCGCAATGTTCGCGATCCTTGTTTCTTTTTTTTCCCACGGCGTCGCTTATGCCCTTCTCCCCCACACGAGCAACGTAACGCCCTTGAGCGAAATTTGTACGGCATTGGCGACTAAAAAGGTAGGGAACAAAGCCGCGAGCGCATCAGCAACTCAGTCGCCAGCCTCCTCAGATCACAGCACCGGTCCGCATCAACATTGTGCCTTCTGTTCCAGTTCGGTACCTCCGTTGGATTTATCGTGTATCCAGGTCTTTATTTTTCGGATCGCAACATCTCACCCTCACGTTCCTGATTTCTTCTACGGTTCGTTAACATCACTTTTTATTTGGGTCACAGCTCCCTCGCGCGCGCCACCATTCATGACCTAATACGCACCTAGCAGGATCAAAAGCAAAGAAAAACGACGCTTACTTTTCAAGCGCCTATGGCGTTATCGACAAATTCAATGACGATTCTCGCCACATGTTTTTCAAGAAGCACGCAGTTTATTCTCGTGTAGATTGATCCTCAAATCCATTCCAAGATTGCGATGAGTGACCATGTTCCCATGGTCTAGTCATTATTAGGGTTGCTGGCTTCGTCTCTCTTATTTTCATCGTGATGAAAATAATATCAGCGTCAAGCAATCATGAGGAGTGAAAGAGGCGTTATCACATCGCATTAGCCATTAGCCACTAGCAACCAAGATCATTGCATCACGAAGATAGAAAAGAATATGAAACATAGAAAAAATGTAGGCACAAAAATCAAGCAACTCACGACATCAACGGTATGTATCTCTGCACTCCTAGGTGCCATCATTGCCCCATCATCAAAGGCTGAGAGCCTACCGATCTTTGTGCTCAACTCTCTTGATGCCACGATTAGCGTCATCGATCCTGTCACATGGAAAGAAAAAGAGCGTATTTCTACTGGCAAAGAGCCACACCACCTTTACCTGACGCCCGATCAAAAGTCACTCGTTATTGCGAATGCGTTAGGTGACTCTCTGCTATTCCTCGATCCAAAAACAGCGCAAATTCAACGTAAAATTACTGGCATCTCCGATCCTTATCAACTTCGCTTCTCACCCGACATGAACTGGCTTGTCACCAATGCCAATCGATTAGATCACGTTGACATTTATCGCTGGAATGGTCATGACGTCTCACTAGTGAAAAGCATACCAACAGGAAAAACACCCAGTCATTTGTGGATTGATACTAAAAGCAAACTCATCTATTCGACCATGCAAGACAGCGACGAATTAGTCTGCATTGATTTACAACGCCAGGTAATTCTTTGGCGAATGAAGACGGGATCAACACCTGCTGATATGTTTGGTACGAGTGATGATAAATTTTTATTTGTTGCGCTCACAGGTGCTGCTGGCATCGAAGTTTATGCACTCACAGATAAACTTCCTCGGCTAGTAAAAACACTCCCGACTGGAGCAGGAGCGCATTCATTTAGAGCTTTTGGTGATGGACAGCACGTCTTAGTCAGTAATCGTGCAGGTAACACGATTAGCAAAATAAATCTGCAATCACAAACCGTCGTCGATACCTATCCGGCACCGGGCGGACCCGATGACATGGATATTTCAGCGGATAAGAAATTCATCTATGTTTCATCGAGATGGGCGCGAAAAATGACCGTCATTGACGTCGAAAAACACCAAGTGATAAAACAGATCCCAGTCGGAAAATCTCCCCATGGTATCTGGACCTTGGATCACGCGACGCGCTGATTCACTTTGTCGGTACGATAGGTAACACAGAATAAGCGAATTCAAGTTCACCTACGAGCGCAAATGATGTTTAGCTAAGGTATAACAATGCTCTCATTTTTTAATGTTCTTATTGAACAGTTTTGGTCTTTACAACAATATTTATTCGAATCTGCCATACAGCCATTGATGCTGAAAATTGGCTTAGCCAATTTACTCGAAGATGCCTTCGATGGCACTGGCTGGCTTCTCTTGGGTTTGCTACAAATAGTGCTATTACTACTGGTAATTCGCCCCTTAGAGCGTTGGCGTCCAGTTGAACCAATCACCGATCGGGACAGTATCAAAACGGATATTTTTTATACCTTGCTTCATCGTTTGGGTATTTTCAACCTATTGATGTTTTTTTCTTTAAATCCGATCTTTGACTATCTCTCTGGAAAACTTCACGTCGCAGGAATACCTACTTTTAACCTCGACAATATCTGGCCTGGCTTTACGGACGAGCCCATCGTCAGTTTAATCGTCTACTTTATCATTCTTGATTTTGTCGGTTACTGGGTGCACCGAGCACAACATCATTTCAATTGGTGGTGGGCGCTTCATGCAGTCCATCATTCACAACGACAAATGACCATGTGGACGGACAATCGCAATCATTTGATTGATGACGTTATTCAAAGTGGCATTACCGCCATCCTCGCGCAATTGATTGGTGTTCCACCTGGTCAATTCATCGCGGTTACGCTCATCAGCCAATTATCACAAAGTCTGCAGCACGCAAATCTACGACTTTCGTTTGGATATTGGGGTAAACGTCTATGGGTAAGTCCCGCCTTTCATCGGTTGCATCACGGAATGAGTATCGGCCACGAGAACAAACAAATTACGCTCTCTGAGGATGGACAAATTCAAGAAAAATTCGTCTTAGGTGGGCATAATTTCGGAATTTTGCTACCTTGCTGGGATATCTTTTTTTCTACTGCAAATTGGGATCGAACCTATTTACCAACAGGTATTCGGGATCAAGTCGAAGCAGGTGATCACTGTATAGCCAATTATGGGAACAGCTTCTTATCACAACAATGGCTAGGAATTAAACGTCTATTTAACATCGGCATGGGAAACAAATAGATGCCAGAAGTATTTGCGCTCGCATCCTTTGTTTGAATGCAAGCGCGTTCTTGGATTTCACATAATCTCTTTCATTTCGAAAGAGATTATGTTTTCAGCTTCGGTATGAAATCACTCGTCTGGTAAATTGCCACCCTGCGCTTCAAACCATAAAGCATTGACGACTGCTAATAAAACGGCCATTGATGTTCCTAACATCCAACTAAAATACCACATCGTTATTCCTCCCAATTTTCATTAATAGAGTGATTTGCTATTCGCCTCGATGGCATCCACAGTGACTTTGCCACGCATGATTCGGTAAGCCCAACTGGTATAGCTAATGACGATAGGTGTCATGACTAGCGCCACCCAAAACATAATATTGAGAGTACGTTGACTGGAGACGCAATCCCAGATCGTTAGACTATGATCTGGATGTGAGCTAGACGGCAATACAAAGGGGAAAATGGCAGATCCGGCCATCAAGATGATGCCTGCACATGCAATAGCGCTGCCGATAAAAGCGATTCCACCACGTTTAGCAAGTGATGCGAGTAAGCCAAGAACGATACCCGCATATGCCAAGCCGACTAACAATAAAATCAAAGGGAACCGTTGATAGTTTCCCCACCATCCGCCAACTTGACGCAACACCGTTTTACCTACAGGAGAAATACCTTCACCTGTCTGAATCACAGACGTGATCTGATATCCATCGATCTTAGAAAGCATCATGCCTGCCAATGCCAGCACCCCCGCAAGAACAAAGGCACAGACGATACTCACTTTACGTGCGCGAAGGGCAATCTGTGTTTCTGTACGTAACTGGAGATAATTCGCGCCATGAAAAAGTAATAAACTCAGGCTAGCGACGCCGCATAATAAAGTGAATGGCGTAAATAACCCCCAAAAACTCCCCGTGTACACTGGCAACATATTGTCTTCAAAATGAAATGGTACGCCGGTAATGACATTTCCAATGGCAACACCAAATACTAATGACGGAACAGCGCCACCGACAAAAAGTCCCCAATCCCAAGCACTACGCCAACGTGGATCGGCGACCTTACTGCGATAATCAAAGCCAACCGGACGGAAAAACATTGCCCATAGAACAGCCATTAATGCAAAATAAAACCCAGAGAATGCGGTTGCATAAACCAATGGCCACGCAGCAAATACGGCGCCGCCGGCGGTGATAAACCAGACCTGATTACCATCCCAATGTGGGCCCACCGTGTTAATAATGACGCGTCTTTCATTATCGGTTCGACCCAAGAAAGGCAACAAGGCGCCGACGCCCATGTCGTGTCCATCCATAATCGCGAAACCGATTAACAGAACGCACACCAATAACCACCAAATCAATTTAAGCAGAGTGTAGTCGAGCATATCACGCCCCTTGAGAAGTAAGTGTTATGGATGGATTGGCCTCTAACTGCTGTTTTTCAAATGCATATCGACCTGTACCAAGACTTGAAGGACCAAGGCGAACATACTTCAGCATCAGGAACATCTCTGCTACCAACAACAGCGTGTAGAAAAGCAAAAAGCCTCCTAAAGAAAAGAGTACATCGTTGCCACTAAGTGCTGAGGTAGAAAGATGCGTTGGTAACATCCCCTGAACAGTCCAAGGTTGACGTCCATATTCCGCAACAAACCACCCCATTTCACAAGCAATCCATGGCAATGGCAAGCTCCAGACAGCCCATTTCAAAAGCCATGGACGGCTTTCAATTCGGTTACGCGCAGAAGACCAAAAAGCAACTACAATCAATGCAAGCATCGCGAACGCGATACCAACCATGATACGGAATGTCCAAAACATCGGACCAACCCTTGGGAAAGCATCATGTACCGCCCTCGCCTTCATTTCTGGCGTCGCAAGGCTGACATCTGCAATGTATTTTTTTAGAAGCAATCCATATCCAAGATCAGCTTGAAGTCCTTTAAAGACTGCCAATTTCTGCAGATTTTTTGGATCTTGACGTAAGGCTTCAAGCGCTTTAACGGCTAACACGCCACGTTCTATGCGAGCGGCAATCCTGACTTCTAAGGTATCAATTCCAGGTATGACTTTATCTGTACTACGCGTTCCAATCAGCCCCAAGAGATACGGAATCTTTATTTCAGCGTGATTCGATTTTGTCGCTTCGTCAGGAATAGCAAATAACGTCAGGCCTGCTGGTGCTGCTTCTGTTTTCCACATGCCTTCGAGCGTCGCAATTTTTGTCTCTTGTGTTTCTTCCGCTGTATAGCCAGATTCATCCCCAAGGACGATAACCGATAACGTCGAAGCCAGACCAAATGCCGCAGCAATACGAAATGATCGCAAAGCAAATGCGCGATCCCGACCTTTCAATAGGTACCAGCTACTGATCGCCAGAACAAAAATCGATCCTGTTACATAACCAGCGCTAATGGTATGCACAAATTTGGCTTGCGCTACCGGGTTAAAGACGACATCCCAAAAACTATGTAATTCCATCCGCAAAGTCACTGGATTAAACTCTGCACCGACTGGATTTTGCATCCAACCATTGGCAATTAAAATAAGAAGCGCGGAGAGATTGGAGCCAATTGCCGTTAAATAGGTCACGCTTAAATGACCAACTTTACTTAATCTGTCCCAACCAAAAAAGAATAAACCGACGAATGTCGACTCAAGAAAAAACGCTAACAAACCCTCTATCGCTAATGGCGCGCCAAAAATGTCGCCCACGTAGTGAGAATAGTATGCCCAGTTCGTACCGAACTGAAATTCCATTGTCAGTCCTGTCGTTACCCCGAGTGCGAAGTTAATACCAAACAACTTCCCCCAAAATTTGGTCATATCACGATAAATCGCTTTACCGGTCATGACATAGACTGTTTCCATAATCGCTAGGATCAACGACAAACCGAGCGTTAATGGTACGAATAAAAAGTGGTACAACGCGGTTGCCGCGAACTGAAGTCGCGATAAATCAACCAAGGTATCAGAAATCATTATTTTTCCTTTAAATCTATCTCATGTGATGACAATCGGTCTTTGTCTCTCCGTTGCACTGAAACGTTGCCAGTAGAAGAAGCTATGCGATCTTGTAATCCACTCGTCACGATATCCTTGGATAGACGATGCGGAAAAAAAGCAGCCTTGATACTGAATAGAATCAACAATTTCAACAAAAGAACGATCAATATTTCACGCTTCAGGTATTTCCCTGAACCGGTTTTTTTCACAGTCGTTGTGTTTATCTGTGGAGTAGACATACGCGATCTAAAACATGAGGAAAGAACTGAAAACCATCGTAGTGACGACAAAACACGCAAGGCGAGCCAGCGCTTTCTCCCGCGAAGTTGAGCGGGAGAATAAAACTGAAACAGGAGTTATGTCGCCGCATGACGAATGAGGCATGACAAGCACATCACAATGATGTATTGACGATGCTTGGTGGTTCAGGCTGGCATGCTAGATGGTGGCGCGCGGACGGCAGGGGCAACCCAGGCAACCTGACGAGCGATCGCTAAGGATTGAAACGCACGAATTTGCGCTGTTTCCTGATCGATCAGAAATATCAATAAAGGAAAGGGAGGTAATGCGAATGAGGCAGCGTGTGGTAAGCAATAGCCGCAATGATCTATCTTCACATGCGATGGAACACTCTCGGGTCGACTCGTCGATTTCTCGATAACATGACCATCAGCAGCAAGACGAATCCAAATTGGACGGTTACCGGAACAAATCTCCATCCAGTCGCCAACATCAGCACCCGCTTTGATCAAAGCGACATCGACCGCCTGCGATGCGATTGGCATCAACGTATTCAACATGATCGACAATAATGCGATCATGCTGAATAAGCGAAAGCCACGTTGATTAAGCATAGTGTTCAGATGACAAAAGAAGGCGCAAAGAAACAGAGACATTCCCTGTCTGAGCGATAGTCTAAGTGATCGAACTATTTTGCTTTTGATTTAACACAAGCTTTTAAGAGCGAGTTGAGAAATACAGCTGATCCCCGACGCGATCAAGCAAACTCAACTCATTCTTTAGCCACAGCAGATGTGCTTCCTCATCGATCGCGATGTCTTCAATGAGGCGTTTTGTGACGATGTCTTTGTTTTGTTCGGCGATGGCTATCGCTGCAGCAAAAATGGGGCCGCCTGCTTTCTGTGCGTTGAGGTCACGTTCCAGAATTTCACGCAATGACGATCCTAAGTCGCACTTTCTCAGATTAATATCGATCACACCGTCGATATCGAGCAATCGATCACTCAATTTTCTGATGGTATCGGGCTCATCACTGATACGCTCGGACATCTCTTGCGAGAGCTTTTTCAGACCCAGTGCATTGATGATCGCGACATGACTATGGTGCTGCAACATGCCCTGCCAAAATTCATTAATCAAAAAATTTAATACCTCTTGAACTGATCGACCTTTCAAGAGATTCACGTCGGTAGCTGTACTCATCTGATCACCCTGATAGAAATAAAATACCGCCAGCAGAAATACTGTGCTGGCGGCATGCTCGATTAACGCAATTGTTCGATGACTTTTTTCGCTACGCCTTCAGAGCTAGCAGGATTTTGACCAGTAATCAATTTGCCATCGACGACCACATACGGATGCCAATCTGGACCCTTTTCATATAAACCGCCTAAGGAGATAAATTCATCCTCAATCAAAAACGGCACAACCTTCGTCAATTCGACCGCTTCTTCCTCGCCATTGGTAAAGCCAGTGACGCGACGACCACGAATCAACGGTTGACCATCGGCTGCTTTGACGTGACGTAAAGCGCCGGGGGCGTGACAGACAAAACTAACGATTTTTCCTGCACGCTCGAAAGCTTCAATCAATGCGATGGATGTAGTCGATTCAGCGAGATCCCAGAGAGGACCATGACCACCAGGATAGAACACGGCATCGTAGTCTTTTTCGTTGATGGTATCGAGTTTGACCGTATTTGCTAGACGGGCTTGAGCATCTGGGTCCGCTTTAAAACGATGTGTTAATTCAGTCTGAAATTCTGGCAGATCGCTTTTCGGATCCAATGGAGGCTGACCACCTGCTGGGGATGCCAATGTGATTGTCGCTCCTGCATCTGCAAATGTAAAATAAGGCGCGGCGAATTCTTCCAACCAAAAACCGGTTTTCTTTCCAGTATCACCCAACTGATCGTGCGATGTCAGAACCATTAAGATATTCATTTTCATTCTCCAAGTGTTTGAAACAGTCGATAAACCACGTGCTGGTCTAAAGACAAAATAAGACAAAATAAGACAAGCTACGTTGAGGGGAGTGTTAGATCAAGCTATCGAGTATCGACTGCATCTTGACTAACTTTTCTTCATAAGGTGCTCTTAACCGTAAATTAGAAGCACCATCTTCACTCTGAGATACCACTGCTTTCGCATGGGTAAATCGTCGGTAACCGTGAATGCCATGATAGGCACCAATACCTGATGCGCCCACGCCACCAAAAGGAAGCGTTTCAATCGACGCATGGCTCATTACATCGTTGATCACTAATGCGCCGGATGTTGTGTTAGAGGAAAAGCGACGTTGTCGCGTTTCATCATCACCAAAATAGTAGGCAGCCAAAGGACGTGGTCTAGCATTGATAAAATCGATCGCAGCAGCCGAAGACGCCACTGACACGATAGGTAAAAGTGGACCAAAAATTTCTTCTTGCATCACATCCATGCTGTCATCTGCGTTCAAGATAAGATGTGGTGCGATTTTTTTGGTGGCCATATCCAGATCAGGTTCGCCATCAGGTGCCAGACTAATGACAGTCGCACCCTTTTGTTTCGCATCGCTGATCAATCCTGCTAAGCGTGCAAAGTGGCGCTCATTGATGATTGATGTGTAATCCGGATTAAATTGCATCGTCGGATAGCTTTGTGCAATAAAGCGTTTCGCTGCGGCGGTAAATGTCGCTATGCCAGCTTCATTCATCAACACATAGTCAGGTGCGAGACAAATCTGTCCCGCGTTAAACGCTTTAATAGTCATGACCCGCTCTGCTGCCAGGGCAATATTCGCCTCTTCATCAATGACGACGGGTGATTTTCCGCCCAATTCCAGTGTCACAGGAACGAGATTTTCGGCGGCGGCCCGCATCACATAACGACCAACGGTCGTACTACCCGTAAAGACTAAGTGGTCAAATGGCAGCGTACTGAATAAAGAGCCAATCGACGCATCACCCAATACAACGCCGAGCTCCATGGGATCAAAATATTGCGCAACCAACTCCGCCAGCAATTCAGAAGTGCGAGGTGTGAGCTCCGATGGCTTGAGCAAAGCACTGTTACCAGCAGCAAATACGCCAGCCAGCGGTCCGAATGCGAGATTGATAGGGAAGTTCCATGGACTGATAATCCCCACAACGCCCAGCGACTGGTGTTCAATCCAGGCTTTCATCCCAGGATTGGGGGTATCAACAACTTCCGCCTGCATCCATTGCTCCACATGCTCTGCGGAGTGCATCAGCATATTTCTGGTCGTGGCAATATCTGCTGCCAGCGATTGATAATGGCTACGATTTCCAAAATCAGCACTCATCGCTTTCATGAGCGCATCATAGTTTTCTGTGATTAACTTCGCGGCTCTATGTAATCGGTCCTTTCGGACAACCGCAGTGGATTGCCCTTGCTTGACGTGCCATTTTTTCATTGCTGAGAGGATGGCTTGTAACTCGGTGCTTGTTTGTTGCTGATCCATACGATGAGACGCTTTCCTATATGCAGATATAACCAAATCTCGTGTGAGTTCACGACATCAACGCGCTTCTGTTGTTTGTTGCGATAGATGCATCATAGGTTGCCGTACGTGGTTTGACCAATTAGACTATCGTAGAGCACCCATAAATATTTTTATACCCTCACTATGTCTCTGCAACGTCTCCGCACTTTTATCGAGGTTTACCGCCAACGCTCCATCAGCAACGCGGCAAAAAGCCTTAACTTGACCCAACCCGCCGCTTCTCAGCACATCGCCGGATTGGAGATTGCGATTGGTCGAAAATTATTCGAGCGTGGTGTCAGGGGTGTCATTCCCACGGCGGCAGCCGATGAGCTCGCCTCCGACCTCGGCGATAAATTAGATGCCGCAGAAGCAGCCCTTTCCTCTGCCAGAGCCAGATCGATCGAACTGACTGGCGCACTGCGCATCATTGGACATGGTGATTTTCTGGCTGAAGTTGTCACACCTCATTTACAGCCTTTACTTGAAAATGGCGTCAAAGTGCGTATTCAATCAGGGAGCGCCGATCTTATTACAACGATGTTGGCCGAGGGCCATTGTGACTTAGGGATTTCAGCCTACCCTGCCAGCGATAAACGCCTCAAGTACGAGCTCATCAGAAGCGAACGCATCATTGCCGTCGCCTCACCCATCGTCGCAAAGAAAATCATGAAGAGTGCTGATTTGAAAAAAGCGCTCGTCTCAGAACACATCCTCGCCTACAACTTAGAACTACCCATCATTGACCGCTGGTTAGAAAAAAACAAAATCTCACTTCCCGATTTGAATCCAGCAATGATTGGCCAAGATCTACGCTCATTAAGAACCTTGCTATGCAACCATTTCGGCTGGACCGTACTCCCTGAATATTTGTGCGGGCCATTTCTTGCGAGTGGAGAATTGGTCGAAATTCCCCCTCCACAAGGTTCTACTTATCTCGATTACTATTTAGTGTGGCTGCCATCAGCACTACGGCAGCCACGTGTTGCACATGCTCGGCAGTCATTACTTTGGAGCTTGACGTCGAAGTCAATTTAGAAGGACACACATGGTTAGCATGACATTTAGGCTTATCACTGCCACCATAGCAACGGCAGCAACGTACTACATCGTGTCGCATGACTCAACGATTGCCACGCGAGGATCCGTCTTTTTATTCGATGGACTCTTAATGACCGCGTTGTTTAGCAAATATCTGGTCGAGTTCGTTCCATCAATGAAAAAAGGGGTTGACTCTCTCATATTGGGCCCATGGAGTGGCGCTTATTATGAATTCAGAGGTGTACAAATACGCTTCTACACGGTAGACGACGAGATTTTTATTCCAGCAGATGATTTAAAAAAAGTATTAACGCCCCCTCTTCAACGACGAGAGCTGACACTACTTACTGATCAATATCAAAAGATACCCGGCCAACGAATATACGGTATGACAGAAAAGGGCGTGTTAAGACTACTAGCAACGCGCACTGGACATCGACGCGCAGAGCCCATGATGATCAAATTTAAAAATTGGCTGATCAATGAAGCGTACCCTAATGTAAAACGTCTACCGCGCTCTGCAATCAATAAATTCGACTAATGATAGTGTGGGAGTGGCGCGAAAGTAGCGTTCATCATGATGCGCAAAAAGCGCCGACCTTCGACCTTTTTTGTGCAAGGTCTCTTGGTCATTCGGACCATAAAAATGAAAAAAGCCCTAACGATTTTTCGTCAGGGCCTGATTCAATCATTAGAAATACGGATTCATTCGTGTAGGTCGAACACCCCATCAACGGAGTGTACGCATACACAATAAACCAGTGACCTAGCACAACCTACAACAATGAAGCGGCATTGAAATGACGATTGATCATTCCGCACTAGGCTGGCATTTCTTGTTTTAGATGCGTCTTATCTGGAGCGATGTTGAACCAGATAGAATACATCGCGGGAAGAAAGACCAAGGTAATCATTGTTCCGCCAAAAGTACCTCCGATCAAGGTATATGCCAAAGTCCCCCAAAACACCGAGTGCGTCAAAGGAATAAAAGCTAAGATCGCAGCCAAAGCAGTCAGAAGCACTGGTCGTGCACGTTGCACAGTCGCTTCAACCACGGCATTAAAAGGATCTAAACCCTCTTTCTCGTTGTGATGAATCTGACCGATTAATATCAGGGTATTACGCATCAAAATGCCCGATAAGGCGATCAAACCAACCAATGCATTAATCCCAAATGGTTGCTGGAAAATGAGCAATGTCGGTACCATACCAATAATCCCTAGTGGTGAGGTGAGAAATACCATCGTCATTGCTGAAATCGACCGCACTTGTAGAATAATAATGAGTAAGGTCATTGCAATCATGATCGGAAATAACGGTAGCATTGCCTCGTTGGCTTTCGCTGACTCCTCAATGGATCCTGCTTGTTCGATACGGTATCCCTCAGGAAGTTGATCGATGATCGGCTGTAATTCTTTCATGATTGCCGTCGAAACATCTGGTGGTTGCATACCCTCGGCAATATCTCCTCGCACAGTAATCGTCGGTGTACGATCACGGCGACGCAATAACTGATCCTCCATTTGAATATCGATCTTCCCCACTTGCGACAATGGGATGCGCTGTCCATTTGATCCAACCAATGTAAAGCCCGAGATCTTTGAAGGATCAAGACGAATATTACCGGCAGCACGTCCTACAATCTGTACGGAGCGAATATCTTCTCGTACTTGTGTCACTGGAATACCAGAGAGTAAAAATTGAAGTTGCTGCGCGACGCCACTCGAGGTCAACCCTACTGCCTGTAGACGATCTTGGTTCAATACAAAATGGACTGTTGGCGTTAATGTCCCCCAATCGGTGTTCACCGTTCTCATCATCGGGCTCGATTGCATAACATCTTGTACCTTTGCTGAGATGTCACGTAATGTCGCAGCATTTGGTCCGGTCACGCGATAGGCGACTGGGAATGGCGAATAAGGTCCAAAAACAAGCTGGGTTACTCGTACCCTCGCTTCAGGTGCCAAACCATCGGCGACCGCCTGACGTAAACGTAACTTCAGTGCTTCACGGGACTCTGGGCTATCAGTCAGAACAACGATTTTTGCAAAGGAGGGATCTGGGAGTTCAGGTGCCATCGCCAGATAGAAACGCGGTGCCCCCTGACCGATATACGCGGTCACTAGTTTCGTTTCTTTTTGCTTTTGTACCCATGCCTCAATCTTGGCAGATGTCGCACTTGTCTGTTCTATCGAGGTGCCATATGGCATCTGAACTTCAATCAGGACTTCAGGGCGATCGGAGGTCGGAAAGAATTGCTTTTTAACGAACACCATGCTCAAGATTGCAATCACGAAAATACTGATAACGCTGCCAGCGACAATCCATTTACGAGTAATGACCTGCGTAAGAATGCGACGAAAACGATTGTAATGCGGCGTGTTGTAAATTGCCGTATGTCCACCTTCGACCTTCTTAATATCGGGCAATAATTTCACACCAAGATACGGCGTAAAAGCAACGGCAACAATCCATGAAGCGATCAAGGCGATCCCAACAATCCAAAACATATTGCTGGTGTATTCACCGGCTGTCGATTGGGCAAACCCGTTAGGCATAAAGCCAATCGCTGTGACTAATGTACCTGACAGCATGGGTGCTGCCGTATGACTCCAGGCATAGGCCGAAGCCTCGATACGATTTGCGCCCTCTTCCATCTTCACGACCATCATCTCAATGGCGATAATGGCATCATCCACCAATAAGCCCAAAGCGAGGATGAGCGATCCCAGTGTAATACGATCAAAATTTTTACCCGTTGCTGCCATCACGACAAAGACCGCAGCCAAGGTGAGCGGTACTGCTGCGGCCACCACGATACCAACGCGCCACCCCATACTGATAAAGCACACGAGCATCACCACTAACAAGGCAACAAAAAATTTAACCATAAACTCATTGACAGAGGAACTGATGTTTACCGATTGATCTGTCACTTTGGTGAGCGTCATCCCGAGAGGCATACCTTGGTTTATTTTTGTCGTCTCAGTGTCGAGCGCTTTACCAAGATCCAATCCATTCCAGCCATCGCGCATCACAACACCAAGGAGTAATGCGTCTTCCCCGTTGTTACGAATTAAAAATGTCGCAGGATCTTCATAGCCACGTTCGACCTTTGCAATGTCCTCAAGCTTGAATGTTCGCCCTTGTGCAACGATGGGTGTTTGACGAATTTTATCGAGCTGATCGAGAGCGCCATCAATACGCAGAAACACCTGCGGACCTTTTGTGTCAATCGAACCTGCAGGCGTCAGTACATTTTGGTTATTGAGCGCAGCAAAAATAGATTGTGGTGAAACACCCAAGGTTGCCAATCGCTCGTGCGAGAATGAAACAAAAATTCGTTCGGCTTGTTCGCCGATAATATTCACTTTTTTTACACCAGCGACGTGCAAAAGGCGTTGTCTTATAGCTTCAGCATCTCGCACTAATAACCGCTGCGGATGACCTTTGGCTTTCAAGGCAAATAATGCAAATGTCACGTCGGAGAATTCATCATTCACCATCGGACCAATGACACCCGCGGGTAAATTTTTTGTTTCGTCACTGACTTTTTTACGTGCTTGGTAGAACTGTTCTTGTACTTCAGATGGTGGCGTACGATCGAGTAACGATACCATGGTAAATGCCATACCAGGTCGTGTGTAGGTTTCGGCACGGTCATACCAGCGCAACTCTTGGAGACGCTTCTCCAAGGGTTCAGCAACCTGATCCTGCATTTCTTGTGCAGTAGCGCCTGGCCACACACTAATCACAGTCATCTGCTTCACAGTAAAGGGAGGATCTTCCGCACGACCGAGCTTAAAGAAGGCAAGAATACCCGCAACTGAAATCAAAAAAATCAGAAATACCGTGATAGAGCGTTCACGCACAGCAAGGGCAGAAAGATTAAATCGACCAGAACTCATGGATGCACTCCTTCCTTCGCCACAATCGCTACGTGCTCACCTTCATGCAAAAGATGCACACCCAAGGCGGCAATTTGCTCTCCCGATTTCAACGAGCCCGAGATGCGGCTCGTTTCGTCACCGATACTGAGAACGTGTACTGGACGCCAATTCACCTTTGCTGGAGAACCTGACACCACCCACACACCTGGGCCTTTCCAAGCATCCTCAATTGCAGCCGTCGGGACTTGCCATCCGCCGTCTGATGCATTGCCCTGCTGAATATCGATATTCACTGTCGCCCCAAGGGGAGCATCACTCAGCTCACCTTCAAGGACGTATCGCGCTTCAAACGTACGAGTGAGTGGATCAGCGGCATTGGACAACAACCGTAGTTTGGCTGGCAGGTGAATATTGTCCTTCCCATATAAGGTCGCTGACGCCACCGTTCCCGTTGCTGGGCGGACTGTTTCTGGTAAATGCACGATGGCTTCACGCTGCCCTGCATGCGCTAACCGAACGACAGCCTGTCCGGGATTAACCACCTGCCCAGGTTCTGCTAAGGTTTCAACGATCACGCCATCGGCATCGGCAAGTAAAACGGCATAGCCTGAGGCATTGTGGGCGACATCAGCACGTGCTTGTTCAGCGCTTAGTTGCGCCTTTGCGCTATCAGCCGCTGCTTTTATTTGATCATAGGTGGAAGCAGAGACGGCGCCAGCCGCTACTAGATCGCGATAACGTATCTCGTCATCAGCCGTTTGCTTTGCGTGTGCTTTTGCAGCCGCCACCGCATCTTGCTGCGCGCGTGCCTGCAATCCCAGATCAACGGGGTCGAGACGCATTAACGGCTGCCCTCGGCGCACGATCTGACCAGTATCAACAAGCCGCTCGATGACTTTTCCGCTGACACGGAAAGCAAGATCACTCTGGACCCGTGCAGCCACGATGCCAGAAAAAGTCGTTGTTGATGTCGTAGCGCTTTGAATCGTGGCCGTCTTTACAACGGGCACTTGCGTACGAGGATCAACCGCGTTGGGCGACTTGCCGCATGCGACAAGTGCCAAAAACGAAGAACAAAGAACAAGATTGATGGGTGTAAGCCGACGCATGGGTTCCCCTAAAAATGAATAGAAAGAACCGCATTATTAAACTAGTGACCAATTAAGTCAATAGTCACATCGAAATAAGGATGATTTGTCAGCGTCAACTTATTAAGGTGACAAACTCCTCAGAATCAATGCCGAGAGTTGCACGGCAGAGCTATTGGCAATATCTAAGTTATATTGAAGTTGCACTGGCATCACATAGGGACGCATTACCATATAAACCGCATTGACTAACTCATCTAACGGTGTTTTGCGTTCAAACTCACCATCCTGACGCCCTTGGATAAGGATGTCTTCGAGCATTTTTTGCAATTGCTGTTCATACAATTGCGTCGATGGCCAACGATCTCTCGACGCCACAGCAGCAATGTCGTAGAGCTTACGGTCATGGAAAAATAAGTCACTGCCCGCCTCGACAAGGGCGCTAAAAAGACGGCGAATTTTCTCCGTTGCACTCGGAGCACTCGTTACCTTCACCGTGACGTGCTCGGTCATTAAAGCCAGCCTGTTTGAGCAAATAACCTCGCCAATGGCCTGCTTTGAATCAAAAAATTTATAAATGTACGCCTTAGAAAATCCAATCGATTTCGCGAGATCAGACACTGTTGTCTTTTCAAAGCCGTAATGCGCAAAGTGCTCAGTGGCTGCCAAAACAATTTGTTCTCGGACACTATGATCCAGAGGGCCACGGGTATTGGGGGGTTGCATATGTGTAGTCATGTTCACAGCTTAACGCGAACGGAGAAGGTTGACAATATGTGACCAAACTGTAATATAGTCACACTTGAACCAAAAAACAAAACAACCAAACATTCGCTTAGCTGCAACTATTGCTAAATAACCATCGAAAAGGAACCAGCATGCTATCCACTCGACCACTCACTCTCCTAATAGGTGCAAGTCTCATTGCAGGCTGCACCACACAAGCGGCTTATAAGACGCCAGACCAGCTACTCTCTGGAAACTACACAAGTCAAGCAAATACTTCGCTCACATCGCCACCCACAACGCTCAAATTAGAAGCATGGTGGGAAGGATTTAATGACCCCGTCCTGACAGAACTGATCGAGAAAGCGCTCAAAGAAAATCTTGATCTGGCGCAAGCATTTACCAGAGTTGAACAGAGTAAGGCGGGTAATGATGCTGCGCTAGCCGCTCTTCTGCCATCTGCTCATATCAGTGGTCAGGCGGCAAGATCTCATCAGTCAATCGAAACACCACTAGGCCAAGTACTGAATTCATCGCCAAAATTTAACCGCAATGGCAACGCCTACGAACTCAATCTCGCAGCAAGTTGGGAGCTTGATCTCTTCGGAAGTCTGCGCGAACAACGGCAAGGTGCAATAGCAGAATATCAAGCATCCGAAGCCGCGGCGGTCGCAACGAGGCTAACCATCGAAGCACAAACGGCCAATCTATACATCACGATCCGAGGATTACAAACCCGATTAGAGATCGCCGAAAAGCAAGTCAAAACACAAGAAGCACTGCTTGAAAAAGCAAAACTTCTGCTCAGTAAAGGGCTCTTGGCCGAATACCAAGTACACCAAGCTGAAGGTAGCCTGTCTCAAGCGCGAGCAGCGTTGCCACTCCTCCACACCAGACTCGATGCGGCAATGAATGGATTAGATGTGATCTTAGGCGTGCAGCCTGGTACCACCCGCCCTACATTGCTTGCAGCCACACCAATTCCCACCGCACCACGCATTGATCATATTGGTGCACCTGCCGACCTACTGCGTCGTCGACCAGATCTGATTGTCGCAGAACGCAAACTCGCCGCAGCGAACGCACGGGTCGGTGTTGCAGTCAAAGAGTATTACCCACAATTTTCTATCGGCGCGCTGATTGGTAACGCCACTGCCGTCTCAAGTAAAAATCTCTTCACGAGCGGTGCAGAGCAATCGGCGGGAGTTCTGGGCTTGCGTTGGAGATTATTTGACTTTGGACGCATCAATGCTGAAATCAACCACGCAAAAGGACAAGCCGCTGAGGCTGTCGCAAATTACAAGCAATCCGCCTTGAGAGCGACGGAAGACGTAGAAAATGCCGTTTCCGGTGCAATGAATAGCGATACGGAAGTGACAACACTCACCGCTGGAGAAGCCTCAATTGCCAGCGCACGACAATCGTCTTATATCGCCTTCCAGAAAGGTGCAGCAAGTCAGATCGATGTATTACATGCGGATGAAAGCGTTCTCAGAGCATCAGATGCACGAGCACAAGCCCAAGCCGAATCTGCGCTCGCAGCGGTTGCACTCTTCAAGGCATTGGGGGGCGGATGGTCCGACACAAACGACCAGCGAATAGCCTCACGGTAAGTCGGATCATGTAAGGTGATTTTGAGGTGATTTTGAGGAGATTTTGACCTAATCTGACGCGCACCGAATGTCATCTTTGGTGTCGTTAGATCAGGTTTGAAATGATGTCGCTAATCAGATGTTCGTCGACTTCTTTGGTACGTAAAGGAGATAGGCCACCGAAACGTAGAGCGCCTTATACAGAATTATGCATCCTCGTCGCTTGTCTCATTCGATACCAACCCCAGGCGCTCTTTGATATTTTTTCGCGCTAAAGAAAGTAGGCGATCCGACTGTACTGAATTGGGTAATGCGCGAGAAATAACAATCGTGCCCACCATTTCCGAGAAAATACTAGAAGCAAGCGACTTCGGCTGAGGCTTTTTTAAGGTCTTGAGTATATCCGCCAAGCCATTGATTAATTTTTCTACGCCAATCTCGAAATTCAATTGGGCGTCCATTGGAAGTCTGACGGCATCACTTGCAAGACTTGCAGCAGGACACCCTCTTTCCCGTCCGTCACGGTGTTTTTTACTTAAATACAAATCAATATAACGCGTTAAGCCTTCAGATAATTCCTCATCGGCGAAGCATCGGTTAAAAAAATGTAGCCGATCATCGAGCATATACGTTACTGCTTCTGAAATGAGATCGTCTTTCGACTTAAAGTGTGCATAAAAGCCACCATGGGTGAGCCCTAGCTTTGACATTAATCCAGCGACGCCCACTTTATCAGGGCCTTTTAACCGAATTTCACTCGCCGCCTCACGGAGAATACTTTCGTAAGTACGCTGTTTATGCTCACTGTCGTAACGCATGATCTACCTCAATGACTGTTTATGACATTATATAAGGATCCGATGAATCCTTTTCACTTCAACATTAAATCATCATTAATGAGCATCGACAGGTGAAGGTGGCGATCCGAATGCCGCCTTTTTTGCAAACGGCACCATCACCAACGCGCCCAGAAATAAGAAAGACATCAAACGAAATACATCATCAAAAGCAATTGCAAACGCCTGCTGCGCAACGATCTTGCCAAACATTGCCTTTGCTTGTAACAGTGCCAGCGATTGATCTGGTGTTACGCCGCTAAAACGATGAGATACGCCATCAATCAACTCGTTCACGATCTGCGTATTGCCAGCAAGGGCTTCACCAAATCGTGCGGTTGCTCTGCGTGCATTATCCTGTAACCACGTATTGACGACGGCAATTCCAATGGCGCCACCGAGGTTACGCATCAAGTTGAACAGGCCTGAAGCGTAGCGCAACTCTACGCCCTCAAATCCGGATAACGCGACGCCAACACTAGGCACAATGCACAGCATAATTGCTAGGCCACGCACTAACTGCGGCACGAGAAACTCAGCAAATCCCCATTGACTAGTTGCCTGCGACGTCAACCATAGGCTAAACGAAAACATTGGCATACCGACCGCAATCACACAGCGTGGATCGACTTTTTCGGATAAACGCGCAGCAATGATCGTACTAAAAAACTGCGCAATCCCAACCACAAAGACTGTCGTGCCGATTTGTAGGCTATTAAATCCACGTGCTCTTGCAAGATAAACAGGAATTAAATACGTCGATGAAAATAAACCAAATCCAATGACCAAATTAAAAATGCAGGCAAACATAAAACTAGGTCTTTTGAATGGCGTTAATCTGACAATCGGTGACGAAGAAAAAAACGAACGCTCTAAAAAAACAACCAATGCCACCAAAGACAACCAAGCACAGACAGTGATTCTGTGGTCACCAAACCAATCTAGCCTCGGTCCCTCCTCCAACACATATTCCAGACCACCCAAGGCCATTGCCATTGAACCCAAGTGGAGCCAGTCGATCCGTCGGAACATGGCGGGATTTGGCATATCGATTTTAAGCAAAGTCATCGTCAACACAGTCACAGCGATACCAGGCACGATATTAATAAAAAAGATCCAACGCCAATTGATGTATTCAGTAATAAGTCCACCCACTGTCGGCCCTAAGGTTGGCGCTAGCACCGAAACCATGCCAAGAATGGCAGGAATCACCGCTCGCTGCTTTCCGGAAAATAAAGTAAAACCAACCGAGAACACGGTCGGAATCATTGCGCCACCCGTGAAACCTTGTATCGCCCGACAAATCGTCATCGATTCGATATTCCAAGACAATCCGCACGCAATGCTTGAAAGCGTGAACAATCCCGCTGACATCGAAAATAACCACCGCGTCGACATGGCCTGTGCCAAAAAAGCAGAGAAAGGAATCATGACTAGCTCAGCCATTAAATAAGCGGTCTGTACCCAACTTATCTCGTCTGGGCCCGCGGCAAGTCCAGCTTGCACCTCACTCAATGATGCCGCTACAACTTGGATATCGAGCAAAGCCAAGAACATACCAAATGCCATCACACCAAAGATCAGAAACTTTTTACTACTCGGCATAGAAGATGGATCAAGCAACTGATGTGAGTTAGTCATGAGGGTATTCCAAAATGAATGTGAAGTAAAAATGATTTGGTCATCACGTGAGCGTCTCATTCAAGAACACGCAGTCGTGGTGTCTCGTCAGTTTTTCGTGCTTGCATGTCGATGAAAGCCATTATATTATAACCGTAATGTAATGATTTAAAAGAAGGATGCATGATGAATGAAGCACCTAGTAATAATCAGGACACGCTTAAAAAAGAAGAGAACGTAGCCGTCAAGACGCCCCCACATAGATCATCACGCAGAGGGTTGATCGTTCTCATAATTGCCATCCTTGTCGCATTGATTGGTGTTGCCTATCTCATGTCAACGAAGTCCAGCGAATCCACAGACAATGCCTACGTCAATGCGGATGCAACGTTTGTTGCTCCGAAAGTGAGAGGTGTTGTCTCGAAAGTGTATGTGAGTGACAACCAATTTGTTCACGCAGGGGATGCACTCGTCCAAATTGACCCCGAAGAATTCAATGCCCGCGTTGCGACAGCTGAAGCGGATCTCATGGATGCGAAAGCAAATGTTGCCTCTGCAAAAGCAGCGCTCCTCAGCCTAGAGGCAGAAGAACGTTATGCAGCATCAAACGTTCGCGCCTCTCAAAGCGCCATCCGCGGCGCGAAAGCACAAGCAGAGCGTGCAAGCAACGATTACAAAAGGTTTGTGAGCTTAGTGGGTAGCGGTGCCGTCTCGACGCGTGATGTTGATACCTATCACGTACAGGCAATAACTTCCGAGCAAGATGTGGCACGCGTTTCCGCATTACTGGATGTCTCGCAAAGTGCCGAGTCAGTAACGCGGGCCAAACGTGCTGCCCTCGACGCTGCACTACAAAAAGCGGAAGCTTCATTGTTGAAAGCAAGTGCCAATCTGGATTTAGCAAAACAAGATCAACAGCACACGATAATCCACGCGCCTGTCGATGGGTTCATCGGCAATCGTCAAGTACAACAAGGCGATTACGTCCAAGCAGGAAGCCGCTTGTTATCTTTGGTTAACCTCAAGGCATGCTACGTCGTCGCTAACTTTAAAGAGACACAGATTGACCGCATACGCCCCGGACAGCCCGTCGTCATTGAACTTGATGCGATCAAGGGAAAAGCGTTTAGCGGCACAGTCGATAGCATCGCGCCAGGCTCAGGCTCTCAATTTTCACTATTACCTTTTGAGCCGGGCACGGGCAATTTTACAAAAATTGTCCAACGTGTTCCTGTTCGCATTCGGCTTAATCCCAAACAAGAACATCTCGAAGAAATACGACCCGGACTTTCTGCTACGACGAAAGTGACGTTGAATTAAATAAATTAATCAGTCACTCAATAAGTAAAAGCAGACATAGACAATCTTGAAGCCAATAAGCGCGGAGCAAAACATGGTGACACTACAAGAAATCATCCAACATTTCGATCCAGATACCGACTTTGTGACACCGCAAAACTGGTTACAAGGGAGAACGACCTACGGTGGCTTATCTGTGGCATTGGCGCTCCAAACTGTTTTGAAAGACGCTCCCGACAACCTACCACCATTGAAGTCGGCACAAGTGTCATTCATCGGACCGTCCATCGAGCCTTTGCGTTTTAAAAAAACGATCTTACGACAAGGAAAATCCGCTACATGGATTGCTGTTGATTGCTACACCAGCAAAGAGGTGGTAACACATGTGACGTTTGTGTTTGCGCATCCCAGAGAGAGCAAAATTGATCATCAACGGTGCCCAGCGCCACCTACCCAACCACCAGAACACTTTCCCGAATTAGAGAGAAGAGCTGGTATCCCGGCATTTTTAAGTAACTTTGACGTACGATTTATTGGCCCATCAACGCCCGTATCTGGCTCTGACCATCCCGAGCTTATTGCATGGATCCGGCATATCAACCACGCAACCATTGATCCCGCCGTTGCCCTACTTGCTTTGGGTGATTGTTTACCACCGGCAGTACTCTCGTGCTTTACTCAGTTTTATCCAATGAGCTCGATGACTTGGTCTATCGATCTTCCACAACCAGCAACATCTGACAAATGGTTTTTACTACGCTCGTCAAGCAGACAAGCACAAAACGGCTATTCGTTTCAGACGATGGCGATGTGGAATCGAGAGGGCAAGTTAATCACCTCAGGAAATCAAACCGTGGCATTTTTTGCTTAACGCTTTAACCATGAGTTTGAGAAAGTTGGAAACTGCACCAACAGTGCACCAACAACATATTCCTATGAGATTGCTCCGGGATACTCAGGTGCGATCTCGCTAGGACTGCATGGAAATCATGAGCGCTTTCCCTATCGTCTTGAATAAACTGTCAACATCATTCTGCGCGATTTAATCTTCTGTTGGGACCACGATTCGTATTGGACGCGTGCCAATCTTTGCACCCGTTACCTCATCCAAAGTCACCGGTTGAATTTCTGTACCACTTTCTGCATCCAGAAATCGTACTAGCTTTCCCTCTCCACGGTATTTTCGTCCCCAAGCACCGATCATAAAAAGCACAGGCAGAAAATCTCTCCCCGCATCGGTGAGCAAATATTCTTCTCTCGGTGGTCGCTCCGAATAAAGGTGCTTTTCTAACAACCCCTCTTCGGTCAGTGTCGCCAGTCTCCGAGTCAGGATCGTTGGTGCGATATTTAAATTCTTTCGAAATTGATCAAATCTCGTCAAGCCTGAAAGCGCATCACGCAGGATCAACATACTCCACGCATCGCCAACAAAACTGAGACTTCTCGCGATCGGACAGGGTTCATCGATAATATTTTTAGAGTTCATACTATTTAGATAGTGACTTAGTTTCAAATTAGTAGTAACATCAGTATCGAAGTGATAGTTACCTACTTTCATCCGATAGTACCACTGCAAAAGAAAACAATCCATCAGGAAAAGGAAATCAAATTATGAGAAAAATTGATAGACCCGTCGCACTGGTTACTGGTGCTTCGTCGGGTATAGGGAAAGCCACAGCGATTGCCTTGAAGCAAGCCGGCTATAAAGTATTTGGCACAAGTCGAAAACATGTCCCAGTGAGTGACGATGGGATCGAGATGCTCGTGTGTGACGTCACAAACGATGACTCCGTGCAGAAAATGATCGCGGTTATCCAGCTACAGACCGGAGGAATCGATCTATTGGTCAATAACGCAGGTATTGGCTTACTTGGTGCAGCAGAAGAATCGTCAATTGAACAGGCGCAGGCATTATTTAATGTCAATCTTTTCGGGGTGATGCGGGTTACAAACGCCGTATTACCAATGATGCGTGTTCAAAAGAAAGGACGCATCATCAACATGAGTTCGATATTAGGCATGATTCCCTCCCCTTATAACGCGCTCTATTCATCGACCAAACACGCAATAGAGGGATATTCAGAATCTCTTGACCACGAAGTACGCAGTCTCGGAATCCGCGTTGTACTGGTCGAACCAGGCGTCACTCGAACATCATTTGATGACAATATCACTCGCCCTGACCGCCAAATTTTATTCTACGAATCAGAACGTCATCGCATGGAATCCTTAATGCGCGATTGGATAACAGCAGGAGACGCGCCAGAGGTTGTTGCGGCGACGGTTGTCAAAGCTGCCACCGCCATTTCACCAAAACTTCGCTATACCGCGGGAAAACAATCAACCCAAGTACGCTTTATGCGACGTTTCTTCCCAGAATCGATCGTCGATAAAAGTTTACGTCAATTTAACCAATTCTCAGACTAAGCATCATCACTCGCATCAAAAACTACCGTGAAAAGTAGATTGGTACTCGCCATATTAATTAACTCACTATCAAGGAACACCCCATGAAAATCCAAAATTCCGTTATTTTAGTCACAGGCGCTAATCGCGGCCTCGGTCTTGAATTTACAAAGCAAGCACTTGAACGCGGAGCAAGTCGCGTTTATGGAGCGGCACGTGATATTGCATCGATTCAATTACCGGGCGTCATTCCGGTCAACATTGACGTGACCAAACCAGAAGAATTTGCTGCCGCAGCAAAAGACCTTGGTGACATCACCATCCTGATTAACAACGCTGGAATTGCACGCCCGGGTAGTATCGCAGCGCCACATTCACAAGACGCGCTACGTGAGCAACTAGAAACGAACGTCTTTGGCTTACTCAATTTGAGTCAGGCGTTTGCACCGCATCTTGCACGCAATGGTGGCGGCGCTATTCTCAACGTCTTGTCTGTTCTCAGCTGGATTAATACACCGTCCGTCGCTGGATATGGTGTATCAAAGTCGGCTGCGTGGGGACTTACTAATGGTCTCCGTCACGAGCTGCGCTCACAAGGAACACTTGTTACTGGTCTGCATGCAGGATTCATCGACACAGATATGACACGCACTTTTGATGTTCCTAAAGCCAGCCCTGTTGACGTTGTACGCCAAGCGTTGGATGCAATAGAGCAAGGCGCTGAAGAAGTGTTTGTTGATGAGACCTCGCGTCAAATCCACCAAGCATTGTCACATTCAGTGTATCTGAAAGATGTTATCGCAGGCTAGTTCACATTCGTTTTACTGTACCGATATCGGGTGTGCGTCACTGACGTTCACCCGATCTGTTGCAGGTGTGAATAAGCAATTGCTCATTCTCTTATGATTTCAATAGCGCTAAGCTTAAAAAAAAGAATCGGATTCATATCGTCATTGGGCGCGATGACTGGCACACCAACACTCATGGCTTTGCTTGAAAAGCATCTATTCTCATCCAGTGAAATACCTCGCATCTTTTTCCTCTTCTTGAATCATCATTCTTGAGTCAAATGTATTATCCACTGCGATACTTCGCACTGTGCAACTTCCAACCCTCATTCTGCTTCAACAAAATGATATTGAATTGCAATGGCCAACGTCGCTTCAAGCCATTAATCGTTGCGTAGAAAATGCCCCGTCCTTTTACTTTCGCAGAAATAGAACTAATGTCCACACTCAGAGAGCTTTCATCGATATGAATGTCGTGGTAATTAAAATCTCCACAACGAACAACATCCAGCCACTCCTCTCGTGGCTGGACATAACCTGTTATGTGTGTCAGCGTGAACCCTTCATCTAGTATCACATCTAAGGTGTCGATTGATGCACCTACCATTACGGCATGGTAGGTTTCCAACACTGACATCACTTCTTTGTCTACGTTTCTTTGAGACATTTGACTTATTCAGACATCGAGAGCAGGCCCTCATCTAACCGAGCACCTTGAATCGCAATTTGTGACAAACGACGATCAATTTCAAGCAAATCATCTGCAGATAATGCGACATTCGTCGATTGAAGGTTATCATCGATATAGCTCAACTTATCCATTCCAGGAATCGGCACAATCCATGGCTTTTGGGCAAGTAACCACACAAGCGCAATTTGGACAGGCGTCGCATCTTTTTCTGCGGCCAATGCTCTTAACATATCGACGACTGGCATGTTCGCTTTCATTGCTTCCGGCGTAAAACGAGGAAACGATGCACGCAAATCCGTACTTGCATCAAATTTTGTCGTCGCATCAATCGAGCCGGTTAAAAACCCAGTTCCAAGAGGTCCCCATGGCACGAAGCCGATTCCGAGTTCTTCACAGACTGGGATAACTTCAGCCTCAGGCTCTCTTGTCCAGATTGAATATTGGTTTTGTACCGCGGTGACGGGATGCACTGCATGGGCGCGACGAATCGTTGCGGCACCTACTTCGGATAAACCGTAATGGCGTATCTTGCCTTCCGTGATCAAGTCTTTCAATGTCCCAACCACATCCTCGATAGGAACATTCGGATCAACCCGATGCTGATAAAACAAATCGATATAGTCTGTGCGCAGACTCTTCAACGAGGCCTCAGCCACGGCACGGATTGTTTCTGGACGACTATCAGTACCGACAATGGCTCCATTTTCCAATTTAAAGCCGAACTTTGTCGCAATCACAACGTCTTTTCTGAAAGGTTGCAGGGCTTTTCCTAGCAAAATTTCATTCGTGTAGGGACCATACGCTTGCGCTGTATCGAAGAACGTAATTCCCCGCTCAACGGCAGCTCTGATCACATCGACTCCCGTGCTCTCATCGACCGCCTTACCTGTACCAAAGCTTAAATTCATCACCCCCATACCAAGTGCAGAGACCTGTAGTCCACTCTTTCCCAGTTCACGTAATTTCATTAGATTTCCTTTCCATCATTTAGTAAGAGACTCTTCATTTTCATGTAGCGATTGTCGATAGTCATTCGGTGTCATCCCCGATGCCTTTCGAAACAGACGCGCAAAGTCACTAGCATTGACGTAACCTACCTCATTCGCAATATCGATGAGATCTAAGTTTGTTTCTCGTAATAGTCGTTTTGCCCGGTCTAACCTGAGCGCTATTTGGTACTGCGAGGGTGGAAGCCCGATTGTGCGTTTAAACCAGCGATTAAAATGGTACTCACTGACACCCGCTCTCTCCGCTAATTGACTAAGGCTTAGCGCTTCCGCTAAATGTTCTTCCATCCAACTCGTAATACTGCGGAGCCTATACTGAGGCTCTGTAGTTTTATCTGATTGATGCTCTTCCATGGGCAATTATCCGAACCAAATAAGTTGAGGATGTCACTGTTACGGGCTACTTTGGAGCGAGATCACCGTAAAAATAGGAGGCAGTCACGCCACCATCTATTAAGAAATCGCTACCAGTAATAAACGCACCATCAGGCCCCATCAATAAGGCACCCACATGACCAATCTCGTCTGGTGTCCCAGCACGTTGCGCTGGGCATAAATTCATCATCCGTCGGTATCCTTCTCCACGCGGACCATTGAGCTCATCGTTGGCAAGTGGTGTAATAATGATGCCAGGACTGATCGTATTGACTCTCGCACCACGTTTCCCCCAGCGCACTGCTTCTGCCATCACACGTAATGAATTGCCGCGTTTCGAGATTTGGTAAGCATGTAATGAATCTGTGATCTGATCCGCTTGCAGCATCGGCAAAGCAAGTAGCTGATCAGTGGGTGTCGTTGCAAGTAATCTATCCTGTTCAGCAGTCAGTGCGGGTAACCGATGTCCCGATTGAGAAGCGATAACAATTCCAGAGCCTCCCTTGGCGATCACGTTTCCAAACTCTTCAAGCACCAAAGCCGTTCCATACAAATCGACCGCTAAAATTGTCGCTGGGCTAGCCTGACTTGGGGAAACACCGGCAGCATGTATCACGCCCGTGATAGATCCGAAACTCAATGCAACGTGTACCAGCGATTGCACCGATGCGCGAACAGTAACATCCACAATCGCAGTACTAACTTGGTAACCTGCATTGTTAAGTACAACAGCCGCATCTGTCGCATTACTTTCTCGTAAGTCAGCCAAGACAATATGCTTGCCCACACCGACGCGACGAGCGATCGCAATGCCAATCGAGCCAGAACCGATAACAACAATAACGTCTATCATATCTACCCTCTTTTCATCTATTCATGTGAATAACAATTCCAGCATTACTACTTATTCCTACACTATTTCCACCTCAAAAAAATCATTCATCGTTGACATGCTTGAATCATTTTCCGCACAGCTTCCAGTGTTAAGCATTGAAAAAATTTACCCTCGGCTCACTCCGATGCTACGTTTCAATTCCATCGTCGGAGACATACAAAGTTTGACGATAAGATCGGATAGGCTATTGAGTGAAACTTCATATCCAATGAATGGCTCCCCTTTTTGCGTCAATTGGTAGTGAATCTCATCATCATGAACAAACCACCCTGGTCGTAAAATGGTATAACTAAGATCAGAAGCTTCGATCACTGCGGCAGAATCACGATATGGGTTGAGCACACTGCGATATTTCTCACCCGGAACTTCGCCATAAATCCCCATAGAACTGATAAAAATCAATCGCTCCACACCTGCCATTTTCATCGCGTTAACGATCGATGTGGCTTGCATCTCCAAGGCACCAGAGAGACTGGCATACACGACATCTTGTCCCTTCATGATTGAAGTTAAATATGGTGTATCGAGCACGTCTCCCTCAATGATGGTAACTCTAGAAGGATCTGGGTTTTTTAATCGAGTTGACCGACGCAAATAGAGCGTTAAGTGAACATCACTATGAGCCAAAAAAAATGGAATCGTATTGCGAGCCAATTGGCCATTTGCACCAAGTACAAGAACGTTTTTCATATTGATATGTTTGATAATGTTACGAGCGACATTCCTATGCGAGCCTCTATTCAAAGGACAGCCTGCATTTCTCTCTTCATCGACCCTTATAGACCCGTCATCTTTAAAGCACTTTCTGGTAGACGGGCGCCTTGTACGGCAATGTTAGAAGCTGCAAGAGCGATTTCATCCAACTCAGCTTGGCTAAAGTCAACAGCCAACGCGCCTAAGTTTTCTTCCAGTCTTTCGATTTTCGTTGTTCCGGGAATGGACACGATCCACGGCTTTTGAGCGAGTAACCAAGCGAGGGCAATTTGCGCAGGTGTGACTTGTTTTCGGGCAGCGATAGAACGTACTAGATCTACAAGTGCCATATTGGCTTTCATTGCCTCCGGAGAAAATCGCGGAACCATCGTCCTAAAATCGGTAGGATCAAATTTAGTTTTTTCGTCGATTTTTCCGGTCAAAAATCCTGCGCCAAGGGGACTGAAACTCACGAAGCCAATGCCTAGCTCTTCTAAGGTCGCCAACAACTCCGTCTCGGGGCCGCGCCACCATAAGGAATATTCACTTTGCAACGCGGTCACTGGCTGAACAGCATGCGCACGACGCACAGTTCGGGCGCTCGCTTCAGACAATCCAAAGTGCTTTACTTTTCCTTGCACAATAAGATCTTTCACCGCGCCAGCAACATCTTCAATTGGTACCGATGGGTCAACGCGATGTTGATAAAATAAATCAATACGGTCCGTTTTCAGACGTTTGAGTGCGGCCTCGGCAACAGCTTTGATATGCTCAGGGCGACTGTTGACACCTGCCCGCCTCACACCCGTATCGAGATCAATATCAAAACCAAATTTCGTTGCAATCACAACCTTGCCCCTGACAGGTGCTAAGGCCTCTCCAACAAGATGTTCATTTTCAAACGGCCCATATGCCTCTGCCGTATCAAAAAAACTCACCCCCAAATCGACGGCTTGCCGCATCAGCGATATCATTTTCTGTTTGTCACCAGCGGGGCCATAAGCGGACGTCATTCCCATGCAGCCAAGACCAATGGCGGAAACTTCAAGCTTGCTTTGACCTAATAGACGCTTTTTCATATCTATTCTCCCTCGCGTTATCGGTTAATCATTTTCTGACTGGCTTCTGAATATCGACCACCTTGAATGGTCAAAGAAGCGAACTGATGTTGAATGTCATCGAGATCAACCTGATTGAGTACCACATTCGTTGCGCCAATGTTTTCTTGTAAGCGATGTGATTTCGTCGTTCCGGGAATAGGTACAATCCACGGTTTTTGAGACAACAACCATGCAAGCGCGATTTGTGCAGGCGTTGCCTTCTTGAATGCAGCGATATGTGCTAACACATCAATGACAGCCTGATTAGCTTTCCTCGCCTCTGGCGAAAAGCGTGGCACTGAATTTCGGAAATCCGTATGGTCAAATTGTGTTGCTTCAGTAATCGCGCCAGTTAGAAAGCCTTTTCCTAGCGGGCTAAACGGAATAAAGCCAATGCCTAATTCTTCCAGGGTTGGCAAGATCTCAACTTCTGGCTCGCGCCACCATAACGAGTATTCGCTTTGTAATGCGGTCACTTTCTGAACTGCATGCGCTCGACGGATGGTGCTTGCACCCGCCTCTGACAGCCCGAAATGCTTTACTTTTCCCTCTTGAATGAGATCCTTCACCGTTCCAGCAACGTCTTCAATAGGCACATTGGGATCGACTCTGTGTTGATAGAGAAGATCGATATAATCGGTCTTCAGCAGTTTTAAAGAAGTCTCTACTGCAAGACGGATGCTCGCAGGGTGACTATCCAGACCTTGTTTAATATCCCCATTTTTGAAACCAAATTTAGTAGCGATAATGACCTGCTCACGAACCGGAGCGAGCGCATCGCCGACAATCTCTTGATTTAGCGCGCCATAAGCTTCCGCAGTATCAAACAGGGTGACGCCTGCATCGACCGCTTGCCGGATCAATTGAATCGCAACGTCCTTATCGGCTGCTGCCCCATAACCATAGCTCAACCCCATGCATCCGAATCCCATCGCGGATACCTCTAGACCGCTGTGACCTAATTGACGTTTTTGCATTTTTCTCTCCAAGATATCAGCAGGTAACGATGCCGCTGAACTGTTCACTGCACATACTTATTCCACAGCGACACTGTACAGACGGCGCGCACTTTTGATTAGACGGTATAATCAGCATGAGCTTATGAAAGGAATTCATCAATGTCGCAAGAGAACTTTAATAGCTTGATCGCCTTTGTTGCGATTTGCCGAGAAGGTAGCTTTACCAGAGCCGCGGCACAGCTTGGCGTGTCTCAGTCCGCACTCAGCCACACCATCCGAGCGTTAGAGTCTCGCTTAGGGATTCGTCTACTCACCCGAACAACGCGCAGCGTTTCCCCCACGGAAGCGGGAGAACGCCTACTTGCATCGGTGGCACCGCGATTGGATGAAATTGAGGCAGAGGTGGCTGCTTTAAGTGAGTTACGAGACAAACCGGCCGGCAATATCAGGATCTCTGCGGCGGGGCATGCAGCCACGAATGTCGTGTGGCCTTTACTAGAAAAATTCTTACCGAACTATCCTGACATCAAAGTCGAAGTCATCATCAACTATGGGCTCATTGATATCGTCGCTGAACGATTTGACGCTGGTGTAAGGCTAGGTGATCAAGTCGCCAAAGACATGATCGCAGTTCGGATCGCACCGGATCTACGCATGGCCGTCGTTGCCTCTCCGAGTTATTTTTCAAAGTATCCGGTTCCCAAGATACCCCAGGATCTCGCCCACCATAATTGCATTGGATTTCGATTTGCCACGCACGGAGGTTTGTACGCGTGGGAATTTGAAAAAGAGAATCATGCCGTCAATGTTCGCGTCGAGGGACAACTCACTTTTAATACTAGCCCTCAAATGGTCGCAGCCGCATTGGCGGGATTAGGTATCGCCTATGTTCCCGAGGATATGGTAGAACAAGATGTCCAAGCTGGACGTCTTGTAAGAGTCATGACAGAGTGGTGCCCTTACTTTCCAGGCTATCACCTTTACTTTGCAAGTCGGCGTCAACTATCGCCAGCTTTCTCTGTTTTACTGGATGCACTCAGGTTGAAATCGACTTAGTTGTTTTAGTATTTATCACGAGATTCAACCCGCGTTCACTCGCTGTGCCAACGTTGTTTGCGCTGATCAACACCGCATTAACAACACCCATCACTTACCTTAAATCGCCAACTGATAATTCACAAACCCGTATTCAGAACGCGCACTATCGCTCACCGCAGGAGCAACTTTCAGATCGCTATGTTGTGAATGGTGAAGCAAATTAAGAATCTCGGTTTGCTTCTGAGCGATGAGTGGGTTGTTACGGTCGCGTGGTCGAGGAAGTGTGATATCCACTTCACCAACAATACGACCTGGATTACTGGCGAGAATCAATACCCTGTCACTTAGGAAAGCAGCCTCTTGCACATCATGGGTGACCAGTAAAATGGTTGTTTGATGTTTTGTCGCAATAGATAACAACAAGTCTTGCAAACGCATACGCGTCAATGCATCGACGGCACTGAAGGGTTCATCGAGCAGCAACAAATCCGGATGGGTGAATAGACCCCGTGCAATCGCTGCTCTTTGTGCCATCCCCCCAGAGAGTTCTTTGGGGTAAGCGTTCGCGAAATCGGACAAACCAACTTCGGCTAAGAGCTCTTTGGTCAGTTCACTCGTGGCACCTTTTTCTCCCTGATCAAAACCAACGTTTTGCGCCACAGTGAGCCATGGCAGCAGACGGGGTTCTTGAAACACAAATCCGACATCGGGCGAGTGGACATGCGGCGTCTTATCATTGATCAAGACTTGGCCTTGGTATTTTTTATCCAACCCAGAAATGATCCTCAATAACGTACTTTTACCGCAACCACTTGGCCCAACGAGGCTGACAATCTCATGATGGTCGAGCGCGAATGCCATATCATCAATCACCCGATGTCCAGGAAAATCCTTCGCCTGCACCTGTAATTGCAATAGTTTGCTCTTCAATTTAGCCTCCTTCAGCTTTGTACACATCACACCACTGGAGTGAGCGCCGCTCCAGCCACTGCAGTCCACCATCGCTTATTTTTCCTAGCACGGCCAGAATGATAATGGCGATCATCACTAAGTCTGCCCTGCCCGTTTCCCGTCCGTCTGTCAGCAAATAGCCCAACCCTTTAGTGGCAGCAATCAGTTCAGCCGCAACCAAAAACATCCACGCCAATGACAACCCCGTCCGTAGACCGGTGAACAGGCTGGGTAACGACGCAGGAATAAAAATTCGCGTAACCAGACGATATCGAGTGAGTCCGTAAATTTCTCCGACTTCGACTAATTTGCGATCGACATGCTTGATCCCCGAAATCACATTGAGATAAACCGGAAAGAACGCACCAATGGCAATCAACGTAATTTTGGGTGGTTCATCAATCCCCAGCCATAACAGTAATAATGGCACCCAGGCCAACGAAGGAATCGCCCTCAATGCCTGAAACGATGGATCGATGAACGCTTCAATTTGACGCGACAGCCCCACAGCGACGCCAATCAAGATAGCCAGTCCGGCACCAATGAAAAAACCTAGCAATACCCGCAAACTACTCACAAGGATATGCTGCCACAGGGCACCGTGCTGGAACTGCTCTATCAAGGTTTCATAGAGCTCGCTCGGTGGTGGCAATACATGCGCATTGATCCACCCCGCGTCTACTGTGCCCTGCCACAGAAGGAGACATATCAGCGGGAGAATGGCACCGGTCAAATGCTGTGCGACTTGTCGATATAAGGCCTTTGCGGAATGCGCCTGCTTCTCTGCAGCAAAAGTGCCTGTATGCTTGTGACCCATCGCCTACCTTTATTTAATCACTGCCTTAGCGTAAGCAGGATCAATCCAGCTATCGATCACGGCATTCACATTGGTTCCTTTTTTGACCAAATCCTCTTCCGTCAAAATGGACGCAGCCGCTTTGAGCGCTTGTTTCTCAACCTCACCTGGTACGGCGTTTTTAAAGTTATTTCGTGATAGTTGTAGCTGTGCGACTGGCAATGATATTTTGGCTTCCTCAGCAATAATTTGCGCCGTCTGATCCGGGTGGGCCAAAATCCACTGACGTGCTTTTTCATACGCCGCGAGCACCTTCTTCACGTAATCAGGGTGTTCATTGGCGAATTTTTCTGTTGTGTTCAGAAAGCCATAGGTATTGTAGTTAACGTTACGGTACAACAACTTCGATCCCGCATCGAGTTGACTCGCCGCCATAAGCGGATCCAACCCCGCCCACGCATCGACGCGTCCCTGCTTTAAGGCGCTACGACCATCCGCATGTTGCAGTCCGACGATTTCAACATCCGATTTCTTCAAACCTACGTCATGCAGCGAACGTAATAAAAACAGATAAGGATCAGTGCCCTTCGTCGCCGCAATCTTTTTCCCTTTCAGCTCATTGACCGATTTGATCGTGGAATCTTTACCCACGACAAGTGCGGTCCATTCTGGCTGAGAAAAAAAAATAAATCCCTTTTATCGGATTACCATTTGCTCTACTTAATACCGCCGCCAATCCAGCGGTCGAGCCAAAATCAACACTGCCACTATTCAAATACTCAAGAGCGCGATTACTTCCCTGACTTAAGACCCATTTCACAGGCACATTGTCACTCTTCACCGCTTCCTCTAACCAACCAAATTTTTTTAGCACCAAACTTTGAGGGGAGTAATAAGCAAAATCAACCCGCAACTCTTTAGGCGCCTCAGCTGCCGCCATGCCAGAAAAAAGCACAGACGTCGCCCATAGCGCAGACGTCACTCGACGAAAAATAGTACGCATGATTTCCTTTGAATAAAGCAAAAATATATGCACAAGTAACCTTGATATCCGAACGCAATAAGGAGAGAAAAAAGAATTTCAAGGCCCGAGAAAGCATGAGCAGCAACCCGTATCAACACCAACGGTCTCAACGACGCACTGATCATGAAGAGTAGGATATTGCCTGAACTAAGCGCGAATCAGAACCATTAAATTCGCAGGACGATATGCGAGAAATGGATATGGGGAATTAATGAAATATCCTATGTTTCAGCCAGTTTCGACGCATTTTGACGATCCGTTGGAGGTCAATCTGTGATGTGTGCGATGACATACAACTTCTACAGTAACCACGAAGAATTTGGAGGGGGTGCTAGAACAACGATCTTCATCCTAGTAAAAGAAAACACATGCGTTATTCAAAGCCAAACAATGTCCCTGTTTGGCTTGTTAATTGCTCGTGCTCTTGCTGCTTCGCCGCGTCTGCCTGGTTACGACAAAATCAATCTACGTGAAGACACGACGAAACCCCTTAGACGATTAGTGTGCCATATCACTCGTGAGATGCTTGACGATCAATGCGATCGCGGCAATCAGTCCTGCTAACGATAACGACGACAGAATTCCGACGAAATTAAAATTCAGTCGTATGAGTTCTGCAATTAAAAAAGACCCCGCTACGCCGCCAAATCGACCGATTCCTAACATCCACGAGATACCTGTTACTCTCGCTTGCGTGGGATAGAACGCTGCTGCTAGTGCCGCGAGTGATACCTGCGACATATTCATCATAATTCCCCCAGCGAAGACACAGAGCATCAGATAGATATTCGTATCGGAAGAGTGACCAATCACATATAAAAGGAGCGCGGTGAGTGCATACCCTGTCGCGACAACGATATTGGGGTTGAATCGATCCATTAGCCATCCAAAGAAAATAGCGCCGATACCACCTAAAGGAAAGAGAGCCGAGATCAACGACGCATTTTCAGCCTTAATGCCAATATCTCTGAGCAAGATGGGCATCCAATTAATCAGAGAATAGAAAATCGATAATCCCATGAAATAGCTCAACCAGAGCATGAGCGTGCCAACGATATAGCGTCGTGAGATGATTAAGGACAGTCCAGCGCTGATTGAATTGGTGACTTTATCAGGGATGATAAAGTCGGACTCTAGAACCTCTCGTGAAGTAATTTTACTGAGGATAACTGCGATTTTTTTCGACGAGCGTCCAGCTGTCGCCATAAATCGTACAGACTCTGGCATGAAAGTGAAGACGATAATCGATAGCAATATAGGAAACAACCCACCAGCGATTAATACGCTTCGCCAACCCCAATGAGGAATCATCCAGGCAGAAATGAATCCACCAAATGCAGCACCTAATGGAAAACCACAAAACAATGTATTAGTAATAAATGACCGACTTTTGTCAGGACAAAATTCACTCATCAATGTCACCACATTGGGTAAGGCCGCTCCCAAGCCAAGACCCGTCAACAGGCGCAATATGACGAGCTGATCTAAGTTGTCGACAAAAGCCGATAGAAGACAAGTCAGGCCAAAAAAACAAACTGAAGTGCCGATAACGATTTTGCGCCCATATTTATCAGCGATAGGGCCAGCGAACAGCGAGCCAATGGATAATCCAATGAGTGCAGCACTTAGCACAGGCGCGAGTGCCTGTTTAGTGATACCCCATTCATGTTGTAACGACACCGCCAAAAAACCTGCGGCTGCCGTATCAAAGCCATCCAATAATACGATGGCAAAGCAGATCACAAAGATCACCCTCTGGTATCTAGAAAATGGGTGTGTATTGATCAGCGTTTGCACCGACAAATTGGTCGTAGCCCTATCCTGCCCTTCCATTTCTAAAGCACTTAACATGGTTGTCTCCTTGTTATTATCCTATTGATGTATGTTGCCCTGCTGAATTCTTCATGATTCATTGCAAGGACGGCGACTGCGGTTAGATCCCTTCTACAAAAAATAATCTCCCATCTGAGTTAGCAATTCGAATAGCCCTGGCTGTTTCATAATCCTGGGAGTCATACCATTGGTTCGCCATTTCGGCATCTGGAAAACGTACAATCACGGTTCGCCATTGGGAACTATGCAGGTCATCTCCTCCTTCTTTTTGGACCCGACGCCCCCCACGGACCAAAAACGCTCCCCCAAATTTCTCGACACTTGCCGTTGATAACGGCAAGTAGCTTGCATAGCTTTTCGGGTTAGTGATCCGTATTTCTGCGACTACAAACACTTCACTCATACCTTACGATCTCCCTCTTAGTATTGATTGAAGTGACTCGCTTACACGATGAAAGCGAGCCACGTTGAGATGAATTTCAAGCTCATTGAGCTCACCCTACTCGATGGCCAGCCGCTTTCTTGTACGTCGTCACAATCCCTTTAATCTCATCTGGATCGATCACATCCTCTAACTTGGCAAATCCATTTGGTGAGCGTTCTTCCACCACATCGAGAATCGCATCAAGTCCTTCCTGACGATTTAACCGAACAATGTCAGCGCACATCGGACGGCGCTGGCTTTCATACTCATCAAGAGCAGCCTCAAGAGGCAAGTCTCGATCAAGCGCATCTGCAATGCATTTGGCATCTAAAATTGCTTGCGTCGCACCATTAGACCCAATCGGATACATAGGATGCGCAGCATCACCAAGCAAGGTCACCCGGTCATGACGCCAACGAGGTAAGGGATCGCGATCAACCATCGGCCACTCAAACAGTTGCGTTGCCCCGTGCAATACCTCTGGGATATCAAGCCATTCAAATTTCCACTCACCAAATGTCGGAAGAAGATCATTGAGGTCTCCCTGTTGATTCCAATCCTCACGTGACGGGGCAGTGAGAGCACCACCGAAGCCATCCTCTCGCAAACGTCGATCGCAAATCCAATTGATCAACTGCAATCCGTCAGCACTCGGCGCTTCTATGGGATAGACCACAAATTTTGCGCGACGATGACCTGCCTGCACCATCGATCTTCCATCAAGAAAGGGTTTGACCCGACTTGTTCCGCGCCACATCATCATGCCATTCCACTTTGGTGCACCCTCGTCTGGGTAAAATTGTTTGCGAATAGCAGAATGAATCCCGTCCGCTGCAATCAAAAAATCGGCGGTGTGCTGCACTTCTGTCCCATCCGGCAATACCGCCGTTGCTGTGATGTGATCCGCGCTTTGCGTCACAGAGCGAATTTTTTGTCCGAGATGAAGATGCTGCTGTCCGATACGTTTGACGACCTCTTCCCATAGGTGCATTTGAAGTTGACCGCGATGAATACTCAATTGCGGATGGGAATATCCCGCTGACGTACCACGAGGATCTTTATAAATCGTCTGACCGTGACGATTAGCGAATATCAGCGCCGATGTTTCAACAGCGATTTTTCTCAAGGAATCCAGCACACCGATCTCGTCTAAGACGGCAACGGCATGAGGTAATACATTGATGCCGACACCAAGGGGTTTCAGAGTCTCTGTGGCCTCGCATAGGGTCACATGATGCCCTTTCGCATGGAGTGCAAGCGCCGTGCAGAGACCACCGATGCCCCCGCCAGAAATCAAAATATTGCGCTTTTGTGTTCGCTGTTGTGTTTGCGTTTGTGTCATTCAAGTCTCCATTATTTTTTTGATAGCTGCGATTTATCGTAGATCATATTGTTGCACTGTGCAACAATAATTTAATGAAATAAAGATGACAAAGAAACAAATATAGAGGCAGAAAACTTACTGCTTCAGAGGGGGATATCGGATATGATGTTTCGCCTGATACGTGAGTCGGATGACTCAAAAACGATACATTTAAATAATTCAGTTAGTGATGAAGAAGACAAAAAATACCGGGACCGCCGATAGTGAAGTGAATCAAGAACGACCTCTGCTAAGGGTCCCTACTCTCGAATACGGCATCTTGGATGATTTACTCGGATTTGCTTTGCGACGAGCACAAAACACCTTGTTTATGGATTTCTATCGGGCGACGGCCGCCTACGACATTAGTCCCCAACGCTTTGCCGCTTTAGTCTTGATTGCAGAAAATAAAAGCATGCGACAAGCGCAACTAGCCGAGGCTTTAGGTCTGCATCGTAGCGGCGCATTAAGACTCGTTGCCTGGTTATCTGAACGTGGATGGGTAGAGAGGCATGATGACGATATGGATGCCCGCGCGTGGGGTGTAACACTCACCCCAGCTGGCACTAAAGCGCTCAGCGAAATAACTGCCGTTGTACAAGAACACGACCTAGGCATTCAGCGCATTGTCGGAGATCGTAGTAGCCAGTTAAAGACAGATCTTGAGTTGATCGCAAAAAATGGACAAACTGCCATTGATACTCAAATAGAGTGAAACGCGCTTGCCACGCGCCTGCCCTCAACCAAGAGCAAATGCTGGGCAATGCATAACGACCTCAACGATGCTCACCATCCGTTCTGTCGAACTGAATTCAGTTTCTCGCCGTATAGACATTGGTCTTTTCATTCTCTCAAAAAACAAAAAAGGACTTAGGGTTTAAACCTAAGTCCTTTTCTACACAATTCTGGTGGGCCTCCCGTGAGTCGAACACGGTACCAACGGATTATGAGTCCGCTGCTCTAACCAACATGAGCTAGAGGCCCATTTTTTTTCGTGTTGTTGAACGTTTTCTGCAAAACAAAAATACGTTTAACTGGTGCTACTGCGCGTGATTAATACCGGTAAAAACTGGTGTAAAAAAGAGGCAGGCGCTGAAAAAAACCAGCGCCAATTATACAACATTAATTCCCTTCGAGGAAGCTCTTGAGCTTGTCGGAGCGGGATGGGTGGCGCAGTTTACGCAGCGCTTTTGCCTCTATTTGTCGGATGCGCTCGCGGGTGACGTCGAACTGTTTACCGACTTCTTCCAGGGTGTGATCGGTCGACATTTCGACACCAAAACGCATGCGCAGCACTTTGGCTTCGCGTGGTGTGAGGGAGTCGAGAACGTCTTTGACCACGTTGCGCATGGACGCGTGTAATGCGGCGTCGGCAGGTGCGAGTGTGTGGTTGTCTTCGATAAAATCGCCGAGATGGGAATCGTCATCGTCACCGATAGGCGTTTCCATGGAAATCGGTTCTTTCGCGATTTTCATGATCTTGCGGATTTTGTCTTCCGGCATTTCCATCTTGATTGCCAGTGTCGCTGGATCTGGCTCAACACCGGTTTCTTGCAGGATCTGGCGAGAGATACGATTCATTTTATTGATCGTCTCTATCATGTGCACTGGGATACGAATTGTGCGTGCCTGATCGGCGATGGAACGGGTAATCGCCTGACGAATCCACCATGTAGCGTACGTGGAGAATTTGTAACCGCGACGGTATTCAAATTTATCCACGGCTTTCATCAAGCCGATGTTACCTTCTTGAATCAGATCCAAGAACTGCAGACCACGGTTGGTGTATTTTTTAGCGATCGAAATAACGAGACGCAAGTTGGCTTCGGTCATTTCGCGTTTTGCTTTACGCGCTTTCATTTCACCGGCGGACATGCGCTTGTTGATGTTACGCAAATCTGGCAGTGGCAATACAACGCGCGATTGCAAGTCGATCAGCTTTTGTTGTAACTGCTGAACAGCTGGCACATTACGGCCCAATATGGCGCTGTAAGCGTGACCTGCGTTGACTTCGCCTTCGACCCATTTCAGGTTCGTTTCGTTACCTGGGAACACTTTGATAAAGTGGGAACGTGGCATACCGCAACGATTCACAGCAACTTCAAGAATCTGTTTTTCGATATGACGGACTTCATCGACTTGACCGCGCAAGGTGTCGCATAATTTCTCAACGACTTTTGCAGTAAAGCGGATACCCAGCAATTCGTTAGAAATGGCTTCTTGTGCTTTGACGTAGGCCTTGGAGTTATAACCTTCTTTTTCGTAAGACTTACGCATCTTATCGAAATTGGTAGAGATAATCTCAAACTTGGCCAGCGCATCGCGCTTCATTTGTTCTAATTGCTCAGCAGAGATCGCAGCGGCGCCTGCGGCACCACCGTCGTCGTCCTCTTCTTCTTCGTCTTCTTCGTCTTCTTCGTCTTCTTCATCCTCATCCGAAGCGGCAGCAACGACAACTGGTGCTGGCTCATCTGTCGCATTAGGATCAACAAGACCATCGACGATTTCGTCGATTTTCATTTCATCAGCAGCGATTTTTTCTGCGGCGGCAAGGATCTCAGCGATCGTTGTCGGGCAGGCTGAAATCGCCTGGATCATGTCTTTGAGGCCTTCTTCGATTTTCTTGGCGATGACGATCTCGCCTTCGCGTGTCAGCAACTCTACCGAGCCCATTTCACGCATGTACATACGAACTGGGTCCGTTGTACGTCCGAAATCAGAGTCTACCGTCGAGAGCGCTGCTTCGGCAGCCGCTTCGACTTCATCATCATCTGTCGTAACGGTGACGACGTTGTCAGACAACAGCAATGTTTCAGCATCAGGCGCTTGCTCGTAGACGGCAACGCCCATGTCGTTGAAGGTACCGATAATGCCTTCGATTGCTTCTGGATCAACGACGTTTTCTGGCAAGTGATCGTTGATTTCAGCAAAAGTCAGGTAGCCGCGGTCTTTACCGAGTTTAATCAGCGTTTTGAGCTTTTGGCGACGGCGTTCGAGTTCTTCTTCTGTGGCTTCTGGATCCGAAGAGAATGCGTCTTTGAGCAGGGCTTTTTCTTTTGCCTTGCGGTCTTTTGCCTTCGCTTTGTCAATTGCTTTCATCTCAGCGCGTTCAACCGCGTTCAATGCTGCAATTTCTTCGTTTTCTGGTTGGTATTCTTTTGGCTTGCGTCCGCGACGTCCAGGCACTTTGACACCTGGCAAAACATAACCGGACGTATCAATCGCGGCCAACACCGCAGCATCGGTCGTCTGAGAGACGGTCGGTGCAGATCCAGTTTTAATTTCCTGAACTTCAGGAGCAGCTTTCGCTGATTTCTTGGTAGGCTTAGTCACTGTCTTTGAATCGGTTTTGTTAGTTGTCACGGAAGCTTTCGATGTTGCGGATACCGCTGAATCAGACTCAGGCGTTTCAATTACGTCGCGCTTTTGTTTATCAGCAATCTGATGAGTTGCGACTTCCGCAATGTGCTCATCACTTTTTTTGGCTTGGGCTGGTTTTTTGACGACCGCTTCAGCCTTCTCTTTTACTTGCGCCTTTTTACTTGCCACAGGCACACTCACTTCGGCGACTGTTTTGGTTGTGCGCTTTTCTGCTGCCGCCTTATTGGAGGCAACGGCAGAGGAACTTGTTGTTGATGCCGCCTTGGTTGTGACCTTGGAGCTTGCTTTTGCTGTCACCTTGGTTGCTCCTTTCGATGTAGCCGTGCTTTCCTCAGCTACATTTACTTTAGGCGCTTTACCACCTTTGGCAACCTCTTTTTTACTCGCGGCTTTGGCAGCTACCGGGCTGGATTTCGCTTTTACTTCGGCGGGTGTTGTCTTTTTAGCGGCTGCTTTGGTAGCAGGCTGACTGGCAGCCTGAGATTGCGCTTTAACGTCGACACTTGTTGCTTTGGCTACTGCTGTCTTACTGACTGTCTTTGCTGCAGGGGCGACACTTGCTTTTTTAGACGTTGTTGCAGCAGCTTTTTTAACTGTCGCAGACGTCAGTGTTTTCGCGGGTTTCTTCATTGCGCTAGCCATTGAATCAAACCATCCGGAACTGAGGAAGTCGCCTGCCTGTACTAAGTACAAAATTCACAAAAAGAAATGCCTCGCCGCCGGTAAATTGACCCGCTTGCGGTGCACACCCGTTTTTGCTTCAGACTTCCCGAGACTCAGCGCCAGTGTTTTGGGTTACTCGGAGGAGCATTACGCTCACCTAAACAACACATTTCGTCGCAAGCAGACACATTTGCGCGAAATGAAACAACCTAAGACCTTGAATCGTAAGCCTTTAATTATAGCACGCGGTCAAGCATTTCTCTAGCCCAAAGCTAGACAAACGACAACTTAACTGATAAAAATTTAGGCAATTTTCTTGCAAATCGCTCTTGAAATTTTCGGGGTGCAACACCACTTCGGATGCAAAATAAAGCAGCAAATGATTAAAAAGATATCTTGTTTCCTGAGAGCATCAAATCAGGTCGCACTAACGAATCCCCGCCTCTGTCACTGCCTGCTGACGCAAGGCTTCTTGCAATTGCATGATCTCGCGCCAACGGGCCTTGTCTTCATCGGTCCGCAATCCTGAAGCAACCAAGCGCTCCGCTTCGTTTTTGAGTGCCTGAGAACGAATCTGACGAATCGCCCCCATGAGCTCCAATCGCACCAAGTCAGGATCTGTGTCTGCTTGTTCTGCCACTTCAGCAATGAGTCCGTCAAAATCCTGACTCACCGCCTTTAACTGCTCAGCAAGCGCCGCGAACTGCGCACCCTCACCCATGCCCTGCGCCACCGTTACCAGTTGCTTTAACATGGCCGCACCATCCGGTGCCAGCAATGCCGCTTCGGACAAAATGGCGTCATCCAGCATCAACGACAACGCAGGATAGGCCACCAGAATTCGCATAATCTGGAGTTCGAGACCGATCGGCGCACTGCGTTTTGAACGCGGCGGTGCGAGCTTGACACGGGCTACTGGCTGCGACAATTCAAACAACGCCTCAATTTCAGCGGGCGTTGTTTGGGTCACCTGCGCCAGATTTCTCACTATCTGCAATCGCAATCCGGACGGCTGCATCGCCTGCAGTAATGGCTTGGCATCGTACTGCGTGCGAGCACGACCCTCTGCGGAGGTCAGGTCATTATCCCCAATCATTTCCCGCATAAAAAACTGCGACAACGGCATCGCATCATGAACTTGCTGATCGAATGCGTCTGCGCCATATTCACGAATAAAACTATCCGGATCGTGCTCTGCAGGTAAAAACAAGAACTTGATGAATTTATCGTCGTTCGCGTGCGGCAAACACGCATCCAAGGCGCGACGCGCAGCACGACGACCGGCACTATCGCCATCAAAACTAAACACAACGTGGTCCGTTTGACGCAACAATTTTTGCACATGGGTTGGCGTACATGCAGTACCCAAGGTTGCAACGGCTTGCGGAAAACCCATTTGCGCCAAGGCGACGACGTCCATGTAGCCTTCGGTCACCAAGACGTAACCTGCTTCTCGGATTGCCTGACGCGCTTCAAACAAGCCGTACAGTTCGAAGCCCTTTTGAAACAGCGGCGTCTCTGGCGAGTTCAAATATTTGGGCTCGCCTTGCTCCATAATCCGACCACCAAAACCAATGATCTGTCCTTTGGTGTTGCGAATCGGGAACATCACGCGGTCTCGGAATCGATCATATCGCTTCCGACCACCACCTTCTTCGTCACTTTTATCAATGACCAAGCCAGCCTCAACCAACTCTGGCGTCTGATAATCGACAAAAACTGAACGCAATCCATCCCACGCATCTGGCGCAAAGCCCAGGCCGAAGCGTGCAGCGATTTCGCCCGTCAGACCTCGTTTTTTGAGATAAGCAATTGCCTGAGGGGCACTGCGTAGTTGTTGTTTGTAGTAATCACCCGCCTTCGTCATCACCTCAGAAAGCGCCAAGGTTTTAGCGGTGGCTTCAGCACGTTGCGCTGGCAACATGCGGTCTTCTTCGGGGACGATCATGCCGTTGCTTTGCGCCAGATCGCGAATCGCGTCGACGAAGCTGAGACCGGAATACTCCATCAGAAAACCAATGGAACTGCCATGCGCCCCACATCCAAAGCAATGGTAAAACTGCTTGGTCGGACTGACGGTGAAACTAGGAGATTTTTCGTTATGGAAGGGGCACAAACCCATGTAGTTTGCGCCACCCTTTTTCAGTTGGACGTATTTGCCCACCACGTCAACGATGTCAACGCGGGCGAGCAAATCTTGAATAAAACTTTGCGGTATCAACGTTGGCTACCAGCCTTGCGGCTTGTGCAAAAGAGTCATCGACAAGCAAAAGACAATGAAGTCAATGCCATTAGCGTGTCAACGCGGCTTTCACCAGCCCAGACACTTTACCCATGTCTGCACGACCGGCCAGTTTGGCTTTCAATACGTCGATCACTTTACGCATATCTTGTGGACCAGCCGCACCTGTTTCAGCCACTGCTGCCGCTACGGCTGCTTGCACTTCTTCATCCGACAGCGCTGCTGGCATATAAGTGGACAACACTTCCAGCTCTGCTTTTTCGATATCAGCCAGATCCTGACGACCGCCGGCTTCGAATTGCTGAATGGAGTCTTTGCGCTGTTTGATCATTTTTTCGATGATCGCGAGAATCATGCCGTCATCCAACTCAACGCGCTCATCCACTTCTTTTTGCTTCATTGCCGCAGTCAACAAACGGATGGTGCTCAGCTTGCCGGCTTCTTTTGCGCGCATTGCTGCTTTCATGTCGTCGGTGATTTGGTCTTTTAAACTCATGAACTACCCCAGGAAACTGAATCAGATAAAAACAACAAAACCCGCTGCGGCTGACCGGAGCGGGCATGCAAAACCTAAAACGTATTACTCAACATCGCACCTGGCATCGCCAGATACAACATCAGAATTAATACATTTTCTTAGGCAATTGCTGACTACGAATGCGTTTGTAGTGACGCTTAACAGCTGCTGCCAGCTTACGTTTGCGTTCTGCAGTTGGCTTTTCGTAGAACTCGCGAGCGCGCAATTCGGTCAACAGACCGGTCTTTTCGATAGTGCGCTTGAAGCGGCGCATGGCGACTTCGAACGGCTCGTTTTCTTTAAGGCGAATTGTGGTCATGTAAGTTCAAACCATTGAAAGATTATAGGAAGACAGAGATAGTAACAGGATTTTCGATTTATGGGAAGGAATCTGATTAAATCTTACGCAAAAACTTTAATTGATCTGAGCAATTTAACCAGAAAATCTATACTTCTTGTCTGCATTTTGAAATTGAGGTGGGGAGTATCCAGCAAAATAAGCTTCTTGTCTACATAAAATAAAGCTGACTAACAGATACTCCCTGTCAGTATGAAAAATAACGATGCTTCCACCCCATTTTCAACATCAAACACAAAAAATGCAGTGTTTTTACAACGCAAGACCAGCGGCAGTGCCGGACGCCCATGCCCACTGAAAATTAAAGCCACCCAACCATCCGGTCACGTCAACGGACTCACCGATGAAATATAAGCCAGGCACTTTAGTGACCATCATGCTCTGCTGCGAAAGCGCGCGCGTATCAATGCCCCCTCGCGTCACTTCGGCCTTGCGGTACCCTTCTGATCCATTCGGTACCAGCTCCCAGCGATTAAGTTTTTCGCCTAACAAACGCAGGCGCTTATCCGGCATATCAGCAATCTTCTGATCACCATCAAAACCGTGAGCAAGCAATAGGCCATCGACCAGACGCGCTGGTAGATATTGCGCCATATGATTCGCCAAATTCTTTTTGGTGCTCGTTTTAGCCTCAATTAACGCCGCAGCAACATCCACTTCAGGCAACAAATTAATGCGAATAGCCGTTCCAGGCTGCCAATAACTCGAAATCTGGAGCACTCCGGGCCCAGACAGACCTTTGTGCGTGAACAACAAATCCTCACGGAATGTCATGCGGGATTTTTTATCCCCCGTCTCAATATCCACTTCTAATGAAATACCCGACAAGGGAACGAACGGCTCCCACGATGCTGCATCGAAGGTCAAGGGTACTAACGCAGGTCGCGGTTCAATGACCTTAATACCAAATTGACGAGCAATCTTGTGTGCAAAATCCGTGGCACCAATCTTTGGAATCGATAAACCACCGGTCGCCACGACGACACTATCAACAACAATATCGCCCGTGGAGGTGGCTAATGAAAAGCCTCCACCCTCAATCGCGGTGATTTCATTAATCGAGCAAGGCATCCGCCACTGAACTTTAGCGGCATCACATTCCGCCTTAAGCATCCGGATGATATCTTCGGCACTGTCATCGCAAAACAACTGACCTTTGTGTTTTTCGTGCCAAGCGATACCGTGGCGCTTCATGAGCGATAAAAAATCCTGTGGCGTGTAGCGCGACAATGCGCTCTTACAGAAATGAGGGTTCTCAGACAGAAAGTTCGCAGGCCCGGCATGTAAATTCGTGAAATTGCAGCGTCCACCACCCGAGATACGGATTTTCTCGGCAAGACGTGAAGCGTGATCAATTAATACCACGCGTTTTCCACGTTGACCTGCTACGGCAGCACACATCATTCCAGCCGCACCGGCGCCGATCACCGCAACGTCAAATTGTTTACTCATGGTATTACTTTCGTCAAAATCAGGCCGAGATTGTAGCGGATATGGAGGCATATCGCGGCCTCAAATATCACTCGAAATAAGCACGAATATCATTAAACTGTTCCCATCGTGCAACTTTTATCCCGATTAACGCGCCAACTTCGACATATTGCCATCACCATAACAACACATCGCGCACCAAAAGAATGCATTCATTTTTCATATGGTTATAACAATAACGCTGTTAGAAAAACACAACATTTCTGTGCCTAAAATCGCCAATTTGAATTCAATATAAAAGAAATTATTGACTTGCTTTCAGCAAAAAGAGATAACTAAATAACGATTGCGCAAACGATTGCGTAATCGAACAAATATAAGCAAATTTTTTTCTTTGCCCCCTCAAAGTTAATTATTTTTGCACTAAAAAGATCCTCTATCTGGACAAACCTCACCTTTGGGATTAATTTCATGCGCAACTATTCTTCTAAGCAGCTATGGAAAGGTGCTACACGCACCCTCATCGCTGTCGCAGTAAGCACTGCATTTCCGATGCACGCAGCAATGGCTCAAGAAGCGAAGCCAGAAGCTTCGAGCAAAGACAGTACAAAACTGGAAACAGTGATTGTTACTGCTAACCGCCGCGCAGAAAACATCAAAGAAGTACCGATGTCAATTTCTGCAATCAAAGGCGAAGCACTCGACACCTACGGTGCCAGCGGTCAGGATATTCGTTTCCTGTCCTCACGCGTTCCTAGCTTGAACATCGAGTCCGACTTCGGCCGTACCTTCCCACGTTTTTATATCCGTGGTTTGGGTAACACAGATTTCGACTTAAACGCATCACAACCAGTTGGCCTGATTTATGACGATATCGTTCAGGAAAGCCCTATTCTGAAAGGCTTCCCTGTATTTGACGTTGACCAAGTTGAAGTATTGCGCGGCCCACAGGGCACACTCTTTGGACGTAACTCCCCAGCAGGCGTTATCAAATTTGACTCCGCTAAGCCAACACGCAATTTTGAAGGCTACGGCAGCATTGGCTACGGCAACTACGGCGCAGTGAATGCGGAAGGTGCTGTTAACGTTCCGCTGAACCAAGACTGGGCAATGCGTTTCTCTGGTCAGGCACAAAGCCGCAACGACCGCGTAACAAACCCATTGAGCACTGGTACAAAGACACTGGAAGGCTACCACGACAACGCAGCACGTCTGCAATTACAGTACAAAAACGGCGATTTCAGCGCATTGTTTAATGTGCACGGTCGCGATATGGCAGGTAACGCAACATTGTTCCGCGCCAACATCATCCAAAAGGGCACCAACAATCTGGTTCCAGGCTTTGACTACGGCACCTACCCAACTGATGGTCTGAACAAGCAAACGCTGACTTCTGAAGGCGCAAACGCACGTCTGCGTTGGGATCTGACTGGGTTGACAGTCTACTCAATCACTGGTTACGACAAAGCGAAGTTCTACAGCCGTGCTGACGTTGACGGTGGCTACGGCGCTTCTTACGCTCCAACAATGGGACCTGGCTTTATTCCATTCCCATCTGAAACAGCGGACGGCTTGCCATACCTGCGTCAAATCACACAAGAAGTACGTGTTCAATCCAACACAAACGATCCATTACAATGGATCACTGGATTGTATTACTTCAACGAAAAAATCCAAGTGGATAGTTTCGACTACAACTCCTTGGCTGGTAACGTACAAGACGGCTACGCAGTTCAACACCAAAATGCAACATCCTACGCTGCTTTTGGTTCTGTGAACTATGCAGTGAACGATCAGTTCAAAGTTCGTGCAGGTCTGCGTTACACCAAAGACAGCAAAGACTTTGACGCACAACGCCAATGGACTCCTGGCAAAGCAATCAGTGCAGGCGGCACACCAGTCCTGACTGCAAACCCAACAGCAAGTAACGTGACTTGGGATCTGAGCGGCAGCTACACATTAGACAAGACAACAAACCTGTTTGCTCGCGTAGCAACTGGCTACCGCGCACCAAGTGTACAAGGTCGCGTCTTGTTTGGTGACAGCATCTCTGTTGCACAGTCTGAAAAGAACTTGTCGTTTGAAGCTGGTATCAAAAAAGATATTCTTGATAACACTGCACACGTTGATTTCACTGTATTCCAATACACAGCAAAAGATCTGCAATTGACCGCAGGTAGTGGCGCCGTGAATCAAAACAAACTGGTGAACGCTGACAAAGCAACTGGACAAGGTTTTGAACTCGACCTGCGTGCAAACCTGAGCCGTAACTGGAAAGCAACGATCGGTGTGAGCTACAACGATACCGAAATCAAGGATCCAAACCTCTTCGTCGCTACTTGCGGCAATGGCTGTACCGTCACGAACCCTGCTGGTCCATTTAAAGGCACTGCAGCGATCAACGGTAACCCACTGCCACGTGCGCCTAAATGGGTTGGTAACTTCAATCTGAAATACACAACACAAGTAGGCGAAGGCACTCTGTACGCGATTACTGACTGGGCATACAAAGACACTTACAACATGTTCTTGTATGAGGCAGCAGAATACAAAGCAAAATCCTTGCTCGAGGGTGGTTTGCGTGTTGGTTACCAATGGGCTGATGGTAAATACGAACTGGCAGCATATGGTCGTAACATCACCAACAAACAGCAAGTTGTTGCAGCGATCGACTTCAATAACCTAACAGGTATCCTGAACGAACCACGTAGCTACGGTGTTCAATTCAAAGCAAACTTCTAATGAACTTGCTTTGATCATGAAGAAGTGATCCATCAAAAAAACGCGCCCGACTTCAATCGGGCGCGTTTTTTATTTCATCATTAAATTATTTAATTATTTAATTTTTTAAGGCTGCGTTTCTCCAGAAACGAGACAAACCCAACAAGCCAGTTAAACACTAGATGCCTGAATGTTGTGTGCGACATCCACACATAACTGTACTTGCCGAGCAATGTTATCTGGCACAGGGATATCTCCCGCCAGAACACTCGTAATCCAACGCGCAGTTGATTGCGGATCGAGCGCCTCTGGCATGGCAGGCGTACTGCCAATCAGTGTTTCTTGTGTTTCCAATACCGTTTGAGCAACGCCACGACTCAACCAATCAATCCGTTGCGCACGGCCCGTGCTCGCTACCGTCTCGCCTTCTGTGCCGCGCATCATGAAGACATCCCCCTCTTCCGCCTTCTGATGGGTAGCGAAATACTGACTCAGCATATGTAGGTACTCTGGGTGGGTGTAGGAATTAAGGCGCAATGCAGGACAAGACATTGGCTGCAGTAATTTCACTAGCGTATGGGTTGAATTCCTTACGCCCAGTATCCGACGTACATTCAGCAACCTCGCCATCGCGGGTGATAATGCATCGATACTCATCATCGCCGGCTGTTGCGCTGCCATTTGTGCGTACACTTGTTCGGCTGTCGAGACAAGAGGAATGCCTAGTTCCGCAAAAATCTCAGCACTCGTCACGCGTCCCGCATCGTTCGTCACACCATGCACCAATACCGGCACACCCTCTCTCGCTAAGAGCAAGGCCAACAAAGGCGTCAGATTCGCTTTTTTTCGTGCGCCGTTATAACTGGGGATGATAACCGGCGCATACCTAGAAGCTGGGGCTGATAGCGGCAATACAAAGGCTTTTGCAGCATCCAAGAAACCAGCAATTTCATCGATGGATTCGCCCTTGATGCGCATCGATAACAAAATAGCGCCGAGTTCCAGATCAGAGACCCGCCCTGCCAGCATTGCCTCATAGAGCAAAGTGGCATCCTCACGCGTCATACTGCGCGCGCCATCTTTGCCGCGACCAATTTCTTTAATAAACCGCGCCGCTGGAAACGCTGGCAATCCAGCCTCAGAGTGAGATGTCATTTTAGGACTCCAAAAGCGCCAACACTGATTGCCATTCCTGCGATGTCACCGGTGTAATGGATAACCGGCTTCCTTTCTGTAGCACCACCATCGTCGACAGTGCTGCATGGCGACGCATTTCCGTCAGACTCAGCAGACGTGTCTTGCGTACGCCCTTCACATCCACCATCATCCAGCGCGGCGTCTCAGGTGTTGATTTAGGATCGAAGTAGTGACTGGCGGGATCGAATTGCGTGTGATCAGGGTACGCCGTTGAGACAACCTCTGCGATACCTGCAATCCCCGGCTCGGCACAGCTGGAATGATAAAAGAGGACGCCATCGCCTACTTTCATCTGATCTCGCATGAAGTTTCTTGCCTGATAATTACGGACGCCAAACCAAGGCACAGGCGCTGCCATCGCGTCATCAATACTGACCTCATCCGGCTCGGACTTCATTAACCAATAAGCCATCGCAATTCACTCAACAGAAAAAAGGAAATTGTCGCACATTTATAACGAGGTCCGCCGAAGCCGGCAACATTGCAACGCAATGCAAAGCGATGCCACGAAAGAAACGGCGCTAGTGATGTACAACATGGCGATCACTCACAGGTACTCGGGGGCGAAACTGTGGGCGAAAAAAAACGGCTGTCAACAATGACAGCCGTTCAGAATAAGTCCCCGCCGATGCCGCTATGCCGGCATCCTGAACCTAAGCGGTTCAAGTTGGCCACAGTCAGTTCAATTTCGGGTTCATCGGACTAGCGACGCTCACGCCCATCGAACAATGTTCCACAGCCTATGCACATAAATGGTTCAAGGAATATATGGCATTGGCGAACACGGCAGGGAACTGAAGTTTACTCTGAATTCGCCATTTGATGTCATTGTTTTTGATTAAATTAAGCAATGACCCTGCATTCAAAATAGGTTTTCTTGTGGTGTGAGGGCTTGATCCATCACTTCATGCATCTGCGTCATTTTTTGCTTGACCTCGGACATCGACATTCCTGACAACGGACCTTCAGGAGATTTAGTGGCGAGTAATTCAGTGGTCATGCCCAATGCAGCCATGACAGCGATGCGGTCAGTACCTTTGACTTTGGATGAGTCGCGCAGTGCCGTCATTTTGGCATCCAAATACGCAGCAGCCTCACGTAGTGCGCGGTCTTCACCTTCTTTGCAAGCGAGCTTGTAACTCTGTCCCATGATTGTCACGTCAACCTGGATCACTTTCTTGTCAGTCATGCTGCTTCCTCATCTGTCGTGATTTCTGCGGGGAGTTGCGCCAGTAATGCGGTCACTCTGCTATGCGCTTGTTGCATGCGTTGTTGCATCTCTTGATTCTGCGCAGTCAATAAGGCGACTTCGTTACGCAGACTCGCATTCTCCGTGCGCAGGGCATGGGTAAGCTCAGCGAGCTTCGTCACTTTTTCGGCGAGTAATTCAAAATCAGAGATCATCATAGGTAGTTTTCAAGCACAACAAATCTGGGTTCTTATTATACGAGTAAATTTTCTGTCAACACAGAACTTGCCAAGGCGAAGTGCTGAAAAATCGGCATCGACTTCAATTTTGACAAAATTTAAAACTAATTTGAATGGAATTAGGTAAAAACCAATGAATCGTCGATAAAAAAACACCAATTTAGTAATCAAATAAATATTTTATGTGAGGAAGATCACAAAATACGCGCAGGCATCACACTTTTTTGAAAAATAGGTTATTATTTGCCGCATAGCTAACCACGCTAGTCTCTTCGTTGGCCTCTTTCTGGTATCTGTACAAATGCCATTGAATTTACGCCAATCGCCTCAAGATTCAACACTGAATGCGGCGAGTTCCGATTTCTGACCGATATTCTGTGGCGCTGTTACCCCTTAATTTTTCCCTCTCGATGAGGATTCCATGAGCGAAAACATCAAATATGTAAGCGATGCTTCTTTTGAAGCAGACGTATTAAAATCCGACAAACCAGTTCTGGTGGACTTCTGGGCCGAATGGTGTGGTCCATGCAAAATGATCGCCCCAATTCTGGAAGAAGTCGCAAAAGAATACAATGGCAAAATCGTTGTTGCAAAAATGGACGTCGACGCGAATCAAGCTGTGCCTGCACAGTTCGGTATCCGTGGTATTCCTACCCTGATTTTGTTTAAAAACGGCACAGTCGCGGCACAAAAAGTCGGCGCGCTGGCAAAAGGTCAATTGACCTCTTTCATTGACGCCAATATTTAAGGTATCATTCCGTACTGCACCTGAATATCGTTCATCGTTGCGCATCGCTCTGCAGAGAGCCTTATGTAAAATGAATCACATTTTGATGCAGTACGTTGACCTTACTTAGTCGCAACAATGACAGTCGCCATCATGACGGTCGCCGTCATACCGACAACGTGATCAGCGAAAAATAAGAGCTTGTTTTAATGGTCATTTGACCCCAAAATACAAATAACTATTCTGTTTATTCTGTAGTTCCTCCGTTCACTCCCCCACCTCATACTCCCATCCCGGGACACTCACCATGCATCTATCTGAATTAAAAGCCCTACACGTATCCGCATTGCTGGAAATGGCGGTAGGACTCGATATTGACAACGCAGCACGTATGCGCAAACAAGAATTGATGTTCGCGATTCTCAAAAAACGTGCAAAATCTGGCGAACAAATTTTCGGCGACGGCGCCCTCGAAGTCTTGCCAGACGGCTTTGGCTTCTTACGCTCGCCTGACGCCAGCTACATGGCATCGACCGATGACATTTATATTTCCCCTTCGCAGATCCGCCGTTTCAATTTGCATACTGGTGATTCAATTGAAGGTGAAGTACGTACACCGAAAGATGGCGAGCGCTATTTCGCGCTGGTCAAGGTGGACAAAGTTAACGGTGAATCTCCAGAAGCATCTAAACACCGCATTCTGTTCGAGAACTTAACACCGTTACACCCTAACAAAGTATTGACACTGGAACGCGAAATGCGTGGTGAAGAAAACACCACTGGCCGTATTATCGACATGATCGCGCCAATCGGTCGTGGTCAGCGTGGCTTGCTGGTAGCGTCACCAAAATCCGGTAAATCCGTCATGTTGCAACACGTTGCGCATGCAATTACCACCAACCATCCTGATGTCACATTGATCGTGTTGCTGATTGATGAACGTCCAGAAGAAGTGACCGAGATGCAGCGCTCCGTTCGCGGTGAAGTCGTTGCATCCACATTCGATGAACCAGCAACTCGCCACGTTCAAGTCGCCGAAATGGTCTTGGAAAAAGCGAAACGTCTGGTGGAAATGAAAAAAGACGTCGTTATTTTGCTCGACTCCATCACCCGTCTGGCACGTGCTTACAATACCGTGATCCCAGCGTCAGGCAAAGTATTGACCGGTGGTGTGGATGCGAACGCATTGCAACGTCCAAAACGTTTCTTTGGTGCAGCACGTAACGTCGAAGAAGGCGGCTCCCTCACGATCATCGCTACAGCATTGATCGAAACTGGTAGCCGTATGGATGACGTGATCTACGAAGAATTCAAAGGCACAGGTAACATGGAAGTCCACCTGGAACGTCGCCTTGCTGAAAAACGTGTCTACCCAGCGATCAACCTGAACAAGTCTGGCACTCGCCGTGAAGAATTATTGATCAAACCAGATCAATTACAAAAAATTTGGATCTTGCGCAAGTTGCTGTACTCGATGGACGAGATCGAAGCGATGGAATTCATCCAAGACAAAATGAAGGCAACCAAAAACAATGCAGAGTTTTTCGAAATGATGCGTCGAGGCGGTTAAGCCGGATTTCAACCGCAACATATCGTTCGGTTGAACAGCCGCCACTTTGTTGTGGCGGCTTTTTTTTTGCTGTTTTGCCACCCATCACTTGGGCACCCGACATGAAGTCAATGCGTCGGGCAAAAGAAAAGGGCTGCTATCTGTGATTGACAGATAGCAGCCCTTCTTACTGCCTGCGATGATAAAGGTAAAAGCAGCCCCTGATCCCTCAAGGGCGCTTTTACTACCCACTCTTATTTAGCAGCCACAGCTTGGTTCGCATCCCAGCCACCACCCATGGCTTTATACAAACTCACCACCGCACTTAAATGTGCACGTTGTGTGTCAATGAGGGTGACTTGCGCTTGCCACAAATCTCGTTGTGCATTAAGCACCTCGAGGTAACTGCTATAGCCATTTTTGTAGCGCAGCTCTGCCAGACGCAATGAGTCTTTCAGTGCAGCGACGCGACGTTGTCCAGCAGTGTAGATCTGTTCATCCGCGGCAATGTTGGTTAAGGAATCATGCACATCCTTGAACGCACCTTGCACTGTTTGAACATACTGCGCCAAGGCTTGGGTCTTACGGGCCTCGGCACCAGAGACCACCGCACCAATCGCCCCCGCACGGAACACAGGCTGGGTCAGGTTTGCACCGATATTCCACAGCATGGCGGCAGGATTGATCAGATCTTTGAGGCTTTGAGACTCATACCCGACGCCACTGCTCAGTTTCAGACTCGGGAAATACTGTGCCTTCGCCTGACCGATATCTGCGTTGGCAGCAATCAAGGACTGCTCCGCGCTGACGATATCAGGACGACGTTCCAGCAAATCAGAACGTAAATCGGCCGGAACACTTAATTGCCCATATAAGCCATCGATGTTTTTACCACGTGCAATCACAGGTGCAGCAACGGCGGCAGGTGAACGTCCTAGTAAAACAGCCAATGCCGATTCTGTCGTCGCAACCGCTTGCTTGGCTTGCGCCAGACTGATTTCTGCAGCAGCTTCTTCAGAATCAGCGATGTGCAGATCTAATTCACCAATCGTGCCTGAGGCGTACAGCTTTTGCTGCAAGCGCAAGTTTTCTTGGCGTGTTTTTAAGGTCACCTCAGCTAACGCTAATTGGGCATCCCCCGCACGCAACGCAAAGTAGCTTTGCGCCAGTGAGCTGTATAAACTGGTCAGCACCACACCTTGGTTTGCTTCTTGCGCCAGCAACCGTGCACGTGCTGCCGCATCGGCGTTGGCGAGCTTGCCCCACAAATCTAACTCATACGAGGCACTAAGTCCCAGTTTGTAATCGCGATTGATTGGTTCCGCTCCTGGCGCTAACAAACCAGCGTTTTGACTAGTACGAGTGCGCGACGGCGTAATGTTTGCATCCACGGTCGGATAGCGATTGGCATTGGTGCCCGCTGCTAACGCACGTGCCTCTTCCACACGTCCTGCCGCCAGCAGTACATCTTGGTTGTTGACATGTGCTTCTTCTAATAACGCATTGAGAACAGGATCATTAAATCCTTTCCACCACGTCATGTAATCGACAGCACTGCTTTTGCCCTGCGTCGCAGGGATGGCTAATGCAGTCGGCAGATCCAAAGCCGGACGTTTGTACTCGGGACCGACCGATGCACAGCCTGCCAACACAAGGCTTGCCGTCATCACGGTCAATAAAAATTTTGAAGGTAACATCATTATTCCTTTACCTGCGGCGTTGTGTTGACGACAGGTGTCTCGTTCGTCACTGATGGATGATGCGCTTTCACAGGGTGCGCAAAATCGGCTTCAGTGGTCTTTAAACGCTTGTCATTAATCAATTTGAAAAATAACGGCACAAAGAAAATCGCTAAGAACGTCGCTGCCAACATACCGCCCAATACACCGGTACCCAGTGACTGACGCGCAGCCGCACCGGCACCGTGTGAAAACGCCAGTGGCACCACACCTAAAATAAATGCCATCGAGGTCATCAAAATCGGACGGAAGCGTAAGCGTGCTGCCTCAACTGCGGCGGCAACAGGGGCATAACCTTCATGCACTTTCATGACCGCAAATTCCACAATCAGAATCGCATTTTTCGCAGACAAGCCCAGCAAGGTTACCAGACCAATTTGGAAGTACACGTCATTGTTGAAGTGACGCAGATACACCGCCAGCAAGGCACCGAAGATCCCGAATGGCATCGCTAACAAGACCGAGAATGGCAGAGACCATTTTTCGTACTGCGCTGCCAAAATCAAGAAAATCATCAAGACACCCGCGCCCAGTGCAATACCGGCTGCATTGCTGCTTCGTTTTTCTTGGAAGGATGCACCACCCCAATCGTAGACAACGTCTGCTGGCAATACATTTTTCGCGGCACGTTCCATCGCTGCAATCGCTTGACCCGAGCTGTAACCTGGTTTCGCATCACCCAACAATTTAATCGCAGGCAAGGCATTGAAACGCTGTACAGAATCTGGGCCAGTGATGAATTTAATCGTCGTGAAAGCACGTACTGGAATCATCTGACCTGCTGCAGAGCGCACATACATGCTGCCGATATCTTCTGGCTTGGCACGATACTGACCTTCAGCTTGCAACTGCACGGTATAAATACGGCCGTTCTTGTTGAAGTCGTTCACATAGTAACTACCCAACGTGGCAGCTAAGGTGTTATAGACATCAGAAAGTGCAACACCCATGGAGCGCGCTTTTTCATTATCCACATCGACATACAATTGCGGAGAATTGGCTTGCCACAGGGTTTTCACGCCAGCCAGTTCTGGTTGTTTGTTCGCCTCTGCTAACAACAGCGGCAACAAGGTCGCCAGACGTTTTACACCGCCCTCACCTGCATTTTGCAAATAGAACTCAAAGCCCCCTGTTTGCCCCAACCCTTGGATAGCTGGAGGACTAAAGAACAACGGCAAGCCTTCTTTGATGCGGCCGGTTTTCATGTAGCTTTCACCGACTAATTGCTGCGCGGATTGCTGACGCTCTTCCCATGGTTTCAGAGGGAAGAACATGGTTGCAGCGGAAGACTTCAGACCGCCACCACCCAAGAAGTCCAAACCAACCAACGAGAACGTGGTGTCGATATTTTGGTTGGTTTTCATGATCGTTTCAACCTGACGCACCATGGCATCAGTACGATCCAACGACGCGCCATCCGGCATAATCGCTGCACCGATGAAGTAACCTTGATCTTCGTCGGGAACCAAACCACCAGGAACGTGTTTCCACAAGATACCTGTCAACGCAACCATCGCTAAAACCAAAGTCACGCCAAGGGTCGCACGTTTCAAGAAGAAACTCACACCATTGGTATAGCGTTTCGTTAAACGTAAGAAGGCTGCGTTGAACCACGTAAAGAAACGGTTATGGTTTTCCGCACCAGGTTTCAACACGATCGCACAAAGTGCTGGTGTGAGTGTTAACGCTACGATACCGGACAACACGACAGCAATCGAAATCGTGACCGAGAACTGACGATACAATTCACCCGCCAAGCCGCCCAAGAATGCGATAGGACCAAACGCGGCAACCAGCACCAGCACAATCGCGATGACCGGACCAGTCACTTCGTGCATCGCCTCAATTGCCGCATCTTTCGGCGACATTCCTTCTTCGTTCATCAAACGTTCGACGTTTTCCAGTACGACGATCGCATCATCGACCACGATACCAATCGCTAACACCATCCCGAACAAGGTCAGCGTGTTAATGCTGTACCCGAGCAAATGCAAACCTGCCATCGTACCAATCAACGAGACCGGTACCGCCAGCGTAGGGATAACCGTTGCGCGCCAGCTTTGCAAAAAGAGGTACACCACAATAAACACCAACACCATCGCTTCACCCAGGGTTTTTAACACCTCGGCAATCGATTCGGTCACAAACGGCGTTGTGTCATAAGGTGTGGAATATTCCATCCCTTCTGGGAATTTTGCTTTGAGCTCCTGCAATGTTTTTTCAACGGCTTTGCGTGTCTCCAGTGCATTCGCACCGGTCTGCAAGAACACACCAATGTTGGCAGAAGGATGGCCATTGACGCGACCGTACAAGTTATAGTCCTTCGACCCTAACTCAACACGTGCAACGTCTTTGATCCGAATCGTTGCGCCGCTCTTATCGGATTTCACGATAATGTTGGCAAACTCTTCTGGTTCTAATAAGCGACCTTTGGCGGTCACTGTCATGGTTAATTCTTCGGAATTATTCGGCGGTGCACCTACTTTACCCGCTGCGTACTGGGCATTTTGCTCAGACACCGCATTCGAAATATCGTTGACGGTCACGCCCAATTGCGCCATCCGATCCGGACGCATCCAAATACGCATAGCGTAGTCTTTTGCACCGAAAATCTGAATATTCGTCGTACCAGGAACACGCTTTAACGCATCTAAAATATTTTGCGTCGCGTAGTTAGACAAGTACAGGGCGTCATACCGGTTGTCAGGTGAAAACAAGGCCGCAACGACCAAGAAGTTAGACGAACTCTTAGAAACCGTCACACCCTGACGGCGAACTTCTTGCGGTAATTTCGCATCTGCCTGACGAACGCGGTTATTGACGTTCACTGCTGCAATATCCAGATCCGTACCCACTTCAAATGTCACGTCGATGGAAACGCGACCATCGGCGGATGATACCGAGTTCATGTACAACATGTGCTCAACACCATTGATCTGTTCTTCAATTGGTGCGGCGACCGTGCGCTCTACCACTTCGGCAGAAGCCCCAGGGTAAAACGCGGTAACGTTAACGACCGGCGGAGAAATTTCCGGATAACGTGAGATCGGCAAGACACGCAACGCGGCCAAGCCTGCCAGCACGATAATTAACGACAGGACTGTCGCAAAAATCGGCCGGTTAATAAAAAATTTTGAAAACATGAATATATCCTGTTTGCCTTTGCTGACGATGCAGCACAATGTTCAGTAAAGGGAGCTTATTTCGCTGCGGTTGGTTTGCCGGCCGCTGCAGGTTTTGCTGCAGGTAGCATTGCATCCGCACCCGTTGCCGCTGCGGCACTGGCGCTCACCGCCACGGGGGTCACTGTCATACCTGGCTCATGGGCTTTGATAAAGCCATCAACCAATACGCGCTCACCGTTATTGATGCCTTTTGTGACAACCCATTCGCCATGTGACCAGCCATCCAACTCGACGGGTTTAGGGATGAGTTTATTGTCGGGCGATACCGCGAAAACCATCTTGCCCATTGGTCCATCAATCACGGCACGTTGTGGCACTGCCAAGGCAGCACTGCGTTTTGCGCCCGCCAGAATCACGCGCACAAACTGACCTGGACGCAAATTACCCTCTGGGTTCGCCACTTGTGCACGCGCATCAAAGCCGCCCGTCGCTGGATTCACTTTTTCACTGATAAAGTTCATCTTGCCTGTGGTCGGGAACATGCTGCCATCCGCCAACTTCAACTGCACGTCAAATGCGAGACTGCCATTGCTTGCACGTTTGCCTGGCAGGGCAACTTTACCGCTACCGACTTCTTTCGCTACTTTGAGGTAATCCGCTTCTGGAATGCTGAAGTTGATGTACACAGGGTCGGTCTGGACGATGGTCGTCAACAAACTATCCGCAGCCGTAATCAGGTTGCCGTTAGATTTATTCGCGATACCCGTCACACCATCGATCGGCGCAACCACTTTGGTGTAGCCAAGATTGAGTTTTGCTTCGTTGACTTGTGCCAGCATTTGCTTGTAGCTGGCTTCTGCTGTTTCTAGCGTGGATTTCGCATCATCAAATTCTTTTTGACTAATCGCCTTTTCGGCAGCCAATGGCGAGAGACGGGCATATTCACGCTTCGCTTGGTTCAATTTTGCTTCCGCAACACCCGCTGCCGCTTCAGCAGAAGCTAACTGCGTGCGGTAAGTGCCTGGATCAATTTGAAACAAGACATCGCCCGCTTTGACGCGGGAGCCCTCTTCGTACAAGCGGCTCTCCAGAATCCCGGCAACGCGAGCACGTACTTCGGTCTCGCGAGAACCCGCGGTCTGACCCACATATTCAAAATCAAGCGCCACATCACGGCTTTGTACGGTCACGACATTCACTTCAGGTGGCGGCATCTTGCCTGGTGCCGCATTGGCAGACTCATCCTTACCGCAAGCTGCCAGCGTCACGAGCGGAATGCTCAATGCCACTGCGCGTAATGCAGGATGTTGGTACAACTGCCGGATCGTTGCTGACAGAGAAGAACGGGTCCGGGAAGTCGGTTCGGAGGGGGTGTTATCGGATAAACGCATAAAGGATTCTTTCTGCAAGAGTAAAAAACGGTACGCTATTATATACATACAATCATGTTTGTATATAATAGCGTATAACAACCTTACAGATTGAAGGGGATCAAATGATTGTTTATTTTTTGATCTTTTTTTGCTGAAATAAGCGATTTTAGTGTTACAAACACCTAAACTTGCCTACAATTGCCAGAAATTAAGCTGTGAATATCAAGGATCGAACACAAATAACACGGGTCGGGTGCTGCTGAGAGAGCGCCATGAAAAGAATAAAATAGTCCAAAACCGTTCTGTGTGAGACCAAAAAGGAAATACGATGGTCAGAAAGACGAAAGAAGAAGCACTCGAAACCTATGCCGCCCTGCTAGATGCGGCAGAGCAAGTGTTTTCTCAAAAAGGCGTCACGAATACGACGCTCAATGATGTAGCAGTGGCTGCGGGCATGACACGCGGTGCCATTTACTGGCACTTCAAAGATAAAAATGCCCTCTTACAAGCCATGTGCGATCGTGCGTTTTTACCCATGGAAGCACTGCTCAATGAAATTTTAGAGACACCGGACAAAGATCCTGTGGTAGCGTTGAAGCAACTCGACATTCATTTTTTACAACTCGTCTCTGGCGATCAGCGCCAGCGTCGCGTGTTTGACATTATTTTCCACCGCTGCGAAAAAAATCCTGATCTGCCTTTTTTTGAAAACGAAAAAAAGCAGCGCGTCGAATGTATGGCAAAAATTCAAGCCATCATTCAAAACGCCGTGGATCAAGGTAAATTACATCCTGAGACGGATACGTGGATTGCGATGCAAGCCAATCATGCATTCTTGGTGGGTATTGTGCATGAATGGCTCGAAGACACGTCGGCGTATTGCATGATTGCGCACGCCGAAAGCATGGTGGATATGTTCTTGGCGGGATTATTTACCTGCCCGCCATTAAAAAAAGTTAAGCCGGCAGTTTCCAATTAAATTTCAATGCCAGCATCCGCATGGCGAAGGTGGTGGACGTGCCCGCAAGTACCGCGACCGCCTCGGATGCACCCCGCCAGTCCAGCAAGAGATAAACCCAGCATCCCGCAAAGGCACAGGTGGCGTACAACTGACTACGTCTAAATACCAACGGGATTTCATTGCAAATCACGTCACGCAGCACCCCACCAAAAATCCCCGTGATCACTCCCATCATGGCGCACACAAAGACCGGCATATCAGCTTCTTGCGCCAACGAGGTTCCCGTTACACTGAACAAGCCCAGCCCCAAGGCATCGGCCCATTCTAGGGCGTTTTCTGTAAGGGCATGGCGTAAATGCCGCAATAAAGGAATCGCCAGCAGCGATAACGCAAAAATCAGAATCGGGTACTCTTGGTTTTCCACCCAAAACAAGGGGCGTCGGTCTAACAAGAGATCACGCAAGGTACCTCCACCAAACGCCGTAATAAAAGCGACCGTAAAACATCCCACAGCATCCATACGCTTACGGCGAGCTTCAATAAAACCAGAGCAGGCAAACGCAATCACCCCGGCCACTTCGGCAGTGTGGATCATTGCATTCATTCCCAGATAACTACTCGCCATACCTCAAACCCTTTATTTACTTAGTTTAGCTAGCTTAGCTTTACTTTAATTTGCTTTACTGATGTTCATTTTTTAAGACTTCCAGGATGGCATTTTACCTGCAAGGCGCGCTTTGACCCGCTTTACAGGTGAAATACCCAACATTTCCGTTTAAATATGCCTTGCCCCAGCCGGATTTTGCCCTCCGGAAGCAATGCAAGCCTATTCCTAAATATAAAAATCATTGTATAATCATGGGCTTGGCATTTTGTTCTCGCAAAATCCAACTTTAATCAACTCTGGCAAGTGATACGCAATCGGATCAAGAAGCTGTGCGATCGACGAAGTGCATATTGGCTACCTACTTTATATACTGAGGCAAGCATGAAAGACGGCATCCACCCAAATTATCGCGAAGTGTTGTTCCACGACGTTTCTAACGATTTCAAATTCATCACACGTTCTACAATCAACACAAAAGACAAAGGTGAATTCGAAGGCAAAGAATACCCACTGGTTAAGATCGAGGTTTCTGCAGAATCCCACCCTTTCTACACTGGTAAACATAAAATCGTTGACACCGCTGGTCGTGTTGACAAGTTCCGCAAAAAGTTCGGCAGCGTCGGTTCCAAGACATCTGTTGCAAACTAAGCAGCGCAACGGTTTTAATAAAAAAGGCAGCTCAGGCTGCCTTTTTTACTAATGATGTCCGTACAATATCATTTACGATAAGCGACCGTACAACGCTACGCATCAACCACCGACACGGTCATTATAAAAAGATTACCTATGAAGCCAGTTCGACTTCCTGCTGCCGCTACCATTGCACTCCCACGCTGGGGTATCTTCGCCCTCTGCCTCCTTTATATTCTGCCCGGTCTCATCGGACGCGACCCTTGGAAAGGGGACGACGCCACCAGTTTTGGTGTGATGTGGACCATGGCACACGGCACGATCTCTGATTGGCTGTGGCCCCATATCGTTGGCATGCCTATGCCAGACAAAGGGCCACTCGCCTACTGGATTGGTGCCATTTGCATTCAGATTTTTGGGGGTGTCTTAGGAGACCCCTTAGCAGCGCGGTTATCGACAGGTATCTTTTTTATTCTCGGCTCCGTCTCCGTGTGGTACGCCACCTACCTCTTAGGGCGACGTGCCGAAGCACAACCGCTCAAGCTGGCGTTTGGCGGGCAACCGGAACCGCAAGATTTTGGTCGTACACTCGCCGATGGCGCGTTGTTGATTTACCTTGGCTGCTTAGGCCTTTTGGTGCGCAGCCATGAAACCAGTATCGAAACGCTGCACATTTCATTGATCGCATTTTGTTTGTATTTGTGTGTGCGCTTGTTGGATGCACCACGACGTCGACTGGTGATTCAGTTAGGTTTTAGTTTAGGTCTCTTGATACTGACGCGCGGCTGGGTTGCGCCATTGAGTCTGGTGATTAGCTTGTGTCTGCTCTGCTTCTATCGCCAACAAACCCGACAAATCACATTTATTCTCGCTGCCGTCCCCGTCGCCCTGATCCTGCCCGCCTTATGGCTCGTGGCAATTCGGATCGTTGCGCCCTTCGATAGCAGCCCTTATCCAGCATGGATGTCTTGGAATACGCACCAAGTCAATTGGCCAAGCATCGCCAACATCACTTACTTTTTCAAATACAGCATTTGGTTTGCGTGGCCGGCATGGCCATTTGCAGGCTGGGCGATTTATGCATGGCGTCGACAAGAAAAAGCCCTGCATATTTCCTTACCCAGTACATTTTTCTTGTGCTTCGTTTTGTTGAGCTTCGTCAATCCCTCATCAGAAGAAAGCCTGCTGCTCCCGATTTTGCCACCACTGGCGATCTTGGCGGCCTTTGGCTTGCCGACCATGAAACGTAGCGCCATCAATGCCGTGGATTGGTTTGCGGTCTTGGTGTTAACAGGCATCGCTGGATTTATTTGGCTGGGTTGGATCGCCGAACAAACCGGCTGGCCAGAAAAAATGAGTGCAAAAATTATCCACTTAGCACCGGGTTTTGTGCCGAGCTTTAATCCGTTTGTCTTCGCACTGGCGCTGGCAACGACCATCGCGTGGTTCTTGCTGGTGTACTGGCGCATTTCACGTCAACCCTCCGTGCTGTGGCGTGCTGTCGTTCTGTCGAGCGGTGGCGTGATCTTGTGCTGGATGCTGCTCCTGAGTTTGTGGTTACCATGGATTAACCAACGCATTTCTTATGCGTCGCTCAGCACCGAAGTAACCAAGCAATTGCCAGCAAAAGATTACTGCGTCGAAGCCTTCATTGGCCCATCACAGCGCGCTTCGTTAGCGTATTTTGGTGGCGTCCATTTTGCCGGGTTCTCTGATCATGATTGTGAATTTTTGATGTTGCAGCACAATCGCAAACAATCCGAAGAACCACAGTTGCCAGCACAATATCAGCTCGACCAGTGGCAACGGATCTGGAACGGCCATCGCGCTTACGATAAAGATGAAATGCTGACGCTGTACCGTCGCAAAGCCAAATGACCGCACCGTCACCCCAAGGACAACAAGGCTCTCACGCAACATCTGCGCCGCCGGCACCACTGGGCATCGCTGGCAACGTCAAACACATCGCCGCCATTGCATGGCCAATGCTAATTGGTCAGCTGGCGGTGGTTGCCAATGGGGTGATTGATACCGCGATGACCTCGCGATTTTCTGCGACGGATCTGGCTGCGCTTTCGATCGGCATCTCGATTTATGTCAGCATCTTTGTCGGACTCAATGGCGTCCTACAATCCATCTCGCCCACCGTGGGGCAACTCTTTGGTGCGCGCGCGTTTCCGCTCATCGGCGCAAAAATCAAACAAGGTATTTGGCTCGCGTTTTTCTTGTCGTGCCTGGGGTGCACGATGCTGTTGTTTCCACAACCATTGCTCGATATCGCACAAGCCTCCCCCACACTCAATGAGAAGTCGCGGCTGTATTTACAAATCCTCGCCCTCGCTTTGCCCGCCACACTAGGCTTTCGGATTTATAGCGCACTCAACAACGCGGTCGGCAGACCCAAGATGGTGATGGCGATTCAGCTCGCCTCGCTGGCACTCAAAGTGCCACTCAATCTGCTCTTTATTTTTGGTGGCTTCGGCATCCCAGCGATGGGTGGCCCAGGGTGCGCCGCTGCCACCACCGTCATCGCGTGGCTGATGATGCTTACTGGCTGGGTCATACTCCATCGCGTCGAGTACTACAAACTCTTCGCGCTTTTTGGTACTGGCTTCGTGCGCCCACAGTGGCAATCGCTCAAGGCGCTGCTTCACCTTGGCATCCCCATGGGACTAAGCTATTTAATTGAAGTGACCGCTTACGCGTTCATGGCCTTATTCATCGCCCGCCTCGGCGAAGTCGCGGTCTCAGGACACCAGCTCACCGCTAACTTTGGCACGATTTTATACATGCTGCCCTTATCGATCGCCAACGCCACCAGTACCTTAGTCGCACAAGCCATCGGCGCGAAACGATTGAAGCACGCAAAAACAATTAGCAACGCCGGCCTCTACCTAGCCGCTGGCTGCGCCATCCCCATGGGCGTCCTCATTTGGTTCACCCGCGTGTGGATCCTCCACGCCTACACCAATAACGACACCATCATCGCCGCCGCCCTGCCGCTATTTTTCTTCATCGCGGTGTACCAAATTTTTGATGCGATCCAGGTCGTCGTCGCCTTCATCCTCCGCGCCTACAAAATCGCCGCTATCCCCACCGTACTCCACGGCGCCGCCGGCTTCTGGCTCGCCAACAGCGCCAGCATCGCCCTCGTCGCCCTCTTCCTATGGCTCTATCTCCAACACACACAACGCCACTTCACACTCAGCGACACCCAGCACTAACACCGCCCACGCAAAACGTCTCAAGAAATAAATTCGGACTAAAAAATATATTCAAAATATAAAAACGTGCGCCTCATCACCACCAATACCCACACTAAAACGCTCCCGAAACACTCCCAAAGCGCGACGAACACAGCACCACGCTTGCAAAAATGAGCTGATCCTGTCATAATCTCGTTTATGCGTTGCCGAGATGGCGGAATAGGTAGACGCACGGGACTCAAAATCCCGCGCCGCAAGGCGTGCCGGTTCGATTCCGGCTCTCGGCACCAACAGAATACAACCTCTTGAATCTTCAAGAGGTTTTTTTGTTTTTGCGGGATGTTTTTTGTTTGGTGACATCGAAGTTTGTTATTGAGATGAGTCACCAATGTGAATTGGCTTTGCGGTTCACTTGATCATCAACGCACCGTAGATATTAACAATCCCTCGTCAATCAGGTCGCTCACAATGCGGGCCTGTTGCACGCCTCGTCTACGCTTCAACACATTTCGTTTGGTGCAACTGTCGCCAGCCAATTTTTGAATTCAACAAGCAATTGAGTGTTAATCGTTTTCATTTTCACCGCAGCTCCGTTTGCAACGAAAACAATGAGCTCAACTATTCCGACAAACCAGCGATATCGAGCTATCGAATTATTGAAGCAACACAACCGCAGTGTTTGCCGACGCCCCCCCCCCGCCACCAACACGTAGCGTTTTATGGAGACGACGATGTAGATCCGTGCCTACAATCACATCAAGCCGACCATTTCATTATTACTTAAATAGAAGAAATCATGATTGCGTCACCGCTCATCGTCACCTATATTTAACAAATATGAGAAACGATGTAAAAAAGCGACTCAAAAACCTCATCATTTCTCATATAAAAGAAATATTTATGTCATCATTCCTCAGATTCTCTTTATTTCTCCTATTCGAGTCATTATGGCTGGCAAATTCCCTAAAATCGCCCATTTTCCTCCTCCGCAAATCTCCTCCGCACAGGAGTTAGGGCAATGGATACGTGCACGACGAGTTGCTGCCGGCATTCGCATTGATGATGCAGCCGCGCTCTCCAATGTATCGGTGCAATTGCTCTCGGATTTAGAAAATGGGAATCGCTCGGTTGGGATAGACAAAGTATTTGCGGTCATCAATTGCCTTGGTCTGGATCTATTCGTCAAGCAGCGTGGCGAGGATCTCGATATCAGAAATGAAGAAACTGAGGCTAGCGATGCTACAAAAAACTAATGAACTAATCATCTGGATTGCGCACACTCAGGTTGCAACGCTTGAAGTGAATGACCTAGGTCAGTTCCGGTTGGTTTATGAGCCAGGTTGGGTCGCATCGCCCAACGGATATCCCATTTCACCAACGCTCCCGCTTGCCGGCAGCGATGACTCTGCTGAAATACACTCCGCAAAAGTACGCTTCTTCTTTTCGAATTTACTCCCAGAGGGGAAAAGCCTTGATGAAGCAGTGCTCGCAAACGGGCTGTCGAAATCGAATATTTTCGGACTACTCCATGCGCTGGGTAAAGAAAGTGCCGGCGCACTGATGCTGCTTCCCCCAGGACTTCGTCCCGAAGCCATCGATAGCCATAGTGACTTGCGCGAAATCAGCCATACAGAGCTGTCTGAGCGTATTCGCGCGATGCCCAACATCCCCTTTTCCGTTTGGGATGGTAAGGTACGTATGTCTATCGCCGGCTATCAAAGCAAACTTGCCGTGCATAAAACGCACGATGGACGTTTGTGGCTACCGAGTGGGCAGAACGCGTCTACCCATATTTTAAAACCTCAGACGAGCGGATTAAACGACTGTCAGGTCGCCAACGAATATTTCTGCATGCGCTTGGCGGCGATGTCAGGAATTGAGTCAGCCGAGGTAGATATTTTGCGCGTGCCGGAACCGATTTTAGTCGTCAAGCGATTTGATCGCCAAGTGGTTGATGGGGACATACGGCGACTGCATATGATTGACGCTTGCCAGGCACTCAATAAATCACCAGAGCAAAAGTACGAACGCAATTTTGGGTCGGGCGAACACGTGCAGCACATCCGAGATGGCGTCTCTGTGAACAACTTATTTTCGATCACAGACTTGGCGATCAACAAGGCCGATATGAGCCTACGGCAGTTGCGTTGGCTGATCTTTCAACACTTGATAGGCAACTCTGACGCGCACGGAAAAAACATGTCGTTTTACGTATCCCGTGACGGATTGAAAATGGCTCCAGCCTACGATCAACTTAGCGTGTTGATCTACCCGACCATCAACCATGAATTTGCGATGGCAATTGGCGACGAGTTCATGGAAGAGGCTATACATGCCTATCAGTGGGCTGACTTCTCTACTCAGGTGAATCTCAATCTGAACCTGGTTGCACGGACAATCAAAAACGTCGCAAACAAAGCGAACGCTGCGCTGCCTACGCTCTTAATAGACCCGCTACTGACTGACCTAGAAAAGAACTTCCTCAAAGAATTAGCGGATCAAATGCAGGTACGTATTGCGAAGTTGCTAGAGATAGCGAAAGTACTTCCAAGCGTTGCTCGCGACATATTGTGAGAGGATGGTGTAGTCGGGCTTAGGTTATCCCCATAGTCATAGTTGGGCCAAGTGAACTACGTTCGGTAGATTGGTCAGTGAGTGACTTAAAAAAACTGAATGAGGCATACGATATATAAAATGAAAATGGGTGTTTATCACGCCGTGCCACTGTCAACTCCGGCTTTTGCGATTTTCAAGTCAGTTCACCGAATGTCCGGACATAAAAATTTGTGTTTCCTAGTATTGGAACGAGTGAGCGCTGTATGAGTGAAAATACTATCAATGCGGCATTGAGATCTCTTGACTACACGAAAGAAATGATTACTACGCATGGGCTCAGAACTATGGCTCGAACTATTATGGATGAAGCACTAGGTGAACGAGTTGATTTTATGGAGCATCAGTTCGCTCACGCCGTAAAAGATCCAAACGGCAAAGCATATAACCGAACGGCTCACCTACAAGCGCCCAGAATACGGTCTGGTGCAGAAGTTACAATATTGAGAACTTAAGCCCATTTGCGTCATTGACCAAAGTCATCACGTAATCGAACTTCGATTTCCAGCTTTCCGAATACATCTTTGTTCGTACTCAAGTATTTAGTTGGAGAAAAGATATGATCTCTTAACTGCAGTTTACCTAAAGACGTTTTATAAAAAGAATAGCAGTGTTAAGGGAAGTTCAAAGGGCATTTTTATTTATTGTGCTTTATCCGCGGTCAAATAAATCATCAACAGCATCAGGGCCTTGAGCGATAGAACCAGGCGAGTATTGGTCCCCACCGTCAGATGAATTCATAATATATTTTTGTAGACGATATTCAATTTCGATGGATTCCATAATTTTCAATCTATTGTTGAAGTTATAGGTTACCTGAAACTCGTCAAGCTTAATTTGGATCAGAGACAATAATTGTTCTTCTGCGAGTTCTGAATCGTCCCAACCCGCTCCATTGAATGCTTCGTTTACATCAATGAATTCGTCCAGATTTTCTTGAATTAGCTCAAGTACATGTTGATTGAAAAGCTCTTTTAGAGGTAAAAATACTTGTGTGGTATCTGAAAGGCAGTTTAGTACGTTAATAAAACTGTGTATTTCTTCATCACTACAGACAACCGGTAGCATAGCGTCTAGAAAGGTTACGACATCCTCAACTTTCAATATACCGTGAGTGAAAGAAAATTCGACCACTTTGAATGATTCGATTGTAATTCCGTCACATGAATATTTTGAGATTTCTTTCACGGCATGTTTGAAGAGATGTGAAATTTGTTTGCTGGGTTCTATGCAATCGATGAAGAGGTTACAAACTAATGCCAGGTATTGAATGTGCTTAATTGATTTTTCAGTAAAAGAAAGGTCATTTAGAAGCGCTTCACAGATTGAAAAAGTATTTTCTTTGGTAATTAGGCCATTCGTTGACAAGTCTCTTAGCGTTCTTAAAGATGAACTGGTTTTTAGGCTAAGAATTGATTTCTTGATTGTGGACATTTCATCTCTGTGTCTACTCAAGACAAAGTCGCCGATTGAAGGATTGAATAGATCAATCGAAACAGTGTTGTCTCGATCAACTTTTCGATTTAGTAGGGATCCAGTTAAGTGCTTCAGATTATTCTGAAAATCACGCCGACCTTGGAAAGTCTGGTTTTCTGGAAATCCTATATATCTTTCGTATGCATTTTTCAAATCTTGCTCGTCTATTTGCCTACCATTCATTACGACTAAAATAACAATGGATCGACTGAAGTCATCTTGTTGTGCGACGAATGGATTCTCCCAAATTTGAGACGGATTCGATAACGACTGCGAAATGTGATTCCAATACTGATTAGCAGGACAAGATTCCAAACGTGTATTGTCCGTTATGAAGTTGATCAAGCGAGGATTAAAGTTACGATGTTCAATGATTTTTCGATATCGTTTTTCAAAGTATAATTCTTCTACATAATCATGCGCAAGGCATGAATACCAAATATGATTGTATAGAATTTTTGCTTTATCTAAAGTTGATAATGATTTTATCTGAAGCTCATATTCATTTCGTCGTAAATTATTGATCTCAAAGCTGTCGATCAAGGTTTTTCCTTGATTTAAGATTGTGCTTCTTGACGTCAAGATAAATCGCTTATTTTTGTTTTTTGAAACTCGTTTTATGAATTGAGTAATGTGGTTACCTTCGTGGCCAGTTAACGCTAAGAGGTAATTCCTTCCTAAAAAATCGTCGAAATAAAAAAGCTGTTTCGATTCATGATCAAACAACGATTCTGCTTCATCTATTCTTTCTGCAATAGTAATCAAATCGAAATCTTGGGCAAGGTAATCTAGACATAAGTGTTCCGCAAGTGTCGTCTTCCCGACACCTGGCTCACCCATAATGATAACTACCCCTAACTTCTCAAGTTGTTTCTTCGCAGCATCGTGGTTCTCAGTTCGAACATAGCGAAGTGATGATTCCAGAATCGATTCAACTGAAAATTGACTTCGACCAAGCACAGCGTTGTTCGCAATTTGCTGTAGCAATTTTGCGCTAGTCAGCCATAATTTGTAGTGGCGTTGTTCGATCTTAGGATATCTGCGTAATTGGTCATTGAGATCTTCCTTTCCAAGAATGTCGGATTTTGATTTAACGTGTGGAGTCAATGCGGCGAATATCTTATCTTTGTCTGATCGAGATAGTGGATTGGAAATCGCAAGGATGTATCGATGTGGGTTCAGTTTGTCGAGTTTTTTCTTTTCGACCTTGCTCAAGGAAATTATTAGTTGCGAAAGTGGAGTATTTGCCCAATGCTTGCATTGAAGAACAATTTCTTTGTCTTCTTCTATGAAATAACGACCATCGACACCCGCATCTTTGCCAGGCTTGAAACGTTCAAATTGCCGTTCCTCAATTAGTCCAACTAAATCAGCACATAGAACTTCGAATTCTTTGTCGTTCAAGGTTGTAAAATCGTAGTCGCTCATTATTCCAATTTACTTTATAAAACTATTTGTAGAAACCAAGTCTCTTTTTTGAGATGAGGGCTGAAGATGCTGTGAATTTTTTAATGTTCTCTAATCTAAGTCTCAGCTTGCGCTACTAAGTTTTTGTACCGACTTAAAATTAGAGAAAAGAACGGCTGGTCAAGCAGACCATCACTATTCGGTGTCAACCAATTTTCTATTAGGTCGCTCACGTCCTCATCACTTTGTTGGGCGATTGCGAATTCATCCTCCAACAATATTGCAAACTTGGCCCTTGCTCGCTTTAGACGATCGCAGTTTAGATTGAGTAACTCGATATGTTTGTCTACAGCGGCTTTATTCAATTCACGAAGGTTTTTCGCGTTTTGATTAAATTTCATTTTTCCGTCAACTTCGTATAGAAATATTACTTCGGTACTTGATATTTTTTCGGGAGGAATGAAGCCATCTTTGGGTTTTTTTTCCCCTTTGAATTGACCGCAAGAGATATTGTTTTTCGAAGTATAAACGCGAGACTCCGAATCTGAAATTAAGATCGGCATGTTACTTCTAGGTGCTGTTCCACCGAGACAAGCAGGCAGTAAATTATTCCAATAAATTGCCCAGTTTGGTTCACTAGGGGTGTATGTCGAATTCTTATCCCCTTTCTTCGGTTCAAAATGCTCAACTTGGAAATCGAATTTGTCGATTAGTTTTTGCTCACAATAAATACACAATCCCCCGCCTTTTTTTGGGACGGCACTTTTGACCGCAAGGTTCACGTTCATTGTTGCCTTCAAATCTGTCCATGTTGCATCAGGTTTCCCCGTTCTAAATGCCGCAAGTTCAGGTGGTTCTGAAATATGGAAGTAAGGCATCATTCACCTTTTTTCGAACGAACCCAATTGACCCTTTTGATCGCGAGGTCGGCCTTTTGAAGCAAAGGCTCTTTGCCGTCGGTGAGCTCCTCGATGTCCCTTCTCAAATGTAGAGCGGCATCAGACTCTGACAGTCCATCTTCAATCAAGTTAAAGTACTTACGTAGTTTTACGATGACATCTGTCTCTGGGCGCTGTTTGACACCAAGAATCTCTTCCATTACCCATCCGCTTTCAGCACCATACGGTGTGGTTACATGCCCAGCAACCTGACTATCGTATGATACGGTTCGAATGTTTTCGCCTTTTACCGTTGTGAGTACTTGGGGGCTGTGAGTCGATACGATAAATTGAATATTGGGAAAGAGTGATCGTAGGTCATCTAAGACCTTTTGTTGCCACCTAGGATGTAAATGTAATTCAATCTCATCAATCAAGACGATGCCTGATACGTTTAATGGATCGGTGCTTTTCGGGTTCAATTGGTATGCGCGTCTAACCAAGTCAACAGTCATAGAAACCATACTCCGATTCCCCTCACTGAGCTGCTCCAAAGAAAGTGACACCTGTTCATTCCCTGCTGTACGCCACTGAACGCGAATATCACTTTCATTTCTGTCGAAAGAAATGTTCTCCGCGCTCGGTACGATTTTCTGTATTGCTCTAAGAATTAGAGACTTTACAGGGTGCACGTAATTGGATCTTTTTTCTTCGTCACGAGTTCTAAGTTCCGCTACTTCAATCTTCGAGAACCAATTCTTTATTGATGTGTAATTAAGACGTGCTTCAAGGGCACCGTCGTAGCCTTCGTATCGACTGTTAATTTCAAAAGGATCGATTGCAACTTTTCCTGCTGAAGTAAGAGTTCTATTCGTGCCGAAATACGCGATTAAAGGAAGTTCGGCGCTACTCTCTACGATTTCAGTTGCGAATTCTGCCAAAGCCGCATGACCTATTCCGGAAATGCTTCCTTTCGATACTCCTCTTAAAGTTAGATCCCAGCTTAAACTAGAATTTGTCTCCACTGAAACTTGTGCGTAGTCGGATTCATCCGTATTTGAAATTCGAATATCGGATTTGCGAAGGAGTCGCCCTTTTGCTTCGGGCATCGAAGTCAAAAACGGCCCAAGACTAGCAGCGATGGCTTCAAGTATAGAGGTCTTGCCCGCACCGTTTTCGCCAACGAGGACGGTTAGGTGGCTATGAATTGACGTTGAAAATTCTTTGTATCCACGAAAATTTCGAAGAGCTAGTGTGCGAATGGAAAGTGATTTTTTGACGTATTGTGAGGGATCTAACGATGCACCGTTTTCGATGACGGCATGACCAGCTACAGACACACTATATTTTCCATCGTTTTCAGTCGCATCAAGAATCTGCTTGATTTGTGTATCTTCAAAACCATTTCTTCCTTTTTGTGGCGAGCAAAAAGATGAGGCATCAATAAATCGGATTGATTGGCTCGTATCGAATCTTGAGTGCGATTTTTTTAGAATCAAAAGTGCTGTTGGAATCCTCGTCGAGAAATGGATCTTGTTTGGTAAGAGAATGACTGCGACGACTAAATTGTTAAGGATAAGTTCTTTTCGAATTTCAAATTCTTTTCCAGTTCTATTTAGTGGCCCCAATGGGCAACAAGTAATTAAAGTACCATTAGATTCAAGTGCATTTAACATGCTCAAGGTAATAAATAGATCGCTTCTTGTCTCAGGTAAGTCGCGGGCGATCGTCATCAATTTCCAAACCTCGCGCTGTTCCTGTTGGCGAGTAGTATCTTCCATAACGTATTTAGGGATTCTGATACCCATAGGGGGAAATGAGACAATCAAATCATAATGTTGATTCTTATATATTGGTTCACTTAGTGAGTTTCCCAGAAAATCTTGGCCTGGTACATCGAGAATAATCCGAGCAATTGTTGCCAAATAGTGAGAATTTAAATTGATCTCTTGAGTGTATATTTGAGGGTTTGCAATTTCACGATAAAACTGTAATGCAGTCAATCCGACTCCAGCAAAAGGGTCACATATTTTTTTAGGATTAAACCGTTTCCCTATACCTAAGACTAGCTTATTCAAGTCATTAGGGGTATAAAATTGACTGCCCGTACGCGCTTCACTTTCTGTAAACCTTGCGTTCAGCTCATACAGTGTTCTTTGAGCGACTACCGAGGTCACCGGGAAACGTATATCAGCAAGAAATGCGCGTATTTCTTGATGAAAATCAGCATCGACTTCTTTCGAGAAAATAGTGTCTATAATTTTTTCTCGTAGAAAAGTTATTGTTGTTTTTTCTAAATCCCACACAATCAATTGTTGGACCGAGAAAATATTGACGAGTTCAACAATGTGTCGACGAAGCTCGTCGATTGTAGATGAACCGACTTCTCTATATTTCTTCCCAAATCGTTCCTGAAAATAACCAATTATCAAAATTGTGAAAGCCAATTTTCGAAAATGATCGATGCTCGCACTTCCCCTTGCTCGTTCTAGTATTCTCCAGATCTTTTTGGTGAGATCGCTGTCCCCAATTTGTTCTTCCTGTGCCATCAGTAATACTCCTTGATATACGCATACGCCCGATCAAACAAAGCCTGATCGGTATGCAACTTGTATTTCAACAATGCCTTACGAAGCGACTTTTGCACCTCTCGTTCGCCGCCTATCGTCGTTTGCCATCCAGGGAAGCGCACGATGCGGACGATGGCATCAATGTCGGTAACGATGCGTTCGACTACCGCTGGTGTTTGGTCTGTTTTTAATTCCAAAAACAATTCGGTCAGTGCGGCTTGTGGTGACTTGTCTTGCTTCGCAGCTTCTAGATCCTTTTCTGCCTGAATAGTCTCTTTCGCGATCTTACATAACTCTTTAACGAATTCGATGGATGTGATCAGTCCTTGCTCCGCCTTATCGCGCAGATCTAGGAGTCGTTCGCTTAGTGATTTGAATCGAGGGTCGCTTGCATGCTTTTGGAATCGTTTGGCGAGCATTTTTTCAAGTTGCTTAACTTGTTTGGATTCAGGATTGTTGAAAATATTTTCAATGACGTCCGCGTCTAATACGAATTCATCTAGAGTATGCACATCTCCGACATGGATGTGGTCATGAATGAGCTGGGTGGTTTGAGCACCTAGCGTTAGCCACAATAGTTTCCCCACATTATCTGATGCAGGCTTCACCGACTCGTAAACTTGAGCCAACCATTTGTAATCTTGGTTGTAGAGATTGAGTATTGCATCTGGCGACAATGACTCCCAGAGTCGCGCTAGATACTTAAAATCTAACGCGAAAGCATCTTTCTTCTCAACCGTACTAATCGCATTTTGTGCAGCTTCCAAACCTTCAAAGCCATCTAGGGTTCTGTCAACCCCAAGAAAATGCGCCAGTGCATCCCTCATAGCTTGTGGTAGTTGATCACGCAGCTCTGAAAGATTGCTGATAACCTGCTTCACGCTTTGCTCATCGAATTCAAGCGCTTTCGCTGCGTCATCGAATACGCCAAAGTAGTCGACAATCCGGCCGAAAGTCTTCTGCGGAAATAATCGATTGGTTCGGCAGATTGCTTGTAATAAGGTATGGTCTTTCAGCGACTTGTCCAAATACATAGTTTGTAAAATAGGCGCATCAAAACCCGTAAGGAGTTTGGCTGTGACGATGAGGAACTGAAGCTCAGAGCCTTTATTGTTAAACTCCTCGACTACTTTTTCTTGTTGACCTTTATCGAGACCCCATTTTTTCTTGAAATCGAAATCGTCGTTGGCAGTCGTAGATATCACCACGCGGCTTGCCGCCTCCGGAAAGTGTTTATCAAGCTCTTCTTTGTATTGCACGCAGGCGTGACGGTCTGGTGTCACGATCATCGCCTTGAAACCTTGTGGTGCCACCTTAGTCTTGAAATGGATCGCAATATCTTCAACGATCTTCTTGACTCGTTCCGGTGATTTCAAGAAGGCTGCCATTTTGGCTGACTTTTGATTGAGCCCATCGGCTTCTTCGTCCGTCAGCGCTGCACCTTCCTTAAACTCGGCAAAGGCTTTATCAATGGCTTCTTTATCGACATGAACGTCGACTAAGCGTGGTTCAAAATGTAGCGGTAAGGTTGCAGCGTCGCGAATGGAGTCATGGAAGGTATAGCGAGACATATAGCCACCTTCGTCCGTTTCAGCACCAAACGCCCAAAACGTATTCTTATCTGCTTTGTTGACTGGTGTTCCCGTTAGCCCAAACAAGAAAGCATTCGGCAAAGCAGCGCGCATTTGACGTCCTAGATCGCCTTCTTGCGTACGATGTGCCTCATCGACCAAGACGATGATGTTATCTCTGGTATTCATATTCGGCTTCGCATCGCGAAACTTATGAATCATGGAGATAATAATTTTTCGCGTATCGCGTTCCAGCATCGTCTGCAGTTCTTTGATATTGTCGGTGCTCTCCACGTTGGCAATATCTGCGGCGTTAAACGTGCCGGAAATTTGTGTGTCCAGATCCGTCCTATCGACCAGGACTAGAACGGTAGGGCTTTTAAGTGCTTGCGTGCGGCGCAGCTTTTGTGCGGCAAAGACCATGAGCAGTGATTTGCCCGAACCTTGAAAATGCCAGATCAATCCCTTTTTTATTTGACCTTCGACTACTCGTTCAACAATTTTGTTCGCGCCTTCGTACTGTTGAAAGCGGGGGATTACCTTCATGCGAACCTTCTTGTTGTTGCTAGAGAAAAGGGTGAAGTTCCGCAAAATATCAAGCAAGCGTGCTGGCGAAAGCAGGTCGGACAGTTCTTGTCCGATTTCGGCGAGCCCTAAAGCCTGAGCCAGCGCCGTGTTTTCTGATTCAATGCGCCACGGTGCCCAAAACTCCAGCGGGCAACGAACCGCTCCGTAAAAAAGCTGCTTGCCTTCGGTAGCAAAAGACAGAATATTAGGGACAAAGAGTTGTGGTACCGCGTTCTCATAGATGGCATGAATCTCGTGAGCACCATCCAGCCAAGAAATGGCCGGGCGAATTGGCGTTTTGGCTTCGCCTATCACTACTGGAATTCCGTTGATGAAGAGCACCACATCAGGAATTTTAGTTTCTCGGTGATGAATGCGGAACTGATTCGTTACGATACCGTGGTTGTTGGCGACATCCTCAAAATCAAAGATTCGAACCGGGCGATGAGAATTGTTTTCGCCAAATGGCATCGATTTTTCACCACAGACCCATTTGAGGAATTCTTCGTTTGCCCGAACCAAGCCCGTATGTGCGACCGAACCTAGAATCCCACGCAGAGTATGAATCACTTCTTCGGCACGCTCTGGTTTTTCAGCGATTTCAGGGTTGAGTCTGATCAGGGCGGATTTGAGTTCATCTTCCAAAAGCACTTCGTTCACACTACGAGCAAGCTGTTCCGGCGAACGGTAGTGCCAGAAATGGCCGTAGCTGTTGTCACTATCTTCGGCCACTGCAGGTACAGTGGCTTGGGTGTTGAGATTGCTTCCCGAAAGTTTATGGATGATGAAATGTTCTACGGAGTTGAGTTCGGTAAAGGCCATTAGAATACCTCGTTGATGAGGGATTTTTGGAGGGCTTTGGAAGCGCAAATTCTGGAATCAATAGTACTTAGTGATTTTTCGATACCATCAAATATTTTTATGTATTCTATTTGCCTTTCGACAGGTGGAACAATTATTGGAATATTGGAAAGAGAATCCTTGTTCAATTTATAGCGTGTCGCACCTTGTTTGGTTAAGTAAGGTATGATGTTTCGGTGTTGAAAAGTATAGTACAGCCATTTTGTTAAACAACGGTCGGTCCCTTTTAGAATGTGAGCATGATTATTCACATTGAACTTCCCAGTAGCGTATTGAGTCATGTACCAAGTGGCGTATTTTAGGAAGTGATCGCCGTCTTCTCCAATCAATACGTATTTTCCTTCTATTCTGTATTCAGAAATATAGTCAATAATCGATGTCGGTCCATAGTATGGATAATCACCTTTGAGTTTTTGACGTTCTTCTTTGTTAATTGGTTTGCGTAAATTATTGGCAATTTCGCAGCAATCCGCGAGACTAATAATTTCAATTCCATCATCCAAATTTTTTTCTTTCGTAAGCAAATCACGGTCATAACCGAAAAAGATTTTATTACGTTCGGAATGTTTGACTTGTACCAACTTCTCCAACACCGCCAGATCCTTCTCAACCACTTCATCCATCGCCCAGAGCAGTTCTGCCAGTTCGGTCTGCTGTTCCTTGAGTGGGAGGAGGAAGTCCTGAATTTTCAACACGCCCCAGTTGATTGTTGGCGAAAGTCCACCGGCGGAAATATCGACGGCACGGTGCATAAACAGGTCAGAATGAAGGAAAAACGGGAGAAGTTTCGGATCAATCACTTCGGGATTGGCTCGCAAAACAAAGGCGTGAGCGGAACAGATCGCTTCGGTGGTGACAACCGAAGCTTTGCGCTGATAGGCTCGGCGTTTGCCAAAAATTACATCGCCGGGATAACATTTCAGCTTTTGACCTTCTACATCGGAAGGTTTTCCAAATCGTTTGATATGAATGGATTCGGCATCAATGTGTTCAAGTCCAATATAAATTTCGAGTTCGGTTTCGGCGGGTTCTACTCGTTCAGAAACATTCTTTACAATTTGGTCAAATCGGTAGGTTTTCCAATCAGACTTATCGAGATTTTTTAGATCAATTTTTGGCATTATTTTACTCCACTCAAAGTCTGAAACAGTTCATTCATACTTAACTGTAATTTTTCAGAAGAGTCATTCCAGGCTTCCAACGCATGGGTAATGGAAAGATTGCTATGGTCAGCATCGACATTGCTGACATATTGAGCAATATTCAGGCTGCCTTTTTTCTCAACAACATTTTCATTACTGATCACTTTACAGAAGCCATCTTCGTCGTGAAAGTTGTGGTAGGCATTGAAGATTCGTTTGATGTGCTTGTCTTCAAGGTAGGAAATTGACTTCTCCTGCTTCACTTCTTTGACAGCATTAATAATCAGAACTTTACCTTTGCGATTTGGAGCTTTGTTCGTTGCTGTAATTAGTAAGCATGCTTCCATTTGCGAGTTATAGAATAGATTTGGCCCTAGCCCAATCACGCATTCAACCAAATCCTCTTCAACCATTTTCCGACGCATCTCTGCTTCCGAATCACGAAACAAAACGCCATGGGGCCATAGCGAAATCGAGCGACCGTTCTTTTCATCAAGGCTTTTTTGAATATGCTGTTGAAACGCGTAATCCGCACACCCCTGAGGTGGTGTTCCCCATACATTTCTGCCATAAGGATCGCTTTCAAAGCTCTTCCTATCCCATGACTTAATCGAGTAGGGTGGGTTTGCAAGGATGACGTTGAATTTTTTCAGTTGATCATTTTCAAGCAAACCCGGATTTGCCAATGTATCGCCGCGCACAATCTGAAACTCCTCTATGCCATGCATAAACATGTTCATGCGGGCGATTGCTGAAGTGAGTAGATTAATTTCTTGCCCGTAGAGTTTGAGTGTACGGTATTCTTTACCTTCGCTTTTGAGGTGCAATGCGCAGTTCAATAATAGACCACCAGAGCCGCAGGTCGGGTCATAGACACTCTCGCCCGGCTGCGGGTCCATGATCATGGTCATGAGTTTGACTACAGTGCGATTGGTATAAAACTCTGCTGCGGTGTGGCCGCTGTCATTGGCGAATTCTTTGATTAAGTACTCATAGGCATTGCCTAGTTTATCGTCTGGAACATTGGTTAGGCTGAGTTTTTGCTGCGAGTAATGCTCGATGAGGTTAATGAGCATTGCATCGGATAAGCGTTCTTTATTGGTCCAATTGGCATCGCCAAAAATGCCATGCAGAGTATCAGGGTTGGCCTTCTCAATTGCCCGCATCGCTTCTTGCAATGCTTGTCCAACATTGACCGTTGTTTCGCGCACGTCGTTCCAATGCGCACCTTTTGGAACGATGAAATGATGATTTTCGGCGAACTCAGCATAAGCCAAATCGCCATTGCTCTCGGCAAGCGCGAGATCGTACTCTTCATCATAAACGTCTGAAATGCGTTTGAAAAAGAGAAGAGGGAAAATGTATTGTTTGTAATCGCCAGCGTCGATCGTACCTCGTAGCGCAACGGCCGCACCCCAGAGGTATTTTTCTAGTTCTTGTTGGGTCATCATAGTTTGTTTGATTCATGTTCTACCGTGCTCTCAATACCGGCTTCATTGAGAAATGATAGATGCAGTAAAGCGATTTTATCCGACTCGGTACCAAGTTTCAGGTCCCAGCGCCTTTCCATAAACGCGAGTAATCTCAAACCTCTTTTTTTGATTTGTTGTGCGGTCCACTCAGATTCACTAGCTATCTCTAACTCTGAATACGATCCATTTTTATAGCCGTTTCTGACTACTTTGCTCCTACTGTCCTGCTTCGTTTCTTTTTTATCTGGGAAATCATCGTTCTGTAGACTGGAGTTAATGCTTGACGATAGCGGCAGGAGATTACCCAACGAGCCCAGCAAACAATTTTGCTGCTCTAAATTAAACCCAGAAAAACGTTCTGACCAATATTCACTATCCGCTGTTTGAGGGTATATGTGCTCAATTGAAAACGTATCACTTACACTTCGAACAAAATTTGACCAACCAAGTTTTGGTTGACCACGAGTTATCTTTAGATCTTCCTCATATTCAAATAGGAAATATCGCAAATCATTCCAGCCATAAAATCCCGGCCCATTTGAAGCGAATTTTTTATCCATAAAATTGGAAAAATTACCTACCTTGAATACCTGATTATTATCAAAAGCCCAGTCTAGATGATTATCTAATTCTTCGCAGACTTTACTTAAGCTTTTTTCTCCAAAGTAAACGTCTCTGGTTGAACGATAAAAATGGCTGCTGCCATAGTTTGCTTGGGCGCGGCACAACCTAAATGAAATGAAAATAAAGCGCTCAATTTTCTTTAAAAGCAAAAGTCGTTCTGGGCTATTAATCAAGGTTTTTAGTAGCGCAGCCATTATTAATGGCCTGAAATAGGAAATTTTGACCCTATTAATTTTATCCATTGCTAGTCGTTCATCAATGCTCAATTCATTGGCGTCATTGGGGAAAAATGTCGCGTACCAAATTTTCGCTGAAGCCCTGAGACTATTCACGTATTCAATAATTTGAGTAATCGTCAGTTTAGAATGTGCAGACGACAAAGCTTCGGCATACGTCTCGTCGTCTTCCGATTCGGTATCATTCCCTATTTCGTGAATTTCTGAGAGCTTCTTGATAGTAATTTTTGATTTTTCAAAGATATTTTTTGGAGAAAAATGTTCATCCAAAAGAAATTTAATGTAATCACTGCCAGTATTGCGGCTGTATTTGAAGTACATGATCCAGTGTGCATTCAGAAAATCATCATCGTTGAGCGGTGAGAGTTTATTGCGTCCTAATTGATTATAGATTTCACCCCATGTGTCATTGATATTTTTACGGGCGGCTTCTTTGATGTTATTCTTGACTTCATCTGTAGGGTAAAGCGTGGTGAGATAGATCAAACGGTTCTTTAATAGCTCTAAATCCGACAGCTTCTTTCCCCGATTGTTCATTGTTTCAAAGGCGACGAACACGTCAAAGTTATCATTAATTTCATAAAGATTAAATAAGAACTGTTGCGTGAGTTTTTTGTAGAGGACCTCTAGTGCTGACAACCCCTCTTGGTTGAGTATGCTTGCTATGTTTTCAGAGAAAAACGACTTAGCGTTTTCAAGATTTAAGGTGTAAAACGTTTCACTAACGCTGCCAGCATTGGGCTCATTAAAAATTTTGAATCGTAAAAATTCAAATGAAGGATTATCGATCTCGTAGCCGAATTTGTAGGTGTTAATGGTTTTATGTATCGGTTCAGTGATGACGATATAGTTTTCTCTTATTTCACTTAGCCTGTATGAGCCTAAGAAAATATTGGCACTGGAGAGGTTCGCATTATTTGGATGTGATTCAACAGCCTCAATTAAACACTGCATAAAAATTGAGACAGTTGTTAAACGTTGCTGACCATCGACGACATAAGATGGAGAGACGCCTCTTCCTTCTATTAGCCATATTTCATCCGTCCATGTTTTATAAACTTCTTGTGGCACTTTCTTTATGGAAAGAACTCCAGTGTAATGTGATCGGTCTGGCGATAAATTAATTAGATCCTCCCAGAACTCTACAAGCTGTTTTTCACCCCATGCATAACCACGTTGGTAATCGGGAATACGGAAAATTTTCTTGGCAAAAATATCGTCGAGCGTTTGGAGTTCTTTCATTACAAAAATCTCTTTAAAATAGTTTTGAATTTTTCTTCTGCTTCCAAGCTCTCTTGCCACGCTGTTTTCAAATCAGCCATGGCTTGTTCAACAGTTGGTAGATTGTCTTCGATGATTTTTTCGACATACAACGGAATATTGAGGTTGTAGTCGTTAGCTTCTAGGTCCGCTAGCGACGCGACAAAGACTGAGTTTTCGATGTTTTCGAATTTTGAATACCAGTCGTAGATTTGGCCGAGATGTTGAGTCTCTAGATAGTTCTGGGCGCGGCCAACGCGAACTTGATCAGATGCATCAATAAACAAGACTTTCTTTTTTCGGCATTTTTCTTTGTTTTGTTTGAACACCATGACGCAGGCAGCTAGTTGCGTGCCGTAGAAAATATTTGGACCGAGGCCGATGACTGCATCGAGAATATCTTTTTCGATTAACGCCTGGCGAATTTTTCCCTCTGCACCTTTTCTAAATAGCGCACCGTGTGGCAGCACTACCGTCATGCGTCCTGTGCTATTCATCGACTTGACCATGTGTTGAACCCAAGCCATATCGCCGTTGCCTTGTGGAGGTACGCCAGCGATATTGCGTCCGAACGGATCATTTGCCCAGTTTTCTGAGCCCCAGTCGCTTAGCGAGAATGGGGGGTTTGCGATAACGCAGTCAAACGTCTTCAGACCGTCGGCTTCAAAAAATCCAGGGTTGCGAAGTGTATCTCCGCGAATAATCTCGAAGTCCTCGATCCCATGCAAAAACATATTCATTCTCGCAATAGAACTCGACGTTAGATTCTTTTCTTGCCCAAATAATTTTAAGGTTCTGTAGTCTTCGTTGTTATGTTTAAGATGATCGACACACTCGAGCAACATGCCACCGGTGCCGCACGCAGGGTCGTAAATCGTTTCCCCTTGATGTGGATCTAAAATCAAACCCAAAAGATGCACAACAGATCGTGGTGTATAAAACTCACCCGCTTTTTTGTTTGTAAGATCAGCGAAGTGCTTGATCAGGTATTCGTATGCTTGTCCAAGCATATCTGGATCAACATATTCGCTATTGAGACTGTATTGTGAGAAGTGTTCGATTAGATCAATAAGAAGCTTATCCGAGAGCTTGTTCTTGTTGCTCCACTGCGCATCACCAAATATCCCGTAAAGGTAATCTTGATTTGCCTTCTCAATTCCGCGAAGAGCAAATTCAATAGCCTGTCCAACATTTGTTGTTTGCTCTCTTACGTCTTGCCAATGGCAGTTCGCAGGAATTTCGAATCTATGCATCTCTGGAAGCTGGGCATAGGCTTGGTCTCCATCAGACTCCAAAAGAGCGGTTCTATATTCCTCATCGTAAACGTCAGAAATGCGTTTAAAGAAAAGGAGGGGAAAAATATATACTTTAAAGTCTGAGGCATCGACTGGTCCTTTTAAGATCCAGGCGGCTTTAGATAGATATTGTTCTAGTTGCGAAAGCGTTAATTTGTTTTTGGTCATTGATTTTTGTGTATTTTTTGACAATTTATTTTTATTGAGTTTAAACGTATATTCGATTCATTTTCGCTGAGTTTCCAACAAAATGACTCCACTAGTGGAGAATATCTTTGGAATATCGATTGTAATTGATAAGTTATCAATTATGCGCCAATGATGTTAAATATATCATTTTCATATCTACATGCAGGATAGACTTGTTCCAATTTTTCTATGTGGTTGATCAAATATAAAGAGCCTCCAGAATTGTAAGCCTTCGGTAAAATCAAGTAATGCATAAATAGAGATCTCGAAGCAAACTTACATACCAAAGCTAAATATCTGACGGCTTTCTTTGAGCAAATTTGCAATTAATCGATTTCAGATAAATATCGAGATATATTAAAAAAGATAGCAAAACAATATTTTAATTAGTAAAATATGATTTAAAAGTTATTTTTGACTCGATTAAACCCAACTTAGATCGACATTTCATTTATGAAACCAATAAACGTTCTCAGAACTTTGCTCGTTTCCGCCGTCGTACTAGCCATCGGGGCGGGGGCATGTGATGTGTTATTTCCGAATGCTGTTCCAGAGCAATCAAGGGAGATCTTTAAGGCGTTGCTCTCTTCACGCCAATTGCCCTCGGGGAGCCTTCCTATCGTTGCGTCGATTTCATACGAACTCCTGTTGTTAGCATCGGTCTTTGGCATGATGGTTCAAAAACGCTGGGGTATGCCGCTCGGCATGGTTGTGACTGGACTGACGATGGTCCAAGCGCTTCTACTTGGTCCGCATGCCTATTCTGGTTTAGCCTTCATGCTCAGTTACGCATCCAAGGTCGCTTGGGGCAGCGCTCTCGGGGTTGCTTTTTGTTTGCGTCAGTTTGAGAAGCATCCGAACCAAGATCGCGCTTAAGGGCGGTGCCTACTTTTAGAACATGGCCGTATTGATCGATGAGTAAATCCTAAAAACAACCACCAACACGAATTGCGATGAACCTCATCCCCTGGAATCAATTAACCCAAGTCGAGCGCGATGCTGTGGGTGCACTTCAGATCGATGAACGACAGGGAGAATATGCGGGGCCGATCTCAAGAGCGATTGCTGCCGTGGATAGTGCAACGACAGATGAAGTGATCGGTATGGCGTTTCAGATGGACGCGGTGATCGTTGGGTTTGTCGTTTTAAAGAGTGGCGCCTCGGCACCGTCCTGGGCGGGAGAAAACACGATCGTCATCAGTGCCATGCGTATCGATGCACAATATCAAAGTCGTGGTTTTGGAACCTTAGCACTCAATGCGGTGGCAACGTGGGTTCACTTGCACATGCCTTTGTGCACTTCGATAAAGTTGTCGGTTGACGAGGAAAATATTGCCGGAATTCGAGCCTATACAAAGGCGGGCTTTGTGGATGATGGCATTCGAGAAACTGGAAGAATTGGTTGGGTTCGTTATATGACGAAATCAATCGTGAGCTGAACGCCGTTCCTTCGATGTGGGTAAATTATGCAGAGAATAATCGTCGTTTTAAGCAAGTTTAATCCATTGCTCAACCCCGTATTCATATTGTGAATTGCAACACCCCTTCCCAAAGGATATCAACATGCAAGAAGCAACATCTCCCACCCTATTGGCTGCGTCCGATTCCAGAACAGTCTTGAGCTCGGTGTTACGATTTACCGGCGGTGTCATCGCGGTGCTCATGATGTTGCTTGTTTTTGTGATTGTTATCAATCTCAAAGATGAATCGCTCAGTCCGTCTTCCGAAGCGTTTTTAGCGATGTCGAAAAAGCCCATTGAGATGACGAATAATGGTTACGTCATATTGAACGCCATCGACGCGGATGAGAGCTTGGATGTTTTTAAAATCGGTCAGGAAGTGACGGCGCAATTGACTCGGGTCGCGCAAGACGATGCCTCGCGTCGCGATGGCGTTAAACCACTGAGCTATCAAAAATCGCCGGCTTTTACGTGGCATACGTTTCACCGTCAAAGTAAAGAATGCAAAGATGGGACGGATTTTTGTATTAAAGCAGATCTGTCTCATCGGAAAGTGTTGGAGGAAGCGTTAGCGAAAAATGCGCTTCTTCTGAAGCGATACGTGATGATTCAAGCACTGCCGCAGTTCTCAGAAGCACCAACGATTCTTCCTGAACTCGCTGTGGGAAATAATCTCGCGTTATGGCAGGGATCTGACATGGTGGTGACAGAGGCCGTGCTTGATATTGCCGATGGAAAAACGAAAGAAGGCATCGAGCAATTACAAAGAAACGATCTAGCACTACGTCGCTTACTGCGGCAGTCTTCGACCTTATTGACGAAGATGATGGTCAGGTCCATGTTGAGAGAACAAGTCAGAACGATCAGTGAATTGATGGAAGTCTATCCGCAGCTCGTCACAAGCGAGGGCGATGTGCTTGCTCAAATGCTGGTGCCGCTCACGAGCGACGAGTTATCGCTCGTTTCTACCTTTAATAATGAAGCGCAATATAGCTTGAATTACCTCACTACCTTCATGCATGCACAACCAAAGGAACAACAGGACTTGTCGGATCGTTTTTATTCCTTGTTTTACCAAGCGCATGCGACGCAAAATACAATGGCGGATCATTGGACCAAGGTCATCCAATCCCTCAACGTATTGCCCTCCGAGTTGGATCGCGCGCGTAGCAAGATCCAAGGAATGAGTGAAGCGTTAAATGACGATGCTGGCGTGCCTTATTTGCATTTCCTTTATAACCCCGTGGGCAAAACGCTTTTTTATGGTGGCGTTGCACCGTCCGATATCGCACTCTCTGAAATGGAGCGTATGGCGGATCTGGATGGATACATTCGTTTGGTGGGCTTGCAATTAGATAGCCGTCGTCACGGCATCACCAACGATAAGATGCAGGCGTATGTCAATGAGGCGAAAGAACCATTCAGAAACCCATATAACCATGCACCGATGACCTGGGACGCAACGCACCAGCAACTTCAATTTACTGGACGCCAAGCATATCAGGACAAAGTTGGAGCGAGAAAGATCTATGTGGTCAAAATGCTTTGAGATGACCTAGGTAGGAAAAGAGGATAAAAAAGCTAACCTGATTGACTATGCCGACTCGTAAATTATCGCCAGCGTCGGCATAGTCATTTAATCGCATAGGTCCTTTAGTGTTCGGTCAGTGGTAGATTGAAAAGTATCTCGTATACCCAAATACCTTAGAGGGACAATCTACGGCACATCATGAACAACTAAAAACACCAAGAAAAGGAATGGACATCGAGAGACTACTATTCTTTTATGAGCGCGTTAAAATCATTACTATGAATAACTTTCGACACAAGATTCTGAACAGCAGGTAACAGCGCTTCAGCCGTTCTTCTACACGCTGTTCCACCTTCAAAAGCGCTTTCAAATTGGTAGCTTTCAGACGCGTGCATGCTTTTTCCGTTAGATGAAGCCAAGCTTAAGCCGATATTCCACTCGCCATTTGTTAGACCTTTGCTCGAGGAGAAATTAAATTGATCGATCGTTCCAGTTAAACGAATCTTAGGATTTGTTGCATCGTACATTCCTGCGACCTTCAATTCATCAGCCAGGGCCGTCTGTAAATAACCTTGCATCGTCATATTAACCGGAGGTGTCATATCACCCACGCCCCTGCATGTTGCATCAAATTTTGTTGCCATCACAAACGGTTCAACGCGAATAGTGACAGCTGGTAACGCTTTTAAAGCCGGGAGGTTATCTGGCATTGGTGTGTAACGTTGTGGTGAATAACTTTGGCAACCAACCAGTATCAGCGATGCAAGTACTACGATCGTTTTTAATGTCTTCACAAGATATTCCAAAAAGAGAGTAATTCAAAAAATTGAGAATAATTGACATGCCCCGTAAGCGGGCTTTAGCTTCATTTATTTATATAAATAAAAGATAATTTGGCAATATTTTGCACCATTATAGATACTAAAATAGAAATTTATTTAAAGCAACTATTGATTAATATCGAGGCTATTCCTCTGCGAAATTAACGGCATGCTTGTGTCAAAACCGTTCTGGGAATCAATCAGACACTCATCCAATCAGATAACTAAGCTCCTCATTGATTAAGAGCTTAGTATCTCGTTTTACCTTCTATTTTTTTGTGCAATATTGCTGCTACAAGTCTTCTATATCAATCGATTAACTAATAATGGTAACGGACAGATTTCACCCTTCATTTTTTTACTAAAGACTTGAGTCGGTCTCAAAGCATATTGAATTCAACATCAATACTTTCACCGTTTTTTCGCCACTCATGAAACCTCGCTTGCTCAATCTTACGGGCAGTCACTTCTTGTTTTATTTCATCAATACTCGTTTGCAAATCGATCAAGGATGGGAAGAAGTCCCGCACAAAGTGATCGCTATTAATCAACTGAAGTAACTCGTCACGTTGCGTCTCAAAATCAGACTTCATCTTTAGAATCGCAATTTGAAACTGCTCTTTCTTTTTAGCCTCTTGCCAGCTATCCCATGCTTCTATGGCTAACCCAGCAAAAGCGAGCAAACCATTGAGGCCATTGGCTAAATTTGTCGCACCCCAAGGCTTGAAATGGAGTAGCTTGCCAAGATCTATACCAACGAAACCAGCGGCTTTCGTAATTCCATCACGTACAAGCAGAACTGTATCTTTGTTGATCATGTTACCTTTAAGCATATATCCCATCCCTTGGCGCCCAAGTTGATCAACTGCTGATTGGTAGTTCTGAATTTCGTCGACATAACTATTCGCCATCCCATTGATCGAATGCTTGATCGATTTAGTTTGGCGTTCAAATTCGTTTTGAATTTTATTATTCATCACAACGCCTCCACTACCAATTTCTCGTTCAAAGAATTCACCAAATGTTTCAATACTTGCGCCTTTTACCTGCAAAATAAGTCCAGAAAAATAACTAACAACAAATTCGCGCAAATGCATACGAACATCACTTACCTCTCCAAGGACAGCGTGCATTTGCTTTTGAAGATAGTTATTGGCAGATTCTAGTTTTGCCACTTCTGTCGATATCAGTTGGTCGTTCGCAATGGCAATTGGTAGTTGCTTATGTAATACGTCTCTGATAATCGTATTTTTTGTTTCTTCGATGAGTAACTCAATTCCACCACTTGAATGAATTTTCTCTGACGTTGCTTCTTGCAGTGAATGTATATGGGAAAGCGCCTGAAATTTTTCTGGATAAGATAACCAATATTCGGTGCCTAAATCAAACGGGTTCGCCGCAATACCAACAATCGCGAGGGCATTCGCCTCATCCGCATTGAGCTTAATTAAATCTGTTAGACGCCCAATCACGTTAGCTTTTTTGATAGATAGGGCCTCTTGATATTCCCTTTCATCTTCAACGTCAGCCACTTCATCAAAACGGCTTAAAACGAATACCGTACGAGGAAGAAGATTCAAATCGCGGAAAAGCCAATTAAGGTCTTCTTTGTGACTTTCTTTTATCGGGTTCGTTGAATTCATTACATACAAAATTAAGTGAGCTTCACTAACATATCTTTTAGTGATGTCTTTGTATTTCTCAATTTCGTGTGTGGATAGATTTGCTTGCTCTTTGAATCCGAATAATCCTGGCGTATCGATCAGTGTAAGATCATCTTCGAGATCGTAAATCTTGACTTCATTCGACGATTCTTGATGACTTATTTTCATTGTTGATTTATCAAGTCTACCCATCCATGCAGCAGCGATCGATGTTTTACCTTCAGAAAAACCACCGATCAACGCGACCTTTAGCTTCTCTCCGTCCATTGAGTTAATTGCAATCTGCAGTTTCTTATGGATATCTGTGTCAATAGAAATCGCTAGCTCATGGCCTTGTACGAGAAAGGATTCTAGTTTTTTTAAAATACGCAAAGACTTCTCTTGTTTGTTTTTAAATGTATCTACTGTTTTTTTCATATTTTTTCCAATTATTTATGCGATGTGAATAACACCAGCGGCATCTTCGGTCTGATTGGTGAGTGCGGTAATTTTTTTATCGATATCGGCGACGATACTTTTGAAGTGCTGTTCCGTCTGATGGAGCGCATCAATCATGGTGGAAAGCGACAACGCAGGCTCTCTGACCGTAATAGCCAACTGTTCAATTTTTGGTTCAAAATTCAGGAATGCGTTTTCAAAACTAGTACGCATCGACGCATGCATCGCCCGAGTAATATCACTTAGATTGGCACTGACGGCCTCGCGCTGTTGAGACTTTCTGTATGTTGAGCTAAAGAATCCCCGAACGGCTTTCACGACGCTAATCACAATACCCAGGGCACCTGCCGCGATTACTACCCAGCCGGCAGGGTTCCAAATCATTAAAGCACCACCGATGGCAGCGGCAATCAGGCTCGGTACATTGATACCGTTTTTTATATCGATTTTGAGATCAATCTGCTTCTCGATACCGTTAAATGTGAGATGACTATAGGCATCGATGGAGTCTTGTGCTATTTCTTTATAACGATCAAGAACATCAACGATCTTGAGCTCAAAGCGCTTTGTTTCTGCTTGAATCTGCAAGGGAAAATCGGATGCAAACTGCTCTTGTTGTAACTTGAGTTGATATTCAAACTGCGACTTAAAGGTATCATTATCCACATCGCTTTCGATGATCGAGTACATTTTTTCGCGCAAATTTTCTACAAATTTTTCAATACCGCGATCGCTACTCGATGAGATACGTGACTGAAGTGCCTCGAACGCACCGTCGATCTGGTCTATCGTATGTTCAGATTCTTTTTTCAGTTTTTCCTGAAGCGGCATCATGGTCTGTTGAACGATTTGCGTAATCGCTTGTTCTGCTTCAGACACGACAAACTTTGCTTTAGAAAAGTTAGAATGAGAGATTTTTAATTTCGCATTTCTAACAAGATTGACCGTAATGAATCGATAAAAATCGTTCATTTTCGTCCTATTCAGAATGTCATTTCCGTTGAATTTTTTACTGAATTTTTCTTTGCCACTCCAGTGATGTGATCCTGGTACAAGATGATTTGCTGCCGCTAGGAATGCAGGATATGCACTTAATGCCAGCGTACCTTTGTAATGGTCTTGTAGCTGCTCAGACATTTTTTTGTCAAGATCATCCAAACTCTGCTGTTCATCGTCGCCAATCGAAAGCCCATTCTCAATCTGAAGTGGGTTAGTGACACGTTTATTAAAAATCGTCCAAACCTCTGTCTGTGAATTGAGATGTTCTTTGATTTTTTCGAGCGTTCCTTTTTGTCCGTCCTCTCCTTTTTGCGGGGGGGCTGCTTTCCCAGTCACATAAAAGACCGCATGAGCTTTTTTGACGGCACCCTGCACACTGTCAATTACCAAACTCTCATTACCCTCGATACCAGGCACATCTAATAAAATAAATTCTTGGTCGTGTGCGGCGAAACGGTATTCATGCGTTTTTGTCGTAAAGTCGGATTTGCCGTTTCCGATGATATTGCCATCGGCATATTGCTCAAGATTTTTCTTTTCGACCTCTGCCTTCTGTAAATTATCGAGGCTCCCCTGCTTATTGCGTGTCGCCTGCTCTGCTTTTCTTTTTAAAAGCGCGAGCTCTTGGCGTCTAATTTCACTATGTTGATGAATACTTTCTTCTAATTTTTTTAATTCACCAATCTCGGCCATTTCCTTAAAAATCCAGATCAGTTTCTTCCATAGAGAAGCGGTTGTTTTTGCTTCCTCAATTTTTTTTTGTAAAGCGCTAACGGAATTTACTTCCGATTGATGAGTAATAAGGTGATTTTTCTCAAATAGTAACAAGTTAGTCTGAGCCTGGATCGATTCACTTTCAGCAAATTCAATTGCTGTATGGAGCTCAGAAAACCGCTGATCTGTGATGTTAAATTTCTTCTGAATGCTACTAAAAAGCTCACGCTCTTTCACCTTGCTACGTTCTTTTAAGATGATCCTCAGAGTTTCAATGATGGTCGACTTACCTGCATTAGTCTCACCATAAAACGCCATGACGAAGGTATTCCATTCGGCATTTTCTTCTAATGCACGTATTTCGCTTTTTAATTTAACTGAATGCGGTTTTAAAACAGCGATTGTTTTCTCATACTCACTATGAAGTTTGCTCTCCTTGGGAGAGGAACTCAAACCACGTAAAACCTCGTCGATTCTGGCCTCAACGGTGGTATAAATATTTTTATATTCGATCGAAATAGAAGTCATTGGCTATTGTTGAAGTGAATTAATTAAATGAAACAAAACAGAGATGGTGGATAACGATCGTTTTACTGACAAACTCTAAACAAATTCTCACTCAATATTTTGAGGAGCGTATTCGTCAGAATCACGAAAGTGAAAACAGCATAGTCTTCACTTGCGACATATTGCGTCGTACCCTCGATGAAATGAAACGATAAAAATGATTTCGGGGACTTTGTAGAGGTAGTTTGAGAATAAGGGGGGACTAGTCCTTATAGCGATCACATGCATCAACAAGTGCCTGTTTCATTGTAGCCCGCAGCGTTTTGGGTGCTAATACTTCAACGCTTGCACCATGACTGCGTAGCCATCGGTGTAAGCGCACTGTATTTTGTACCGTTGCACTGATTTCGATAATATCTTCCGAGACAATAGAGAACGTTTGATCTTTAGATAAGGCGGTTTCCAAGAAGGGATACCCGGCACGATCATAAAAACGAAGCACTAGACTAATCTCATTGCCATCACCACCAAATCCCATCCCATCTCGAGCGATGTAATGATCTAGATCAAATCCAACGGGAGACACAGTAGGCGTATCAAGAACTTTGACGTGATGAATTCGATGCAGCGCTAATAAGCGGACGTTGTCATAGCCTTTGAAATTTGCGACAACATAAATCACTGCGCCGTGTTCGATGAGACCCAACACATTAATTGCAGCATAGGTTCTTGCTTCAAGCTTCCCTGCTGGTCGATAGGTAAGTTCTACTTGCTTGCTTCTAAATAAGGCGTTGTACACCTCCTTCCGCACTGCAGGGTCATTGCTTGGTTTTTCTAAGACGAGATTCGTCTCAACTGTACGCACTTTATTAGGCCAAGCACGCACTGCACTGGCAGAAATATTCTCAGATAGCGACTTGGCAGCGCTATTAAAATAAAACGCTAAATCCTCTTCGATACTGCTTGGTAAAAGGCGGCTAGCAAATTGCTTGAGTAATAAAAAGCTTAATGCCTCCGTTTCACTTAACCCTGGCATCAGGCTTAGTGCCACATCCTTATTGAATTTCCACCCAAATGGCTTCTGCTCCTCATCAGCAACGATGCCGACGCGCGCAGAGAGCATTTGCAAATCACGTTCAACGGTACGCTTTGATGTCTTGAATCCACGGTCTTCAAGCGCTTTGTGTATCTCATTTGCAGTGCGGGTTCTCTCTTTAGATAGCAATTTGAGACACTCAATCTGACGCAGTACGGTTTCGGACATAAATTCTGATGAAAAACAAGATTACCAATACTTACCATTATTACATTTAAAAATAATAATACGGTGGTAATTTTGGTAATTATTTGTTCCTACAGTCAAAACAATTGCCACAAGTCATCTAACTAAGATGACTCAATGGCTCAGCGACAAATGGTGTCGCTGAGCCAGTTTCATGTCGCGAGCTATGAACGTGGTTCGGAAGAGACACCCTCACTCCCCTCTTCCTTCTGGTAAAACGGCGCATACCAGCACACCAAAAACGACGGAATCGTCGAGACCATCACAAACATGAAGTAATGCGTATAGCCAAGCAATTGCTGAAGGTGTCCGCTGATGACGCCTGTGACCATCATGCAGAGTCCCATTAATCCGGTACCAAATGCGTAGTGTGTGGTGGTGTAGTTGCCTGGGGCGAGTTGTTGCATCATGTAGATCATGAAACCGACTGAGCCGAAGCCGAAGAAGAATTTTTCGATGGCGACACCGGCGGTGATGAGGAACAGATTATCAGGTTGATAGATACTCATAATCAAAAACGTGACGTTGGGAATATTGACCGCGCAGCAGAGTAAAAACAGACTGGACTGCAAACCACGACGCGCCAGAAACCAGCCACCTAACATCGAACCAAGTAAGACGGCGATGAGGCCGTAGGTGCCATAAATAATGCCGAGTAGTTCGTTGCCTAAGCCCAGTCCGCCTTTGGCGATGGGATCGACCATAAAAAACGGACCGATTTTTTCTAGAAACCCAATACTTAAACGAAACAAAAAGGCAAAGGCGATCATTAACCAGATGCCTCGTTTCTGAAAAAAACTAGTGAACGAATCGCGCATAATATCGACGGCGGCGGCGACGTTGTCTGGCGTTGTTTTAGCTTTTGCGCCCTCTGGCATCACACGGCGGTGCCAGTACGACATCGCGATATTAATGACCGCCACAATCGCAAACACCACTTGCCACGCATCACGCCATTGCGCACCAAACACCGCAGGATCATGATGAAAAAAATCACTGTGTAGCTTGCCACTCAGATAGACCAATCCACCCGAGGCGATGATGGGGCCAATGTTCCAACTCAAGCCTTGAATACCGCAGTAGAGCGCTTGTGTTTTGCCGTCTAATGATGTGACATACACACCGTCAGAGGCGATGTCTTGCGTCGCTCCTAAAAACGAAATTCCCCAGAATAGAAACATCAATATGCCCATGTAATCAGGCAATGACATCACCAAGGCGACCCCGGCAAAAGCAAGACCAATGCAGAGTTGGCTACCGATGACAAAGAATTTTTTGGTGCGATACATTTCAACAAACGGTGCAAACAAAGGCTTAATGGTATAGGCCAGAATAAGGTAGCTGGCATATTGCGCTGCTTGGGCGTTATCCATCCCCATATTTTTGAACATGATGGCGGTCACACTGGTGAGCGTCATGTACGTGAGGGCCATCGTAAAGTACGTCGTAGGCACCCATAGCAAGGGGGATTTGGCAGGTTGATTGGATTGCATGTCTCGGCTTTCTTTTTTATTGATGTCACATCCTACGGCGCTTCTTGGTCTAAGTAGGGGTTGATATTCTTATCTGAAATCGGTCGTTATGAATGGTTGGCTCATGTTTTTTGCGCACGCTCTCAAGCGAGGCTATCTTCTCTGACACAAATGGTGAATGAGTGCGCGATGTGTCGGCAAATCTTTTAAAGCGCGATGGGAAAGCATGGCGATCATCTCAAACTCTTTCGCCGCATCCGCTGCGCGGTGCCAGACGTGAGGATTGGGTGGGAGTGTGGTCTGAAACTCCATGCCATACAACACGTATTGCCAACTTGAGCAGGGGTACATTTCAACATCACTGACAAAATCGAGCCGATGCGGTGGACGGGAGCGCCACATCGCGAGCTGTTGTTTCAGCTTGTCGCTGACGGGGTCGACATTATCGCGCCAGAAGGCACTATCTCGGCGCTGCGTCAGGCAGTAATGCATTTTGATGAAATCAACGATGCGCTCGTACCGCTGTCGCATGAGGTCGTTAAACAAGGCGGCAACCGGCGCTTGGTTTCCATCCATTGGGAACAGATAAGAAATGTAATAGGCTGCCGTTTCGACTAAGCCAATGCCTGAGGCTTCGAGTGGTTCCAGAAACCCACCCGAAAGACCGACTGCCACGCAATTCTTAACCCACTGTTGTGGCCGATATCCCAGTTTGAGTGAGATAACCCGCGCCGTGTGCGCATCGGCTGCGGGTCCAATGTAATCGCGGAGTGTTTTTTCGGCAGACACATCATCTTGATAGCGACTGGCGTAGACATAGCCGATGCCGCGACGCTGCTGCAAGCCAATATCCCAAATCCAACCCGCTGTTTGCGCTGTTGAGACGGTATAAGAGGGAATACTGCTCTCGGGGGATGAATAGGGCACTTGCATTGCCACTGCGCGATCGACAAACAAGGTGTCATCGACGGATTGAAATGGTGAACCAAGGGCTTTACCAATCAATGCTGCTCGGAATCCTGTACAATCAATATACAAATCCGCAGAGAGACGTGCACCTTCGCTGGTCAGTAATTCGGCAATGGCACCATCTTCTGTCAATACCACATCGGCGATGGTGGCTTGTTGGTGTTCAACGCCGAGGGTCTTGGCGTGACGTTCAAGTAAGCCAGCAAATAAACCCGCATCAAAATGGTAGGCGTAATTCATGGGCCCCAGAAAATCTTGATCGATCTCACGCTTGGGCGCATGGCATTGATCAGCGATCCGCTTTTGCATGGTCACCGCATCAGCAAACGCCACCCCTGTCGGGGCAACGCCTTGCAGCCAATACGGCAATAGCTCAGGACCGCCCGCACGTTGGCTGGGCAAACTGAAAGGATGAAAGTAATGATCGACGCCGGGCGTTCCTGGTGGGCGCACCCAATCCACAAACTTGATACCTTGTTTAAAAGTGGCGTGGCATTCACGAACGAATCTCGCTTCGTCGATGCCAATCGCCGCTAAGGTGCCCCGCATCGAGGGAAAACTCCCCTCGCCCACGCCGATGGTGGCGATCTCTGGCGATTCGACCACCGTCACTGCAACCGCGCCTGGCGCGGTGCTGCCCAGTGATTTGGCGAGAAAAGCCGCAGTCAACCACCCTGCTGTCCCTCCACCCACAATGATGACACGTGAAATCGTTTTCAAATTTGTCTCCGTATTTTTATTCTGAGCCGTGTTTTTTTTGAATTTCGGGTTGTGTGATCACAACAAGGCACAATAATAAATCAAATTTTGATGAGAAAGAGGGTTTTAATTTGACATTTTTCATCAAAGGTACGTAATATGAAAACGTTTTCAAGCAAATGAAAACCTTTTCAAACTAAAATTATGACCGGCATACCGGCATTCACTTACAAGTAATTAGGAGACCTATGAACGTTAGCCCCCACTACGCCCCTAAGAAACTGGGCTCGCCAATACAACTTGCTATCCTGACATTGATTGCCGGTATTCACTCTGCACATGCGCAAGAACAAAGCGGTGCAGCAGCACAGGCGAAAGCCATCGCTGACAATGGCAGCATGTCGGAAGTCATTGTGACTGGTACAAAGCGTGCAACATCTCTGCAAAAAACGCCTGTGGCGATTACAGCGATCGGTGCTGCTGCACTGGACGATGCACACGTACAAACAATTCAGGACGTGGTCAATCTGGTGCCTGGCTTCTCCGCCACGACAGAAGGTGATCACGGCGTCATTACGATGACGATGCGCGGTGTCGGTAACGATAGCGCGAAGACCGAATACGCTGATCCTGAAGTCGCGACATTTATCAATGGCATTTATTCACCGCGTCCAGAAGGCGCTACATCCCTTTTGTTTGACATGGAAGGTATCGAGGTCTTGCGCGGACCACAGGGTACATTGTGGGGACGAAACGCCACCGTCGGTGCCGTTAATATGCAAACTGCACGGCCCGTGATCGGCGAACGGTCGGGTACGATTGAAGGTGGCCTTGGCAGCTATAAACGTTTTGGCACACGCGGCGCGTTCAATGTCCCCGTCAGTGACACGATGGCCTTACGCTTTGCTTATGTTCATGAACAACACGATGGTTATGTTGATTACCAAACACTGCCGTCGATTTCCCTCTCAAGCCAACAGGCTGCGTATGCCGCCTCGAATAAAGGTAGTCTCACTGGCTTCCAAGCACTCAATCCCAACCTGTTTGTGACGAATGGTCCGAAATACGATGCACAAGACCAATCGGCAGCACGTATCAGCATGCTCTGGAAACCAACGTCAGCGATCACTTGGAACGTATCCTATGAAAAATATGCAGATCGTGGCACACCCAATATCAACTTGATGCAAACGCCACGTTCTGGTCAAGCATTGTGGTCAGCATTGATTGATACCGCGCCGTTTGTGAATCGGGATACGGACTCCATTCGCAGTCGTGTAGATTTCGCGATCAATGATGCAATGTCGCTTTCTTATATCGCAGGGTATTCAAAATTCAGCGGATCATCGAACTACGATCAGGATGGTGGCGCGAGTATTCCAACCAGTTTCACCACTGGTGCGACGCATCAAGAAAACAATACGGTCTCATCGCACTACACCAACTACAGCCACGAGTTTGAATTGCAATCGACGGGGAAACGTGATGTCGATTGGCTGTTGGGTCTGTACTACGGTGCAGAAACCAATGATATTCGCTTCGATATCCCTATCATGAACGGTACGCAACAAGGTAGTGTGGGTTGGCAGGGTTCGTTTATTCAACCAAAAGAAACCGTGCAATCAACGGCGGTATTTGGTCAATCGACTTGGAATCTCTCTGAGCAAACTCACCTGACTGGCGGTCTACGCTATACCAGTGATAAACGGACCAACGAAGGTGGCAATGGCTATACATGGAATGGTGATCCAACAGTCCCACAAGTACCACTCAGCGCCAACATTAACCCCACCATTCCAGGTCAAGGTTATAGCCCAAGTGTGCCATCCAACACAGGTTCTTACAGCAGCTCTAAACTGACTGGTTTGGCGCGGTTTAGTTATGACTTCGATCAAAACAACATGATCTATGTCAGCTACTCAACTGGTTATAAATCCGGTGGTTTGCAAGATGGTGGCCGGACGTATAACCCAGAGACCTTAGCCAACTATGAACTGGGCACGAAGCACACGCTCTTGAATGGTGCCGTCAAAATCAACAATGCTTTGTTCTTTGAAAATTTTAAAGGATATCAATTCAGCGCACCGGTGACCAATCCAGATGGTTCACACACATTGGCAACGAGCAATGCAGAAGGCGCTAAGATTGCAGGCTTTGAAACGGAAATCGCAGCGAAGTTAAGCAAGGACGACAAAGTACAAGCTTCTCTCGCTTACACCCCCAAAGCCACCTTGGGCAAATTGATTGCTGGCTCGAATGATTACTCACTGCCGAAATGCGTCGCCGATCCAACGATCAGTACTTGCGTGGATGTGACTGGCTTCACCATGCCACATACGCCAAAAGTGCAGTTGCAAGTGCAGTATCAACACACATTGCATTTGGCGGGTGACGCCACATTAACGCCACGGATCAGTGTGCATTATGAATCGGAAAGCGGCTTGAGCGTCTTTAGTGATTACTTTGGCGCACCTGATAAACAAGGTTCTTATGCAAGAGCGGACGTTGGCTTACGGTATGCCCGCAATAACTTCTATATTGACGGCTTCGTACGCAATGTCAGCAACAACAATATTAAAACCAGTGCACTGAATGGTTTTAATACATGGCAAGCGCAGTATCTGCCACCACGTACTGTGGGCTTTAATGCAGGTATCGACTTCTAAGTCATCGAGCTAGTCTCACTTGCCATCGCCCGATAAGGGCAACAGAGTTTTACCCGTCTTTGCCTCCCATGCCTTGTGCATTGGGAGGCTTTTTTTACTTGCGTCTTCGCTCGCCGTTTTGCCTATGTGTGAAACAAAAAGAGCCAGCTTTCGCTGGCTCCTTGTGGGTCTTACTGTATTTTTATGCTGTTACAGATTGCTTGATAATGCTCGATGCTTCTTGATATTGCTTAAGGAATAAACAGCGACAATCTATTATTTCTCTTGACGCTGCGATTGCACCACATCACGGTACCAGTAGGCGCTCTCTTTCAGTGTCCGTTGTTGGGTAGCATAGTCAACATAGATCAGTCCAAAACGCTTGCTATAACCCGAATTCCATTCAAAGTTATCCATCAAGCTCCAGTAAAAGTAGCCTCTCACATCCACGCCTTGCTCCATCGCTGCCTGCAGTGCTTGTAGGTGCATTTGAATGTACTCAATACGTGCTTGATCGTTGACCTGATCGTTGCTGACATGGTCTGCTGCTGCCATGCCATTTTCGGTGATATAGATCGGTGGTAAGTCTTTGTACGCTTCTTTCAAGCCAACCAGTAATGCCGTCAACCCTTGAGGATAAATTTCCCAATCCATATCGGTAAAACCAAGAACACCTGGGCGGGCTTTCGGTGGGTTGTCTGTGCTGACAAAGGTGCGGGTGTAGTAATTCACGCCCAGAAAATCAATCGGCTGCTGGATGATTTCCATATCGCCGTCCATCACATGAAATCGACTGAGGTCCATACGATCCAAGGCGCGTTGCGGGTAATGTCCCTTAAAAATCGGATCCATAAACCATTCTACCGAGCGGGCGTATTCCCATTGCGCCTCGGCGACATCCGCAGGTGACGCTGTTGCTGGGTCTGCGGGCCATTGGTTGAGGACGATACCGTACTGAGGTCCCGCATCGCCCGTCACTGCACGCATTGCTTTGATGGCGAGGCCATGGGATAACAACAGATGATGGGATACTTGTATCGACAAAGCGCGGTCTGCCACGCCAGGCGCAAACTGCGCATTACCGTAGCCAAGATTGGCGGTGCACCACGGTTCATTATGAGTCGCAATGGACGCAACCTGCGACCCAAAACGTCGCGCTACTTCAGCGGCATACTCCGCAAATCGTTGTGGCGTCTCGCGGCTCAACCATCCACCCAGATCTTGTAAGCCTTGTGGCAAATCCCAGTGATACAGCGTGATATGTGCTTGAATATTTTTTTCAGCGAGACGCGCAATTAACTTCGAATAAAACTCAAAACCACGCTCATTCCACGCCCCGTAACCGAGTGGTTGAACGCGTGACCATGAAATCGAGAAGCGGTAACTATCCACGTTTAACGAGGCGATTAAATCAACGTCGCTGGCATAGCGATGATAATGGTCGCAGGCCACATCACCGGTGCTGCCATCCAAAATGGTGCCGGATTGATGGCAAAACGTGTCCCAGATAGATGGACCACGGCCGTCTTCTAAGGCGGCTCCTTCTATTTGAAATGCACTGGTTGCAACGCCCCAATGAAAAGTGGGGGGAAAATGAAGCGGTCTAGATGTCGTTGGCATGTTTTTATGTTGTCAGCTGGTGGCAGCATCGACGACAAGATTTGCATCCCTCCTGCGTAAATCGTGTCATTTTTGCCGATTGGTGATTTATGAAAACGTTTTCATAACTCCAGAATTTAACACCCACCTATGTTACTGTCAACGACATCACAAGCCTCGATGCAGCATTTTTGACGATTTATTGCAAGATTGACGTTGAATCGATTGATATTTTCAGTATGAATAGGTATAAGTTGGATATAACAAGGGGCGAAGATATCCAAAAAAGTCATGCCTCGACGGATTTGAAAAGCTTTTCAACATCTCCTTCCCATTCCTTCAGTAAAGGCGAGTAGTGATCGACAAAGTAAAAATAAATTCACCGGTGACATTACTGGATGTGGCGCGTGTTTCTGGCGTGTCGCCAAGCACCGTGTCCCGGATACTCAATAGCACAGCGAAGGTCTCTGATGCCAAGCGTCAGGCGGTTGAATCGGCGATTGCAGAGCTCAAATTTGAACCGAACCAGCTTGCGCAAAGTCTCAAAAGTGGTAAATCCATGACCATTGGCATTGTCGTCCAAGATATTGCCAGCCCCTTCTTCTCGGAAGCCTTACGTGGTGTTGACGATGTGCTTAACGCGCAGCAGTATGCCTCGGTGATTGTGAGCGGACACTGGAATGCGCAAGAAGAAGCTGACCGTATCAGGCTCTTAATTGCCCGAAAAATCGATGGACTGATTCTGCTATCGGGTCATATTGCCGATGAAGACGTTTTGCGCTTTTCTGAGCAGCGGCCCATTGTCGCGACGGGACGCAATGTCTCTAGTAATACCGTGAAAAGCGTGAAAATCGATAATGAAATGGGTGCCATTCTGGCCATGCGCCATTTAATCGAATTAGGTCATCGGCATATTGCTTTTATTGCGGGTCCCGACAATAACCCTGATGCAAGCGAACGCCTTGCGGGCTATCGCCGCGCATTAGAAGAGGCGCAGTTACCCATCGAAGAAAAACTCATCATCGAGGGTGATTTGCACGAGGCAAGCGGTCTTATCGCGATCAATCGCTTATTTGAAAGCCAGCAAAAATTCAGCGCCGTGTTTGCAGTCAACGATCAGACCGCTTACGGTGCCCGCTTGAGTCTGTATCGCAAAGGAATTCGTGTACCTGACGATATGTCGATTATCGGCTTCGATGATCTACCAAACTCCTTGTACACCACCCCACCCTTAACAACGGTACGCCAGCCTTTGTATGAAATGGGGCAAGCTGCGGCGACTGCCCTCATCAATATCATCAACGGCAAGCCAACAGACATGGATCTGCCGCCGCTAGAGCTTGTTGTGCGCGAAACGACAAGACGCCTGCGGTGATATCTTTAGCAAGACGCAGATAAAAAAATAGCCCGCACGAGGCGGGCTTAAATCCAAATCTTTTGCGGATTTGGAGGAGACGGTTCTACTATATTGCGTCGCAACAAAATCGACAACTTCTATTTTTATATATCAGACATTCACTTTGTTGATATTTATAAAAATTACAAAAGAGAAACAGCATTACTGAGCGGTATTTTCTTAGTCTGGTGGCTCAAACCGCCTTACCCCGCCGCCGTGTGATGCGCCTCACCCTGATCGGACGACGATGTCGCCTGCTCGGCCAGCATCTTCGTCATCGCTGCAGCGGGAATCGCCTTGGAAAACAGCCAGCCTTGATAGGCTTCGCATCCATTATTTTTTAAAAAATCGAGTTGTTCCTTGGTCTCCACACCCTCTGCCACCAAGGACATCCCCAGACTATGCGCTAACCCGATCACGGCACGGGAGATTGTGATGTCATTACCGTCATTCGGAATGCCATCCATAAAGCTTTTATCGATCTTAAGCTTACTGACAGGTAGCGTCTTTAAATACGCCAAACTAGAAAATCCCGTCCCAAAATCATCCAATGCAATATGGCACCCCATCGCCACCAGCGCCATTAACTGACGGTGCGCCTCTTGTGGGTGGATCATCGCCACGGATTCTGTGATTTCAATGCATAAATACGCTGCCTTCGCCTGGTTCTGTTGCAGCGCCAGGGATACCGTTTCAATTAAATCTTGCTGACGAAAGAGTTGCGCAGAAAAATTGACCGCAACAGGCACAGGAAAGCCCGCCGCCGTCCATGCTGCGATTTGTTGGCACGCTTGGTCTAACACCCATTTTGACAACGGCAAGATCAAGCCTGTGGCTTCGGCAATCGGGATCATCCTTGCGGGTGAGACAACGCCCAGTACCGGATCGGTCCATCGCAATAAAGCTTCGACACCAACGATACGGCCACTATTGACGTCAACTTGGGGTTGGTAATGTAATGCAAGAAGCCCTTGTTCTAAGGCTTCTTTGAGACGCGTATGTAGCTTGAGATCTTCATGGGTCTGAAGATTCATCTCGTGCGAGAAACAAGCCAAGGTGCCGCGACCTGCTTGCTTGGCCCGATACATCGCCATATCGGCATACCGTAATAGCGTATGACTGTCATCGGCATCGTCAGGGTAAAAAGCCAAGCCAATGCTCGCACTGGAATAAACCTCTTCTTGCTCCAAGTGAAAAGGCTTACGTAGCTCATTGAGCAAATCATTGGCGATTTGCACCGCTTGGCTCACCTGATCGATGTCAGTCAGAAAAATAGCGAACTCGTCACCACCCAGTCGGGCGACAACGCCAGCATGGCCGATACGCTGCTCTAAACGGTAAGCGGCTTGGACTAATAATGCGTCACCGGTGACGTGTCCGAAACTATCGTTGATCGATTTAAAGTAATCTAAGTCTAAAAATAACAAGGCAATGCGTCGGCCACGTCCCGCAGATTCGGCAATCACCTGATCGAGGCGGTCGCGAAATTGCCGTCGATTAGGTAATCCCGTTAGCTCATCATGCATTGCCTGAAAGCGCAGCGATTGTTCTAACTTTTTGCGCTCACTCATATCGCGAACATAAACAATCGTATGAACATTCACTTCATCCGCAAACGACCCAATCGAGACATCAACGGGTAGTTTCGTTCCATCGCGGCAAGTTAAATCAAAATCGCTAATTAATCGGTCGCTATTGGAGATTTCCCGACTGGAGGCAATCGCGCGTAGGATCGCGAAATCAGGCAGTAGCACACTCACGTGGATGCCCACTAAGTGGGTCGCAGTCCAGCCGGACATGCAGTTCAATGCGGAGTTTGATTTGAGAATAATTCCCTTGTCGTCCAGCAATAAAATGCCAGACGGCGCAACCTCCAACATGACTTTTTCTCGGAAAAATTGTGTTTCCTTTTGCCGTAAAGGCCAGTGCAGCGCCTCATTGACGGTGGCTCTGAACAAATACAGATAGGCAAGGACTTTATAGGCATGACCAATTAAATTCGCACTATCTTTATCAATCACCCCGAGACGTGTAAAAAACAGCTCTGAAATCGCTGATAGAAAGCATGCAAAAAATAGCGGCATCACCGATTCTTTGGGCAATTGCGCTTGCTTCATCCAAATGGCAATGAAGGTGATGAGATCAACACCGATGATGAACCATTCAATGTCAATTTTAAGATTAGTAAGCCCCTGCCCGACCACGAAGAGGCTGGGAACGCTATCAACATGAAACAGCCCAATGTATCCAAGAATGGCAACCATCGCCACAAGAGTGACCGTGGTAAGGCGTCTCTTTAGCCTGGAAGGCTGTTCGTGTGGGGGCATCACAACGTAGGCCAGTAACGCAAGCGATGCCAATGTGCGGGCGCTCAACCAAAAAAATATCGATTTTTGGGAGCTATTGGGCGTCATTGCATCTGGCATGCCCGCATAGCTCAGGGTGTGCATCAGATCCAGTGCACCTACGCCGAAAAAACAGATCGCCAACACCATCACAGCACTTTTTCGTGCTGAAAAAAATGCGTTGTAGCCCGTGACAAAAATAAACATCGACACAACAACCGCAAATATTTCTGCAATATTGTGCAAAAACACGAACTTCGCTGGGTTGATCACGAAATAGAAACTGGGCGTCGATACTCCCCAGAGCAACGGGAGTGACATCAAACAGAAAAGAACACCGCCAGGATGATCAGCGAGTTTGTCAGCGAACTGACGCAGCGACATGGTTTTAGGTAGGATTGGCATAAGCTCAGATCAGGAATAGCACGTTGTACTCCACAAAAATCGTCAGCCTGGCATCGATCCAGACCGAGCGTTTCGGCAAATGACAGCCCATGAGGATCAACGATGCATCTTTGATCCTCAATATTACTTGTAGTAAAACTGTAGCATATCCCGTGCTTGTCACAAAGATCAGATGACATCAATGACACGCCAATGAGACATTCTTAGGCAGCATCAACCACACAATGTCGTAGCAACGACGAGAATGACCGAGATGCTTGATTGGAGATCAATCCGATGGCACTAGGGGGCCGTTTGTAAGGCCGCAACGCGGATGGCAGGGTTAAAGTCGACATCAGCAAGAAAACGCGCCATCTGCGTCCTCAGCGTTTGCTCGACCTCGTGTTGATTGGCATCATTAACGTCCGCAGTCAAGACAATCGACATCGGGACGACGCCACGCTGTTTGGAATAGTGCGCTTGCAAAGGTGCCCAATCTGGCATCTGTACGGTCCACGTTGTCGCGATACGTTGCTCGTTGCAATGATCAACATAGCACTCGGTGGTCGCTACCAGGCGCAGTTGATGTTCGGCTTGCGTCAATGACAGCAATAGTTGCACTGTTGGCGAGATGTCTTTTCTCTCAGACCAGCGCAAGACCTCTCCCACATTCAGATAGCAAGCTAATCCATTGTGCTGATACCGGGCGTGTCGATAAAAGTCGAGTTGGACTGGTATAGACGCGGTTCCTCCTTGCGCCGGAAGACTGTACATCGCGCCCTCTTCGATCACCCCATCATGATGCGGAATGCGCCAAGTACGTGGCTGACGTTCAAACGCCCCGATCTTTTCTGGCACCAGAGAAACCGCATCGGCAGCCGATATGGCTTCCACATCCTCAAGCGATCTCGGCTTGAATTGCCACAACAACGCAATCAACATCGCAAAGACGGCAAGCTTCAGTTTCATACCGCGGACTTTCTTCGCGGGTAACCAAAGACAAACAAGGCCGCTATAAAAAACAAGATCCCGCCAATCACATAATCGATCTCAGCCCCCCACGGTGCAATCGCATCCACTTTGAGAGCAATACGGTAATACACCACTACACAACATAAACGAACGAGATTTAACCCGTAAGCCAAGGCCATCGACAACAAGACAAACATGCCATGGTGTGCAGGTCGCATACGATAGTAATGACCGACAATCAGTGATAGACAAAGCATGGTAGAAACACCGCGCAAGCCATCACATCCCGGCGCAATGAACATCCCCAGATGCGGTGCAAACATGAGCTTAAGCAAGCCTGGCTCCACTGGCACACTCATGACGCCAGCGAACCATCGCGCAACGATCGCCCCGATTGTTTGCAGAGGTAAATCAAGCGAAGCAAAAAAGCCGGGAACAGGATTCACAAACAATAATAGAAACAACGGAAAACGGAGAAGCCGGACACCACGCGCACCGCAAAAAAACAAAACGGCGCCAGTAAAATAAAGCATCAGGGTCATACCAACTGATAAGGGCGCGAAGGCAATGAGCTGCTCACCATAGAGAATAGAAAATACCGCTCGATCGCCACTCAGATAACGTAAAGCCACCAACACAACAATCAGTACCAAGCCCCACCAGCTACCTGCATTCCAATCTAATTGCTCTTTTTTCTGCACTGCAAAAAATAAGGCGGCGAGAGGCATCAATAGACCAATCGACCGGAGCTCATCGGTGCGCCACATCAACACCAATGACATGAGCATCTCTGAAAAGGCCACGTATAAACCAAGTACTGTCAGTATGATCGCTATGATAGGCATGAGTGACATCAGGCGTATATCACCATCTGTGCCACCATCAGTGCCACCTTGAAGTAAAGCCCGCACACGAGATGGCATCATAAAGGCACCGGCTGCCCTTGTTTGGGTAACTTGACCGGCGCGGCGATACCAATGAATTTGGTCACGGTATAACTTCCCAGATTGGCGATCCAAACATTGCCAGACGCATCAATCGCAATAGCGGCTGGTTGCAGCATATCTGATGAGCGATAACCAGCCAGCGGCGATAACGCGCTGCCTGCACTACTGACTGCCGTCATTGTGGCACTGAGTTTATTAGCGACCCAGACCGTACCAGCCCCATCCACCGCGAGACGGGCAGGTCCATGAAAACCCCCATTGGACGACGCCACCGTGGCAGCCACACAAGCGGTATCGCTCGCCAATGGTACGGACGGACAAGTGGCTGGCGGAGTATTGCCCCCGATAATACGTTCAATCGAATTGCTGACCTGATTACTGATCCAGACATCACCAGCAAGGGTCATGGCGACATCGCTAGGGCTATTCAGATTGAGATGCGTGTAGGCTGTCGAAATAACAGGAATACCTGTCGCGTTAAATTGACTGACGCTGCTGTTACTACTATTGACCAGCCAAACGTTACCGGTGTTATCTGTCGCCAATCTCGTTGGAAAAGATAATCCCGCGCCCACCACCGGGCCAATTGCCAGTGTCCCGTTAGAAGAAAATTGGCTCAGTGTGCTATTGCCGTAATTCGCCACCCACATTGCACCATTGGGGGCCAATGCGAGATCGATCGGACCAACAAGAGACGCCACACCGTTTTGCACCGTCTGCATAACAGGCGACCCCGTTCCTGCCGATCCGTCGTTGTTAAAAATGGATAATGACGTTCCACTCCCCTGCGCCCAGTTGGCTACCCAGATGCGACCCATACTATCCACCGCCATGCCTTGAGGTCCAGCCAAGCCATTACCGACAAATCCACTTGCTGGAGACAAAGGCACGCCATCGGCACCAAACTTACTCAGCGCCCCTGTTGACGTCCCATCAACGACCCACACTTGTCCTTGCGCGTCCAATGCCATATCCACAGGACTGCTTAAGCCACCGCCCGTAATACTGAGCGCCAGAGTCCAATCCGCGGGTGCTGCCGCTAATACTGGTGCATAGAGCGACGAGGGTGTACTCGACGACGCAGTCATCGCATTAAAAATGCCACTACCGTTGTTACGCACTGCTGCTTGGGTAGCGATCTGCAAAAGCAGCCCTAAGGTATCGGTCGCCTGATTACTGAGTGCGAGCCACTGCGCGCACGCTTTGTCCGTAGCGCTTGCCGCGGCGCTGCAACTGGCGGTGAAATGAGCCAGCGTATTCATTTTTTGTACCAAGGCACAATTGGTCTGCTCGCTCACACTTCCCTGACAATTCAATCCCACCAAGGAAGCCGACACATGCCCAGTCGTTGGGTTAATCAAACTCGCAAAAGTTTTCGCAGCATTCAGAACACCCGTACTATTACCAGCAAGTGTGACTGTCGTACCATCCGTCGCATACGCTGCGAGGCTATAACTTGCGGCGACGGTAGTGAGCTCATTGAGGGTAACGTTGGTCGCAAAAGAACACGTGCTATCGGTCGCGCAATAGGCTCCCATTACGGTGAGCAATCGCGTCACACCGTTACTGCCATCTGCAACCGCATAGACAACTTGCCCGACGGCAGGTAATGCTGGAACGCTCGTCACAGCAAATTGACCGTTAGCGTCGGTGGTAACTTGCGCTAAGCTCTGCGGCGCGCTACCGCGATTGCTGGCTGCGGCATAGATCGTCACCTTGGCACCGCTCAAAGGATGCCCTGCTGCATTGACTACTCCCAGCCAATTCACACTCACCGACGCTGGCGAAGGAGGTACGGGCGTCGAAAAAGCTGCCCCACCGCCACCACCGCCACAGGCAGTGACCACACTACCAAGGATCAGCAAGGCGACTATGCGCGATAGGAATAAGACGAACTGTACGCAAGAAGTCCGTTGCCAAATGTCAGAATAACGATAAGCCATGTCGATGCATTACCCTCTGGGTTTATTCTGTGGCCTCTTGCGTTTTTTATCGCTTTTTTGCATTGAACGTGGCCACGCTCTTCGTGAGTGTACACGTTCAATGCTATTAAGGTAACGCTAGTGTTGTAGGCGCGCTAGACGGCATTGGGCTATATACCGCCGGAAATGGCGCTAACGCAAATAATGCGGCAGCGGTGTTGACTGGGTTCGCTTGCAGATTAGCAAAAGTAGACCAACTATCGCTCGGCGTACCAGAAGCAAGACGCAAGATCGAGACCGTATTGTCATTGACATTAGCGGTATAACCGAACTGGCCGTTCGCCGAAATGGCCATGGCCCAAGAGCCTGAACCTACGGCTAAAGTATTGACTGGAGTAACGTTACCAGCTTGATCAATACTATACGCACCAACGTTATTGAGCGTACTATCTAGTACGTAGAAAAACTGACCATTCGGCGAAAAAGTGACGAAAGCGGCATCCCCCAATCCAGTGACAGGTTGCCCAATGAATGTGAGGACGCCATTCGTCGAACTAAATAAAGAAATGGAACCGTCATTTAAATTTGCCACAATCACAAATTGACCGTTTGGTGAAACCGTCACCGAGTTAGCACCGTTGCCTGCAGAGACAGTCCCAATCACACTGAGACTTCCGTTGGTGATGCTTAACGAAGACACCGTGTTATCGCTTCCATTAGCGGTATACGCAAATTGACCATCAGCTGATACCGCCATCGCCTCGATAGCACTTGCAACATGCAATGGCGAACCAACCGCACTCAAACTACCATTGTTGATCGCTAACGTCGATACCGTGCCATCCCCTGCATTAGCAACAAAGGCAAATTGTCCGTCCACTGAAAATACAATCGATGAGGGTATATTACCGACCACCGTTGCTGAGCCTACGGCGCTCAAGGTTCCATCCTGAGCAATATGCATGGTCGACACGCTGTTATCCCCTGAATTCACGACATACGCGTACTGACCGTCATTGGATATGCCGATAAAATAAGGTTGCATACCCACGGCGATAGGCGACCCGACGGCACTCAAGCTGCCATCACTGGCTACTTTTAAGGTGCTCACGGTGCTGTTTCCATAATTCGGCACATAAACAAACTGACCATTCGGCGATATGGTGAGTAACGCAGGTGTCGGGCCGACCGAGAAAGTTCCACCATTGATGGACAAAGAGCCTGCGACAGCCTGGCTTGACGCTACGCTAAATAAATTACCGCAGGCAGAATGATCTCCAGCCGTGCCGCCCACAGAGTTGATACAGTTTGCCAAGACACTCGCTTGTAGATTTAAATTTTGGTAGGTCGTGTACGCCGCGCTGGGGTTGGATGCGGTGCGTAACGCCAGTGCTGCTGCCCCCGCACTCACATCAACCAAACTTGCCACATTGGCGACAGGCACAGCCCAACCGCCTTGCCCCCGTATCATTGGACACGTACCCGAAGTGGCAGTGCTGCCACCGATACTCGTACAAGGAACTTGCGCCATGTAGCTCCCTAATTTCGATGCCACGGCAACCGTCGTTAATTCGTTAATCTGTACATGGCTCACGAAGTTGCCATCACCCCACACACCCGCCACACTCATGAGCGTCGCATTCGGATTGACACCTCCCCCCGCATCGCCACCCACTGCTAACAAATAAATTAAATCTCCATTCACAGGGGCGGGGCTTAATGTCGCAACGCTAAACGTGCCATCGGTTTGCGTCGTCGCAGCACCAATTTGTACTGAAGCACCTGCCCTTGTTCCACTGGCGTCATAGACATACACCGTCGAACCCACGATGGCTTGTCGCCCTCCCATGAGTCGACCTGTCAGGCTCGCATGACTCACTGGGATATTATTGTTGGCAGAGGGCGGCGTCGAATTTGATGTGCCACCACACGCTACCAAGTTTGCGCTCGCTATCAAACTGACACAGACAATCCGCACTCGTACCAGCATGTGAGACAGATGTTGGCGCAGTGGAGGATGTTTTACAGCGGACAAGTGTAGAGAAAGCTTCATGGCGACAGTACTCCAAGATAATGGATGAGCGTATTTTTAGCCTCAACGCGCACCAATCCAGGTCTGCGCGGTTAGCTTGCAAAACCGACGTCAGTGCTGATCGTGATCTTGCTTCTGTTTTTTTCGTTGCTGACGCATACGCAGTTGTTTGCCGACCCACGGCGTCACCGCACCCGCAAGACCAATTAATCCAAGAATGACCGTCGGATTTTCTGGGGAATTAACACAACCGTCCAAAGGATCGGCATAGGCCAAAAAGCAGGAGGAAGCGAGTACGACTCCAGTAGACAATTTTGCTAATAACAATCGCACAGCAATGACTCCTTCAAGTGAGCGCGACAATCTCCAACGATTGAGCATTACGTTTAAATTAAATCGACCGACTGTCGTCTGAATTGATTTAAAACAAAATTCTACCTATTTTTATTGCGGGTAAATGGCGTCTGAACTTTTTTTACAAAATGCGATTCTTGGAAGAAAATTTGTTGTTGGGAGACGACATAATCGGCTCGTAATACGTCGTATTAACCAGCGTCATATAAGGAAGTAAAGAAGAAGAACAATTGTTTCGGTAGGAACAGATCACCACTTGTCCGCAAGACAATGTATACGTTTCAAGAGCGAAATAGGAACACACGCCCTAGCACCAATGCTGCGAGATTATTGACGTCTAGAGAGGTTGGCGGTACGAATTAATGACGTACTGTGGCGGTATCAGAGCGAGTAGCCCGGGCGAAGATGTACGCTAATGCAAGGTCAGCGATGTGGGCGCCATAGAAGGCATTGGCCCATAGACAGCGGGAGAAGGTGCTAAAGCAAATAGTGCTGCGGCAGTATTCGTAGGATTAGCTTGCAAATTAGCAATGGCAGACCACGTATCACTTGGCGTACCCGTGCTAATACGAAAACTCGATACAGTACCGTCATATAAATTAGTCACAAACGCAAATTGTCCATTCTGTGAAAGCGCAATCGACCACGGCGATGAACCGGGCACGGCATCACCAAGCTGAATCACGTTACCACTCTGGTCCATACTAAAGGTCTCGGTATCATGCAGTCCGCTATCGACGACATAGAAAAATTGTCCATTAGGAGTAAATGCGACATCAGTAAGCCGAGAGCTATCTGCAATAGGAAACCCAATCAAACTTAACGCACCCTGCGTAACATTAAACACCGAAAATGATGCATCGTTAAAATTTGCAACAACGGCAAATTTTCCGTTCGGCGCAATGGACATAGAAAAAGGCCCCTCGTTCAAGGATAATGAATTAATGATACTCAAGTTACCATTACTCACACCGAGACTAACGAGTGTGCGAGCATCAGGATCAGAGACATATGCAAACTTTCCATCCGATGACACCAGAATCGATACGGGACCTACCCCCACCAAAAGAGGCTGCCCCAAGGGGCTCAAATTACCATGATTGATGCTGTACGATGAAATCGTGCCATCTCCTGCATTCGTGACAAACGCATAGTGAACATCAGGCGTCAACGCAATCACCCCAGGATGAAGACCCGTCATGACCGGCTGACCGACAACACTCAAACTACCATCCGAACCCACTTGCATCGTCGACACCGTGTTGTCACCTGAATTACTCACATAGACAATCTTTCCATCTTTTGAAATGGAAAAATAAAAAGGATTCAAACCGACAGTTATCGGTTGACCAAATGCACTCAGCGTCCCATCATTTGCGATCCGTAACGTTGAAATAGTGTTATCCCCAAAATTTGCAATATACGCAAATTGTCCATCATGTGACGTCGCGATCGCGGTCGGCTGGGTGCCTACTATCGTCGTGCCACCATTCTCTGTCAAAATTCCAGCCACCGCTTGACTTGACGCTAACCCCAATAGATTGCCGCACGCAGAGCCATCACCAGCAACACCTCCCGCTGAATTGACACAATTGGCCAAGACGCTCGCTTGTAGATTTAAATTCTGATAGGTTGCATAGGCGGTGCTCGGGTTAGTCGCTGTTTGTAAATTGACAGACGCTTGCCCTGTGCCCACATCCACTAAGGCAACAACCTGAGCAACTTGTGCAGTCCAATCGCCTTCACCGAGAATCCGTGGACAAATTCCTACTGTTGCTGTACTGCCTGTAATACTGGCACAAGGAACCTGCGCCATATGATTAGTAAACTGCGAGATAGATGCGATAGTGGTTAACTCGTTGACCTGAACATGGCTTACAAAACCCGCATCACCCCAAACACCTGCCACGCTCATGAGCGCGATATTCGGGTTCACACCTCCACCTGCATCACCACCGATAGCAGTGAGATAAATCAAATCGCCATTCACTGGAGTGACACTCCACGAGGCGATGCTAAACGTGCCGTCTGCACCGGTGACTGCACTACCGATTTGTGTCGGCGCCGTTGAACCCGTAATACCAGTTGCATAGACGTAGACATGAGATCCAACGATAGGCTGACGTCCTCCATTGATGCGACCAGCAAGTGGCACCTTACTTACTGGTCCATGCGTATCAATGAACGATTGTGAAGTTTGTGCGCTACCACCACAGCCTGATAATGTGAGTGCGATACTCAACCACATGCACAAGGTGCGCAAGATGTACAACCAATCCATCGAATAGGATCTAAAAAAAATAACCGCATTTTTTTTACGATACAGAAAAACAAAAAATGCTTTACCGCAAAAAAAATCGAAGAAAGCGAAATCGAATAGTGGATTTTTCATTTCAGTGCCATTCATTTTGAAACACGCTGCGGTACGGTTATCGCTATTATTTTTTTTGATTTTTTCGACGCTGACGTTGTTTATTTAACCGCGAGCAAATCCATGGTGCGACGGCACCTGATAGACCAATCATTCCTAGTATAAAAGTAGGGTTTTCAGGAGAGTTGATACAGCCATCAAGAGAGCTGGCACGTGGTAATGCACTGAAGCAAAAAAGTGAGGAAAAAATAGATATTTTCGTTAAGAACAGTCGCACAGTAGAAACTCCTTTCACACCATGAAAAAAGTCTAACTGATTACGAGTGTGATAAAAATTAAATTCTGACAACGGCAAAAATTTTTTAATTGAATAATTATTTTTCGTATTTTTTTCACACACTTTCGGGTTTATTTTTTGATGAAAAATAATTTTATTGATGATTGTTTTTCGTAATAAAAACATCTCAAAAAAAATAGTGGTCGTGATTTTATTTTTTTCACTTTAATATTTTTTTATTTTTTATTATTTTTAAATATTTTTTATTTTCCCCTCGTCACAGAAATATTTTTATAAATTTATTTTTGATAAAAAAAGAAAAATTTAAATGCTAATCAATTATGTGTGTGGATTTTTATTACTTATCTTTCTCGCTCGCAAATTCTTTTTTTATTCCTACATCACATCAACTAATTTTTATTCCACATAAACTATTGTGAATAAAAAGTCTGTTGTTATCTAACATATCTTTTCATCGCGATTTATCAAAAAAAATATCGTTGCAGACTAAAATCACGCACTATAAAAAAGAAACTTTTTTCATCAAAAAAATGCATATGCAAGGTGAATGAAGCGAAATAAATAATTGCCACGATATGATTTTTCTTTGCGACAAAATATAAATTAAAATAAAAATGACGACCCTTGTCGACGAATGGTTCATTGAACACATTCTTCCGCTAGAGCCTGCTCTCATGCAGTTTCTCCGAAAAAATTTACGCAAATCAGATGACTATGATGACGTACGTCAGGATATCTATTTGCGAATTTACACTCACGCATGTAGACACGGTCCGCCAGACAACACGGGCACTATTTTATTTGTGACCGCACGTAATTTATTGATCGATCGTGCTAGGCGTTTTCGACTTGCGCCAATGGAATTCATGGAAAATACCGATGCACTTCTAGAGTCCGCGATTGATGAATTATCACCAGAACGCATCGTGAGTGCTCGTGAGCAAATTCACCTATTACAAGCAGCAATGAACACCATGCCGGCAAGACCACGCGAGGTGATTAAACTACAAAGAGTCGAAGGAAAATCTCGCATGGAAATCGCGAAAGATTTGGGGATTGCCGAAAGCACTGTCGACAAACATTTAAAATATGGTTGCTCGTTATTTGCCAAAATAAAAATGTAAGCATCAAACATACAAAGAAATAAAATTAAAAAAACAAATCATTCCTTGCGGAAACTAAATTAACAATGCTTTTCAAAGGAATTCGCAAATAGCTAGGGGTATTTATCGAGTTATTCGTTTTACTTGGTGTGAAGTAACTGTAAGTCTTTTTACGTCCACTTACCTAAAACGGATAATCATGACAACTCAAACACCATCGACTACTTGTGCTCCAGCCCCAACTATCGTTATCAATACGCCTTCTGGTACGGTTAAAAACGGCGGCATCACCAATGACGCAACACCTATCATCAGCGGCACGGGCGTTCCCGGTGATACGATCACTATCAAAGATGGTAATACCGTTTTAGGTACGGTTGTGGTCGCCAGCAATGGCACATGGACGCTCACTCTAAAGACTGCATTACCAAACGGTCTGCAAACCATCACTGCAACACAAATCGGTAAAACAGGTAGTAGCAGTACTGCAGCCAGCACAAGCTTTACGGTCGATACTATTGCTGATAGTGCACCAACCGTCACCATCACCAACCCAACAACCAATGGTGCTTTAAATAGCGCGAGTTTGGGTTCGAGTGGTTTGATTAATTTACAAATCGGTATTCCAAAGGATGCTTCTGTCGGTGACATCCTGACAGTCGTTGATCAAGCTGGAAATAAAATTACGCAGACGCTGACTTCTGCCAATATCAATGCGGGTAGCATCGTACTAACTGGACTCTTTAAGGCACCAGCATCTGGTTCTACGTTCACTGTGACGGCTACGTTGACTGATCTGGCAGGTAACGTTTCCGTTCCCGGCAAGGCCAGTGATCTCATTGAAACAACACCGCCAGCAACACCAGGAGCTGTCGTTATCACCACACCGAAAGGCTCCGTCAACAATGGCGGTATCACCAATGTGGCAACACCTGTCATCAGTGGTACTGGTGTGGCTGGTGATACGGTCACTGTAAAAGATGGCAACACAGTTCTCGGTACTGCGGTTGTTGCAGCGAACGGCACTTGGAGCCTTTCTTTAACCAAAGCATTAGCTGACGGCATACACAACATCAGCGTTACGCAAACAGATAGCTACGGTAACAGTAGCGCTGCAAGCACGATCAGCTTCACGACAGATACAGTTGCTGATAGTGCACCAACGATCAGCATCACTAATCCATCTACAAACGGTGTGTTGAATATTGCTAGCTTGGGTTCTAGTGGTTTAATCAATTTACAAATCACCATTCCAAAGGATGCTTCCGTTGGTGATACGCTGACTGTCGTTGATCAAGCTGGTAACAAGGTTGTTCAAACGCTGACTTCAGCCAACATCGCTGCAGGCAGCGTTACATTGACAGGTCTCTTCACTGCTCCAGCATCTGGTTCAACATTCACAGTCACAGCGACATTGACTGACTTGGCTGGCAACGTCTCTACTGCCGGCTCGGTCAGTGAACTCGTTGAAACAACACCACCAGCAACACCAGGCGCTGTCGTTATCACCACACCGAAGGGTTCCGTCAACAATGGCGGCATCACCAATGTGGCAACACCTGTCATTAGTGGTACTGGTGTGGCTGGTGACACGGTTACTGTCACAGATGGTACTACTGTGCTTGGTACAGTCGTCGTTGCAGCCAACGGTACTTGGAGCCTTTCTTTAACTAAAGCATTGGCTGATGGCACACACAACATCAGCGTCACGCAAACAGATGGTTACGGCAACAGCAGTGCTGCAAGCACCATCAGCTTTACCTCTGATACGGTTGCTGATAGTGCCCCAACAGTTTCAATCACTAATCCATCTACAAATGGTGTGTTGAATATCGCTAGCTTGGGTTCAAGTGGTTTAATCAATCTGCAAATCGGCATTCCAAAGGATGCATCCGTTGGTGATACGCTGACTGTGGTTGATCAAGCTGGCAACAAGGTTGTTCAAACACTGACTTCAGCCAACATCGCTGCTGGCAGCGTTACATTGACTGGTCTCTTCACTGCGCCAGCATCTGGCTCAACATTTACAGTCACAGCCACATTGACTGACTTGGCTGGTAACGTCTCTACTGCCGGCTCTGTGAGTGAACTCGTTGAAACGACAGCACCATCAACACCAGGCACCGTGGTTATCACAACACCGAAGGGTTCAGTGCCTAACGGTGGCTACACCAATATCACGACACCAACCTTCAGCGGCACCGGCGTGGCTGGTGACACAATCACTGTAAAGGATGGCAATACAGTTCTTGGCACCGTAGTCGTTGCAGCAAACGGCACTTGGAGCCTGGCACTGACAACACCATTGACAGACGGCACACACAACATCAGCGTTACTCAAACAGATGGTTACGGCAACAGCAGTGCTGCAAGCACGATCAGCTTCACTTCTGATACGGTTGCTGATAGTGCACCAACAGTTTCAATCACTAATCCGTCAACGAACGGTGTGTTGAATATTGCTAGCTTGGGTTCCAGCGGTTTAATCAATCTGCAAATCAGCATTCCAAAGGACGCTTCCGTTGGTGATACTTTGACCATCGTCGATCAAGCAGGCAACAAAGTTGTTCAAACGCTGACTTCAGCCAACATTGCTGCGGGTTCTGTCGTCCTGAACGGTCTCTTCACTGCTCCAGCTTCCGGCTCAACATTCACAGTCACAGCGACATTGACTGATCTGGCTGGTAACGTCTCTACTGCCGGCTCGGTCAGTGAACTCGTTGAAACGACACCACCAGCAACACCAGGCGCAGTCTCAATCACCACACCAAATGGCTCTGTGCCTAACGGTGGATACACCAATGTTACTAAGCCAACCTTTAGTGGAACGGGTGTAGCTGGTGATACGGTCACTGTAAAAGATGGTAATACTGTGTTGGGTACCGCAGTTGTCGCAGCAAATGGCACTTGGAGTTTGACACTGACAACACCATTGACAGATGGCACACACAACATCAGCGTGACGCAAACAGATGGATACGGTAACAGCAGTGCTGCAAGCACCATCAGCTTTACCTCTGATACGGTTGCTGACAGTGCACCAACAGTTTCAATCACTAATCCATCAACAAACGGCGTGTTGAATATTGCCAGCCTTGGCACAAGTGGCTTGATCAATCTGCAAATCAGCATTCCGAAGGATGCTTCTGTTGGCGATACACTGACTGTCGTCGATCAAGCAGGCAACAAAGTCACTCAGGTTTTAACTGCTGCAAACATCGCAGCCGGTAGCGTTACATTGACTGGCCTCTTTACTGCTCCAGCATCCGGATCCACATTCACAGTGACCGCCACATTGACTGACTTGGCTGGCAACGTCTCTACTGCCGGCTCTGTGAGTGAACTCATTGAAACGACACCACCATCAACACCAGGTACCGTCTCAATCACAACACCGAAGGGTTCCATCCCTAACGGTGGATACACCAATGTCACAACACCAACCTTCAGCGGCACTGGTGTGGCTGGTGATACGATCACTGTTAAAGATGGCAATACAGTTCTCGGTACTGCGGTTGTCGCAGCAAATGGCACTTGGAGTTTGACACTGACAACACCATTGACAGATGGCACACACAACATCAGTGTTACGCAAACAGATGGCTACGGCAACAGCAGTGCTGCTAGCACGATCAGCTTCACTTCTGATACCGTTGCAGATAGTGCGCCAACCGTCAGTATCACCAATTCATCTACAAACGGTGTGTTGAACATTGCTAGCCTTGGTACAACTGGTTTAATCAATCTGCAAATCAGCATTCCAAAGGATGCTTCCGTTGGTGATACGCTGACTGTGGTTGATCAAGCTGGCAACAAAGTCACTCAGGTTTTAACTGCTGCAAACATCGCAACCGGTAGCGTTACATTGACTGGCCTCTTTACTGCGCCAGCATCCGGATCCACATTCACAGTCACAGCGACATTGACTGACTTGGCTGGCAACGTCTCTACCGCAGGCTCGGTCAGTGAAATCGTCGAAACGACACCACCAGCAACACCAGGTGCAGTGTCAATCACCACACCAAATGGCTCTGTCCCGAACGGTGGCTACACTAATATCACGACACCAACCTTCAGCGGCACTGGCGTAGCTGGTGATGTCGTAACCGTTAAAGATGGCAATACCGTTCTTGGTACAACCGTTGTCGCGGCCAATGGTACATGGAGCCTCTCTTTAACTAAACCATTAACTGACGGTACGCACAATATCAGCGTCACGCAAACAGATGGCTACGGCAACAGCAGTGCTGCAAGCACAATCAGCTTTACCTCTGATACGGTTGCTGACAGTGCACCAACAGTTTCAGTCACCAATCCATCCAACAACGGCGTATTGAACATTGCTAGCCTTGGCACAAGCGGTTTGATCAATCTGCAAATCAGCATTCCAAAGGATGCTTCCGTTGGTGATACGCTGACTGTCGTTGATCAAGCTGGTAACAAGGTTGTTCAAACGCTGACTTCAGCCAACATCGCTGCTGGCAGCGTTACATTGACTGGTCTCTTCACTGCGCCAGCATCTGGCTCCACATTTACAGTCACAGCCACATTGACTGACTTGGCTGGTAACGTCTCTAATGCCGGCTCTGTCAGTGAACTCGTTGAAACAACACCACCAGCAACACCAGGTGCAGTCTCAATCACCACACCAAATGGCTCTGTCCCGAACGGTGGCTACACCAATATCACAACACCAACTTTCATTGGCACTGGCGTAGCTGGTGATGTCGTAACCGTTAAAGATGGCAATACCGTTCTTGGTACAACCGTTGTCGCGGCCAATGGTACATGGAGCCTTTCTTTAACCAAAGCATTAGCTGACGGCACACACAACATCAGCGTTACGCAAACAGATGGTTACGGTAACAGCAGTGCTGCAAGCACCATCAGCTTTACCTCTGATACGGTTGCTGACAGTGCACCAACAGTTTCAATCACTAATCCATCAACAAACGGCGTGTTGAATATTGCCAGCCTTGGCACAAGTGGCTTGATCAATCTGCAAATCAGCATTCCGAAGGATGCTTCTGTTGGCGATACACTGACTGTCGTCGATCAAGCAGGCAACAAAGTCACTCAGGTTTTAACTGCTGCAAACATCGCAGCCGGTAGCGTTACATTGACTGGCCTCTTTACTGCTCCAGCATCCGGATCCACATTCACAGTGACCGCCACATTGACTGACTTGGCTGGTAACGTCTCTACTGCCGGCTCTGTCAGCGAACTCGTTGAAACGACACCACCATCAACACCAGGCACCGTCGTCATCACAACACCGAAGGGTTCAGTGCCTAACGGTGGCTACACCAATATCACAACACCAACCTTCAGTGGCACTGGTGTGGCTGGTGATACGGTCACTGTAAAAGATGGCAATACAGTTCTCGGTACTGCGGTTGTTGCAGCGAACGGCACTTGGAGTTTGACACTGACAACACCATTGACAGACGGCACACACAACATCAGCGTCACACAAACAGATGGCTACGGCAACAGCAGTGCTGCAAGCACGATCAGCTTTACCTCTGATACGGTTGCTGATAGTGCACCAACAGTATCAGTCATTAACCCATCCAACAACGGCGTGTTGAACATCGCTAGTTTGGGTTCTAGCGGCTTGATTAATCTGCAAATCGGCATTCAAAAGGATGCTTCCGTTGGTGACACATTGACCGTCGTCGATCAAGCTGGCAACAAGGTTACTCAAACACTGACAGCAGCCAACATCGCTGCAGGCAGCGTCATATTGACTGGCTTGTTTAAAGCCCCAGCATCCGGCTCCACGTTCACAGCAACAGCCACTTTGACTGATTTAGCAGGTAACGTTTCTGTTGCAGGTTCAATCAGTGAATTGATCGAAACTAATGCACCAAGCGCACCGACCTTAGTTGTTACTGGCCCATATGGTGCTATACCGAACGGCAATATCACTGAAGCGACAACACCAGTGATTAGCGGTACTGGTATCGCAGGGGACACCATCACTATCAGCGACAACGGTATCGTTCTGGGCAGCACCGTTGTGAGCAGCAATGGCACTTGGACGTTTAATGAGAGCACACCGTTATCGCTTGGTACGCAAAACATCTCGGTCACGCAGACAGATAACTATGGCAATGTCAGCAATGCGGCTTCGACGAGTTTTAGCGTGTCTAATACGACTATTGCTATTACGCAGATTCAGACACCGAGCCAGCCAGCTTCGGTCTCTACAATTTTCGATAGCTTAACTGAGGTTACCGAGGGCGTGTGGGGGCAGTCCATTACTACTAACCTTTTTACAGCGCAAACTAGTGGTGCATATCTCAGTGTACAGCCCCCATATATTTCCAACTCAAATCCGATTTTAATATTCGGCTCACCAAATGGAAATAGAACTGCAAATTCATTTCAGGTCACTTCAAAAGTAGGTGCATTTCAGTCGATTGCGTTTGATTATTATGATTCTAGCTACTTTGTAAGTAGCTATATTACTTTCTATAACGCTCAAGGCACGATCGTTGCACAAAATAGCTTATGGAATTCAACGAGCAACGGGAATTACGGGCACTTCGTCATTAACAACCTTGCTTCCGCAACATATTTTGTAATCACAACTATTACCCAAAACGAAAATGTCGGGATATTCAATATAACTGCTAACGTTCAATTACCACCTGTATCAGGCATCACCATCTCGAACGGCACCAACACCAATACAACCACACCGGTCATCTCTGGCACCATCAGCCAAAGTTTGGTATCCGGTGAAGTCGTCGAGATCTATCGCAATGGTGTCGCTGTGGGTCAAGCAACCGTGAGTGGCACTAATTGGACATTCACCGACAACATCACTGCCGGTGCTGCCGCTGCTTATACCGCCAAGATCCTCGATAACGGTTCAACGGTTATCGCTTCTAACGGCTATGCCATTAACGAAGCCCCTGGTGCAGTCGTGATTACAACGCCACAAGGCAAAGTACCTAATGGTGGCATCACCAACGACGCGACACCTGTGATCAGTGGTACGGGTATCGCTGGTGACACCATCAATATCAACGATGGCAATACCTTGTTGGGTACAGTTGTTGTGGCAAGCAATGGCACGTGGAGTCTGTCACTGACAACACCGTTGGCAGATGGCACACATAATATCAACGTTACGCAAACGGATACGTATGGAAATGTGAGTGTCGCGAGCACCATCAGCTTCACGACCGATACAGTTGCTGATAGCGCGCCGACAGTATCAGTTACCAACCCATCCAACAACGGCGTGTTGAACATTGCTAGTTTGGGTTCTAGCGGTTTGATTAATCTGCAAATCGGCATTCAAAAGGATGCTTCCGTTGGTGACACATTGACTGTAGTAGATCAAGCAGGCAACAAGATTACTCAAACATTAACCGCCGCCAATATCGCTGCAGGTAAGGTTATATTAACTGGCTTGTTTAAAGCGCCAGCGTCCGGCTCCACGTTCACTGCAACAGCCACTTTGACTGACTCGGCAGGCAACGTCTCCGTTGCAGGCTCGATCAGTGAATTGATCGAAACCAATGCACCAAGCGCACCGACCTTGGTTGTTACCGACCAGTTTGGCAACGTACCAAATGGTAATGTCACTGAAACGACAACACCAGTGTTTAGCGGTACTGGCGTAGCGGGTGACACCATCAACATTACCGACAACGGTATCGTTCTTGGTAGCACCGTGGTGAGCAGCAATGGTACTTGGACTTTCAATGAAAGTACGCCGCTATCGCTTGGTACGCAAAATATCTCGGTTACGCAGACAGATAACTATGGCAATGTCAGCAATGCGGCTTCGACAAGCTTCAGTGTGACAAACGAAACTGTCGCGATTACTCAGGTGCAGACACCTAGTACTCCCTGGCTAGCAACCGTAGAGACCTGGATTGAATTTAAAAGTATTATTGCCGCATCAGGAAGTATCCAATTGAGTTCCGCAGCTATCGACACTCAATACAACTACTACAGCGTCACTTCAGACTCGAGAGCACCGGATCCATTCGCAAATTCAACTGGATCTTACGGACTTCCCACCGCCGGTTTGATCGTATACGCAGGAAATAATACGTTTGTTTCAAAAAATGGACCGATTAAAGAAATTACTATTAATTTTTGGGAACCATCCATCACTAATACTAGCGTTGTCACTTTTTATGATGCCAGCGGCAAAGTGATCAAAAGTGCAGCGTTAGAACAAACAGCAGTCTTGGCGTATCCTCCCTTTGGAACAGCTAACGGCTACTGGGTTAATTTCGTTGATAACAATATAAATGGCGCGACATCTTTTACTATATCGAATACAGCCAACTTTACACTTTCCAATATAGTAACAAACACAGGTGGTCCCGGCATCACCATCTCCGACGGCACCAACACAACCACCACGACACCGGTCATCTCCGGCACCATCAGCCAAAATCTGCTGTCCGGTGAAATAGTCGAGGTGTATCGCAATGGTGTCGCTGTCGGTCAAGCAAGTGTTAGTGGCGATAACTGGACCTTCACCGACAACATCACTGCCGGTGCCGCCGCTGTTTATACCGCTAGCATTCTTGATAACGGGGCGACGGTTGTGGGGTCGACGACTTACACGATTAACGCCTTGTCTCATAAAGCGTCTTCGGTTGGTGGTTCGAGTTCTGCAAACAGTGTTACCTCAGCACCATCGCTTAACTCTCTTTCAACGCCATTAACGGTGAACCCATCCATTTAATTGTCGTCACTAAATTAACCCAGCAGCGCACCAAATGCGCTGCTGGGTTCTTTGACGTCTGAGCAACAACATTTTGTTGTTGCTCAGACGCTTTTTATTTTCTAGAACATGGGCATTCCCTATACTCAGGTGATGTCAAATTGGACCCCAGGTAGTTATATGCAAAAAAGCACTTCTGATACCGGTTCTCATCAACATACGGGTGCTGCTGCGCCCACCGAGCCACTCGATTCGGGGCTCATTTGTTTGATCATGATTGCAGGTTTTCATCACATTGCTGCGGACATGCAGCAATTGCAACACACCTATGGAAATGAACGTTTTAACACCGCGACCGTCCTTCTCGCTGCGAAAAATCTGGGGATGAAGGCGAAGCTTGTACAGCAAGACAGTGCGCGCTTACATAAAGCCCCCTTGCCTGCGGTGGCGGTGACGAGAGACGGACAGTTTCTGATTCTGGGTAAAGTGGATGACAGTGATCCGCTGAATAAAAAAGCATTGATTCAACGTCCAGGTAATCCACCTGAGCTTTTGACGATGGATGAATTCAACGATGTATGGAATGGGCAACTGATTTTTTTTACCAGTAAAGCGACCTTCGTTGGCGACGCTGCGAGGTTTGATTTTACGTGGTTTATTCCCTCGATTATCAAGTATCGAAAGTTGCTGGGTGAAGTGCTGTTGATCTCGCTGGTGTTGCAATTGATTGGGTTGGTGACACCGTTATTTTTTCAGGTGGTGATGGATAAAGTCTTGGTCAATCACGCCATGAAAACCTTGAACGTGATTGCGGTGGGCTTATTTCTATCGACCTTGTTTGAGGCGCTGTTGACGGGTATCCGCACTTACGTGTTTTCTCAAACAAGTAGCAAAATTGATGTCGAGTTGGGTGCGCGGTTGTTTCGTCATTTATTGAATTTACCGATCAGTTATTTTCAATCGCGACGGGTGGGTGATTCTGTCGCACGGGTACGTGAGTTAGAAAATATCCGTTCTTTCCTGACTGGCAATGCCATGACGCTGGTCTTAGATTTGCTGTTTTCTGGGATATTTTTTGTAGTCATGATGATGTATAGCCCGAAGCTCACGTTGATTGTGGTGTGTTCGCTGCCGGTGTATATCGCGTTATCGATGATCTTCACGCCCATCTTGCGTGAACGACTCAATGACAAATTTAACAAAAGTGCAGAAAACCAATCGTTTCTCGTCGAAACGTTGAGCGGTATCGATACCGTAAAAGCGATGGCTGTCGAGCCACGTTGGCAGCAGAAATGGGAGAAGCAACTCGCGGCGTATGTGAGCGCGGGGTTGTCGACGAATAATATTTCCATGGTAGCGAGCGGTGGCGTCACACTGGTGAGTAAGCTGGTGACAGCCGCGATCATGTGGATCGGTGCCACGCTGGTGGTGGATGGGAAATTAACCGTTGGCCAGTTGATCGCTTTTAACATGCTCTCTGGACAAATCTCCACACCGATTTTACGCCTTGCGCAGTTGTGGAATGATTTTCAGCAAATTGGTATTTCCATGGGCCGCTTGGGTGATATTTTGAATGCGAGAACCGAGGTGGCGGGACAAAAAACACGGATTCCGCGTATTGCAGGTGCAATTGAATTTGATCAGGTGTCGTTTCGCTATCGTCCAGATACGCCTGACGTAATCCGCAGTATTAACATCGCGTTTCAGCCTGGTGAAGTGATCGGTATTGTGGGCAGATCTGGTTCAGGTAAAAGTACACTCACAAAATTAGTACAACGCTTGTATCTGCCTGATCGGGGACGGGTGTTAATTGATGGACAAGACATTGCCATTATCGACACCACGTCGCTACGCCAACAAATCGGCGTGGTGTTGCAAGAGAATACATTGTTCACGCGTTCTGTTCGCGACAATATTGCGCTCTCAAATCCTTCGCTGCCGATTGAAGCCATTATCGAAGCAGCCAAGCTTGCCGGTGCCCATGAATTTATCTGCGAATTACCAGAGGGTTACGACACCAAGGTGGGCGAGCACGGTACGGGTTTATCCGGTGGTCAGCGCCAACGGATCGCCATTGCGCGGGCATTACTTTCTAATCCTCGGATTCTCATCTTTGACGAAGCGACCAGTGCGCTCGATTATGAATCCGAAAAAATTATCCAAGACAATATGCGAAGCATTTGTGCAGGTCGTACAGTGTTGATCATTGCGCATCGACTGTCGGCTGTGCGCGATGCTAATCGTATTGTGGTTCTTGAGCGTGGACAAATTGCTGAGGTGGGCAGTCACGCCGAATTACTGCGTGATCCCGAGGGGATCTATTCGCATTTGTATCGCTTACAGCAAGGTCACGCGCCAAGCGACACTGCAACAGTTGCCATGGGGGTACAGCCATGAGCTTCAAATACCGATGGGAAGCGCTGAGCGATGTCTTGAAGCGCTATGCGTCTATTACTGCCTATTCCTGGAAAATACGCGACTCGTTAAGTGGTGGATTATTGAGCGAGGACGAAGCCGAATTTTTACCTGCGGCCCTTTCTTTACAAGAGAAACCAGTCTCGACCACAGCACGATGGACGGGACGTTTATTGATGCTGATGATTATCAGTGCCTTAGCATGGAGTATTTTTGGTCACATGGATATTGTGGTCAATGCAAAGGGAAAAATTATTCCATCCAGTTACACCAAAACCATTGCCTCTGTCGATGTGGCTTCTGTGCGGGCGGTTCATGTGAATGAGGGACAACAAGTCAAAGCAGGTGAAGTACTCGTCGAACTCGATACATCAGGACCCGATGCCGAGCACGATAAAGCAAGCGACAATAGTAAAACCGAACAGTTAGAAATGCTGCGTTCGGAAGCCTTGATCAACGCCATTGATGGACATGTGTCGGGTGGCCCCACGTTGCCAGCGTTAAGTACATTGTCTGGCATTGACGCCGCGCTCTATGAGGATGCACAACGGCAATTGCGGAGTCAGTTTGATGAATACAACACCAAGTTACAACGGTTCAATGCATCGATTGCCACGTATGCGGAAGGCTTACCATTAGCACAGCAACGCGCCAATAATTACAAACTCTTGGCAGAAAACCATGACGTCTCACGGACGCAATGGATAGAAAAGGAGCAGCAACGGATTGAGATCGAAGGCCAATTAAAGGATGCACGCAATCAACGCGCTGCGCTCATTGCACAAACTCGCAAAGAAGCGCACGACAAGCTCAATGAAGCGCGTAAAAAAATGGCTGAAAGCTTACAAGACGCTCGACGTGCGGGTGAACACAGTAAGTTGCTCAAACTCACCTCCCCGATCGATGGTAGCGTCCAGCAACTGGCCGTTCATACCGTTGGTGGTGTCGTCCCTGCAACGCAAGCATTGATGCTGATTGTTCCTCGCGAGCATAAGGTCGAAGTTCAGGCGTTTGTAGAAAACAAAGATATTGGCTTTGTCCATGAAGGCCAGCGCGTCGAAGTAAAAATCGATACCTTTGAATACACCAAATATGGCACGGTACCTGGCGTGGTTTCCTACGTTGCTCGGGATGCCCAAGATGATCGCAAGCGGGGTCTGATTTATGAATTGAAAGTCATCCTCGATCAATCCACGATGAATATTGATGGCAAAGAGATGCGGCTTGGTCCTGGTATGTCGGTCAATGTCGAGGTAAAAACCGGAGACCGTCGCGTGATCGAATATCTCTTATCACCGCTCATCCAACACCAACACGAGGCGCTGCATGAACGCTAAACAACAACGCCAACGGCTTCATTTACCGTCGATGATGCCACTGATGATGCCACTGGCTTTCTGTGGCGCGATCATGGGAAGCAGCGCCGTCCATGCGCAGCAAAGCGAACCAGCTAAGCCGAACGGTAAGCAGGTCATTGATCTCTTCCGAGCGACGGACGTGCGCAGTGGGCTTGATCAAGATCGGTCAACATCAATTACACGATTTGTGGACCGACTGAATCTGCGCATGGCAGATGTACTGAAAACCATGCCCGCCTCGATGAATGCCCAAGAGGTGACCTTGCCCGGTGATGAACAGCCCATCGTGTGTGACGATACAGCGGCGAAAGTGCCATTATCGGTGCTGCATAACCTGAGTTTGACGCAGGCGATCGACATTGCAGTATGCCGTAACCCGCAAGTGAAAGGCGCTTGGGCATTGATCAAGGTGCAAGCGGCAGAACTGGGGCAAGCACGTGCAGCATTTTTTCCGACCGTGTCGGTCTCAAAAGGTGTTGCCAACGATGTCACTATTTATCCTGGCACGAATTTTCCGTCCTCAGCAGTCCATAGCACCACGCTCTACGGCACGCTCAGTTGGCGGCTATGGGACGCTGGCGCGCGTGCCGCATCGATTCGCTCTGCCAACGCTTATTTGTCTGCTGCGATGGCAGGGCACGATGCCCAATTGCAAAAGACGATTAATACCGTGATCGGTGCGTATTACGACACCCAAACCGCCCGTGCTACTTGGCAAACAAAGATGAAAACGGAGCAGCTCGCCCAGTTAACGGTCGAGGCCTCAGAGCGCCGTCTGCATCTCGGCGCCAGCGATTTATCCGATACGCTGCAAGCGCGAACCGCCTTGGCGAAAGCCTCGTTAGAAAAAGAGCGGTCGTTAGGCAATTATCGAAAAACAATGTCGGTCCTTGCTTATAACTTGGGGCTTGCGCTGGCTTACACACCTGAAATCAATGATGATATCGGCCTCGCTGACGATGATAATCCATTGCCTTCAGACACAGAACGCGTACAACAACGGCTGTCGCTATGGTTGGATCAAGCAGAGCAACAACATCCTTCCATCATTATGGCAAGAGCAAAGGTTCTAGCACTGCAAGAAAAAGCTACTTCTACTGCCGCTGAAGGCTTACCGTCCGTGGATTTAACGGGTAATTATTATCAGAATGGTCGTCCTGGCCAAGGACTGACGCCATCCACGCATGAGAAAATTATCCAACTCTCGGTGACGGTTCCTTTGTTTGAAGGCTTTGCCCGTAATTACAAAATGCGTGAAGCACAAGCACAAGTAGAAAAAAGCGAAGCCGATCTGAAGGACACGGAATTACAAGTCGCCATGGAGGTCGTTAAAGCCTACGCAGACAGCATGTCTGCGCTCAATAATCTCACGGCTTCTGAACATCTCTTAGAGGCCGCAGATAAGGCACTGCATAGCGTTCAACGAAAATATGAACGTGGTGCAGCAGACATTTTAGAGATCCTCAATGCACAAAATGCCATGGCTGACGCACAACTCGAACGCGTCCGTTGTCAGGCTGAATGGCGCTCGGCGAAACTGAGACTGATTGCCAGCGTGGGTGGATTCGGGATGAATAAGCTGGCGAAATAACACAACGAAACCGGCCGTCGTTGCGGGGAAAGATGGTGCTATTTCCCTTCAACGACGCTGAGTGATTTACAGTGCTGTTTAGCAGGCGTTGACATTAGCGTTGGCGTTGGCATTAGCTTTGGCGTTGGCGTCGCTATCTGAATCAATATCGCCACTCGGTCCGCGATGAAAGACGAGTTCTTCCACCGCCTTCCCGCCCACCAAATGGCGTTCGATAATCTGATCCATATTCGTCGGTGTGACATTGTAATACCACACCCCATCGGGTTGGACACACATCACCGGCCCACCTTTACAAGCGGCAAAGCAACTCACGCGACTACGCTTCACGCGCAATGCGCCTTCATTGAGACCGGCTGACTTAAATTTATCTCCCAGACTATCAAACAAGGCCTGTGCAGCGCCATCCTCAGCACAGCGGGGTCCAGTGCAAATTAAAATATGCCGTTTGTAGGCACCGATGCTTGGTTTCACGACGTCGCTCATGCTTCATTCTCCAAAAGGGGTTCTGTGGCGGTTTGTTGGTCTGTTGTGGTCAATGCTTGCGCTAACGTGGATTGAATGTAATCAAGCGGTAAGCGGTGGCGCTCTGCCAAACTGGTTGCACTCACCCCTGCTTGGTGGTCGGCGTGTAAATGCGCCAGCCAGCCCATTAAGCCGGTCGATAACGAGCGCCCTGCTTTCTCACCGTCATGGGGTGCATGATCGTCCATCGAATATTTGTTGGCATAGCCACGCGGTGTCACCATGCGCCCCTCTCGGACGAAGGTATTGCTGTTGCCAATCAATACGGTCGTCAGCATGCCGATATCGCAATCGCTCATTTTTTCTAGGGTCGTGAATTCAATACGTTGCTTAGGTCGGTACGCGGATTTAACGATAGCAACCGGCGTGTGTGGATCGCGATGTCGTAGAAATAAACGTTGCGCCTCTATAATTTGTTGTGTGCGACGGCCACTCTTGGGGTTGTAGAGCGCACACACAAAGTCAGCCGCCGCCGCCGCATCGAGTCGGCGAGCAATGACGGGCCAAGGAGTGAGTAAATCAGACAAAGAGATCGAACAAAAATCATGTGTGAGCGGTGCCCCAACCAACGAGGCACAGGTATTTAAGGCAGAGGCACCCGGCACAATTTCTACTTCTACCCCCGTTGCTGGTGTCCATCCCGCCTGAAATAAGACCTCAAAGGTGGGGCCTGCCATGCCGTACACCCCTGCGTCTCCAGACGAAATTAACGCGACTTTTTTACCTTGTTGCGCAAACGCTAAAGCATGAATCGCCCTATCTAATTCTTCGGTCATCGATTTGCGGATAATTTCTTTCCCCACAATTAAGTCCGCCACGAGTTTGATGTAGGTGACATACCCGATGATGGTATCGGCTTCTGCGATGACATCACGTGCTCGTTGTGTCATGTGGGCGTGGCTGCCGGGACCGATACCGACCAGAGAGATTTTTCCGCCAGCGCGGTGAAGAGCAGTAGGCTCAGGTGCCATGTCGGGGTGTTGATTCGAAGAGAATGAATTCATGATGGTATTTCCGCAATGGATAGGGTGACGTTTTTACCGCAAACCCCGTGGTGTTTATATTTTTCGAGTACAAGCGACGGCACGTCCTTCACCGCTTCGGCTTCGGCTTCTACTTCTCTGTTCGGTTCTACGCGATAGCCCGCACCCAATAAGGCTGCTGCTTCAGAAACAGAAGGCGTACCGACATATTTGAGCACCGTCATTGACGGATTGGCGACAGGCACCGCTGCCAGCTCTTTGGCGGGATAACACAATAGCGGCAGACCTAATGCTTGTGCCAAGGCGAGCAAGCCGACTTCATCGGATTTAAGGTCAATGGTGGCGATCGTCTGGATGTGGGCCGTGTTCGTACCAACGATGTGCAACGCCTTCTGCAAGGCTGTTTGCAGTGTCGCTAAGGAGGTGCCGCGATCACATCCAACGCCAATGCTGTAATAGCGCATCTCAGCCCTCCTCTGGTGGACGATAGATCACGAGTCGCTCATGCAGTTGCTGCCAACAATGCGCAGGGATAGGTTGATGCGTGACCCATAACACAGCCGAAAAGCGGTCAGTATCCACGTCTTCAAAGCGTTCAAATAAATGAATTGTCGAAGGTAAAGGCGTGGCGCGATTCCACCAATTCTTTTGCCCCGCCTCTTGGACAAAAGCGATGGGTTCACCATTGACCACATTTGCAGAGACGCGGGTGATGTTGATTTTTGGGGCTTCTACTTTCCACCCCAAATCGCGTCCCAGAATATCCACTGGAATCGTCTTTCCAACATCCGATGCCGTCGTTAGCACGGGCGTTGCCTGCAAGAGATCTGCGAGCTTTTCAGCCCATTCATTGGCCCCACCGACATGTCCCGATAAAACGGGAATCACAAATTGCGCCGCGTCGTCCACCACAATCACGCCGGGGTCTTCTTCTTTGTTTTTTAAATGCGGTGCAATCAAACGAACAACCGCCCCCAGCGAGACAAAAAAGACGACTTGATCATAATCCATCATTAATCGTGCGATCTCATCACGAAACGGCCCTGAATACGTTCGAACGATGTGGGTCAGACCGTTCACCAATCCAGCAAATTTCTCGGGAAGAAAAATCTGTACCTGTGGCAGAAATCGTGCCAGTGCTGCCGCCTGCAGCGCGCCATGTTTAGTGATGGCGACGAGGATAATGCGCGGCATGGGAACGCTTTGAGTTGCTTCGATTGCTTCACTACGAGAGCTCAGGCGTTCTGGGCGAATGATCGTGTTCATCGTGAGTTCGTTTTTGGGTTCGTTTTTGGGTTCGATTTTGGGTTCGTCTTTGGGTTCGTTCTTCATCTGTCTTCTTTTCTATCTATTTTTTGTGATGTTTAAAAAGATCAATGGGATTTCAATTTAAGCTGGGTATTCATCGTGGTGATCCCTTCATTCTGTTCATCCTGTTCATCCTGTTCATCCTGTTCATTCTTTTCATCGTTTTGATCGCTTTCAGCACGCTCTTTTTTCCGACAGCCGCGCAATAACGCGCCCCGCTCTCTGGCGGGATTTTTAACGATGAGGAGCGACAGATAATTCACTTTTTCGCCTTTGAGACTAGCGACATCAGTCACGATGCGTTCAAAGGGAGATCCTGCTTTTTCAATGAATCGTGCGTGGCGTAGTAAGTCCTTTCGCGCTAATAGATCGATGAGGTCATCCAGTAAAGGTTTGACTTTCATGAGTACCAACGTATCAACGTCATTCAGCATGCGTTCGACAACGTCAATGCCATAGGCGGCAGGGATAATCGCGATCGTGTCATCTTGTTCGGAGAGTGGCATCTGCAATGTGGCGCAGGCGGCATTGAATGAATTGACGCCTGCAATGATCTCAATGTCTGCCGTCTCGTCCAGCTCACGCAACGTGCGAGCGAGGTAACAAAAACTGGCATAGGTCGATGCATCGCCTTCGACTAAAAATAAGACGTCCTGTCCGGACTGCAATACTTGCTGCACCGTCTGTGCCGCCTTGAGCCAATGACGCGCTAACTTCTCGACATCGTGTGTCATCGGAAACAACAAAGGCTGATGCCGCAGCGGTAAAGTAAATCCGGCACGCAAAACGATATCGAGGGCGTAGCTTTCTTTCCGCAGACTACGGATGGGGTATGTCCACACCGTGTCGGTGCGTTGCAACTGTTGCCAAGCACGGTGGGTAATTAAACCGGGATCACCTGGCCCTAACGATAAAGCGATTAATTTACTCATACGCTTGCTTTCGCTTGGGCACACACCAGCCAGACGGGATTTTCGGCGGCCATTCTGTTCATATGTAGGATAGGCTTACTCCGTGACGCTTGTAAGCTAATCACATCCCAACTGGCACCAGCATCCTTAAGCGCAGCGATCGCGGTTGAAAGATTTTCTAGCGTCACAAAATTCATCACCAGCCAACCGTGGGGACGCAGGCGTTGCAGACATAACGCTATCAACTCTTTTAATTCACCACCCGAACCACCAATAAAAATAGCATCTGGTGCCGGCCAATGGGACATTCCCGCAGGCGCTTTGTCATTCACAATGGAGTAGTTACTGAGACCAAACTGACGCCAATTTGCGAGGGCAATCTGATGATCGTCAGGATTTTTTTCGATGGCGTACACATGACCTCGCTGACATAGACGTGCAGCCTCCAGACCAACAGAACCTGAGCCTGCGCCGATATCCCACACAATGCTGTCAGCACGCAATTGCATCCGCGCGAGCGACACAGCGCGCACCTCTTGTTTGGTGATCAAACCTTTTCCCGGATAGCGCTGTTGAAATCGGTCATCCGCTAGTCCGAAGAGCACTGGCGCTGAAGACATGCCAGTGCGCCATAACAACATAACGTTAGGATCAGCAAAGCGCATCGTCGTAGCGGCAGCGATGCTGATCCCTGTGACGATGTGCTCCTCCTCTTGGCAAAGTCTTTCGCAGACTGCCATTTCATAGTCATCTTGCAGCCCCTCCATCACGATCATTCGCGCAATTCTGTCTGGCGTATTATCCGGTCCAGTCAGAATCGCTAAGCGTGCATGATGTCGGATCTCTTGCATCAGGTGATATAAACCATGGGATGCATCACTCCCCAGCGACCACTCTCCGGCATCTTTGGCATGCACAGAACTGAACTTCATCTGCTGCCACGGCATCCCCAAACGCGCACAGGCTAACTGCATAGTTGATACGTTAGGAATCACTTCAATGGCTTCAATACACAAATGCGCAGCAAGATAAGCTGCAATACCAAAACACAAAGGATCGCCCGTGGCGAGTACGACAACACGTAAATCGTCACTCTGTGCGGCACGTATCCATTCTGGTACTTGCGTTAACGCACCGCGGAGAGGCCGTTTGATGGCGATGGGCGAGAGGTGTGCACGAAACAAGTCCAAGGTACGACGCGCACCGATAATCACTTGCGCTTGCTGAATATGGAGTAAAGCTGTCGCCGACAAGCTGGCGACGCCATCGTCAAGAACGCCAATGATGCGGCAGCGTGGCTGGGTAGGTAAGCTATCTAGCATAAGTTTTCTGATCTCACTTCGGTCACTTTGCGACCATCGAAATCGCAGACCAAGACATGTAATTGGAATTGTTGGGGATAGCGCGCTTGGAGTGTCTGTATCACGCGCTCGGCTAACACCGTATGAAACGGAACAGAAAGACCAAGGATCTCCATTTGCTCGCTGGCAAATCGGGCGGTCTCACCTTCCGCAATGGCGGCGCATATCGCTTCCGGCGCTCCCAAATCACGAGCGATGTTTGCCAGCAACCCGGTGTCAACGTCAGCGCGTCCGGCATGGGTAATCTCTTCGCCTTGCGCAATTTTGGTCAGCTTGCCGACCATCCCACCGATGATGACTTGTTTAATTTGATGACGTGCTGCCGCGCTCATGGCATACCGCAAAAAATCGCCCATCTGAACAAAGGCCGCGGCAGGGAGATGTGGCATTTCCTCCATGACAAATTTTTCGGTACGACCACCGGTAGTCAGCACAACGACATCGTGTCCCAAGGTGCTTGCCACTTGGACGCCCTGCACGACGCTTGCGCGATAGGCGGCAGTTGAATAGGGCTTCACGATCCCTGTCGTGCCAAGGATAGAAATACCACCCAGAATACCTAGCCGTGCATTGAGGGTTTTCTTTGCCATCTCAATGCCTTGTGGGACAGAAATGGTGATTTCAATCCCAGCGTCATCCAATAAACCCGATGCAACGGCCATCACATTGGCGATGATATTTTTACGTGGCACAGGATTGATCGCCGGACCACCCACCTCCAGCCCCAAACCCGGCATCGTCACGGTACCGACCCCGACACCCCCTAACAGCAACACCTGCCCTACTTCCGGCACCATACGCAGATCAGCGGTGAGATGAGCTTTGTCGGTGCAATCAGGATCATCTCCCGCATCCTTGATCACCATGGCATGCGCTCGTTGTCCATCGCAGTAGCCATCGTGGACGTCAAAAACGACCACGCTGCCATTGGGCAAGTTGCATTCCACTTGCGACGGCACATGACCGGTGACCAAACCCAACGCCGCCGCACGTGCCGCCGCAGCAGAACACGCGCCGGTCGTAAAGCCAGTGCGTGTACCGCGAGGGGTGTCCTTTTTCATCATCGGAGTTCAGCCGCCTCAGCTAAGCCAAGCAACGCATGAATAGCGGCGACCACCAAGGTTGATCCCCCTTTACGGCCTCGTATCACGATCCATGGCACTTCCTGCTCTAATGCCATCAAGTCCTTTGATTCTGCCGCTGAGACAAAACCAACAGGCATGCCCACCACCAACGCCGGACGAACACCGTGCTCATGAATGAGACGCACAAGCTCGATCAACGCAGTGGGCGCATTGCCAATACCCACAATGGCGCCCTCCAACAATCCGATTTCATGTGCCCGCCGCATCGCTTGAACAGCACGCGTTGTGCCTTGGGCTTTCGCCTGTGCGATGACTTCAGGTTCAGCAATGAACTGATGGGTGGTCATCTGAAAGTGCGCGAGACGTGGTTGCGATAAGCCGACACAAATCATTTCGACATCCGCCACAACGCGCGACGTTCTACTGCGAATTGCTCTCAGTGCCGCACGAACCGCCCCCGGATGAAAATCGGTTAAGCCATTAAAATCGAAGTCTGCATTGGCATGAATCATCCGCCTCACAACAGGCCATTGTTCTTCTGTATAGGCATGACTGACGACCTCACGGTCAATCACAGCAAACGAATCATGCTCTATCGCCCGGCCAGCATCGGTTAATTGCTCGGTGATTACATTTTGATGCATGGCTCAGCTCGCTACATTGAGCACTGGTTCAGCATGGGAATGTGCATGATGGTCGTGTTGATGTTCGTGTTGGTGATCGTGATGATGATCGTGCGGGTGATCATGATGATGGTGGGCATCGTCATGGTGATGTCCACCCAATCCATGCTCCACTGCAAAATCTCTGAACTTACAACCATCACACGGCATCGTCACCTGGTGATGACCCTGCTGTAAGTCATGGACGCGCTGCTCCAAGAGTTCAAAGATTTCTTTTTCAAATCCAAAATACGTACTCGCTGCAAAACGTATCTGAGGATATTGCGCTTTTAAATGCGCCACCTGACGCGCAATCCGCTCGACTAAAGTCCCGTTATAAAGGTAATACGGCAGCACCACAATTTGTGTCATCCCTAACATGTGCTGACGCTGCACCACTTTCTCGATGCGCGGATACGTAATGCCAGTGAATGCCAGATCAACCAGTTCATGGTCACTTTCTTCCATCAACCAGCGTGCCATCTTGGCCATATCGCCATTCGCCTGACGATCCGATGAGCCGCGCCCTAAAACAATCACACCTGTTGTTGTCGGGTCTGGCATATCCAAAGACTGCATTGCTTTACGTAACCTTCGCTTGAGGATAGTTAAAATCGGATCGCATGCCGTTAAATGCGGCGCATATAAAAACTGAGTGTGAGGAAAGGCAAGACGAGCACCGTCAATTGCTTGCGGAATGTCCATCTTCACGTGCCCTGCCGCATTGAGAATGAGTGGCAAGACCAACACACGATCGGCATGTTGTGCAGCACGTGCCAGCCCCACGCGCATCGTGATTTCTGAAAACTCAATAAAGCACACCTCGATATGCCATTGCGGTTGACGTAAGCGCCACTGGGCAGCGAATGCCATAATTTCGTCATTACCTGCGGCCTCGCGGGAACCATGTCCGACAAGGAGAATCGTCTCTTTTTTCATAAAATCTCTGTTGAATGGGTGGGCGGTGAAGAAGGCATCGCGACACTGGCGCGACGGAAGCGGTGGGTAAAACTGGCGTCGTAGAGCTTTGATTTAATCAAGGTCGTCCATTGTCTTGCTCCCAATGTGGGACTCGCAATGATCATCGCCTGACTCGCCACTTTCTCGTCACGGCACTGTTGTTGTATCGTTGAAATCGTGCCGCGAATGATTTTTTCCTGATCGGACCAGCTCGCTTTATGCACCACTAACATCGGCGCATCGGGCGACCAGCCAGCAGCAATCAATGACGTCGTGACCCGTCCTAGTAAAGTGATGCTCAAAAAAATGCAGAGCGTCGTGTGATGGCGAGCAAGTTCTTCCAGCGACTCACCTTCAGGCATGGGCGTACGCCCTTCGACGCGGGTAAAGATCACCGTTTGTGTGACTTCAGGTAAGGTCAGACTTTCAACGGCAGCAGCAGCCGAGGCCATGGCAGAGGACACGCCAGGTACCACTTGCACGGCGATACCAGCGGCATCCAATGGCTGAACAACTTCGATCAAGGCACCATAGAGGCTGGGATCGCCGGTTTGCAGACGGATCACCGTGTCATGTTGGTGTGCTTGAGCAATGAGCCACGTTGCCATCTCCTCAAGGGTCATGTCTTTGGAATCTGCGATGACACAACCCGCTGGCGCCCATCGCGTAGCCGCCTCATTGACGAGGGATCCGGCAAACAAAATCGCGCCAGCACGGGCAATCAGATCCCGTCCTTTCACGGTCAATAAATCCGGATCACCAGGACCCGCACCCACAAACCAGACCTGACCTGGCTTGTGGGGAGTGATCACGTCGCTCATACGTCAGCGCGAGAAGGGAGAGATAATGCCGACCGCGATTGATCGGAGATGCACAAGGCAAGCCACTTGCTACCAGAAAAGCGACGAATACCCCATAAAATCGCCAAACTACAAATGGGTTCTAGTAAAACGAGTACCAAATAGCTCGATGCGAATTGTGACCATGCAAGGAATGATGTCTCAGGCTGCGCCAAGGCTAACCAAAACCCCACCATCAACGTGACACCGCTGTAATACATGGCATCGAGTTTGAGTAAGGTCGTCAGACTAACCCTCTTCAAATGACGACCAACGCTGTAATGCATAGCCATGAGTGGCACAGCAAGGCTTAAGCTATTGACGGCCAAGTGCACTAAATCTTGCGGTTCGAATAAGACACCCTGTAAAAGTAAGCCGAGCGCAAAGCCAAACAAGGTGGGGACAAATCCAAAACTGAGATAAATCGGAATCGCCCCAATGAAATGCAATTCGGAGGGCCCCACTTGCATGTGGAACGCCTGCATAAACAGAGAGAAGAAAATCGCCGCCAACGCAGTACGTAAGAGTAAAGTCGGACGACGAAATAACGATGGTAAGTAGCCAAGATACACTGCGGATGCAGTGACAGCAGCAAAAGTTAGTTTAGCCGGGGCAATAATGCCTGGTTCGATATGCATAGCGATTCCTCATCACAAGAGTCAGTCATCGCCAGCGCGTGTACATACTTCACAGAAAAAAATAACCCCTCTCGTTGTTGCACGACACAGCTGAAGCATGCACCTAAGCGCAACGAAGCACACACTGATGCGCAGCCAAAAACAGCCTTGCGCAAAAGCACGACGTTACAAGCGTGACCTGACAAGCATTGAGAGTACAAATGTCATTTTTCACCCGCACACCCGCGTGGCAAAAAATAGCAATTCTGGAGAGGAAATGGATACGGAACGCGTGCGCGTGCACGGATTACGCAAGCATCGCCCACCGCGAAATTGCCGCTAGTACATAAGGCCGGTATCAGGACTGATGAGCGGAAACTATTCCAGCTAACGCGCCTTCCCATGTTCGAAAACACAGTGACATATTGCGTAGCACTAACCGAAGTTAACTCATTTACCTTTGCGGGGGCAGTGCCGGGTTTGCGATGAAAAGACACTCATCAACGCACCGGCTTCCCGTTTAATTCTGTTGCAGATAGCAAAAGAACACCTTAAGACGATATCGATTCTACCCGACTTTTTCCTCAAATTAAAACAACTTCATGTGTTGTTTCTCAACGCAGCGTGTCAATCAGAAAAAATAAGACAACAATGAAAGGAAAATGAAAGGAAAATGAAAACAAAATGAAGGTAAAAAAAAAGCCCGCACGAGGCGGGCTTAAATCCAAATCTTTTGCGGATTTGGAGGAGACAGTTCCACTATATTGCATCGCAACAAAATCAACAACAGCTATTTTTATATATCAGTCATTCATCTTGGTAATAGCTCTCCGTGAAACAGCGATCTCCTCCCTCAACAAGGAATCATCCCACCAAATGCACAGAGATTTTTTTATGCATACGACGTAAGCCCAGCCAGACACCGAACACAATCACAGGCAAGGCCACCCCCGTCAGCACGTCCGGATTAACGTAAAAACCAGCGGCTTTTACCGCTTTACCGACATAGCCCAACAACCCCGTCATGTAATACGAAATCGCGACCACCGACAAACCTTCGACCGATTGCTGAAGCAATACCTGCTGCTTGGCACGCTTACTGAGCGATTGCAAAATCTGGCGGTTTTGCTGTTCCTGCACAATCCCCACCCGCGTTCGCAGCAAATCATTGGTTTGTGCAATCCGTTCCGCCAACGCGACTTGACGACGACCAATCGATTGGCAGGTGTTCATCGCAGGAACCAAACGTCGGTCCATAAACTCGCCAATGGTCGGCATCCCATGGAAATTGATCTCTCGCAGCTCGTCGATACGCATCTGCACCAAATTAAAATACGCCAACGATGCCGAAAAACGGTAATTGTTTTCGAGGGCAATCGCCTCCAGACGGGCCGCTAGCGCGATAATTTTCTGGAGAAGAACCTGTTCACCATCAACATTAAGCGCCATGTCTGCACTCGTTGCTTGTTGGCCGCGCACCATTTCCTCGCATAATTGCGACAACTCCGCTTCAATGATATTGAGCTCAGGTGCCGACTTTTGCGCTGCTGGCAAACCAAGCAATGCCATCATGCGATACGTTTCAATCTCTAACACGCGTTGAATCATCCGGCTTGCCTGATGCTCAGTAAATGCTACATCACACAGCACAAAGCGGCTAAACCCGTCAGGGTGAATCAAAAAGTCAGTCCAGACTTCCCCTCCTGAAAGCACCTTACTGCCGACAAACATCGATTTACCAAACAGGGATTGCAATGCCGACTGCATTTCTGGCGTTTCGGCAGAACCCGCATGAAAAACAACATGTGCGCCAACCATGACTTGTCCTTGCAAGCGTGCAAGCCATTCATGGGGAATCATTGTGATCGGCATCTGCTCAAAGGCATCAACGATGCTAAGCGTCTGTTGGGCATCGCCGACCTTGCTTGTCGGCGTCGAGGCAAAGGTATACGTCGCAAACTCGGTATGCAACTCCCACTTCAGACGGAATCGTCCGAAATCATGGTAGAAGTACTTCGCCCCCAGACCAGGTGCGACCACACCAAAATAGCTACACAGATGCACCAGCAAGGCATGCTGGGCATTCTGATGCTCTGTTAATTCATTGGAAGGCGACTTCGAATACACCGCCAAATGCGTCAAACATTCCGGTGCATTGAGCGGCATGAAAGGTCGCGAGTGCACTTCAGCGGCAAGGGGCACGCGCAGTGCATTGTTTAAATCTGAAAAATGAAAATTCATTGCTCGTTAAGCGTATTGCAACGCTTCCAAAAGTAACCCATTGCTGGGCCTGCTTCACACAAAATAACCGGTATTACCCAATGCTGACTCACTTCATACAAGTAATCATACCAAATTCAGCGGCGAAGCTGCCTCGCAGTGTGAATAGGGAAGCACAGGCGGCATCATGGTGAGGGAAGCGGATAGAAGAAGCGCGTTGCAATTTGATAAAAAAACAGCGTCGATTCGATATCAACGCTGGTTTTTTGTTATCGTTTTTTGCTGTCGTATTTTGCTATTTTTTATTGCAAAGAGAGCGGTTCTCCGGGTTTGACACATTTCGGCAGTGATGAACCGGCAAACGAACTCAACATACCGCACCGGTAGCTTTTACCCTGCACAGTCGCTGCAAAATAAATTTGCGATCCGTTCAACGTATTGTCTTGCTGAATATCCGCAATTTTAACGGCAGAGGTCGGTACGCTAAATACCTTCGACGTCGCAGCGATGATATCCGCTTCATTGGCGGTACCGAGTCCCATTTTCTGCGCAACAATAGGCGCAAAAGAGCAACCGGTCAACAACATCGAGGCAGCCAGCATCGACAATACAAACATTTTTTTAAAACAGGTAGTCATGATAGATTCCATGGAAAAAGTAAAAGAGTGAATAAAGTAAATAAAGGTGATCCGGATTGTTGACCTTAAAACAGCTCGGTGCCGTTTTTATCGACCAACACGACTTTTAAGATCTGCGCTTTCACGTGGTGTTGATCCAATGCACTCTCCTGTGCAAACGCATAAATGATCAAATCAAGTGGTTGACCTTTGCTCCGTTTTTCTTCAATGATCCGTGCTTTGGCTTCGTCATTCACCTTGAGCAACGTAAAGTCATCACCATTACTAAATTCAATGCGGTAGTCATAACCCCAACCGAAATTCACGTCTTTAGTCAGCGCATGCTGCGGAAAAGCCTTTGTCTGAAAGTCGTATTGATCAAGACGGAATTGATCCCAGGTCATCTTGATGTATTGACTGCTTTTCGCATTAGCGATCTCTTGATCAATTTTCGGCTTGAGCGCCTTTTGCATATCCTGCTTTTTAAATTCATCGCTCGTCGAACGATAATCCTGCGAATAATTGAGCAACACTTTGTCGTAATCCACAGGCAGGCTACTCATGGCGTAATACGTCATCATGACGTCTTTATCGCTAGTCAGCGTACGATACTGCGACACAGGTGTTGCCGGATCGCCTTTCGGCAGCGCATTCAATTTGGCTTGCTCGACACCCTTGGTAGAGGTTGCCTCCGCCAAGCTTGGCGTGGCATCACCCGCTGCCACAGGATGCGCCGCGCTCACCGCCGATGTACTGTCATTTTTAGAGCATGCGGTCAATGCCGATAACAATGCGATCACGCACAACACAGAAGAAGAATGAGACATGTTCATGATATTTCCTTTTGAAAATTAAACGAAAATGGGAGAAGACACTTGATGATGAAGAATTAGGCTTTAGCAGCGAGAAACCGCGTCACGCCAACTCCGGCAAGATAAAGGCTCGATAACAGCGACAGATAAGCACCCATACCAACATGAATCGCCTGCATAACGGCTTTCATCATTTCGCCCATCATGTTGTTGACGATCTGATTTGCCTGTGCACCACCGCCCAACGCGGATGAAATCTGTTGGGATGATTGAATGCCATCCTGCACACCAAAGTAAAAAGACAGCGCCACGTACAGCATCATCGCCAGCGGCAAACAATTCCCCAAATGGGCTTTGGGATCTTTCCACACTTGATGAATAAAGGGACCCGCCAACGAGACAATCGCCAGCAACCCAATCACGCCAGACTCACTACCACCGCCACTTTCCAGCGCCTGCAACATACCGCTACTTCCCAGATTAAGAATCGTAAGGAGTTTCCAAAAAGTGATTTTGGCATGGAGATATTGCGATGCTTGCACAGTAATCGTACTCAGATAAAACCACGAAATCATCAAGACAACAGTCGCCACCAAAACAGGCAAACCAACACGACGAACCACTTCATTCAAGGCCGCAGCACCGCTCTCTTTCGCCACCTGCAGCGCTTTATCCGCCTGCTCTTTCGCCAATTGGCTCTCACTGATCACGGTAATCGCCGTCACTTTATTCATGTCATCGACATCAAATTCAACCACCGTATTCATCACCGGCGCTGCCTCTGATTTCCAGACACCTTCCAATTGAAATTCAAACTGCTGCCCCTCGCATCCAATCACGCCAGGTCCATTGTTGGTATCACGCATAATGCGGCCACGTTTTTTCATTTCGGGTACCTTTACTTTCTGTTGAATAAATAAGAAATAAGTCACATCACTCCAAGGTCATGACGGCTAAACCATCACTGACGCTTGGGAAGCCACTGTGTTGCGGCATCTAGAGTTCTATTCGTTGGAAGAGGTAAAAACCGGAAATGTTTTTTTAAAAAAAGAAGGATTTTTTTGGGGAGGGTGAAGAGAGTGGCCTATTTTCGTCATCGCTGAGAAGACGGACGATTCACCCAACCCTTGTTTTCGTCATCCTTCGAGGAAGCGGAAATTCCCCCAACTTCGTCATCCTCCGAGGAAGCGGAAAATCCCCCCACTTCGTCATCCTCCGCGAAAGCGGGGGATCCAGTGCGCGTACGCGCTTTCTACCGGCAATGAGTGCAGTACCCCGAACAAGGCGCTGCCGCGCCACTGGACTCCCGCCTACGCGGGAGTGACGGTTGTTTGGTTATCCGTTTTGTCATCCTCTGAGAAGACGGACGATTCACCCAACCCTTGTTTTCGTCATCCTCCGTGATGCCTGACGAATTACCTAACTCTTTATTTCGTCATCCTCCGCGAAAGCGGGGGATCCAGTGCGCGTACGCGCTTTCTAGTGGCAATAAGTGACGTACCCCGAACAAGGCGCTACCGCACCACTGGACTCCCGCCTGCGCGGGAGTGACGGTTGTATGGTTTGCCGTTTTGTCATCCACTAAGAAGACGGACGATTCACCCAACCCTTGTTTTCGTCATCCTTCGAGGAAGCGGAAATTCCCCCAACTTCGTCATCCTCCGAGGAAGCGGAAAATCCCCAAACTTCGTCATCCTCCGCGAAAGCGGGGGATCCAGTGCGCGAATGCGCTTTCTACCGGCAATGAGTGCAGTAACCCGAACAAGGCGCTGCCGCGCCACTGGACTCCCGCCTGCGCGGGAGTGACGGTTGTTTGGTTTGCCGTTTTATCATCGTCCACGAAGACTGATGATTCACTCAACCCTTGATTTCGTCATCCTTCGAGGAAGCAGAAATTCCCCCAACTTCGTCATCCTCCGAGGAAGCGGAAAATCCCCCCACTTCGTCATCCTCCGCGAAAGCGGGGGATCCAGTGCGCGAATGCGCTTTCTACCGTCAATGAGTGCGGTAACGTGAACAAGGCGCTGCCGCGCCACTGGACTCCCGCCTGCGCGGGAGTGACGGTTGTTTGGTTTGCCGTTTTGTCATCCTCCGCGCAGGCGGACATAACAAAATATGGTGGGAAAAATAAAAGAGAAAAATCGTGGCGGAAGACAGTAAGAGTCGAACTTACGAGAGAATGATTGACATCCCCTGACGGGTTTGAAGCCCGCCCGCACCACCGGATACGTGTGCCTTCCGTTGTATTGTCGCTGTAGCAGCGACCGTTTTAGTGCATGTTCGTGGCCTGCCACAAGCTATCAGGTCGAATTACATGCACATCGCGCAGGCGGCGAGTATAGCCTACGCGGTCAAAGAACTCCAGAAATTGAATCGCTCGCTTTCTTCCTAAACCGCTGACATCCCGAAACGCTGCCGCATTGAGTTGGCGATACGGACTATTTTGCGTTGGTGCAACCGCAATACCGTCTGCAAGGCGTGCTAATTCGGCGATTCGTTGTGGATGGCAATATAAGTCGCGCACGATCTGATACACCTGACCACGCAAGGCAAGCTTACGCAACAGGCTACGTACCACCTCCTCGTGGCGCTGATGCGTTTTCGCTAGATCACGCACCCAAGGTGGGTCAAAAGCGGCGGCATGTAATGATTGCATTAACACGTCTGCCAAAGCCTGCTGTTCAGGATCGAGCTCGACGCTGTGTTCAGGTAAGCGTAACCATGGTCCTTGCGCAATGAGCATGGCTGATTGCACCAGTTGATCGATCACGGCGCGCCACAAGCTATCTTGCATTTCTGGCGCAACGATACGCTTCAGTCGAGGTTGCTGCGGGCCGGTTTCATCTGGGAAATCAGCATGAAACTGGCGTAGAGCATCGACGATGCGTGTCTGTAAAGCAGATAAATTAGCCGCAGAGAGCAAAACGGCATCGTCGCCTTTGAGATCAATTTCAATCGCATCGTCACCCAGATGCCATTGCGCGGATGTTTGCTGTGTGAGGCGCGTCAACATCGAACGGCTGATTCCCATGCTGCTATGGGCAATGAGTTCTTGTGGTTCGTCTGAAGCCAGATAGGCGCTGAGGGCGTCGAGCCACGCGCGACGTTCGGCACTGCGGCGTTTGCGTGCGGGGCCAAATGGGTCGAGTACGCGACCGCCGCCAATCGTACGTAGCGCTTGGGCGTTGCGGATCACAAAGCGATCACCGGGGACGGTGTGGACAGGCGTATCAAACACCAATTGCGCGCGCGCACGTTGGCCGGGTTCGATCGTCTCGCCATCCAGCATCAAGACACGCGCAACGCGATGTGCGGCGCCTAGATGGACATGCACTTGCGACCACGGTTTTAATTGAATACCGGCGTTCTCGATCAGTTGTAAATCGACATCGACCCGGTCGCACACGTCTGCCATTGCAGCGGCCACAGCCCAATCACCCCGTGCGACTTGTTCTTTTTCGATTCCGACCACATTCATGGATAAACGTTGCCCGGCGTAGCCGATATCAACTGGCCGATTTTGCGCATGGATGCTGCGCACGCGGACGGTTTTGCCGGAAGGCGCGAGGGTAATCGTATCCCCAATGCTCACCTGTCCTGCCGATGCCGTGCCTGCAATAAACAAGCCTTTCCCGCTGAGATTAAACACGCGGTCGATAGCGAGTCGGAATAAGCGTTGATGTTCTTTCTGCGCCACGGTTTGTGCAACACTCATTAGGTGCGCTTTGAGTGCCGCCACGCCGGGATCATTGTCCAGATGGGCAGAGGTGCAGAAAACCGACGCGCCTGCTAAGGCGGTTGGCGCGAGTAGATGGTTGATCTCTGCTGTGACGGCGGCAATGCGCTCGGCATCGACGCGGTCCACCTTGGTCAGCGCGACCACACCGCGTTCAATACCCAACAGTTCGAGAATCGTTAAATGCTCTCGGGTTTGTGGCATCACGCCATCGTCGGCTGCGATGACCAAGAGCGCGTAATCAATACCGCTCGCACCAGCCGCCATGGTGTGAATCAGTTTTTCATGACCGGGGACGTCAATCAAGCCGAGAACATCACCGTTGGGTAACGGCGTATAGGCATAGCCCAGTTCAATCGAGATACCGCGTGCTTTTTCTTCTTTCAGACGATCTGTGTCGACACCTGTTAAGGCGCGGCTGAGGGTTGTTTTCCCGTGATCAATATGTCCTGCGGTACCAACAATCATGGATTCAGAAGCGTGAGTTGGTCAATAAAAGATTGTTGTTCGCCATCGAGGCAACGCAAATCAAGACAGAAAGTCTCATTGGCAATGCGACCAATCACCGGACGTGGTAACTGGCGGAATGCTTTTTCCAGGCGCCCCATCGGGTTGCTCAGTTTGCGACCTGGCGCAACGCGAATCGTCAGCCCGTAACTCGGTAACTGATCGACAGGCAACGCGCCACTGCCCACTTGGCTCATCATTTCTTCGCCTTGTACAACATAAGCGTCACCCAAGACGTTTTGCACCAGAGGAGCCAGCGTCTGTGCTTCTTGCTGCATGTCTGAACGGGGGCGCGTCAAAAGGCGCATGGTGGTTAAGCGTTGCGTGAGTAATTCTGGCGAGCGGTATAAGGCCAGCACAGGCTCTAAGGCTGCTAAGGTAATCTTACCGACACGTAATGCCCGCTTTAAGGGGTTGCGTTTGATTTGGGCGATTAAGTCAGCGCGTCCAACGATAATGCCGGCCTGTGGTCCACCAAGAAGTTTATCGCCGCTAAACGTCACCAGATCTGCCCCTGCTTCAATCGCTTCACGGACTGTTGGCTCACGTACGAGGCCAAATTGCTCAAGGTCGATGAGTGTACCGCTACCCAGATCCACTGCCGTAGGAATGTTGTGCTCGCGTCCGAGCGCGGAAATCTCCGATAACTCGACGCTCTTTGTAAAGCCAGTAATGACGTAGTTACTGCAATGAACCTTCATCAACAATGCCGTATCGGCGTTGATCGCATGGCGGTAGTCCGTCAGATGCGTACGATTGGTCGATCCGGTCTCACGCAGACGGGCACCAGCGCGCTGCATGATGTCGGGAATCCGAAACGCCCCACCGATTTCAACCAACTCACCCCGCGAGACGATGACTTCTTTACCCATCGCCATCGTATTTAACAACAGCAACACCGCCGCTGCGTTATTGTTAACAATAGTCGCGGCCTCGGCACCGGTCAGTTCGCACAATAATTCTTCGACGAGATCATCACGATCGCCGCGCTTACCGGTTTCAAGATCAAATTCGAGATTGGTGGCAGACGTCATTGCATCGACCACGGCTTTGATCGCCACATCCGGTAACAGTGCACGCCCCAGATTGGTGTGCAGCACGGTTCCGGTCAGATTGAACATTTTTTTGAGATTGGACCGGTCTTGCAACGCTAACTTTTGCGTTACGTGTTCAATGACCTCACCCACACTCGGCGCGACATTCACTGCTTGCGCGGTCGTGCCGTCCACCGTCTGCGCCAAGGCTGCTTGACGCATCTCATTCAACACCGCCTGAATGTGATGAACGATCCGACTGCGCCCATGCAACGCGATCAATTCACCTGCCTCTTGCAGTACCTTGTCGACGGAAGGCAAACGCACCATCCGTCGGACAACGGATTGATCAGATGAAGCAGGCGCAGCGGATGTCATTCCGTTTCTCCAAACCACAAGAATGGATTGACGTTACCGCGATGGAAACCTAATTCACTCACCAGCACATCCAAGGTCAGTGTGGCCAAGTCATCCACAAACGGCTCGGCGTTGTAGTCGTGTTCTTGATTAAAAATTTTGGTATAGCACTGGCAATCGCCGCAGGTTTCTGCACGTACATATTTACGTGGATCGTTGGCTTTATTGACCGGTGTTGGGGGCGGCGCTGGTGCATCAATCGGATCAAGACCCTGATAAGAAATCTTGCCGTTTTGCTCACAGCTTGCGCATTTCACACGCACCATGTGCCATTGGCTGGAACACATACCGCACGTCAGATAGCGATAGCCTTGCGACTGACCACCAATACGAATCAAGCTCGCCACCGGATGCGAACCGCACACAGGACAAAGGGTGAACGTTTCTAACATCGGTACTTTTTGCTGATTCAGCTTCGCAGCACGGGCCGTCCAAAAGATTTGCAAGGCAGCAGCAATAAACGGTGCCTGCGCGGGATTCACTTCTTCATGGCGCTGCGCCAGAATCATGTTCGCTTGATCTTCCAGATCGTCTTCGCTCAGGGCGCGGATACTTTCCAACACAGCTTGCAACTCAGGACGTACACCATGTTGCTCATCGGAGAGCTTGTCCATCAGTTGATTGAGAATCGTGCGCCAACTTGCTGGTCGTTCGAGCTGCGCTGCGAGGGGCGGCATCATATGGTCTAAGGCGAGATCGAGTGATTTCTGATCTGGCATCGCGAGGTCTTCGTCCGTCAGCGATTTCGCGATCTCAGCTTGCGCCAGAATCACTTCACGCATCAGGTCTAAATAACCCGCCAAAGCACCATTCGAGGCGACGCCTTCTACCTTACCGTCGATCAGATCGCGCAGGCGCGCTGCCCTTGTGGTGAAAAGGGACTGTGCTGATTCAGGCAAATGTAAGCGCGGCAGCGCCGTATGGTCGAGCGATTCTATTTCGCCACGTTCAATAATTCGTTGTACCAAGATGATTCCAATAGCAAAGCAAAGTGCAACGGCCAGCCGTCACAAGGATGGAAGGAATAAGACTATTTTAGACTAGTTTTAAAAATAAAGCCGACGCGATATCAAGGCGTCGGCTTTTGTCTGAGAGATACGTTTCGTGTCGATACGACCTTAGTGTTTCTCTTCGGAAGTTTTGACTACCTCATCAAACCATAAGCGGTGATGCTTGCGCGCCCAGCCTAAACTGACGGTGCCACGCATCATCGCGCCGATCGATCCTTTGACCCAGATCGCTGCATAGATGTGCACAATAATGCTCGTGATGAGCACGAATGCGCAGAACGCATGCAACAAGGCAGAAAAACGAATCAACCCAATCGGAAACACCCAAGAAAAATAGGCGCGCCAGATCACAACACCCGATAACAACAACCCAGCCATGCAGAAGATGAGTACAAAAAACAGCACCTTCTGACCTGCGTTGTAGCGACCAATGTGCGGCAGATTTTCTTCACGATTGTGAAGTACGTCTTTCATTTGCTTCATCCACTGGTGATCAACAGGCTCTAGGATGTTGTGATGCCAAAAACGGAGTACCAGCACCACAAACATACCAAACATCAGCAAACCAATGAAGGGATGCAAGATGCGGGTCCATTGTCCACCGCCGAGCAGATTCGAGAGCCAGAACAGCGACGGATGAAACAACGCTAGACCAGAGATTGCCAACAAAACAAAGCTGATCGCTGTGATCCAATGATACGTACGGTCATTGGCGTTATAGCGCTCGATTTTTGATGCATCGTGCTGATTACTCATGATGCGCCTCCTCTGGTTGTGACGACGTTGCTGCTTTGGCTGCCTTCGCTGCTTCTGCCGCTTCCTGCTCATCCTTCTCGGTCACTTCATTTGGACCAACACGGGTGTAGTGGAAGAAACCGATCACAGCGGCGGCGGCCATACTGGCAACAGCCAACGGTTTGGACAAGCCTTTCCAGACACGGATCATCGGTGAAATCCGTGGCGCGTTAGGCAATCCGTGGTACAGCGATGGATTATCTGCATGGTGCAGAACATACATCACGTGCGTACCGCCGACACCTGCGGGATCATACAAACCAGCGTTATCGAAACCGCGCGATTTCAGATCAATAATCCGCTCTTCGGCATGCTGCTTCATATCTTCTTTGGTACCGAAAACAATCGCGCCGGTAGGGCAGGTTTTCACGCAAGCAGGTTCTTGACCAACAGCAACACGGTCAGAACACATCGTGCACTTATAAGCGCGGTTATCTTGTTTCGAGATACGAGGTACATCGAATGGGCAACCGCTGACGCAGTAGCCGCAACCGATACAGTTCTCTTCCTGGAAATCGACGATACCGTTGGTGTATTGCACGATTGCGCCTGGAGCAGGACATGCCTTCAGACAGCCCGGATCTTCACAGTGCATACAGCCATCTTTACGGATCAACCATTCCAGATTGCCGTTCGGATTTTCGTATTCAGAGAAGCGCATCACTGTCCAAGAATGCTCGGTCATGTCGGCTGGATTGTCATACGTGCCGTGGTTTTCACCCACTTCATCACGCAGATCATTCCATTCCATACATGCCGTCTGACATGCTTTACAGCCGATACACTTCGTCGTGTCGATCAGTTTCGCAACGGTGCCCGTGATGGGTTCACGGGCAGCCGGTGGCTGCACCGTCGTGGCGGACATCCGCTTAATATCAAGAGATTGTAGTGGCATGGGTTCTCCTAGGCTTTTTCTACTTTCACCAAGAAGGATTTGAATTCCGGTGTTTGGGAATTCGCGTCACCTACTTCTGGTGTCAGTGTGTTGACCAAATAGCCTGGCTTGGCTACACCTGTAAATCCCCAATGGATTGGCAGACCCACTGTTTGCACAGTTTTTCCTTCAATCGTCAATGGCTTGATACGTTTCGTGACGACCGCCTTGGCCACCAAGTGACCACGCTTGGAACTCACTTTGATTCTGTCACCGGCTTTCACACCGACTTGTTTCGCCAACTCTTCACCAATCTCGACGAATTGTTCAGGCTGAATGATGGAATTCAGCTTGGCATGTTTCGTCCAGTAGTGGAAGTGTTCGGTCAAACGGTAGGTGGTTGCCACATGCGGGAACTCCTCATGCGTTCCTAATTGTTCACGGTCGCCAGCGAAAATCCGTGCTGCTGGATTGCTGGTAGCGCGTGCATTTTTAGGATGCAATGGGTTGTAGCCCAATGGGTTCTCAAATGGCTCGTAGTGTTCTGGGAACGGTCCTTCGTTCAGTCCTTTCGATGAGAAGAAGCAAGCCACCCCTTCTGGCGTCATGATGAATGGACCCATACCGTTTTCTGGTGGTTCATCCACCTTGAAGTCAGGAACGTCTGCGCCAGCCCAGTTAGTGCCATTCCACGCAATCAGCTTACGGGTCGGATCGAACGGCTTACCATTCACGTCACACGATGCACGGTTGTACAACACGCGACGGTTTGCAGGCCATGCCCACGCCCAATTGAGTGTCTGACCAATACCTGTTGGATCGCTGTTGTCACGGCGCGCCATGTTGTTACCGGCTTGCGTCCACGAACCCGCAAAAATCCAGCAACCACTCGTGGTCGTACCATCATCACGCAACAGTGCAAAAGAAGCCAACTGCTCGCCTTTTTTCGCCAGAATCTTGGTCGGATCTTTAGGATCGGTGATGTCTGCCAGCGCACGGCCGTTGAACTCTTTCGCCAACTCTTCAGGACGTGGCGACTTTGGATTCGCGTAAGGCCATGTCAAGTTCACGATAGGATCAGGGAACTTACCACCCTCGGTTTTGTACTTAGCACGCATACGTAAGAAGATACCGGACATGATGTCGATATCGCTACGTGCCTCACCTGGAGGCTCTGCACCCTGCCAGTGCCATTGCAGAACCCGTGAAGAGCTCACCAATGAACCGCTTTCCTCTGCGAAACAGGTCACAGGCAAACGGAACACTTCCGTCTGAATCTTACTTGGGTCAACGTCGTTGAACTCGCCGTAAGGTTTCCAGAATTCAGCCGTTTCCACTGCCAACGGATCCATCACTACCAAGTACTTCAGTTTGGACAATCCTTCAGAGACTTTTTTCTTATTCGGCGCCGACGCCAAAATATTAAAGCCCTGGCAGATATAGCCATTCATTTTGCCTTGATGCATTAACTCGATAGCTTGCATCATGTCGTAAGGCTTATCCAACTTTGGCAGGTAATCGTATGCCCAGTTGTTTTCTGCCTTCGCTGCATCGCCCCACCATGTTTTCATCAAACTGACGTAAAACGCACGGTAGTTTTTCCAGTAGCTGAGCTGATTTGGACGCAAAGGCTTCTTGGCGCGAACACCAATATACCCCTCGTAATCCTGCTCACCTTCGTTAGGCAAGGACATGTAGCCTGGCAACAGGTTTGACATCAAACCTAAGTCAGTCAAGCCTTGAATGTTGGAGTGACCGCGCAATGCGTTCATACCACCACCGGCGATACCGATGTTACCCAGCAATAATTGCAACATCGCACCCGCACGAATCGTTTGCGCGCCAGTACTATGGTGCGTCCAACCCAATGCATACAAAATGGTGGCAGCGCGACCAGGTACGGCTGTGGACGCCAAGGTTTCCGCAACGTGCTTGAATTTCTCTGGTGGAACGCCACAGACGCGCGACACTAATTCCGTTGTGTAACGAGAATAGTGTTTCTTCATCAGTTGGTAGACGCAACGTGGATGCTCCAGCGTTGGATCAACAACCGCAAAGCCATCAGGGCCAATCTCGTAGCTCCAAGAGGATTTGTCGGTGTATTTACCCGCTTTCTCATCGTAGCCGGAATACAAACCATCATTCAACGCAAAGTCTTCGCGCACGATGAATGACATGTCAGTGTAGTTCTTGACATATTCGTGCTGAATCTTATCGTTGGTCAGCAGATAGTTAATCAGCGCTCCAAGGAAAACGATATCCGTTCCTGTACGCGTTGCGACGTAGTAGTCAGCAACCGATGCGGTACGCGTAAAACGCGGATCGACCACCAGCAGTTTTGCTTTGTTATGTGCTTTTGCTTCTGTGACCCATTTAAAGCCACAAGGATGCGCTTCGGCGGCATTGCCACCCATGACAAGGATTACATCGGCGTTTTTAATATCAACCCAATGATTCGTCATCGCTCCACGGCCAAACGTCGGGGCAAGACCTGCCACCGTCGGACCATGTCAGACACGCGCCTGATTGTCAAATGTCAACATCCCCAAACTACGCATGGTTTTATGCGTCAGATAACCGGTCTCATTGCTTGAAGCAGAGGCGGCCAGCATACCTGTCGTTAACCAGCGATTGACTGTTTTGCCATCTGCGGTTTTTTCCACAAAATTGGCATCACGGTCTTCTTTCATCAGCTTGGCGATACGATCGAGCGCATCATCCCAAGAGATTTTTTTCCACTCACTTGTACCTGGTGCACGATATTCCGGTGCCAACACACGGTTAGGGCTGTGGATGAAATCGATCAGACTTGCGCCTTTCGGACACAACGTACCGCGATTCACCGGATGGTCTGCATCACCCTCAATATGGATAATGCTGGCGGTGGCATTTTTTGCACCATCGCCCAGACCGTACATCAAAATACCGCAACCAACTGAGCAATACGGACACGTATTGCGTGTTTCAGTCGTGCGAGACAGCTTATATTGCCGCACTTCTGCAAGTGCTGCTGTCGGCATAAATCCGAGCAGCGCCAGGCTGGAGCCTGCAACCGTTGAACCGGTTATCTTGAGAAATTGACGGCGAGAGATTTGCGTCATGGCTATCCTCGTTCGTGGTTATTACTATCGAAAAGTGAAATAACAATTCGGTATATTCGTTATAAAGCGAAAAAATCTTAACATATCTGATGTTGCTTCGCTGACAGACGCATCGTTTCAACACATCGCTTTCCGAACGATTACCCCTTACTTGTAGGCTAAAAATACCGCGTCCTAGCCTGATCATCGCCCAAATCAGGGCTTTGTAGCGATCTGTGCCCCTGTTAAATCGAAAAGTTGACGATTTGGTGCAAAAATGTTTTTACAAAAATCGTTGATATACGTAGAAAAACGGATTGAGTTCCTCAAAACCCACGTCACATGAAAAATTTTGATTTAACAATCATTCACATTTCCAGAAAAAGAGGAAGCATGACGTCGTATCGCAATGCAACACGATTATCTATCTGCGGTACACACCCGGTTACGTCCCGATTGCTTCGCCAGATAGAGCATCTGATCGGCATTCATCAGCCATTCTGAAGGACTCTTATCCCGCTCCATACCTGAAACGCCGATAGAGATCGTGACAGGATGGTTTTCGATCAGCACGGACTCACTCACCAATACACGCAGCTCTTCCGCCAGTTTCGCTGCCGCTTTGGTATTAGCGGTTTCTACAATCATGACAAACTCTTCGCCGCCATACCGGAAAATCCTATCCGATGCACGGGTACGTGTTCGCAACAATTCACAAAGACGGATCAGTACTTCGTCGCCAATGAGATGGCCAAACTGATCGTTAATACGCTTGAAATGGTCAATGTCGAGCATCAGTATGCTCGCCTCTGGGCGTGCGCTTGGGGCTTTTAGGTAACGTTTTAGATGCGCCTCGAGTGCCCTCCGATTTCCTGTATCGGTAAGAAAATCGTGCTCAGCTTGCTGATTTAGCTCTTTGTGCTGAATGGCGGTTCTGTACGCAAAGATATAGGCGAATAGATTGATCAGGATAAACGTCATCACAATGGTCATGAGGTCAAGCGATGGAACCTTCTGCACCAAAATCACAATTAACGCCGCTAACGATGAAGCATTGATCAACACAGCAACCCGCGGCTTGAGCATAAAAAATGCCGCGATCATGGTGGGATACGTCCAGTAAATTAAACTGATACCGTTGACTTTGACGGCGAATACCATTCCTGCAGAGTAAAAGATCGTCACCAAAATACTAGCGACTTTGAAGCGTCCTGTTACCCAGACATAAATCATCACTGAAAACACACCACCCACAATACAAAAATCAACGAGGGCGGCGAGCCAGGCGTGGTGTAACAAGCGGTAGATAGCGAATGGGAAAATACTCGGAATACTGAGCGCGCACATCAACAGCAAAATAAATTCCTCTTTGCTGCGTTTGCGCAATGGGGCGGTCTTCTGCAGAATTTTTTCTTCGATACTGGTAAAGCGCATGTTTATCGTCTCATGACCAAACAATTGAATAAAAAACACCCCTCTTTTTATCCACCTTACCAGAACATCAGCGCAATGCTTTCATGCAGGTCAATGGATGACGATCTCATGGGCATTTTTTTGGCAACCGGATGGACCACCGATTGGGTCAGGATTGCGACACCGGTTGACTCGTCAATTGCTGATCGAGCCACGCACGTGCAGACGCTTCATCCTCCGCAAAATAAAAAGGTTCGCCCGATAACGTATATATTTTTGACAACATTAACTGATGAATGCGAGACACTGCCGAATCCTCTTCAAACACCAATGCGGTCCCACTGCGCCCCAGTTCGCGATGGTGGCGAACCATGGTCACTAGTTCGTCAATCGACTCTGCCGTATGAAGCGGCTCACCACTGATTTTGGCAAGCACCACCCAAGGCGCACCAGCGAGTGAACGGACCAACTCGGCGGAGGCGACGCCATACCCTTTGACGGCGCGAATATTCCAAGGCCCGCGGACGCTACTCACCATCATACGCCCCTCAATACGCAATTCATACCGACCTTGAATGCGATACTGGACCTGAGTTGCAGGGGTTACTTTTTTAACCATTTCCAGTCTTTCTCTTTCAACACGGTTGGGCATATCCACCACGAACAGATACCTGACAACGAGTTCATGCCACCGATGTCATAGTGGGCTAAGGATTGCTATTTTGCAAGTGAACGATTGCAAACTTAATTAGCCGATTGTTCACGGGCACTTCTCTCACTATTCAAAGGCAAAAAAAAAATCATGTCCTGACCGAGCGACATGATTTTAAAGACACCCTCTTCGTTCGATCAGCGCTCTCTTTATTCAGAGATAGCGCCCATCTCGCGTCGGTCAATACTGCATGAAAATGCGTTGAAGTTCTTTGGTATCGTTGGTACGGGTCAAGGCAACGCTCGCCAAAATACGTGCTTTTTGTGGATTCAAATCGTGCGCGACGAGCCAGTCGTATTTGTCATCAGGTTGCTCTGCATTGCGCAAGACAAAGCCACCGCCGTTGACATGCGATGAACGAATAATATGAATGCCTTTTGCGCGTAATTCCTGCAACACTGGCACAAGCGTACCGCTCACAGAACCATTGCCTGGGCCTGCATGCACAATCGCTTTCGCGCCAGCTTGTGCAAACGCACGGTAAGCGGTGTCGTTCACGTTACCGCCCGCATACGCGATTTCGACCAATGGCAGTGACGTCATTTTGTCGATATCAAATTCAGAATTGGAGGTATGGCGCTTATCGAGGCGACGGAACCAGTACGTTTTTCCTTCGACAATCATCCCCAGATCACCCCATGGGCTTTTGAATGCATCAGGGCGGATATTGATCGTTTTCGCGACATCACGACCGCTGTTGATTTCATCATTCATCACCACCAACACACCACGACCGCGTGAGTCCTTGTTACCAGCCACACTCACTGCGTTATACAAGTTTAAGGTGCCATCTGCTGACATCGCCGTACCAGGACGCATCGATGCGACCACGACGATCGGCTTGTCGCTATGAATAACGAGGTTTAAAAAATACGCTGTTTCTTCTGTCGTATCAGTACCATGCGTAATCACCACGCCATCCACATCATCCCGCTTAAGCAACTCAGAAACACGATGACCAAGCGTGAGTAAATTCTCATTACGGAGACTTTCAGAGGCGACCTGAAACACCTGTTCACCACGCACATTGGCAATCTCATTGAGCTGTGGAATACCCGCAATCAATTTATCCACGGGCACCTTCGCCGCTTGATACGTCGCGCTATTCGTCACATCGGCACCGGCACCGGCAATCGTTCCACCCGTCGCCAAAATAACGACATTCGGCTTTCCATCTGCCATCGCTACTGAAGCGAGTGACATCACTAACACTGCGGCAAATAACCTTTGCCATGACTTAACGATCTTCTTCATCTTGAATCTCCTCACTGCTTTTTTAATGGGAGTCGCAGTATAGCGAACGCCTTTTGCATCACTGGTTGCGGTTAATACTTAGCAAAAGTGAAATTAAATTTTCATTCGCGGAAGAAGGTTTCATTTTTTGGAATGTGCGTTGATGTGGAAATCAGCAAAACAGAAAGTGGGTTACCAATGGGCGTAGTGCTGCCATGACACTTGAAAACCTTTTTTCACCGCACGCTGGGTCGGTTCTTTGTGTGTTTTTTGTTTTTATTATTTTGTTTGGAATCTACAACACTTCGTTGCCGTTTTCGTCACTCCCGCGTCATAGGAAGCGTAGGCACTGGCGTGCCACTGGATCACCCGCCTGCGCGGGTGATGACGGTGAATTTGGGGTGACGACAGTGGTTTTTGGGTGACGGTGGTTTTTGGGTGACGGTGGTTTTTGGGTGACGGTGGTTTTTGGGTGACGGTGAATTTTGACGTGATGACTTTTATTTTTGCGGTAATAAGGGTGTTTAGGGTGGTGATTTTTGAGGTGGTGACGGTTTTTTTGTGGCGATTGTTCCCCCCCCCCACCCGTCGCTCCCGCGAAAGCGGGAGCCTAGGCACTGCCGTGCCACTGGATCACCCGCCTGCGCGGGTGATGACGGTGAATTTGGGGGGTAGGTAGTTTTTGGGGGGCGGCGGTGAATTTTGAGTGATGACGGTGAATTTTGGGTGATGACGTTGATTTTTGGGTGATGACGGTGTTTTTTTGGTAATGACGGTGGTTTTTTTAGGGTGGTGACAGTTATTTTTTTGTGACGATTACCCCCCCATCCGTCGCTCCCGCGAAAGCGGGAGCCCAGTGCGCGTCAGCGCTTTTGGTGGTTGTGGTATCTCACCCACCACCACATCGCGCTATATCAAATCAGCATACGAAGCATCAAATAATTCATACAGGCACTCCCTTCTCCCCCGGTAGTATCACAGCGCAGAACACAGTGATGTAATTCTGTGACTGTTATCAGTCTATGAAAAAAATAGACAACCAAGACAAAGATCTGGTCATCAAATTCAGGAGACAAAAATGACATCCACACGAACGGCAATCGCCGTATTCATCGCTGCTGCCCTCATAGCCATAGCCGCATCAGCCCCCGCACAAACCCAAACCGGTGCTTTCGCCAATGGTGCCGATGTGAGTTGGGTGAATCAAGAAGAAACCGGTGGCTATGCGTTTTATAACGCTAACAAAGTCAAAACCGATCCGTTTGTTTTACTTAAAAATCTCAATGTCAATGCCATCCGACTGCGAGTTTGGGTCAATCCTGCCAATGGCTGGTGTGATGGTGCTGATGTGCTCTACAAAGCGAAACGTGCGGCAGCACAAGGGCAGCGGATTATGATCGACTTTCATTACAGCGATGTGTGGGCGGATCCTGGCCATCAGACCTTACCAGCAGCATGGGCGAGCGATACCTTGGCGCAACTTAATACCCATGTTTATGGCCACACCTCCGGTATTCTGAGTTACCTCAAATCCAATGGTATTGATGTCACTTGGGTCCAGGTTGGTAATGAAATCAATAATGGCATGTTGTGGCCGTTAGGAAGTACCTCCAACTTCGGACAACTGGCGCAGCTCATCAATAGCGGCTATCAAGCGACCAAATCGATCTATCCGAACGCCAAAGTGATTTTGCATCTGGCGAATGGCTACAACAATGCCAACTTTCAGTGGTTCTTTGATGGCGTCAAAGCGGCTGGGGCCAATTGGGACGTGATCGGGATGTCGCACTATCCCACGACGGCAAACTGGCAAACGCTAGATAACGAGTTGGCTACCAATATGAGCAAGATGGTCGCGCGCTATAACAAACCCGTCATCATCAGCGAAGTCGGCATGGACTACGCCCAAGCAACGACAGCCCACAGCATGATGGCCGATGTCATCGCCAAAAATAAGGCACTCGGAAGCTACGGCCTTGGCGTCTTTTATTGGGAACCCGAAGCCTACCCAGGCTGGCAGGGGTACAACATGGGTGCATTGAATGCCAATGGCCAATTTACGGCTGCCATGGGCGCTTACGCCCCATAAGCGGAGTGCGAAACACCCTCTCGCGCATTAGTGGCGCTTGAGGGTTCGATAGTGGCGCTTGAGGATGAATGGAGATCGCCCTCTCCTTGCGCTGACCAACATCACCGTGTTTCTGGCATCCGCCACGACATCGCGCATGTATTCTAATTTCATATACATCCTCGCAAATTATTCATATTTGCTATCTAGCTAATGCGATTAAGATCATTCACGTTTACTGACAAATAACGAATTCATGAAAATTACCAAACTCACTACATACCGGATTCCTCCTCGTTGGATGCTGTTAAAAATTGAAACGGATGAAGGAATCATTGGCTGGGGTGAACCAGTCATTGAGGGGCGTGCACGTACAGTGGAAGCGGCCGTCAAAGAGATGGAGCCTTACCTCATTGGGCAAGATCCAGCGCGGATTAATGATCTGTGGCAAGCCATGTATCGTGGCGGCTTTTATCGCGGCGGTGCGATTTTGATGAGTGCCATTGCCGGTATTGATCAGGCGCTGTGGGATATCAAAGGGAAGACACACGGCCTGCCAGTCTATGAACTACTCGGTGGATTAGTTCGCGATCGTATGAAAACCTATAGCTGGGTCGGCGGTGATCGTCCTTCGGATGTGATTGCTGGCATCACTAAGTTACGTGAAGCGGGTTTTGACACCTTCAAAATGAACGGGACAGAAGAATTCGGCATCATCGATTCGGCAGCCGCTGTCGATGCAGCAGTAGAACGAATTGCTGAGATCCGTTCGGCCTTCGGCTCGTCGATTGAGTTTGGCATCGATTTTCATGGTCGTGTCGCAGCGCCGATGGCCAAGGTATTGTTGAGAGCCTTAGAGCCGTATCGTCCGTTATTTGTCGAAGAACCTGTACTAGCAGAGCAAGCAGAATACTACCCACGTCTGGCAGAAAGCACGTCCATTCCGTTGGCAGCAGGTGAACGGATGTATTCCCGCTTTGAATTTAAAAACGTCTTTAGCCAAGGTGGACTCTCCATCGTGCAACCAGATCTGTCGCACGCCGGTGGGATTACCGAATGCTACAAAATTGGTGCGATGGCAGAAGCCTACGATATCGCCTTAGCGCCTCATTGCCCGCTCGGACCGATTGCACTCGCGGCCTGTTTGCATGTCGACTTTGTGTCGCACAATGCCGTACTACAAGAACAAAGTATGGGCATTCATTACAACAAAGAAGCCGAATTACTTGATTATGTGATCAACCGCGAAGATTTCAAAATCACTGACGGCTATATCAATCCGATGCCAAAACCAGGTCTCGGTGTCGAGATTGATGAAGAACGAGTGTTTGCAGCCAGCCTCAATGCACCTGATTGGCGTAATCCGCTGTGGCGTCACAAAGATGGCAGTGTCGCAGAATGGTAAGCGAGCAACATCACAGCTTGACAGCGACCGATATCGCCTCTGCCCGCTTAATTGGGATTGATTGGGGTAGCACGGGATTCCGAGGTTTTTTGATGGCGGACGAAGGCGTTGTCCTCGCGACCATCACCTCGGCATCGGGTGCCTCATCAATCCAAGGGGCAGCAGGCTTTGCTGCCACCTTCAGTAGCTTATTGGGTGACTGGTTTGCACAACTCCAACAAGCAGGCAAACAAGTTCCGGCCCTTGCGTGTGGGATGGTGGGTAGTCAACATGGCTGGATGGAAGTGCCTTATGTTGATTGCCCGGCCAACGCAACGCAGATCGCTGCACAATTAGGACGCATTCAAGAAGCGACGGCAGCTGCCTCTTTTCAGATTGTGCCCGGCTTACTCTATAGCCCTGCTGACAGTGCCCCCGATGTGATGCGTGGCGAAGAAACACAACTGATTGGAGCCATCACTGCCTACCCCGCACTGCAGCCAGAAGCCTGCGTTGTGTTACCTGGCACCCACTCAAAATGGGCGCGTATCCATAATGGCAGCATCACCGGCTTCGCGACGCACATGACTGGCGAGTTGTTCGCCGTTCTGCGCCAGCATTCGGTACTTGGCCGCTTGTTGTGTACTGAAGCTAACGCTGAAAACAACGCCGAAGACACGCCGACCTTCATTGCAGGCGTCGAAGCCGCACGAGACCAAGGTGATGCAGGATTAACGCATCAGCTCTTTGCAGTGCGTACATTGGGCATTATCCATCAGCACAATGGCGTTGCGCTGAATAACTACCTATCCGGCCTTTTGATTGGACATGAAATCAAAGTAGGTCTCGCGTGGCGCGAAAGCGCGGGCTTGGCAACGGCCCCTCTCGTGTTGATCGGTGATACGCGCCTTTGCGAACGTTATCAGCGCGCGTTGATGTGCTTTGAACAAACGCATTCTCTCGTTTTATCCAACACCGCACCACAAGGTTTGTGGCACATCGCTCGGACGGCTGCGTTGGTCTAATCAACTGACAATCACAGCGCTAGTGATTTTTTTCGTTCTTTTATGGTCACGTACATCCTATGAAATCCATCGTCACTCCTTTTGATCTCGCCTTTAATCATCTTCCCCTCGTCGCCATCTTGCGTGGAATTACGCCTGCAGAAGTCGTTGCTGTCGGCGGCACGCTGTATGACGAAGGCTTTCGTTTAATCGAAGTCCCCCTCAACTCGCCAAATGCCTTAGAGTCGATTAAGCTGCTCAAACGCAGTTTGCCCGCCGACGCGGTGATTGGTGCAGGGACGGTTCTCACACCCGAAGCCGTGTTTCAGGTGCGCGATGCGGGAGGAACGTTGATTGTGATGCCCCACGCCGATGTCAATGTGATTAAAACAGCGAGAAGTCTCGGCCTGTTTTGTTTGCCAGGCATCACCACATTAACCGAAGCTTTCGCTGCGATTCATGCTGGTGCTGATGCCTTAAAGATTTTTCCGGCGGAATTAATCACGCCAGCGATCCTCAAAGCAATGCGTGTGGTGCTGCCTCCAGCGATGCCGTTGTTGCCTGTCGGTGGTATTACGCCAGAACGGATGTCCGCCTACCGTGAAGCTGGGGCGACTGGGTTTGGCTTGGGATCCGTCTTATTTGCACCAGGCATGCCTGCTGAAAAAGTGACATTGCGTGCAAGAGAATTTGTTGAGGCATGGAAGGCACAGGCAGCACAATCAACTTAATCAACTTAAGCAACGTCAGCAAGATCAGTAACGTAGGCAACGAAACAAGTAGCACATAAAAATAAATCAAACAATAAAGCAAAAAAAATTACACCGGCACGGAGACAGCATGACACCTCAAAAGCAATTAGCCCTATGGATAACGTCCCTCTTTGTATCTGTAGGTCACGCAGCAACACCAACAAACACGTCGCTTCTGAGCATTGATGCGAGTGGTGTGAACGTGCCGGTCAGTAGTCAGCATTTACACATGGGATCCGCGCTCGCGCCCAATGGCGAACGCTTAGCGATCAATAATCAGTTTCTTCTCAAGGGTGGTCATCCTTGGCTACCTGTCATGGGCGAGTTTCATTACTCGCGCAGTCCTGCCAGCAGTTGGGAAGCCGAGCTCCAAAAAATGAAATCTGCCGGCGTGAACATCGTTGCCAGTTATGTGATTTGGAGCCACCATGAAGAGCACGAAGGTCAATTTAACTGGAAAGAGAACCGCGATTTACATCGCTTTATCGCGCTCTGCCAAAAAGTCGGGTTAAAAGTCGTTGTTCGGATTGGCCCATGGTCCCATGCTGAAGTCCGCTTTGGTGGCTTTCCGGATTGGGTGGTGAATGCGATGCCGACGCGCGGCGATGATCCGCAGTATCTGCATTACGTTGAACGCTTGTATGCCCAGATTGGTGAACAATTAAAAGGGCAGCTCTGGAAACAAGGCGGGCCTGTCATTGGTGTTCAGTTAGAAAATGAATACAACCTCAACGGACCGCAACAAGGTGCACAGCACATCCGCATGCTCAAAGCTTTGGCATTGAAAGCCGGACTCGACGTGCCCATGTACACCGTCACTGGCTGGGACAACACGATCTATCCGCAAGGCGAAGTCGTACCGGTCTTTGGTGGCTACCCGGATGAACCGTGGGGTGTGTCGACGACAGAGTTACCCCCAAAAGAAACGTATGCCTTCCGATTTGATAGCCGCGTCAGCGGAGACCTTGGAGCGCAAACAGTCGCGACCTCGCCAGGCACCGCTGAAGCCGATGCACAATTAACACCATTTCTGGGCGCAGAATATGGCGCAGGCTTGCCAGCGATGTACCGTCGCCGCACCGTGGTTTCTGCCGACGACATCGCCTCGATGCTGCCTGTCCAACTCGGGTCTGGCGTGAATTTGCTTGGCTATTACATGTTTCATGGCGGCCGCAATCCAATGACGAATGCGGGTACGTCGATGCAAGAAAGTAGCATGAGTGGTGGGTACAACGACACGCCCATGATCAGCTACGATTTTCAGGCCCCGCTGAGTCCTGATGGGCAACAGCGCGACGTTCTGCGTTTTCTACGTCCTTACCATTATTTTTTACATGACTTCGGTGCATTACTGGCACCGATGCGGGTACGCAAACCGGATCAAGTGCCAACCAACGAAACCGATTTACAGCCATTACGTTGGTCAGTGCGCAGTCAAGGTGACCAAGGATTTTTGTTTGTCAATAATCACGTTCGTCAATATGCGACAGCGGCGCATCCACAGGTGCGTTTCTCTGTGAAACTCAATACGGAAACCATCGCATTTCCTGAGACACCCGTCACGATTGATGAAGGTCGTTATTTTATCTGGCCATTGAATCTGGACCTCGATGGCACGACCCTGCGCTACGCCACGGCCAAAGTCATCGCACGACTTGACCATGGCACCCAAGGGATCACCTACGTCTTTGCCGCTTCAGGCACTATTCCTGTTGAACTAGGCTTTCATGCGTCAGATGCCGCGTCAATCAAAGTCCATGGCGGCGCTCTCTCCCAAAGCAATGGTCACCTTACGGTTGATCACATTCAGCCAGGGAGCAACGTTGCCCTCACGATTCAACGTCCCCATGCCGCACCGGTGCAGATTGTGATTCTGACCGAACAACAATCCCAGCATCTCACAATTGGTGAGTTACAAGGACAACGACGTCTGATCATCACCGAGCAGCAATCCTACCTGACGCAAACCGGTCTGGCGCTACGCGCGACAAACGACAACCATTTCCATGTCGAAGTCTTCCCCGCGCTCCATCTCAATGAGGTGCATGCTGACACGCCCCTCCATGAGCGACCACATCAAGGTATTTTTCAAGTCATTGAGGCGGAGCAAGCAGCAGTCGATTTGCCTATAACGGCACGCTTAACCCGCGAAGCCAAACCTGTTGCGCCAGTGATGATTGGCGGTATTGCGAAAGCGGCACTCGAACCGAAACCAGAAAGTTTTAGCGCGGCAGCGACATGGCAGCTCGATTTACCCACAGCACAGCTACAAAAAGCATTCGCCTCGCCGGGTGTTGCCGACGTGTTATTGTCGATCGATTTTGTTGGGGATATCGGTCGCCTATTTAGCGGCGTACGACTTCTCGATGATTGGTATTACTCTGGCTATGGCTGGCAAATTGGCCTACGTCAGTACGCATCCACGCTAACGACGCCATTGACCGTAGCGGCTTCACCACTGCGCCTCTCTGTGTTGCCTTTGCGTGCCGATGCCCCTATCTACCTGCCCAAAGAAAGCCGTCCTGATTTTGCTGGTGCAGCGCAGATTGCCGCCCTACGTCAAGTCAAACTCATCCCGGTGTATCAACTGAGCATCTCTTCTAAGACAAAGACGAAGTAAGGAAGTACATTGTGTGAGAAATGCGGCATCTATAACAAATCAATATAGATGCCGATAAAAAATGCATTTGTCCGATATGTCGCTGCTTGCAATAATGCTTTTCAACTCAGCAGATCTGCTCACTGAGTCGTACTGCAGAGTCACACTGCAGTAGCACCAAATAAAAACGAGAGACAACTTAACAAAGACATCGAATGAACGCGAGCACTCTATCGAATAAGCGTATGTCACTGGCACTTGCTCAAGAAGCAGTGTTGGGTGAAGGTCTGGTGTGGCATATCCCAAGCCAGTCTTGGTGGTGGACCGATATTGAATCATCGACCATCCACGCCTGGCGCGGCGACAACGAGCCCTTGTGTAACTACCGATTGCCAGACCGAGTCGGATCACTCGCCCATTGTGAATCAGGTCGCATTTTGCTGGGTATGACAAAACGTCTTTGTATTGCCAATGAATCGGATGTCGCACCGCCAGCCTCAAGTAGCACGCTGACTTCCGGCGCTACCGGAAGCCCAATTCTCAGTCGCCATTTACACGTACAGTCGCTCGTGGCGGTTGACGCTGCCGAACCACGCACTCGTATCAACGATGGCCGTACGGACCGAAGCGGCAATTTTGTCTTTGGTACCATCAATGAATCCGCTGAAAAACGCCTCATCGGTAGTTTTTACCAATACTCGACACGCCACGGCCTGCGCCGTCTCGCCTTACCGGCCGTCGCCATCGCCAACAGCATTTGCTTTAGCCCTGACGGCACGACGATGTATTTCACCGACACCCTGACCCGCCGTATTTTGCAATGCGATTACGATGCCGCCAGTGCGCGGGTCAGCAATGTCCGTCATTTCGTTGAGGTCAGCGATGCCGACGGAGCGCCAGCATACCCGGATGGATCCGTCATCGATCGCCATGGCTGTCTGTGGAATGCCCAATGGGGCGCAGCACAAATCGTGCAATACGACCCAAGTGGCAAGGTCATGCAACGTTATAGTGTGCCCACCAAAAATCCAACCTGCCCCGCCTTTGGTGGGCCCGATTTGGACATCTTAATGGTCACGACCTCTCGCCAAGACATGACACCCCAAGAACACCAACAGATGCCTCTCGCAGGGAGTCTGTTTAGCATCCAACTACCGCAGGCCACTGGTCTGCCCGATGCACTCTTTCATGATCTGAGTCATGCCCCCTCTGCACCAGGTGGAAAAGCAAAACTGTTAGAGAAAGCGGCACTGATCAAAGGTCACTAAGCATTTTCAAAGAACGATCAATACAAAAAATAATCAGGAGATACACCATGAAGCATGCAACAACTTTATTTCGACGCCTTGCTCCGGCCATCCTTGTTACGGCAATGACCGGCCTCTTCGTCAGTACGTCTGTCTACGCAGCAGAACCAGCAAAAGCAGGTGCCCCCACAACACCCGTCAAAATCGGCTTTCTGGTCAAGCAAGCAGAAGAACCGTGGTTTCAGGACGAATGGCGCTTTGCAGATCAAGCCGCCCGTGAAAAAGGATTTACCCTCGTCAAAATCGGTATTCCTAATGGCGAAAAAATGATGGCTGCCATCGATAACTTGGCCGCGCAAAAAGTCCAAGGCTTCATCATCTGCGCCCCCGACGTGAAATTGGGCATGGCCATTGAACGCACCAGTAAACGCAACGGCTTAAAAGTGATTGCCGTCGATGATCAATTGATCGATGGCACTGGCAAACCGATCGCTAGCATTCCATACATGGGTATTTCCGGCTACGACATTGGCAAACAAGTCGGTCAGGGATTACTGGAAGAAGTGAAATCACGCGGCTGGTCCCTGTCGGAAGTTGGCGCATTGCGGATGGCGTATGACCAATTACCGACGGCACACGAAAGAACACAAGGCGCTGTTGACGCGCTCAAAGCCGGTGGTTTTCCCGTTGCCAATCTGTTTGATGCAGCACAGAGCAAAACCGATACCGAGAGCGCCTTCAATGCCGCCAATATCGCCTTTACCAAACAAGCCCACATCAAGCACTGGCTTATTTTTGGCATGAACGATGAAGCTGTTCTGGGTGCAGTACGCGCAGCAGAAAGCCATGCGCTGAAGAGCGACGCCGTCATTGGTATTGGTATTGGTGGTAGCAAAACGGCCTTGAATGAATTCATCAAACCGGTTGCCACTGGCTTTTACGGTACCGTCTTAATCAGCCCCAAACGTCATGGCTATGAAACAACCATGAACATGTACAAATGGATCGTCGATCAACAAATGCCACCGGCCGTCACACTGACATCCGGCACGTTAATGACTCGTCGTAATCAGGCGCAATTACGTGCACAGAATGGATTGTAATCATCATGTCGGCTTACTTGCAATTTGATCAGGTATCAAAAAATTTCGCTGGCGTCCGCGCATTAAGCGGCGTTAGCTTTGAAGCCCATGCGGGGACTGTGCATGGATTATTAGGTGAAAACGGCGCGGGTAAATCCACCCTGTTAAAAATTCTGGGTGGTCAATATCGCCCAGATGGTGGTAGCTTAAAAGTCGGCGGCAAAGTCTGTCAGTTTGGTTCAGCAGCGGATGCAATTACAGCAGGGATTGCGGTGATTCATCAAGAATTGCAATACGTGCCAGAGCTGACCGTCACTGAAAATATCCTGATGGGCCGCCTTCCAACCCGGTTTGGCATCGTCAATAAAGTCGAAGCACGGCGCATTGTGTCTGAGCGTTTAATTGAGATGGGCGTTGATCTTGATCCCGATGCACGTTTGATTGATTTATCGATTGCACAGCGGCAGATGGTGGAAATTTGCAAAGCCGTCATGCAAAACGCGAATATTATCGCCTTTGATGAACCAACTAGTAGCCTCTCGCATCTCGAAAGCGAAGTGTTGTTTCGATTGGTACGCGAGCTGCGTGCGGCTGGCAAGACGCTGATTTATATCTCGCATCGTCTCGAAGAACTGTATGCCCTGTGTGATGCTTGCACGATTTTTAGAGATGGTAAAAAAATCGTCACCCACCCAGTCATGGCGAATGTGCAGCGTGACACACTTATCCGCGATATGGTGGGACGTGATGTCACGGATATTTATGATTATCGTCCTCGTGCTGTCGGCGAAGACCGCTTGAAGGTCGTTGCCCTGCGCGGAAAAGCCTTACCAGAAGAAAATCACTTCACCGTGAAGCGCGGTGAAATCGTTGGCTTTTTTGGCTTGGTTGGTGCAGGCAGAACAGAGCTGATGCGCTTACTCTACGCCGCTGATCAACGTCTTTCCGGACAAGTCGAATTAGACGGTATCGCCGTCGACGGCTCGGGTCCACACGCTGCGATTAATGCGGGTATTGTGCTGTGTCCTGAAGACCGCAAAGAACAAGGCATTTTGGCCCAAGCCTCTATTTCTGAAAACATCAACATCAGTTGCCGTCGTCATGATTTATTCGGTGGATTATTTTTACGCCATAAAAAAGAAGCGGCCTTAGCGGATGCGTTTATTCAGCGACTACGGATTAAAACACCCAACCGCGACCAAGAAATTCGTTTGCTCTCGGGTGGTAATCAACAGAAAGTCATCCTTGCACGCTGGCTGGCAGAACCTGATTTAAAAGTATTGATTCTCGATGAACCCACACGTGGCATTGATGTCGGCGCTAAAAATGAAATCTATCGCATCATCTATGAAGTCGCTGAACGCGGTTGCTGCGTGATTGTAGTGTCGTCAGAGTTACCTGAAGTACTGGGTGTTTCTGATCGCGTTGTGGTGATGCGTGACGGAAAAATCAGTGGTCAGTTAGATCGTGCTGATGCCAACGAAACAGCGATTTTAAGTCTTGCACTGGATAAAGCAGCATAGGCCATAGGCGCGCTGACCGATTACCCATTTTTGTCGATTACTCCCTACAGAATCTCATTATTATGACTACCGCTCACTCTTTTAACGCGAAACCGGATACTGCCATGAAGCAGCCTGCACCAGAACAACCCCAACACCTGCTAGGCAAACACCGCCAATGGTTTGTTGAACACAGCATGACGCTGGGCTATATCATCTTGTTTATTGCGCTGTCTTTTACCGTCGAGAATTTTTTCTCCGGCACCAATATCATCGGTCTGATGCTCTCCGTGGCACAGATTGGTATGGTTGCTTGTACCATGATGCTATGTCTCGCCTCACGGGATTTTGACTTATCGATTGGCTCTACGATTGCGTTTTCTGGTGTATTGGGCGCGATTATTTTGGAACACACTCAGAACGTTTTCTTGGCCGTCGGTGGTGGTTTGGTAGCGGGTGCATTGATCGGTGCAGGTAACGGTGTATTGATTGCCTATTTGCGTGTCAATGCCTTGATTGCGACCTTAGCGACCATGTTGATGGTACGTGGTCTGGCATTTATCGTCTCCCATGGTCAGGCAGTGGGTATTGCCGATGAAGGCTTTATTAGCTTTGGAGATGGTCGCCTGTTTGGCTTGCCATTGCCGGTGTTGGTGACGGCAGCGTGTTTTCTGGTCTTTGGTGTCTTGCTTAACCATACTGTCTTTGGTCGCAATACCTTGGCGATTGGTGGTAATCCAGAAGCGGCGCATTTGGCTGGCGTGAAAGTAGAACGTCTCCGTGTGTGGATCTTTTTGTTGCAAGGCCTGGTGACGGCATTGGCAGGTCTGATTCTGGCATCCCGTATCACCAGCGGACAACCCAATTCTGCGCAAGGGTTTGAATTAGATGTGATCTCCGCATGTGTTCTGGGTGGCGTCTCATTGCAAGGTGGTAAAGCTAAAATCTTCGGTGTTCTGATTGGTGTGCTTATCATGGGTACGGTAGAAAACGTCATGAACTTAATGGATATCGATGCGTTCTATCAATACCTGATGCGTGGTCTGATTTTGCTGGTTGCCGTGTTATTGGATCAACTGAAAACACGTGGCCAACGTTCATAAATCACATAAAAACACACAACATCCATAACGCATAACAGCAATAACGCATAACATCGATCACACATCACACCATGACTAACAGATTACAAAATAAGGTGGCGATCGTCACCGGCTCCACACGCGGCATCGGTCGCGCCATCGCGCAGTTGTTTTTAGCAGAAGGTGCGTATGTCGTGATCAACAGCCACCGTATGGATGACGCCGCCGCTGAGATGATAGCAACCACCGACAAAGATCGTTGCCTGTTCATCGAAGCAGACGTTGCTGATCCTGCGTCCATGCAACAACTGGTGGATCAAACGATCGCTCGCTTTGGTCCAGTGGATGTCCTCATCAACAACGCTGGGATGGATGTCTTCGCTGAACCGCTCGAAATGACCAAAGAACAATGGCAACGGTGCTTTGCGGTGGATCTGGAAGGAGCATGGAATACCGCACGTGCGGTGTTGCCCTCGATGTTGAATAAAGGGGCTGGCAGTATCGTCAATATCGCCTCGGTGCATGGCCATAAAATCATTCCTGGCTGCTTTCCCTACCCCGTTGCTAAACATGCGCTGATTGGTTTAACAAAGTCCTTAGGCATCGAATACGCTGCACGTGGTATCCGCGTTAATTCGATCTCTCCAGGCTTAATCATGACGGACAATGTCCGGAACTGGCTCAATAGCTGTCCTGATCCTGCTGCAGAAGAAGCCCGTCAAGCTAACATTTTGCCTTGCAAACGGATCGGCACGCCGGAAGAAGTCGCCTACACGGCGTTGTTTCTCGCCAGTGACGAAGCGCGATTTATCAATGCAACGGACATCTTAATTGACGGTGGTCGCTCCCAGCTTTATCATGAATAGTCACTACACTACCATTTTATGATGCTGTTGCATGTCTGATCCCCGCGCTGATCGTTTTGTTCGTTCTCATCTAAAAACCCGTCACCTTGTGTTGCTGGTCGAATTGGGGCGTCATGGCTCCATCCTCCACGCAGCACAAGCAGCGAATCTTACCCAACCGGCAGCTTCAAAACTCCTCGGCGAATTAGAACACGCGCTGGGAGTGCCTTTATTTGAACGTCTGCCGCGCGGCGTTGTACCGACGAGCTATGGTGAAGTCCTGATCCGTCGTGCCGGCGCTGCCTTGTCAGAGATGGATGCGGCGCATCAAGAGATCATGGAACTGCTCTCTGGCCTCAGTGGTCGCGTTGCCGTTGGCACGGTCATGACGCCCTCCATTAATCTCTTGCCGCAGACCGTTCAGCTATTAAAGTCACGTTATTCTCGCGTGCATGTTTCCATCACCGTTGATTCTAGTAAGGTGCTCATTGCGCGTCTGCGTGCAGGAGAACTCGATATGGTCATCGGTCGTATTCTCGATTCCGATTCCGCCAACGAGCTACACTTTGAACCGTTAACGGATGAACCGCATAGTTTGATTGCACGTGCTGGGCATCCCTTGGTCAATCAAGCCGATCTATCGCTAGAACAATTAGTGCAAGAGGGATGGATTATGCCCCCAGCAGGCAGCATTTTGCGTGATCGCTTAACTGCCTTGTTTCTATCCCACGGACTAGACCAACCTGCTGAGACCGTAGAAACCACTGCACTCCCGATGATTACCAATTTACTCATCGGCAGCAACATGATCTCTGCGTTGCCAGAAGAATTAGTACGTCCCTATATCGATATCGGCCTCCTGACCGTCTTGCCTTATGACCTGGGCTTACGCATGGATTGGTACGGCATCGTCACCCGCAAACAACACAAACTCTCCCCTGGTGCACAAGCCATGTTGACGACCTTACGAGACGTCGCAGCAACGCTCTATCAAACAGCACCTGCACCCACACCTGCACGATAGTCCTTCATTAGATTTGTTTCGCAACGACGTTCCGATCACGCCTGCAAATCAAATGCTGGCGTATCGTGTTGATATCCGCTTTTGAAGTACATCGAAGTACATCAACGTACATCAAAGTACATCAAAGTACATCACAAGGTTTAAACAATAAAAAAAGCTCACCAACTTTCATTGGTGAGCTTTGACTATCCAATCAGCAATGATTACATACGATAGCTAAATCCAAGGTTATAGCGGCGACCAAATTCACGGATTTGCTGGATGTACGCGTTGTTAGGATCGGTGTACACCAGTTTTTGGTTCGTCAGATTATCCGCCCCGAAATGAATCTGTACGTTTTTGGTGATCTGTTGCGACAGATTAAAACTCAGATTCGTTTCAGCGCCGTTGATAATAAACTGACCTGCTGTCCACGATGGATCACGTGTGAATGCACTGTGATACGTCGCTGCCAACCGTGCTTCAAAACCATTGTGTTCATACCACAGCGTTAAGCCCGCATTGGTTTTCATCAAGCCATCAACTGGGAAAGGTGCGCCCCCATTCGATTCTGTGATGTTGCTGGTGGTATACGCATAGTTACTAAAAATACCCAAGCGGTTAAACGGTGCAGGCAGGTTGGTAAAGGCTTGTTGATACACCAGTTCCACACCACGCACTTCGCCGCCTGTGCCGTTCACTGATTGTGAAATCAGCGCATTCTGGCCATTGATCGTACCCTGATTTTGCGCAATCTTCACATACGACTGCATTTTCTTGAAGAACACGCCAGCGGACAACAGCGAGCCTTTTCCGAAATACCATTGATACGCCAAATCAATTTGATTCGCCAGCATCGGTTTTAAGTTGGGATTACCTGCACTACCTGTGACGGGTTGTTGTGATCCTGGTGATGGGAACCACAAGGCCTGTGAAGCACGCAACTCATCCAACGGTGCACGCGCCATGGCACGGGCAACGCTAAAGCGCAATTGGTGCTCTTGTTGCGGATCCAAGGTAAAGATCAGATTAGCGCTTGGCAACACTTCGGTATCAGAACCATCGACAGAGATTGGCGTCGCTGGTGCACCGTTGATGGACTGTACACCCGAGCTTGTATGGGTCGTACGTACAAAACGTAAGCCCATGTTTCCACGGTAATCTTTCCCAAACATCACGCCATCCAGATCCGCTTGTGAATACAATGATTCACTACGTTCTTTCACATTCCAGCCTGCTTCTTGGTCAGACAAGGTAGGCGTTCTTCCGGCTGGATTAAACACGTTCGGTCCAAAGGCTGTCACGGCGGCGCCATTAAAGTCATTGAGCGCAATGAAATCAGGCAACCCATTAACGTGCACCGTGCTGTATGCCGACGTAGGGATGGCTTGCAGCGGGTTCACGGTATAAGTCAGTTGGTTATAGCTTTTTTCACGATCGGTCGCACGCAGGCCAAACTTGATTTGCTTCACATCGCCTAAGTTCTCAACAGAACGAATCGCATTCAGATGCAGCGAGGTCATCTCATCTTTGACGTGGCCGATCGTATTAATATTCATGTTCCACGGCGCATTAAACAACGCAGGATTACCCGTCACTGCACCATTAAGTGAATAATTCTGAACGCCATTGCTCCAGCTAAAAGTGGGGTTGGTGGATAATTGCTGCTGCAAACTTTCCCATGAACTATCACGACTTGCGGAGGATTTTGACAAGTCTCCTTCAAATTTCCATTCTCCAGACTTGAATTTACCATTCAAACCTGTCGCGAATGTGTGTGAATCCTGTGTCCACAGATTATCGTTGTTATCGAGCGTGATGCCTGACACCGTCGCGCCTGTTACCACGCCATTAACGATCGTTGGATTGCTATAGCTAGCGGCATTGCCACCGTTCCAGTTACCGATCGCGCCTTGATAGTAATGCGATATTTCCGGTTCGAGGATGGCTTGCTTTTCATAGTAAGCATCTGCCGTGATGATGGCATCGGGATTTGGCTTCCACTCTACTTTGGCTAATGCACTGCTGCGTGTATCCGTGCCACGTTTGACCGAGTCCTGAAAGCCCCATGGCGTCTGTACTACCTGACCGTTACTACCATTCACAGCGCCAGCGCTGCTACCGGTGTTAAATCCCCAGCTCTCTTTCATCACTTCGAGTGACGGTTGCTTTTGGTAGCTGGCGGCAAACGCAACACCCAGCGTGTGATTATTAAATTGATCCACGTAGAGCGTGCCTAAACGTGGTCCTGTATTCTTTGCGCCATCAATCCCGTTGCCTAAGGGTGCATACAACGCATCGCCCTTGAAGGTAAATTGACGTTCTTTAAAATTCAGAGGCGAGACGGTATGTAAATCGATGGTTGTGGCAACACCGCCTTCAATCAATTCTGCGGACTGCGTTTTATACACCGCCGCACCCGTTAATGACTCCGATGGAAATTGCTCAAAACGCACAGCGCGGTTCGGTTCTGGTGATGCCAGTTCACGACCATCCAATGTCGCTGCAATAAAACGTGGCCCCAACCCGCGCGCCACGATCTGACTCGCGTTACCGCGATCGACACCCGATTGCAAGCCTGGCAAACGTGCCAAAGATTCTGCGATGGTGGTATCTGGTAATTTGCCGATGTCTTCGGAAGACACGACCTCAATGATATTGTTCGACGCTTCTTTGGTCGCTGTCGCGCTATTCATCGAATCGCGCACACCGACCATCGTCACTTGCTGTACCGCTTGCTCCGTCGTTGCTGGTGCTTGTTGTGCCACCGCACTTAAAACCGGAAGCGTAAACAATCCCCCAATGAGCCAACTCAATTTTTTTTGTTTCATTCTGTCCCCAATATTTTTTAGTTTTAAATGCCAGCGGAAATAGAAAACACTATTTCAACGCCGTTACGTGCGCTACTTCACCGTAACAATGGGAATCGTACTGAATTCAAAATGCGCAAACCAATATCGAATTTAAAGATTCGTATATTAAATACGTATAGCAGTCCCTCACTACACGCATTTTCCTTCATGGCTGAGCGTAAAGGGACGCCATTCTAAACCCACATGACCGATGCGGCAATTTTGGCAAGGCGGAGCGACGAAGACAGTACGTACAGTACGGCTAGGAGTGACAACGCAGCTAGGGCGGCGTTCAGCTAAGTCCTGCTTGAACGTCGTCCCAGCAAGGCGGAGCGACGAAGACAGTACGTACAGTACGGCAAGGAGCGACAACGCAGCTGGGGCGACGTTCAGCTAAGTCCTGCTTGAACGTCGTCCCAGCAAGGCGGAGCGACGAAGACCGTACGTACAGTACGGCAAGGAGCGACAACGCAGCTGGGGCGACGTTCATGCAGGACTTGATTGACAGAGGGGGGCATCCTTAGTAACTTAGAGACTAATAACCACTCCCCTCACTAACCCAGGAAATACATCAATTCGCCCCCTCGTTTTGCTTATTTTCCTCATTTTGACTTGCAAAAAATTATGATTTCTTCAACACCTACCTTATTAATCACCCCTTCTGACCACCCTGCGAGCGATGCGCAACGCGAAGAACGGATTGCTAACCCGAGTTTTGGCCGTATTTTTACGGACCATATGGTGGTGATTCCTTACCGTGATGGCGCTTGGCAACGTGGTGAATTGAAGGCGTATGGCCCGTTGAGTCTGGACCCTGCAGCGTCGGCGTTGCACTATGGTCAGGCGATTTTTGAGGGATTTAAGGCGTTTAGCCAACCTGATGGCAGTATTAAAACGTTCCGCCCTGCTTCTAACAGCGCACGTTTCAACTTGAGCGCTGCACGTTTGGCGATGCCGGCATTGCCTGAGTCATTGTTTATGGAAGCTGCGGATGCGTTGATTACGATTGATAAAGCTTGGGTGCCGAAAAAAGTGGGCGAAAGCTTGTACTTGCGTCCTTTGATGTTTGCGACGGACCCGTTTTTGGGCGTGCGTCCGGCGAATGAATACCTGTTTGTATTATTTGCGTCGCCGGCTGGTGCGTATTTCCCACAGGGCGTGAAGCCTGTGACGGTATGGATCAGCGAAGACTACGTACGCGCTGCACCTGGCGGTACGGGCGAAGCGAAATGCGCTGGTAACTACGCTGCGAGTTTGATTGCGCAGTCTCAGGCCTTAGAAAAAGGCTGCGATCAAGTGGTGTGGCTTGATGCGGTAAACCGTGAAAACATCGAAGAAATGGGCGGCATGAACTTGTTCTTCGTGTACAAAGAAGAAGGCAAAACCCGCGTGATTACACCAGAATTGACGGGCACATTGCTGTCGGGCATCACCCGCCGCAGTTTATTGCAGATCGCTGCAGACTTGGGCTATGAAGTCGAGGAGCGCAAACTGACAGTCCAACAATGGCGCGATGATATTGCCTCCGGGAAAATGACCGAAGTATTTGCATGCGGCACTGCTGCGGTGATCACGCCAGTGGGTCATGCGAAGGCGAAGAACTTTGAAATTAAAATCAACAACGGCGAAAACGGGCCCGTGACAATGGCACTGCGCGAAGCATTATTGGCACTCCAACACGGCACAGCAAACGACACACACGGCTGGATGCATCAGGTCTGCGCGTAAAACTATGGATTCCCGCTTTCGCAGGAATGACGGGGTTAAGGCGCGTCGTTTTGATTAACGCACATAGGCGTTCCACGCCACTGGATTCCCGCCTGCGCGGGAATGACGGGGTTTCGGAATGGTCAAATTTCGTCGTTCCCGCGTAGGCGGGAACCCAGTGGTGCGCCAGCACCTTCACCGCAATACACGTAGCAACCCCGCCACTTCATTCGAAGAAAGTGTTGCCGGGTATAGTCGTTTTGATGGATGCACATAGGCGTTCCACGCCACTGGATTCCCGCCTGCGCGGGAATGACGGGGTTGCGGGATGGTCAAATTTCGTCGTTCCCGCGTAGGCGGGAACCCAGTGGTGCGCCAGCACCTTCACCGCAATACACGTAGCAACCCCGCCACTTCATTCTAAGAAGTTGTTGCGGGGCATAGTCGTTGATGGATGCACATAGGCGTTTCACGCTACTGGATTCCCGCTTTCGCGGGAATGTTCCCGCCTGCGCGGGAATGACGGGGTTTCGGAATGGTCAAATTTCGTCGTTCCCGCGTAGGCGGGAACCCAGTGGTGCGTCAGCACCTTCACTGCAATACACGTTGCAATCCCGCCACTTCATTCTAAGAAAGTGTTGCCGGGTATAGTCGTTTTGATGGATGCACATAGGCGTTCCACGCCACTGGATTCCCGCCTTCGCGGGAATGACGGGGTTGAGCCGCGTCGTTTTGATTAACGCACATTGGCGTTCTAACGCCACTGGATTCCCCCATTACCCACACTATTTTTCCACACGGAAATTTCTCTATCACTTAATTCCAACAAGCAAAAAAAAGACTCTCGAAAGTTAATCTAGTTTAACGTCCGAAGACAGCGAGTAACACTACACTTCGTGCCATATAGAGCTTCACCTATCTCAAGTGATGCTCGTCTTCAAAGGAGCTTCGTTAATTGCAAGTGCACTATTGCACTAATTTGCTATCGATCGATTCCCTCAGCTATATAACGATCGACAGACTCTTTCGTATGCTGAACCTTACGCACGCTTATCGGATATCTCAACACCGCTTGCCACTCGCTACGAACAAATTTTTTCTCAATCCTGAGAATCTCCCTCTACCCCAAAAAAAGCGACTGATCACGTCCGTTTTTTAATCTCATTTAGTCTTGTATGGAAACCACACAGTCCGCAAAAACAACGCCCCAGGCCCCATTCCCTTCTTTACTGAAGCAACTCGGGAACATGACGGGATTTCGACACATGCATCTTGTTGAACTGAGTCTACTCAGAACACTCGGCCCCTTACTGGGTGTATCTACCACTTCGCTGTACAAAGTCGATCAACGTAACGCCGTCAGCCGCGTGCTGAATCACACCCGTTCATTTGCATTAGGGAGCGGCGATTTACAACGTATTAGCGAACATATCGAAGAGCTCAACAACCCAAAAATAGATGACGTCGCGATCAACAGCTTGCTCGACACCATGCGTCTCATAGGACGTTCGACGAACTATGTTTACGATCAAGAGTATTTGTACGGTTTTCCACTTAATGGCGCTGATCAACTCTACGGATACTTCATCTTCAAACGAGAAAGTCCCATTACTGAAATGGACGAAGCCGTGATCCATGGTGTTTTGGAAGTTTTCTCGAATTATTATGGCCTACTCGATTCAAGCCAACGCGACCAGCTTACGGGTTTACAAAACCGCTATTCCTTAGAAATCAACCTAGCGCGATTATGGGATTTAATTGGTAAAAAAAATGATCAGTTAATTGAATCGATAGACAACGACGAAGAGAATGATCGGCGTAAGCTTGAATCATTTTCTTACTGGATCGGTGTTTTTGATATCGACAATTTTAAAAACGTGAACGATAGCTTCGGCCATATTATTGGTGATGAAGTATTGTTGCTCACATCGCGCCTCATCGAGAGCGCGCTGCGTCGTGGGGATTTAATTTTCCGTTATGGCGGTGAAGAATTTATCGCCATCATCGCAGCGCATAAAGCAGAAGAAGCCGCAAAAGTATTTGAACGCGCACGCCATGCAGTTGAACAATTTGTGTTTCCGCAGATCGGTAAAATCTCGATCAGCGGCGGCTACTGTGCGCTTGATTCGACGGTACTGCCGCAGACGATAATCAGCCGTGCGGACCGCGCGTTATACAAAGCAAAAAACGATGGCCGGAATCGGGTTTACGACTACAACCACTTAATCGCATCGGGGCAATTGGAAGAAATTCGGTCTGGGGCGATTGATTTGTTTTAAGTGTGGTGTGTTGGGGGCTGGATAAATTGGTGTGTCAGTTTGATGGATGTAAGTAGGCGTTTTCACGCCACTGGATTCCCGCGTGCGCGGGAATGACGAGATTGCGGGCTGTTAGATATCGTCGATCTCTGATCAGCGGGAATGACGAGGTTGAGGTGCGTAGTTTTGATTGCTGCTCATGAGCACTCTACGCCGCTGGATTCCCGCTTTCGCGGGAATGACGAGGTTGTATCGTCGATCTCGGGTAAACGGGAATGACGAAGTTACATAACATTCAAACATCGTCGTTCCCGCGCAGGCGGGAACCCAGTGGTGCGCTAGCACCTTCAGCGTGACACATCACAACAAAACCATCACTCCCACACAACCACCGCCCCACGCTATACAAAAAAATAAAAAATCACTCCCCCACAACATCATCCTCATGATGTTTTTCAGGTTTCAATAATTTCGATAAATATTGCGGCGTAATCCGCAAATAAGACGCCAAGACTTTGGCAGATATGCGCTCCTCTAGCCCAGGGTACTCCTCGCGAAACTCAACAAGTTTTTCCTCTGCCGAAGCGACAGCTTTCATCACGTCGAAATCAGGACCAAATTTCACCTGATATTCCAGTAGCTTCATACGATAATCATTGATCACCGGATGCTGCAGTGCCATCTCCTCAAGTACCGAGGTTTTCGCCGTGAACCCCTCCACATTCGTTTCGGCCACTAAAAAACATTTCGCTGGAAGGTGCGATGTAGAAAAAAATAAATCGGAAGTAAACGCTCTATAACCCTCTGTATAAAAACGCACTGTCACATCCTCACCATTCGGGCTGATAAAACCAGCTCTCATGACCCCTTTAGTGAGAATAAATATATGTTGCGCAGGCGTGCCAACGTGTTGCAAAAAGCTTCCTTTTTTCACACTGAAATCCTGTGCGATACCAGCAACGAGCTTCACTGTTTCAATATACGTTTCTTCTGTATACCCGTAACGTTCGGTGCAAGCATCCTTATGCCGCAAGGCTTCGAGCAAATATCTCTCGTTCATGATTAGCGATCTCTAAAGTTAACAGAACCTACTTTTTCTAACCTGAAATTGCAGAATCATTCAATATCAAACGGCAACGTGTTTCTCTCCTACTTCTCTCTATCTCGATACACCGAGAAGAGAAAGTTACTCACTACTTTTTTGAATCAGGTACATCAAGTTTATTCGGATAAAAATCGTCTCTTTTTAGCTCCTCATCTGAAATGACATAAAAATTCACAAAGGTATAAAAAAGTCTTCTCCCTATAACAAGTGAACAAGGCTTTCATCCAATGCAACAACATCACCACCTATTACGTTCCTTCATCCGCTTCTTTTACTTGCGATGAAATTAAGTTGATGAAATTCATTTAAATACTAATTTCGATTTCCTTCAAAATACTTCAACTAGTTTAAGTATTTGCAGAAAATATGATGGTAAATGTTAATTAATGTGTTTTTTCAATCATCGCGAGGATTTGAAAAAAAACCGATCATCACATGCGGTCTAGGATCGTTACGCCCTGTACAGTCAATGCACGCGATTCTTGGTTGTATAAGCTCATGAAAAGACGACCCAGTGGTATTGATGAAAGCACATAGGCGTTTCACACCACTGGATTCCCGCCTTCGCGGGAATGACGGGTTCGAGGTGCGTCGTTTTGATGGATGCACATAGGCGCTCCACGCCACTGGATTCCCGCTTTCGCGGGAATGACGGGTTTCGGAATGGTCAAATATCGTCGTTCCCGCGTAGGCGGGAATGACCGGGGTTGAGAGCTATTAAATTTCGTCGTTCCCGCGCACGCGGGAACCCAGTGGTGCGTCAGCACCTTCACCGGAATACACGTAGCAATCCCGCCACTTCATTCTAAGAAGGTGTTGCGGAGGATAGTCGTATTGACGGATGCACATAGGCGTTCCACGCCACTGGATTCCCGCTTTCGCGGGAATGACGGGGTTGTATTGTCGGTCTCGGGTAAACGGGAATGACGAGGTTGTATCATCGATCTCTGGTAAACGGAAATGACGAAGTTACGTAACAGTCAAATTTCGTCGTTCCCGCGCACGCGGGAACCCAGTGGTGCGCCAGCACCTTCACCGGAATACACGTAGCAATCCCGCCACTTCATTCTAAGAAGGTGTTGCGGAGGATAGTCGTATTGACGGATGCACATAGGCGTTCCACGCCACTGGATTCCCGCTTTCGCGGGAATGACGGGGTTGTATTGTCGGTCTCGGGTAAACGGGAATGACGAGGTTGTATCATCGATCTCTGGTAAACGGAAATGACGAAGTTACGTAACAGTCAAATTTCGTCGTTCCCGCGCACGCGGGAACCCAGTGGTGCGTCAGCACCCAGCCCATCCTAAAAACAAAAAAGGCGACCCACGAGTCGCCCTTCTATTCAACGAAGAGATAAATACAAGCTCCCCCTAAGTCTGCGCCGCTTGCCCCCCGCCAGCACGGTTCAGATACATCAACCCCAACGCAACCGAAAAGAACACAACCGTCGCCCCCAGCATCGACCAATGAATCCCAATCCTGCTACCAATCAACCCCACAAATATCCCGCTAAATAAACGCAAGCCCGCCGACGACATTCCGAACAGACCCAGCACTTTTCCGCGAATCGCATCCGGTGCCTTCATTTGTACAATGGTCTGATTCATACTGCTAAACGACAACTCACAAAACCCCGCGGCAAACAAACACACCAGCGCCACATGATAGTTGCGCGTCATTGCGAAACTACCCAATGCCACCGCCCACGCCATCGCAAAGCCCATTGCGGCGACGGGTGTTACCCGTGTGAATCGGAAACCCGCTTCCAGCGTTACCCCAGCAAACAAAGCACCGGCCGCATCTGCCGCCAATAACATTGAATACGCCAACCCCGGAGAAATCCCACCCAAGTCCGACGCAAAGCCAGGCATCTGCGCCTGATAGCTATTCCCCACAAAAAACGATGCCGCACCGGACAATAAAATCATCACACCCAAGGTCGGAATTTTTTTCACGGTAAGAATCGTCTGCCAGATATCCGTCAACCCACTCACCCGCCGCGCCGCCGATTGCTCTAGGCGTTTTGTACGATGTGGCGTTGGTGCATTCATCAACCAAATCAACAGCGGCAAATACAAAGCCGCGTTCAAGAAGATCCCTTTAGATGGCCCCAGCGTCGACATAATCAAGCTACCGACCCCAGGCCCCACCAACACCCCAAAATAACGCGCTGTCGCGTTTAAACGGACCGCACTCGCGAGTTTCTCAACCCCCACGATGTCATACAGCAAGACCTGGCTCGATGTCATCCAAAACACCCCAGCAAACCCATGCAACACCAGCAACGTCATCGCCCACGGAATCGTCAGCGTATCCGTGACAAAGAAATACCCCCACCCCAGCGACACCAAGGCAAACAAACTCCCGCCGATTTGAATTAAGCGACGAGAATCAAACCGATCATTCAACGCCCCCACTCCCACAGAAAACAATAAAAACGGCAACCAATGCGAAATCACCGCAAAGCCACCCAACGTGGGCGACTGAAACTTCTGAAAGGCGACCCAGTAGCTAATAACGTGCTCAACGTTATCTGCCATCATCGTCAAGACGAACGTTGCAACAAAGATCGGGAAACTCGGAATTTTTAAGGCTTCAAATGCTTGGTGTTTCACTGCCGGCGGCGTGTTTTGAGACATGGTCGAGGAAAGATAAAATAAGAGTAGGTAAAATTATAAATTTGATTCCGTCTCCACGGACAATCAATTCACGGCAGTTCTGCCAGGTAACGCCTTACTCGCCAGCAAAAACACCCTCCATAACAACGAATACCACTGTAGCGATGATTTTTTTGCAAATTTATTCTACACTCGGTATCGCAGCAGCCGATCAGTAAAAAAACGAATAAATGCCCTTAGTCAACAGCGTTCCATCCATGTATGATGCGTGTTGCGACGTATTCGCATCGCACTATGCACCCTGTTTATATACTGTAGCCCGAGTGAAGTTCCACCCATGGTCGTTTCAAAGAAAATACGCCTCGTTGTCGTCACGCTGGTACTGAGCTGCCTGGTGGTTCCACCTGCCATGTCCGGACTCGTCGACTTCACGACCGGCTTATATGCCTGGGCGACAAAACGCTTCGGTAACGCCGCCGTCGGCCACTTACAAGTCATGCAGGTCACCGTGCGTCAGATGAAATCTACCGCCGGCCCCAACTTCACTGCCAATTTATTGAAGTCCAAAGACATCCGGCTCGAAACACCCTTCCTGCAAAAAACCAATGATTTTTACAATCAGATTCCGTACTTCTCGGATATGGAACACTGGGGCGTGGAAGACTATTGGGCCACCCCCGTAGAGCTGGTCGCCTCCTTGGGCGGCGATTGCGAAGACTACGCCATCGCGAAATACATGACCTTAAAAGAACTCGGCGTCCCCGTCGACCGCCTGCGCATTACCTACGTCCGCGCCATCAACATCGGCGAAACCCACATGGTCCTCGCCTACTACCCCACCCCCGACGCCGACCCGTGGATTCTCGACAACCTCATCCCCGAAATCAAACGCGGCTCCGCCCGCACCGACCTCGTCCCAGTCTACAGTTTTAATGACGACGACCTGTGGCTACCCAACGGCACCACCCGAAAAGGCGGCGCAACCACGGTGCGTTTGTGGAAGGATGTGATTGAGAAGATGGATCGGGAGAGTAAGTTGTGAAGGATGTCTTTTCAGTTCAAAGTCAATTAATTCGAAGAAACAAAATCACTCCGGCGAAAATAACATTGATAAAATCAACTTAGATTGTCAATGCGTCGACAATTTGTCGAACAATTGTCTTAGTTGAAAACAAATCATCCGATATTTTTTTGCAACGCACAGCAATCTCATCGTATTGATGTAACTCGTTCGCCAACTCGAGAAAAGTTTTTTTGAGAGCAACAAGTGAGTGGTTCGTGCAAACTCGCCCTAAATTGTTGTCATTGACCATCTGCTCTAAATCATTGCCGGGGTTGATCAGTGCTAATACGGGTAACCCGGCCTGCATATAAGTTAAAAATTTTCCTGGAATGTTGTGTGTTTTGTGGCGCGGATCGAGAGCAACAATACCCACATGACATTGCGCAAATAAGCTTGGAATTTCAGTGGGATCAATCTCGTCGAAAAACAAGACATTCTCAAGATTATGTTTAATTGCATAATCTCGTAATTGTTTGACGTCAGAGCCGCGTCCAACAAATAAGAAACCGAATTCCGGACGATTTTGCAACTCTTTTGCCAATTCTAAAATGATGCCCAAACCTTGTGCAACACCCATATTACCAGCATAGACGAAAATGGTGCGTCCTGATAATCTCGTTTCGCTAACCTGAATAGTGCAACCAATTTCATAGGCTGGCGATAGCCAATTTTGCAACAATTCGATTTTGCTCTTTTTAGGATTTATTTCGCCGGAAAAATACGGTATGTTCGCGGGAGTCTGTACACCAATAATATCTGCCACGCTGTATTGATATCGTTCAATTAATTTGAAAAATCGGTAAGGTAACCCTCGCCCCATCAATCCCATATCAACTGCCCATTCCGGGAAAATATCCCGAATGATGAGATAACTTTTGCAGCCACTCGCTTTTCTTAATGCATTCGCAATTGGCCCTAAAAAAATACTTGGTGCATACCAGACGACGCCGTCCCACTTCGCATCAGCGTATGGACTCTTGCGTAAGTTCTTGAGCATGTAAAAAGGCATCAAAAACTCATTGATAGTACGCCGAACATAATTGATATCTTTGGTCTTGGGTGCACGTAACCTCAACACTTGTACACCCTGCAATTCATCTAGGGTCCAAGGTGTTGTTATTTCGGAAGACCGGATCATCACCACCATCTGGTGACCTTGACGCGCAAACTCGATAGACAAATCACGCAACTGTACCGCCCCAGAAGTCCTCAATGGGGGAAATACGTCTGCAATCAAAGCAATGCGCATACTAACCTATGAATTAATATTTTTTCCAAACGACTCGATTTACATAGTCCGTGTAGCTATGAATAATGCGAACCACCTTATCGGATACATTTGGCATACTGTAATCAGCCACAAGCCGTAAGCTACGATCTTCTCCGCTCAACTGGCTTTGCAAAATAGCGAGACCTTGTTTGACACGATCTACTTCCAAGCCAACCATCATTACGGCCGCTTCTTCCATACCCTCTGGGCGTTCATGTGCTTCACGCAAATTTAACGCAGGGAAGTTCAAGATTGACGATTCTTCGTTAATTGTCCCGCTGTCAGACAATACAGCACGTGCTGATTTCTGTAACTTTACATAGTCATGGAATCCCAACGGCTTCATCAGTCGAACCAGTGGATGAAACGTTGTTCCCGTCGCATCGATACGCTTTTGTGTGCGTGGATGTGTGGAAACGATGACCGGTAACCCATACTCCTGCGCGACTGCGTTTAAGATCTCGCATAGCTTGGTAAAACTTTGGAGAGATTCAATATTTTCTTCGCGATGTGCACTCACAACAAAAAATTTACCAGTCTCCAACCCAAAGTCATTCAACACAGTTGATGCATCAATTTGTGGCAAATAATGGGTTAAGACTTCAAACATAGGGCTACCAGTTTTAATTACTAAATCTGGTGGCAAGCCTTCGCGCAGCAAGTAATCGCGGGCGATAGTGCTATATGTCAAGTTGATATCGGCTGTATGATCAACGATACGACGATTCGTTTCTTCTGGAACGCGCTGATCAAAACAACGATTGCCGGCCTCCATATGGAAAATTGGAATCTTTCGACGCTTAGCAGGGATCACCGATAAACAGCTATTAGTATCGCCCAGCACCAACATCGCTTCAGGCTTAACTTCTTCCAGCACTTGATCAACGGCGATGATCAAGTTACCGATAGTATGCGCAGCCCCCGAGCTGCCCTCAGCACTATTTAAAAAGAAATCGGGCTTACGGATACCCAGATTCTCAAAAAAAATCTGATTCAGTTCGTAATCATAATTCTGACCAGTATGTACCAGAATATGTTCACAATGCTGGTCTAACTTTGCCAATACGCGCGATAGGCGAATAATTTCAGGACGAGTTCCAACGACGGATACAACTTTCAATTTTTTCATATTAAACCTTATGACTAACGGTATCTGGCGCCTGTCGATCAAAAATCTCGTTTGCCCACAGCATCACGATCATTTCGACATCACCGATATTTGTGATGTCATGCGACCAACCAGGTACGGTCTCAACCACCTCTGGGTGACTACCATCAGTTAATTTTTCGAAATACTCGCCCGTTACAATGTGGCGGAATCCAAAGCGTGCTTTACCCTGTATCACTAAAAATTTTTCATTTTTAGAATGATGATAGTGACCACCACGCGTGATACCTGGGAACGCCGTAAAGAATGAGAACTGACCACTGTCTTTCGTTTTTAACATTTCAACGAAGCGACCACGCGGGTCAGCATGAGTGACCAATGGATAAGAAAATTCAGAAGGCTTTAAAAAGCTTAAATAAGTTGAATACAACGCGCGGATCAAGCCCGTACCAACACTTTCGGTGACAAGTGATTGACGGCTGTTCTTGAAGGCCTGAATCTGGTCTGCGAGTTCGCCGACGGTTATGGAATAGACAGGCTGAATCTGCGGCGTCAAAACTCGATGACCTTCGGTCAACGTATCGTCGATCTTCTTCAGAAAATCAGCAACAACATCATCAACATATACCAGTGATACTAATGCGTTCCTGTCATTAATCTGGATCGGTAAATCATTCGCGATATTATGGCAAAAGGTTGCAACAGCAGAGTTGTAGTTAGGGCGGCTCCATTTACCAAAGACATTCGGTAACCTATAAATATAAACCGGTGAACCCGTATCTGCTGCATAAGTCTCTAAAACCTGCTCTGCATTCCGCTTTGAAATCCCATAGGGATTATCTAAATCTGCCTGAATTGACGATGTGTACAAAACTGGAATGCGTCTTCCACTTTGCTTCATAAGCGTACAAAGACGCTCCGTCAGACCCGCATTACCTTCAGCAAATTCGCCAATTTCTTTAGGACGATTCACACCTGCCAAATGAAAAACAAAGTCAGATTTTTCGATATGGTCAGCCAGATCTGCCTCATCCATATCGCGTGTAAATCGAATCGCCTCTATGCCTTTTTCGTTCAGGTGCACCAATAAATTTTTGGCGATAAAACCGTTAGCACCGGTCACTAAAACACGCATTTAAGCCTCCGGTGGGATATATTCACCGCGCGTCAGCGCCTGAACAAACGGTAATTTCAACAGTAATTTCTTCATCGACTCAACGTCAAGTCGGGTAGTATTGTGCGAGTTGTAATCTACTGCCGCAGAAATCTTTTGTTCACCTTGCTCAACAAACTTTCCATAATTCAGATCACGCAAATCAGGTGGAACACGGAAATAGTCACCCAAGTCGGCAGCTGCAGCCATCTCTTCACGACTCAACAAGGCTTCAAACAACTTCTCACCATGGCGCGTACCAATAATGTCAATCTGATGATCAGGCAAATTCATCAACTGTACTAGGGCTTGCGCGAGAACACGAATTGTTGCGGCGGGCGCTTTTTGCACGAAAATGTCACCAGGCGTACCGTGCTCAAATGCGAATAAAACGAGATCTACTGCGTCATCCAACGTCATCATGAATCGCGTCATCTCAGGATCGGTAATCGTGATTGGCTTACCGGCACGAACCTGCTCTACAAACAGTGGAATCACCGAACCGCGCGACGCCATAACGTTACCGTAACGTGTGGCGCAAATTACTGTTTTTTCTGATCCACGTGATTTAGCGACAACTACTTTTTCCATCATCGCTTTTGAAATGCCCATCGCGTTGATAGGATAGACGGCTTTATCAGTACTCAGACAAATGACGCGCTGGACACCAGAGGACACAGCGGCTTCGAGGACGTTCTCTGTACCGAGCACATTAGTTTTGACTGCTTCGAGAGGATAGAATTCACAGGAAGGAACTTGCTTTAGTGCAGCTGCGTGGTAGATGTAATCAACACCACGAACCGCATTGAGAACGGACTGATAATCGCGAACATCTCCAATATAAAACTTGAGCTTTGGATTGTTGTACTTCTTACGCATGTCGTCTTGCTTTTTTTCATCACGACTGAAGATGCGTATTTCTTTCAAATCGGAGTCTAAAAACCGACGTAGAACTGCGTTACCAAATGAACCCGTACCACCCGTGATCAGCAGCGTCTTATTAGAAAACATGAATTCCTCTTAACCATCTGATTATTAATGTATAACTTTTCCCTAGGAAATTGAATGTCAGCTTTTTGGGTTTTATCTCGAAAGGCAGCTTCTACCGCGACGCTCTACAATCATTTTTTACGGCAAGCAGTCACAACAAACGTTCTCTTATTTAATTAGTTCACTTTTATTAATTTTAAAACCGACTTCAAGCTCAAACTCAAAATGTTACAAAATCTTAGAAATTGTAAATCTTCTTTACTTTAACACAAATCAAAAAACTTAGCTAAATATTAATGATATAAACAGAAAATTTGAAGAAAAAAATATGTCATTTTGAAACAAAAACAGTTAAAAATTACTAAAAAGGAAGCATTTCCGCTCTTTTATTTTCTTTTTGCAATATTTTCCATAAAGAAAGATTATTCTGCACGAATTAAACGCCTCAAGAATTCTGGTACACCAACAGCATTTTTTTTTGATTATTAACCAAAAATTATTTGAGTTTTTTAACAGACTTGTGAAATTTAAGGTAAGGATACTAAACAGTTAAATTAACGCTTTCTTCCGATTATTTAAGTAAGTAAAGAGAATTAAAAGCAACATAAAGCCACATTGCAAAAAATAAAAATTCGGGATCTGGGTATGAAAGACGAATAACGTCGAAAATGAAACTAGTTTTAAAAAACTAATTACTGCAAAAAGATTCAGAATCAACGTTGTTTGACTGGTCATATAAAACGAAAGCTGACAGAAACGAGTGATTGCGGCTAAAAAACCTGACAGTGCTAAAAGAAAAGACAATTTACTATCAAATGAATTGGAACCAATTGCGTAACGATAAAGGTATGGTGATACGAGATAGACAGATAAAAATATCAATCCAAGAAATAAGACAACATATAAAAGGTGGTCACTTAGTTTCTGCTTAACCAATTTAACAGAGATCACGTTCATGGCAGCATCAAAAAATCCCTTAATCAAATCATACACTTTTCTATTCAGCATATATGAGGCAACGTCACTTCCCTTTATGCCTGCTTTTGAAAACACAACGGCATCAAATGCGAAGATCGATAAATAAGAAAAATTCATAAGTGCGTTAGTTGTTGCTCCTTCAAACTGCAATGAAAAAATCATTTTCAATTTCACAGATTTTGACAAAATAAAGAGCTGCAAAAAATTTATAACGAGCGCTCGTAAAAGCACTGCGTAAGCAATTGCGTATATACCGTAATGTCTAAAATAAAATACAAGAATTAAAAAAATTAAATTACCTGTAATCGAAATAAACGCTATCGAATTAAACTTTAGTAATACTCGAAGGGCAGCAGTTTCTGAATAAGCCCAAAGAGTAAATGCAGTCGATAATGCCAATAAAAAATACGGGAAAAACTGGGTAAAATTTTCAGGCTGACGAATGAAAAAGAAAACTGGTAATTGCACTACAAATGCAAAGACTGAGACGATAAATAAAGTGCCTCGAAGTTTATGAAAATTATGCTCAAAAACAACTGCAGAGCTTTCGACATTATTTTTAATAAAGTTTTGAGAAAATCCAATATCTAAAAGTAAAAACAATAAGCTAAATTCAAAGATCGAAAACCAATTTTGAAAATCGCTAGTAGTTAAAATTTTCCAATAAATTGGATACAAAATTACATTAATTAGCAATGAAACACAAATAGACAACATTGTGAAGAAAATACCAACTACATAAGTATTATTCAATGCTTTTCCCAAAATCGATCTCATAAAGACTCTATTATTTTGTCAACATGTTGACTCCACATATGTGTATTTTGAACATATGCTCGTCTATCCAAAATGAGATCAAAGTTGGATGCAGTTATATCATCCAAACATTTTAGGTTCGAAAAATCTGCTTCCAGCATAATGCAATATTTTTTTAAATCATTAGGAAAGCTATTGAAATTATTGCAAACAATGTGTGAATCGCTTGCTAATGCCTCCCAAAATTTTGACGGAAAAAAATATTTTGTTTCAAGTCCCAAATCGTACCTAAGTATCAGGGTGAACATAGACTTAGAAATGAAATCTTGAACCTCTGTATGAGGAGCAAAGCCATGAAAGAAAATATTTTGATATTTCCCAGCAAAATCCGATACGAACTCTTTTAAAGAGCCTTTTCCGAAAATATGCAGTTCAGTCTGAATATGCTGTTTAGCCCACTGCTCTATAAGCAAATGCACACCATTATGTGGCTCCAAGGCGCCAGCAAACACAACCCGCTTGAATTTCGAATTACCAAAATTCGCATACGGAAAATGATCAATAATATTTTTAGTGATCCCTCCCTGCACAACGAAAGAAGGTACTCTGATATCGAAATCCGAAATAATATGTTTACTAATTGGGACTACTAAATTGTAATAAGAAAGCCAATTCAATGATTTTCTATCCAGATACCTTTGTATCGATTGCAATCCGTTCCCAACAGGTAATACATCCTGAACCAGTAACGCGATTTTTACTTTAGGATAAAATTTTTTGTATAGAAAAATGGAAAAATTTTGGAAAAAATAACTGTTATAAACAATTATTTTTTTTGGTGCAAATGTAAATAAGAATAAAAGCAAACTTAGGCTGTAAATAATATGCTTTAAGATTGGCAAGTTTAAAAAAGGCAAAAAATAAATGTTTCCTTTTTTTTGATATTTACTAAAAAAGGTACCGTTAGGAAAAACAGATAAAGGGTTCAGCGAAACAACCTGAACATCTGCATCAAGCTTTTCGTTCAATAATCGAATAATTTCCAGCTGAACCTGCGTCCCTGCCTCAGAATATGCCGAACCTGATAACTCCCTATCAACTGAAATTGCACCAACAAACAAGTTCGTATTTATTTTTTTTTCACTCATTTTACTTTTCAATCACTTAAATCGGCTTGAACGAAGGTGAGCTGATCTTAACTAATTCTTTACTCCGAATAACGGTAATCAACACGAATAAGAATCCAATCGCAGTCTCGCCTGATTGCATAAGTTGATTATTTGCTGATAAATAAAAAAAACACATCGTCAAGTAAGAATAAAGAATTAACGCATCTAAATCCTTAAACTTCAAAATTGAATTTTCACTGACGCGGAACACAAAACCAAGGAAGGCAAGAAGAAATCCAACCCCAAAATAAGTTAAATCAGAAGCCCACCACAAATAAAATGTAGACCAGTTAATAAAGCGATCCAGTCCCTTGCTCTCTAGCCTTGCAGGAAATGAATTGTCACTAATCTTGGTATCAAGGATACGATCGATTTGGCGAGAGAAAAAAGTAGAGTTCCCAACACCGTATGTCCACTTGAAATCCTCACTCAATGACATATCGAATAATCGGTATCCTTGAGTAAGGTACGAGGTCAGTGCGGAATATCCCATAAGGAAGAGACCATCGTCTAAATTATAGTCCGCGTAAGCGCCTAGGCGATGATCTACTCCCGAAACGGCTGCAGAGCCATATCTAGTTGACTGACCAACAGCAAAAAAATACAACGATCCACACAGAAGCGTCGCGACCAAACAAGAATATAAAACTATTTTTTTATAGCCGATTTTTACAAAGGAAAATTCTTTAAGCAAGAAGATAGCCACAGAAATTACAACGTAATCAAACAAGTACTTATTTGTACCCGTAGCAAAACCTAGCGCAATATTTAACAAGATAACGGCAAAGCCAAGAATTTTATCCTTACTCGAAAATTCCTTGTAAAAGTAAAGGAAGACTGAGAAAAAACCAAATAAATAAACGGCAAAGAACATCCTAATATATTCAAACAAACTTTGATTATTGTTCCGATATTCAAGAGATAAGGAGTATTGTTCTCCAATATTTTCGCCAAAATTCATGTTTCCGACTCGACTAACAAAAGCGAAAATCATGAATATCAAGGAAAAGAAAGTAGACAAGTGAATAAATTTATGGCGTTTGTTAGTGGACTTTATTTCGTCTGGATATTTATCTTTAAAAAAAATATCACGACCTAACCTAGCACCCAAAACCAGCATTACTATGTAGTACGCGATCCAAAAAAAAACTTCGAATCTTCGACCTACGTAATTAATTGGACCAAGGAAGTAAAGAACAATCGTCAGGCATTGAAATGCAACAATTAATGAAAGTAGCGGTGATTTGGTGCGCATCCTGTGCAGCCTTTTAAAAAATTAAACTCTCAAAAACAAAAGAATCAAATCTGAGATCAGTAATCGGAAATTTTGAGTAACTCTGCTAATAATGGTATCTAGTACAAATGACTAATCCTCACCTAGGTCGGATTTAAGAACTAAGTCATATATCTAAGATCGATACTTAAGTTGGTATATCTAGAGAATAAAAAGTAATTCCATCAAAACTCAAAGTATCTAAATCGTCTAAATTCGGAGTATGAAGCATAATTTTCCCTAATCCGGAAGCGGTATCGCGTGTAATTCTCAATACCGCCGGTGAAGGTTGGCCATTCGTTCGAATGACTATGGTAGATAAAAACATTTCTCCAACATCACCATTTTTTGCTGTTAATTCTTCCGGTAAAAACCCAGCTGGCAAAAATCCAATGACGCCGTCATTTGGCACTTTCTTGAGTTTCCTTAAATTTCCTCGCAGGAGGACTAAATTATCTCTTGTTTTATAAAAAGAGAATCCAACCATTTTTGGCGAAGTTGGAACCCAATTAGATGCTAACACACCCGATTTCCAGACACCCTTTGTACCAAGGCCTTGATCTTTAATCTCAATCACATTGGGGACTACAGGTGAAAATACCCCGCGAGTAAATTCTGTATTTAACGATGCGGAGTCTATATTTATGCCAGTCCCCCCCAGAGAAGGAAGCAAATAATTTCCACGAATGACGGTTTTAAAAGAAGATCGGATAGTAATAGCACTTGCACCTTTAGTCCCGTTCTGCGAGGTTCCAATACTATTATTTTCGACAACTGTCCCATTGCACTTAAATAAAAGCAAACCATTCGATCGAGAGGTGGGATCGGCCGGCTCAATTTTATTGCGTGAAATAACTGACACTCCAGACATAGCAACTGGATTTCCCGATTCAACTTCATCAAGATAGGATAAGGCCACGCTATAACCATCCTGTAAAGGAACTGTCTGTTCTATATTATTGTCTTCGATGACGATCCCGCGTGCGTGAGAGCCAACGATTGCGCCACCAAAACTAGTAATATTGTTCCTAATTATCTGCAATTTTGCCGCTGATCCCAATGCCCCGACTTCGTTAAGCAGATCAAAATGAATACCTATGTTTGGACCAGTAATTGCATTATCTGCGATCAGGTTTGAGTCGCCCAAGTTATCTAATTGAATACCACCGTAGATTTCGTTACCAACGATTTTACTTAGGAATAGCCCTCTACTACTTGCCTTATTCGGATTAGCAACCCAAATTCCAAATCCCGATTTAGCACGGAATAAACTATTGGTGATCGATAGTTTTTTTAATCCATGTTCCGAATCAAGATTAACTTTGATAATATTTCGCGCAGGTTTCCCAGCCTGCTCAAAAATCCACAAATTATCAATTTCTACGCCTTCGTCTGCAATTGTGTGCGGATTAACAGTGATCACATCAACATCATTTGGAACATTTGCATCTATCAAAAATTGGGAACCTCTTTGCCCTTTGATCGAGATTGTGTTTGCGATTGTTAGAAGGGTATTGCCTTTTTGCGCCTTTAGCAAATATGACCCAGCCGGTACAAACAAGGTCTTTCCAGCGGCAGCGTTAATTGCAGCCTGAATCTGAGGAGTGAAGTCTATTGAGGGATGTCCGGTAACCAGGTCTTTTTTCTGTATCTCCGTCAAAAAATCAAACAAGCTGATTTGTTGTTTCAGCTCGCGCTTTTCGCTGGACAACGAATCAGTCGACCTAATTTCAACGTTAGGGCTAGCGGATACAATCGTAGGTCGTGCGGTGTGATCGTATCTTTCTCCACTATTCGACGTAATTAGAGGAGCTGATGATAGTCCTTCTGCACTTGCGTCAAGTATGAATAGCAAGGCAAATAGAAGTATTATTTTCTTCATGCGGGAAATTTGAAAGTTAAATAGTAAATTATTTGCTAACCTACGGAGATCCCAAATGAACAAATCTCAATAAACAAAGTTATCAATGATCTACTGATACCTGAAGAAATAGAAAAATAGCAGTCAGATCTTTGGACATTAATTTCTACATTCGAGACCGAGAATTATTCGCCTTTGAAAATTCAAACAGAGCATTATTTTTTTCTATCGCAACTTCTCTTCCCGTCAATATCTGTGCTAGTTCTATAGCTTTCATTGCTAAAGTATCTTTTTCTTGAGTCGTATGCTTTGCAAACTTAAGTAACACTTCATTAAACAAGTCTGGACGATTCAATGGTAGAGCTGTACAAGCGCCATCTTTGTCTGTGGACCAAGGGGTTTGGTCACTAATTAATACTGGTGTTCCAGAAGCAAGAGACTCAATGATTACGTGACCAAAATTTTCGCCAAGAGTTGGGAAGAAAAATAAATCATGCTGGGAAAACAATGAGGAAATCTCCGAGTGATCTACGCTTCCTAAATAGTTGGCTACAACATTAGTAGGTAAGTTATCAATTTTTCTTTTGCACTCACTCCAATACTTCTCGTCTTCTATTGGGCCGTAGATATTCAAAATGAGAGAGATTTTCGTGTGCGATAAACAATCTAATAAAAAACTAAGATTTTTCTTTTTTGTAATTCTAGATACAAAAATAACTTTAAAATCGGAGGAAGACTTCCTGATATCACGCGAGACTTTTAATGAACCAATGTCTGGAGCGATAAAAATATTGTCCGCTTTAAATACGTGGGTCTTGGTTTTTGATAGAACATCCAAAATATCCTTGTGCTCAGCTTCAGTAGATGCTTGCCAAGTAATATTTTTTAGTAATCCACTAAATTTAATCAGGAATACATACGGCTTTTTTTTCCACGATTTCAATGAAATTGCACCTTTACTAAACTCACCCCTTGGTGCGATAACAACAGGCTTGGAATAACCATGAATCAGCCGAAAAATGACCAGCGGCAACATAGTGAAGCGAACATTAAAAAAACTCTGAAGGTACAACACATCAAACGAAGTCGACTTCAATAACTTGTAATATTCAACTATTCTCGCAAATAAGGTTATCTTTTCGTTCAAATAATAAATTTCGGAATCACCTGTTTTTGTCCATACGCCTCTCGTTATACCCTGATAAGGCTCACTATCCCCCAAATCGCGATCTGTGGTAACTACGGAAAATTCATGCCCAGGCAGACTTTTAGCCATGTTTTCGATTGTACGTACGGGACCACCAGACTTAAAACCTGGCAAATAACTATTTAAAAAAACAAGTATTTTCATTTTTTTGCTTTTGAGAAATCGCTTTCCGACTGTCGGTTTTCTACTTCAAGTTCGTTTGAAGTTAGAGGATCAGTCAGAGTTTGGGATAGATAGTCCTAAGTTACGAATTGCAGGGTCTTTCGCTTGCATAAGGACATTTCGCAATTCGTACTTTTGCTTCGTTGATAGACCTGACCATCGATTTTTGTATAAACTAATTAGTGGCATTTGCGTACTAGCGTCGAATGGTCCAAATGCTAAGGAATTATCAAAATAACTAGCAATTTCTTTATTCTCAATGCCTAGGTAAAAAGATGCAAGGGATAAGTTGGCCCAAGTGCGCCCAGTCATTGGTCTCATCCGTAATGATTGTTTATAGTTAGTTACAGCTTGAGAAAAATTTAATTGTGCTAAATTTGAAAAACCAATTGCAGAAGCTCCGCGTAGAGCGAACAGGTAAGCAATATTTTCGTAGTATTCAGATGCATCGGGTACAACCCGGCTCGCATCTGCAAAATCGCTTACAAGACGCTCCCAAGCCACAGGATCAGGTACTTTTCCAATTCTTTGAAAAGTACCTAGTTCAGAGCGGGACTTAAGTGTGACTGCATCAGTTATGCCGGCGAAGACACAGTAATTGGCGCTCTCTAGCATGCTGCCAAAGAGAACCAGCAAGACGAGAGCTGGAATTTTATTTTTAAAAACATTCACAGTTATTGCTCCAGACCGAGAATTCGCCCCGGTCTAGTTTCTACCATGCGTTTCGCCGTTCTACTTCCACAAATATCGACTAGACATTGATATCCTTGTGCTAGATCTGGTGGACGATGTTCTAGGTTATGCGCGTCCGTGGCAACAATCCAAGCCAGTTCTTCCTCTAACAATTTAGTAGCCACTTTTTTAGCAGGTTTTCCAAAGCTCCCAACCAGAGATCCTGCAGTTAATTGCAACCAACATCCCATGTCGACAAACGGCCTGATACGCTCAGGGTCGCCAAGTACCTGTTTATTTCGCTCGGGATGAGCAATTAACGGCCGTATCTTCATCCTTAACAATTTGGTAACAAACTGCTCGCTACCCACTGGAATCATATCGTGCGGGAACTCCAACAAAACGATTTTATAACCGTCAACAGTTCCCAAAAAAGGAATCTCATCTTGCTCAAAGAGATCCAAAGACTCTGGCGATATACGAACTTCGCCAGCCAAATACAACTTGATGGGAATTTGTTGCTGTTTAACCAGTTCTTGAAAACGCACGAAAGTATGTAACAACCGAGTTTTTGAGTTCGGATATCGACGTGGATGAATGTGTGGCGTTAATGCCGCGGCAGTAATTCCATTAGCGACAGCAGCGCGCACCAGCTGCAATGCTTCCACTGCCTCTACTGGGCCATCATCTACACCGGGCAAATAATGACAGTGCAAATCAATCATGGCTTAAGCTTTTTTCTCTTCTTTGCTACCGTAGTTATCACCATAACCGTATTTGTCATAGCCGTACTTACCGTAGCCTGAGTACTCACCGTAATATTTTTCTGCCTTTTTAAAGTCGAGGTGATTTAATACCACTCCAAGAATCTTGCCCTCGGCACGACGAATCCGCATTAGCCCTTTACGTGCCAACTGATATGGTGTGTCCAATGCTTTGACTACATAAACTACGCCTGAAGCCATTTTAGATAATACCAACGCGTCACTTACCAATTCGACAGGAGGGGAGTCAATGATGACTATTTCATAAATCTTAGACAACTCTGCAATAGTGTCTTTGAATCGTTGTGAAAGAATGATCTCCAACGGGTTGGGAACGTTCGTACCCGTTGTTATTACATGTAAATCACATCCCGGTAATGTTTTTACACATTCACTGAACGGTGCTGTTCCTGCGACTAAGTCCGATAAACCTAAAGAGTGCGGCTCAAAGTCCAGTCCCTTAGCAACTGCTGGACGACGCATATCAGCATCAATAAGTAAAGTTTTTTTCGTATGCGAATGAGCAACTGCGAGATTAATGGAAAACGTAGTCTTACCCTCACCTGGAACACTGGAAGTAATCAACAATATGCGATTTGAAAGATCTATCGATGACAGTAGGACTGCGGATCTGGCAGTACGTATAGACTCTGAGTATAGCGATTTTGGGTCTTCCAAAAACATATGCGCAGTAGATGAGCGATCAGCATCTTTCTTCGCCAATAGCGGCAAAGTGGTCAACAATGGTTGCTTCAGCTTGGCTTCCACGTCGGTTGTACTTTTTAACGTATTATCAAGCAAATCAATTAACAGTGACGCAGCAGCGGCGGCTAGCAAACCAAAGACGAATGCAACTGAGATAATTTGAATCTTTTGCGGCTTAACAGGTAAATTGGATGCTTTTGCTTGATCAACAACCCTGCCAACTGGGTTCTGTAAATCGCCAGACACGTTTGTTTCTTTCGCACGCTTCAAGAATAGGTCGTAAATTTGCTTATTGGAATCAACTTCGCGTTCTAATAAATTCAATTGGAACTCTTTACGATTAATCCCTTGGACAGAACCTTTCGCTTGATTTAGCGTCTGTGCAAGCATGTTCTCGGTGCCCTTTGCAACTTCATATTCACGAGTAACACTTTGAACAACTGTTTCAATTTGACGTTTAACATTTTCACGCGCAGTTTTGGCCTCTCCTTCAGCTTGAACATACTTTGGATGTTCGGCTCCGTAACGTTGTGCAATCTCAGATAATTTCCGATCAGCTTCAGCTTGCTGCTTCAGAGCTTCACCAACAACTATATTCTTAACTACTGCAGGCAACGACGACAAATCTGCACCTTTTGGAGCATTTTTTATCTGATTGTAGGCATTCTCAGCTTCAGCCCGACGCAAGCGCGTCTCAACTAACTTTTGAGTAACTTCTTCGATCTGCTTACCTGCACCACTTTGTGAGTCGCTTTTGATATCAACAATTCCTGCTTGATCTCGATAAGCCTGCAAAGCTTTTTCTGATGCATCTAACTTTTGACGTACGCCAACCATGCGCTCTTCAAGCCAATTACTTGCCCGTTGGGTCATCTGGAATCTGATGTCAAGATCAGAATCAATAAAAGTGTTTGCCATTGTATTAGCTATTTTTGCAGCTAACTCTTTATCAACTGATTCAAAATTTACTTTAACCAACAGGCTTAAGCGTATTGGCTCAATTGAAAGCTGCTTGGTAAACTTTGGCAGCACAGCTTTCGCTAGGGACTCTTCATCCCACTTCTTAGGAATGTCCTCTGTATATCCAATTACAATTAAGAATTTTTCGACGGCAGATTGCTCTTTTTTGCGTGGATCAAATTCTGGGATCTCCCACAATTTTAATTTGGTGATTGTTTTTAACGCTATATCAGGGGCTTTTAATATTTCGACTTGCGTTAAAAAAAAGTCACGATTTTCAGAAAAACCACCATAAACCTCATCTATTGAGACGACTTTGGATTTGGTCGAATCAATTAACAAAGTTACCGTCGAGCGGTAAACGGGTGTCATAAGAAAAGCAACAATTGCTGCCAATAACGCAACTGTTAAACTAAAGCCTAAAATTGCCCATTTTCTCTTGGAAATACTTTTCCAATATTCAACAAAGTCAACTTTTTCCTCAAGCTCATGAAGCTCTTTTGAGGCGTGTTGACTGGGGTTTAAATTGAGTGGTATCACTGTTGTATCCATCTTAGAATTGCTCGCACGCTTAAATTATGAAACTGGGAGGTCACTGGTTTCGGGGCGCAAAAGCCCCTTTCTCAGCAGTTGAAATCGGTTAGCAACAATCAGAAAAAACTCTCTTCGATAGTCAAAATGTCACCAGGTCCAACTTCTGTGTTCAAGTCAACTTTGACTGGCCGATGTGATGGATCACCCTCGCGAATCACATACATTTTAGAAGACGATGCTCGCTCTTTAAAACCACCGGCTAGGGATGCAGCTTTACGTACGGTCAATCCGGGTTGATACGGATAACCACCAGGTTTCTCAACCATGCCATTCACATAAAATGGCCGATACTCATCAATCTGAACTGATACACGAGGGTTAACCAGGTAACGCCCTTTGAGTCCATCAGTAATTAGACGTTCTAAATCGCCTACTGTCATCCCTAAAACTCTAAGCTCGCCCAAGACCGGGTAAGGTACAGTACCCGCATCAGTGAGGCGAATCTTCTCTTTACTTAAATCATCCTCGCCGAAAACCCGGATGTTAACAACATCGCCAGCACCGAGGCGATAAGAAGAATACGCTGTGTTACTAGAAAGCCCCGATTGACGCACCACTGGGTCAGACACCAGTTCATTTTGCGCAAAAGCAAGTGTCGACATCAAAAAGTACAAAGCACAAGACAGAAAGTAGCGTAGTTTCATATTCGATTTTTATTAACTAAATAAAGCTGGCAGTTCCAAATGGAGCGGCCAGCTTACGAGGATTAAAGCTGTTAGATTAGATAATTACAGCGTCGATTGCAGAGTGAACAGAACAACATTACGAGAAAATTCGTTACCCGATACAGTCGAACTACGGTTTGTATTGGTGATCTCTGCACCCAAACGTAACCAGCGACGCATGTCGTAAGATACGCCTAAACCTACGTTCTTGATATTATCCTGACGATTGCCGTTCACATAATCAGACTTCACATAGCCAAGGTCTACTTTAGAGGAGAACTGACTAGTCCAACGGTGCGTCCATAATAAATCGTAATTATTGTTCATAATATAGTTGCCGACACCAGTCGCATCTGATGGAAGCTTGGATACCATAGCATCAAACGTGCTATAAGTCAGCGGTAACCAACGTACTTTGCCCTCCCATGCTACACCTTTATATCCGTCGATACCTGCTTGATCAAAGCTCTTGTTCAAATAACCAATTTTAAAAATACCGGTTGTCGCTGCTGTTGCGTTCCAAGTCGCACCCACCATCAAACGACGGTCGCTATTGCTATTGACGGACGTTGACAAAGCATACGCTGATTTAATATCTTTTGCTTCAATCAGCAACGAAGTCTTTGGCGCTACGCGGTAAAAGAAGCGTGCAGAAACGGTAGAAATATCTACGTCAGAGCCAATTGTCGTTGTGCGGTTATTGGTATAGGTTTTTTTCAAATACGAAGCATCTGCCTCAACACGACCCATAGAATCTGTCGCGCCGTACGAGAAGATACCCGCGACAGTAGGTGCATGCCATTCATCTGGTGTCGTGGAAATTGTACGGTCAGTCGAACCACGTGGATCCGTGCTCACGATGTAGCCAGCATTCCAGCTCAGACGTGTGCGGCTATCAAAAATATCATCGCCTGCAATGCGGAAATCATGGTGGTTAAAGTTGTCGCTAGAGCTGTTTTGATAGCGTACATAGCTACCCAGGTAACTTGCCGTATAGCGATCACCGTGATTTTTAACTTCAGCAACAACTTCTGGCTCCAAGCCAAACAAAGAACTGGAGGTTGTGTTGTTAGCGGAGCCTAAGACGTTATTATTGCGACCTTCGGTTGCACGTGCATCCAGGTAGATGTACAAGCCGCCATACACAATTGGAGCACCGCGTGCTGGTGCAGTCATAGTACCTGCTGTGCCGTCACCGGCTTTGGCACCTGAGAGCTCATACCCAGGCGTAAATGCCGTTTGGGCTGCGCCTGTACCTGTGTTGAGCAAGTTACTTGTGCCCAAAGAATTGCTTGTTGCTGGCGTTAATGTTGTTTGATCCGTTGTTTGCTTTGGATCAGTCACCTCATTTTTTTGGCCTTCTGGCGCTTGCACGACTTGTGCGGAAGCAAGCTGACACACTAACAGCGTCGCTGAAAAGATGGCAGTTTTAGAGAACACGTTGCTGGACTTTTTCATGGAAACCTCTGAGAACTAAAAATTCAAAAAATACCTATATGCAACACGGTCAGGAACTCTTCCGTACATGACTAAATAGATTCTTCTTAATGTAACAATATAGGCCAAATAGACTGGCAAAAAACACCAACATCACCGCATCAGAAAAACGCAAATAAAACGTACAAGCCAAACCAATTAATGCAAATACGGTTGCAACTACAAACAAAATAAAAACGACATTGTGATCGGCCACACCAAGGTCAAGTAACACATGGTGAATATGTGTTCGGTCCGCTTTAAATGGACTCGCCTTCATCATCAATCGACGCGTCATCACGGCGACAGTATCAAAGAGCGGCACAGCCAAAAGCCACACCACAATGATGGGATTCATAATCCGTGACTGATCACCTGCCAATTTAATGGCGTACCATGCGATCACAAAACCAACAAACAAGGCACCAGCGTCACCCAAAAAAATAAGGGCTGTTGGTCGCTTTGGTAAGCGCAAATTCAAACTTAAAAAACCCGCGATGGCAGCGGATAATATCAACAAAATCACCGCATCGCTTGAACGACCACTCAACATGGACGCAGCCGCAAAAGAGAGTGTGGTAACGATAGACAAACTACCGCATAAACCGTCCACACCATCAATCAAGTTGAATGCGTTGATCACGCCCACCACAAAAAATACAGTAAAAGGAATCGCCAAACCTTCCAGCACTACATCACCCGTGCCGAACAAGTTACCCAGATTGCCTAACTTGTTGTGTCCCCACATAATCATCAGTAAGGCAGCAATGCCTTGGGCAATGAATTTGATCCGTGAACCAAATTCGTGCATATCATCCAACAAGCCAACCACAAACAGCAAAAACGATGCCACCCAAAATGCAGGCTGTTCAAGTGGCATATAGCCGAACAAAATCATTACCGCATAAAACCCTGCTACAACACCAATGCCACCGATCACAGGGGTGGGGGCTTTATGTTGCTTCCGCCCACAGGGCACATCTTCTAAAAAAAACTTAGCCGCATAAGGACGAATCGACATGATCGCCAATATCGATGTTAAATAAACAACGATCAGGGCGAATAAAAATTTTAAGCTCATCATAAAATAAAATAACCGTTACGCAGGTTGAGGGGTGCCAAGGAAATAGCCTTGACCGTACTCAACAGCATCCAACAATAACATTGTCTGCATTTCTTCGGACTCGACGTTTTGTGCAATCACTGGAATTTCAAGTGAATGCGCCAGCTTGATAATGGCTCGTACATGTTCATGGCCGCTTGGATTCTCAGCCATGCCTCGTACTAAACCACCGTCGAGTTTGATATAGTCTGGTGGTACGCGGCGCAAAAATTCCAGCGCATGCGGATCCAGTCCAAAATGATCAATACCGAAGCGCACACCAAAACTGCGCAACAGATTAACAAATTCTTGTGTCAGCTCGATGTCTTTGACACAGCTAAATTCACTCAGTTCAACAGACAATCGACGTGCAATCTCTTTCGATCCACGCAACTGCTCAGCCAACCACTCACGGAAACCACTACTTTCAATAGATTGCACTGAGACATTCACCGCAACATCTTTATAGTGGCTCACACGTGATGAGAGGTCTTCTAAGCTTTCGACAGACTGAACAGAAACGTCAATCGCCCCACCTTTAAAACGGTTCGCCTCAGAATCAAGCAAATCAAAGATCAACGTGATGATCGCTCTATCAATATCTTCCATCAATTGATGGCGTAAGGCCATCGGCATAAATTTAGCAGCTGGTACAAAGTTACCTTGCGTATCAATCAACCTAGAGAAAATCTCGTGCTGATAGAGAACACCAGAAGACAAGGCCAACACTGGCTGCGCCACTAACGCCCAACGGCTTTCGGCAAGCGCGTTTTGAATCAGCGTACGCCACCCCAACGATCCCTCAACAACACCAGCCTCTTCAATAAAGTTGATCGTCAGCGCATTATTACGACCTTGCTGACGCGCCGTCTCTAACGCCAAATCAACTTTGGCAAAAATATCCCCCCTCGATTGCGCTGGTGTGAACGCAATACTACCGATACTAAATGAGAGCGTCTTCCCAGGAACCTCGGCATCGAGATATGTGGACAGCGCCGCTTGCATTGCGCGCACATGAACTTCACTCTCACTTGCCGAATGATTGACAGAGACAAACGCAAATGCAGTACCGCCAATACGCCCTGCAATTCGGACATCCATATCAGCCATAGCACCGACAATGGCTGTCGCCCCCTTCAATACATTGTCACCACTTCGGTAGCCGTGCTCATTGTTGAATTCTTTCAATCCATCAAACTCAAGCACGACGATTGAAGCAGACGTAAAACTACCTTTATCCGCCAACAAATGATCAAACCGCAGATCAAAGCCCTGGCGGTTTTCTAAACCGGTCACCTTGTCAGTGTAGGCATCCTTACGATACGCATCCGCACGCTGCATCTCGGCATCAAGAATCTCAGAAATTTTGCCTGACATCGCGTTCATGGCGACAACAACGCGACGCAATTCACGTGCACCAGGCAACACCTCGATTTTGGTAAATCGTTTACCTTGAATATCGATCGCTGCATTCTCAATGGCTTGTAGCGGCGCAAGGATGATTCTTAAAAACAGAATCATTAACAGCCAAGCTAACAAACACATCGCGATCAGCCACCATGTTGTCTGCTTTACGGATGTCCACAGATATTGATAAGCAAACGTGGGCTGACTCACCACGACTAACTTACCTAATTGTTTCCAGCCAGAGGTGATAAAAACCTGACCAGGTGGCGTATCAAGGGAAAGTAATGAAGAAAACCAAACGGGGACATTCTCAATATTTTCGGGTAACTCTTTGTTGATTACTTGCTTACCATCGGGTGAGAGCAAGATAATCTGTCGGTAATAGCCTCGATCAAACATGGCGGCAATTTGAATCTCAGCCAAGGTCTGATCATTGGCAGCAAGCGGTTCTACGAGGGTGTGCGACAAACTACTGGCCGCATCCTGCGCGTGTGAAGACAACTGCTGCTGCAAGAAATCTTTAGTCGATAAGATGGAAAGCGTTTGCAGACCCGCAAACACCAACAAAAACAATATCGAGATTGCAATTAATAATTGCCGTCGTAAGGTCATGAAGACTCACCTAAAATTAAATAAACTTGAACGGGAGACTGAATTTTCCCATACAGCGCACGAAAACGTAAATTAAATAAATATTTAACAAAACTTAATGAAATAACTATTTATCTAATCAAATTTTTCCTAGTGGAAAATTATTTTACCGTCAAGCTTTTATAGCGTGATTATCCTACGAATTTGGTAAAAAATGTTACGAATATTATCTAATTCCTAAAATAATAGAAAAATTTACAACATTATTCATGATATTTTGGGGATGGTAGCTTCATCGCAATCCAAGCAAGCGACAAAATAATCACAAATGTGAGTGCATTCGCTGGAATTTGTAGATTAAAGTCAACGCTACTATGTATCGCCAACGCCACAATACTCATCGCCGTACCGAAGGCCGCGCCTCTGGCAATACTTAATTGGCGTACGCGCATCGCCCGCAAAGCTTGCCATAATGTCATTCCTGTTACCAAAAATAACAACCACGCGCTCATTCCTAGATCACACATCAGCTCAATGTAATCGTTATGTGCATGATCAAAGTATTCTGTGATCTCAGGAGGACGGTATCGATTAAAGCTGTTATAGAAGCTACCTGCGCCAGTGCCAAATGCTGGAAATTGCTTAATCATCGCTAATGAGTATTTCGCAGGCAAAGAACGCTGCTCGAAAGACTCTTCCTGCGGCGAAGGTGCCTCTGTCTGCGTTTGTGCCGCACTGCTCGTACTAGCTGCTACACCGTTGGTTGCGGCGATTCCATTGGTGTTTGCGTTTGCAGCGACGATTTCTGTACGGTTGAGTCGCGTCACCACTTTATCTAACCCCACCCAGGTGCCGATCACAAAAACATCGACAATGACCAAACTTAAAATCAAGGTTGCTGTCGCCGGCGCAGTGCGGCGAGAAAGAACAATCGTAATCACCCCCACAATTAACATCGCCGAGAAGAAGGCAGAGTTACCCATACGCGAGCGGGTCAGCACCAGTGCAATCACCATCACGACCAGCATTAAGCGAAGACGCATTTTGGGACTCATGACAAAAGTCAACGCAGCGACAACGCGCGCTTTCCAGCCACTATAACCCGGCCCACCACGCCCTAACTTTGCAATCATTAAGCCAATACCAACGGCAAGCGTCATTTCCATGTAACCGGCAAAGTGATTGCGGTTGACGAAGGTGCCGATGACGTTCTCGTGGATAATATCGACAAAAAATAAGCGGTAATGCGCACCAATCGAGAAGAGAAACACACCCACAATCGCTTGAAACAAGCCACTCCAGACCAAGACACTCATTAGCAGATCCAGACGCGCAGAATCACGTACCAACAAGAGGCACAAGAAAAACACCGTGATATATGACGTTGTCAGCCCTAGCATTAAGCGGCTTTGGTAGATATCCAATGAGAGGTGCATGTGTCCCTGCAAACCTGCCGTCACCTGCACGTTGTACGCCTCAGGAGACAGGACTTGAATCACCGCATCTGGCAACGGAACAACTTGCAGGACTGAAACCAAGAGAAACAAGAAGAAAACAACCAGCGGCGCACGAAATTGATCGAGGTGCGCCAGCATGTCATTCAAATGCTTGCGCCACACAATAAGCGTTGACGCAAATAACAGAGCCACGAGTGTCACTAAGATCGCAATCGCCCACGTACGGTTGCTAGCTAATGGCAGAGGAAGATAAACAATCAGTGCGAGTAATGCTCTGAATAACCAAGTATCGGATAACTGGTGGGTGTTTTTCATTAACAAACGATGATACGAAGTGGAAACGATGGGGAAGCAAAACCACGGCCATTCCATCTGGCAATGTATTGCATTGACGCATAATGCATTGAAACATAAAAAAAGGTAGCTCTAAGCTACCTTTTTTAACTAAGCATTAAAGATTAGTTGTGGCTTGCAGATCCACCGCCACCGCCTGAGAAAGACGAGCCTGGGGAATTAGAAAAACCGCCATTGGATGCATTGTTACCTTGGGCTACTTGGTTTGCTGCATTTGGACCAGCAGCAGTTGCAGGTGTATATGCAGTAACGTCGTTCAAACCTTTGTTGTACGCAGCAGCAATTGCAGATGTACTTTCAGAAGGGTTGCCGGCTTTAATACCAGCTTCAACGACTTCTGGAGCGATACCAGCAGCAGCAGCGATACTTGCGATCAAAGCCGCATCAGCCTTGTCTGCTTTTGCCAATTCAGTGATCGTTTTCACTTTATCTTTGGACTCAGCTAACGCAGTGTAGATAGCAGTGATTTTCGGATCTTTAGTGCCTGCGTCTGCCGCAAAAACCTGATATGCAGGAAGAGCTGCAGTCAGCACCAGGGCGATAACGCCTTGCTTAACAAATTTTTTCATCATAACTTTCCCCAAACGGATTTTTGTGTAACTGAAGTATAGCCTAAAATTCGACGAGTTGCATAAATTTTTCGCAACCGTGTTTACATTTTAGCAGTATTTAAAGTGCAAAAACCACAAGTTTATTTATAAAAAAGATAATAGTTTTATGAGTGAAACGATTTTCTATCTCTAGGGACATTATTTTTCTTTTCATAGAGAAACTTTTGAGCTGGTGACATCGTTTTTGACCGCAATCAAAATAAACTCCCCTGTTGGACAACCGGTTGAGGCTTCACAGGTTGAGGTTGCTTTAATGCTATTTCAGCACGCATGCGTTCTGCTGGATAGAGTTGCAAGAAAGAACGGGCACGTTCGGGGTTTTTGCAGTCTAGCCAATCATCGTAATCACTTCGGTGAACAACGACCAGAGAGCGCTTTTCTTCACCCGAGGGATGAAACCGACGCATCAACGGGTGCTCGTCGGCGTTAATAGTAATTTGCGTGAATGAAAAACTACGCTGGCCGTCCGGTTCTAGCCAATCCTGAAATAAACCGGCCACCGCGAAGTCCGTCTCGTCCACAAGTCCAATCCGCCACCGCTCTGCCTTACCGCTTTCATAACACGGCTCAAAAAAATCTTGCATCGGCACCAAACATAACTTCCCCTCGCGCCATGGTTTGGCATAGGTACGCAACTGCCCTATTGTTTCGGCGCGGGCGTTCATGGTCGAAAACCGCTTGACGCCCGCTGGCATTTTTGATTTCGGCACCATGCTGTACGCGGCTAACACTGCTTCACGCTCGCCATTGTTATGGCGAATGATGGGTGCGACGTAGTCTTGCCATGTTTCAGGCTTGTAGTCATCGAGGTGTGCGCTGATGACGCCAAACTGGGTGAGCTGTTCTTTCCGGGTGGGGGTGTAATTGACGCACATGGGGGTTGAATCGGTGTTGATATGGTCTGGTGATTGTATACAAAGTGCGGGTGGGTTGTTAGAGGCGATTGCACTACGAAAGGCGCTTGCGCGCCACTGGGTTCCCGCCTGCGCGGGAACGACGGGTCTGGGGGGATTTTCATTATCATCTTTTTACCGTCATCCTCCGCGAGAAGACCGTCATCCTCCGCCAAAGAACCGTCATCCTCCGCCAAAGAATCGTCATCCTCCGCGAAAGCGGGGGATCCAGTCGCGCTAGAGCGCGTTTTAACGTTCCAGCTCTGAAAGGCGCTGCTGCGCCACTGGATTCCCGCGTGCGCGGGAACGACGGGCCTGGGGGGGATTATCATTATCATCTTTTTACCGTCATCCTCCGCGAGAAGACCATCGTCCTCCGCCAAAGAACCGTCATCCTCCGCGAAAGAACCGTCATCCTCCGCGAAAGCGGGGGATCCAATTGTGCTAGGGCGCGTTTTAACGCTTCAGCTCCCAAAGGCGCTACCGCGCCACTGGATTCCCGCCTGCGCGGGAACGACGGGGATGTTGATTTCGCGATGCGCTGGGTTCCCGCGTGTGCGGGAACGACGGGTGATGCACTTGTAGAGACTGATGATCAAGGCAATGGGGGTAGCGCGTCTGTCGAGCCATTGATTTCAGGCCAAAGATCACGCCACTCTGGGTTTCTTTCTTCGATTAATTGGATCTTCCAGGCCCTCGCCCACTTCTTCAAGCGCTTTTCTCGCATGATTGCGGATTCCATGTTGTTGTGTATTTCGTACCAAACGAGGATGTTAACGTTATGGTCTTTTGTAAAACCTTCATTGAGGCCTTGTCGGTGCTGCCAGACGCGCTGAATGAGGTTCGAGGTGACGCCAATGTAGAGAGTGCCATTCCGTTGGCTTGCGAGAATGTAGACTGCGGGTTGTTTCATTTACAAACGAGAAATTGGGTCAATTTGCTTTCATGTAAGGGGGAGGCAACACCGAGCGGAGCATGGTGTGCATGAGTAGCGAAAAGGATAAGAGATTGGATTGTAGTGAGCAAATCTCTTGTTTGTTGATAGATGCAGGCGTACAACTTTGAAGCGATTGTGCAACACTTTTTGTGTTGGTTTTTTATTTTGGGCTGAGAAGGCGCTGCCGCGCCACTGGGTTCCCGCGTGCGCGGGAACGACGGGCTGGATGGGCATCATTATTGCCATCTATTTACCGTCATCCTCCGCGAAAGCGGGGGATCCAGTCGCACACTAAGGTCGTTTTTTTACCGGGCAACTATTTCGGAAGTGTTTTAAATTTTTAATTAGAGGCGCTTTATTCGCCCGCTCAGGGTACCCGCTTGTCGTATCGTGGCTTACAATCAAGCCCTATTAAAAAGATCATGATTTCGGAGCCACCTATGTTTTTCTCTCGATCTGCGTTATTCAGCGCCGCAGTATTGTGTTTTACCCAGCTTGCCCAAGCAGCCCAGCCCGCGACCATCCGTGTTGACTATCTGCACAGCGGCAATGCAACGACCGAAAACTACGCCTTAGAGCGCGTTCTGGTCGAACCCTTGCCTTGGCCTGGCAATCTCAAACAAGCCATCGACAATTCTGGTCTCGGTAACAATAAAGTGGAAGTCACTGATCTCAAGACAGGCGAGTTATTGTATTCAAGAGGATTCTCGACGGTATTTGGTGAATGGCGAAGCACAGACGAGGCTGCAAAAATCAGCCGCGGCTTTGAGGAGTCAGTGCGTTTTGCTAAACCAGAACACCCTGTCAAAGTCAGCATCTACAAACGGGATGAGCAGAATCATTTCGTCCCTACTTGGAGCGTCGAGATCAACACCGACGCACAGGATGTGATTCGTAAACAAGGCCCAGCACCTGCCAAGCCGATACCGATTCATGTGTCGGGCCGCTCTGAAGACAAAGTCGATTTATTAATTTTGGGCGATGGATATACCGCTTCGCAAATGGCCAAATTTAAAGCCGATGCGACACGCTTAAGTCAGCATTTGTTTGAGGTGTCGCCATTCAAAGAACACGCGAAAGACTTTAATGTATGGGCGATGGCGGTACCGACACCAGAGTCCGGCGTATCACGTCCATCAACAGGAGTGCATCATGCATCGGCATTGGGTGCACGTTACGATATTTTCGGTAGCGAACGTTATGTACTAACCACCGACAACCGCGCGCTCCGTGACATCGCCCAATATGCGCCGTATGAATTCATCGAAATTTTAGTCAACAACGACACCTATGGCGGTGGCGGCATTTTCGGACAATTCAGCACTGCCGCCGCGAAGAATGATTGGGCGAATTATTTATTCGTGCATGAATTTGGTCATCACTTTGCTGGCCTTGCTGATGAATACTACACGTCGCCAGTTGCATATCAACCAAGCAGCACGAAAGTAGAACCATGGGAACCTAACGTGACCGCACTTCTCGACCCTGCGCACGTGAAATGGCAAGACAAGGTCAAGCCTGAGACACCACTGCCAACTGCGTGGCCGAAAGAAGCGTATGACCAGCACGCCAAGGTGTACCAAAAAATACGCGCAGATTTACGTGCAAACAATCGTCCTGAGTCTGAAATGAATGCCTTATTCAGAGAAGACCTTGCTTACAGCAATAAGCTTTTTGCTGGCACCAAATTTGAACACACAATCGGCGCGTTTGAAGGGGCGAATTATGAGTCAACTGGGTATTACCGCCCAGCGATGCAATGCATTATGTTTAACCGTACGGATCAGTTTTGCGATGTGTGCAGTGCTGCCGTTGAACGTGTGATTCAGATGTATTCGACACCAACTAATGTGACGCCGAAAAGCAAATAACAATTTTTCGTTAGTCGTCGGCACTGCTTCGACAGTGCTGACGCACACTGGACTCCCGCCTGCGCGGGAGTGACGAGGTGGAGGGGATACTCCTTTCTCTCATTTTTGTTACACTCCGCCATTCCAATTCGTCACATACCACCCCACTTTTTCGTCGTACGCCGCCCTTCTTTTTCGTCGTACGCCGCCCCTCTTTTCCGTCATACTCCACCTATTTTTTCCGTCATACTCCGCGAACGCGGAGTATCCAGTGGCACGTCAGTGCCTTCAACAACACTGACTTTGCAATTCCCCCAATCCCATTTCATTCACTTACAACTCTCTAAACTACGTTACTTATAACCCGTCAACTACATCAGATTCCTCAGCGTTTCTGTCACACCTTGATGCAGACGTTCGTGCTGCGCAATCCCAATGAAATCAAACAAATTTTGTGAGCTGACACATCAGATTGACGTGATCGATATCCAATTTTTTTGACGAAAAGAAAAAGCGATAATGACAATTCTTCCCTCTGAAACATCAAAAATAGACCTCTTTTTTTGTCTATCAACGATTGGGCTGCTCATCCTTTCAGTAATGATTATTTCTCAACATATCAGGGTGAATCAGCTCGTGAGAAAAGTGCAACATCTACCTGATCAAAAAGATATCGACGATATCAGACTGCTATTTATAGAACAGCAATTGAAGACCATGGAGGACTTCAATGAACTACATAAATTGATACGATCTGAAACAAATCACTGTTAAAAATTGTTTCCACCTCGCAACAAATAGCGATGGAAGAATAAAACAGTTCACCGATAATTAACGTCATCACATCAACGTAACGTATTGCAAAAGTTCGCGGCAGAGGTTGAGCAAAAAAATCAATCGGCGACTTGTTTCATTGGCGCTTCGCAAGGAACGTCGGATTTTGGTTGGAGTTCGGTTTTCACTAAAACTAGTTCATAGGGATACCAGTATCATGAAAAAATATCAGTTTGCGCTCAGTACAATCACACTTGCATGCCTTGCTGCATGTGGTGGTGGCGGATCATCGACAACAGCAGGATCTGCGACATCCACGACGCCTGTCGTTACACCGCAATCCGTGAACGTTCCGTTGATGATCAGCGATGCCTCGTCTGATGACTGGTCGGCAATCAACGTCACGATTAATGCAATCACGTTTACCGACTCAGCGGGTAATGTCACAGCCAATTTGCTCAGTACGCCATGGAGCGGCAACTTAGAGCAGTTGGATAACTTGGCAGAACATCTCAGCACAGCAACGTTAACTGCAGGCAGCACCTACGTCAGCGCCAATCTGACAATCAGTGCCAATCCAGGTGATATCGGCTTAACAGTTGCCAGCGATCCTGAAGCTGGATTCCCTGAGGCACCAGGCACCGTGATTCCAACGAGCCGCATTGTGATTCAAGGTGCGACAGGTGCTGTAGGAAGTCAGACAGTGACATTTTCAGTGAAATTTGCCACACCATTTGTTGCGCCACAAGCGACATCAGCGACTAATCCCACGCCAGCCGCCGGCACTACAACAACTGGCATTAATGTTGACTTCGATCTGAGCCATCCTGCATTCATTATCGGTCATGTACCAGCGGCTGGAGGCAACACAATCTGGGCGGTGAATTTTGCAGGTCCGGTGAAACACAAGCCCGTCTCCGATCTGACTCACCTCGTATTGCGTCACACTTACGGTAGTGTGACCTCGGTCTCAGCAGCGAATAAAAATCTGGTCGTCGAACGCGATACGGGTAAGTTATCGACAGGCGGAAATACGTTTGTCGCGGTCGATACTGGAAAGTCTGCGACGATTGGCCTCGACACAACGAATGGCACGTTGTTCTACGATCTGGATAACAAAGCAAACAACGCAACGATTAAAGATTTCTCTGCAGCGAATGTGCTGGCAGCATTGCAGCAGAGCGGTGAATATGTCCGGATTGCGACGCGATATCAGCAAGACGGTAGCTTGGTCGCTACACGCATTTATGCATCAACTACCTTCAATAAAGTCTACGTCAGTCCAGAGGGTCATGTAACCCACGTGGATCAAACAGGCACCAAGATTGTCGTTGATAATGCAGATGGCAAGCCGATCAACATCGCCATTGATCCAACAACGAACTTCTATTTCCGTAACCCCGGTAATGCGAGCGACGTGACAGCGATCGGACAAGGACAAGGTTTTGTACAAAGTCACAATATCGTCCGTGGATTCAAAGTCAAAGTCACACCCGTTGATGCGACCGCTTCTCCAATGCATGCTGCATCCATCGACATCGAAACCGCACCGTATCAAGGTCTGATCAATAACGTGAGCGCTACGGGCTTTAGTGTCACATCAAGCTATCCAACGAAAACGGATAACTATACGATCCCACTCGCTTATATCAGCGCCACAACCAGCAATGGCTACGACCCACAAAATCCAACAACGGCGATCACAGGATTCAAGTACTGGAACTATGCCTATCCAAGTATTGTGACGTACACCACTGGCTCCACCAACGCCGTCACTAACTTTATTGCTGCAACCAGTGCTAATGGCGGTAGTGCGGTCAATTTTGGTTCCGCAGCGACGACTTACTATGCAACAGCGATGACCTATAACACTTGGGGTAATGCCTCGAATGTGAACGGTTGGTCGGCATCGTACGTCATCTTGATGCCACAAACGTTCCCCCATACGGTCGTTGCCTCTGCACTGGTGGCGAAACCAAGTGTCGCCAATAACTACACCTTCGGACTCAATTCAACCAACGGCAGTAAAACGGTGACGGTTGGCGTCAGTGCGGTTCCTGGTTCGGCAACGTTAGTGTATCAAGTAGATCGTTCTAAAGACGATGTGACCGTGAGCCTACAAGACATTACTTCAGCATCCGGGCTGAGCGCATTGACCACCGGTTTAGTCGCCGGAAATAAAGTCGAAGTGACTGGCGTACCGCAATCTGATGGGTCGATCAGTGCGTATATGATCAAGTACTACACAGGTACTGCTGCTCCCTCTAAATAACGTCTCTCCCATTCCCTTTTAAAAAGCCGCTGACGCACAGCGGCTTTTTTTTCGAGTTGATACGCTTGCTTATGGAAGGGACGGTTTCAAAAAAAATGCTCGATACTACGCAACATCAATGACGCCAAAATGACATCAGCGTACACGGATTCAGAATGTCTGAAATCGTGATCAAAAAACATCAGTTTCAACGCAATTTTCTTATTCACTGCATAATATATTTGCTTTGCGCGATCGCGCGCTATTCATCAGTCGACCCGTCAGCTTATCGATGGCTGACCTCACCTCTTACTGTAATGTTGTGACACACCATGAAAAAACTCTCGACCACGCTCGTCACGGGCCTGTTGCTCATTTATAGCACGCTGAGTACCGCACAAGAAAATCGCATCGACACTATTCGCCCAGACGCACCGGCGCTAGCGCGTTACGGTAGCCATGAGACAGGTGTGAAGACCCTGCATTTTGTGCACGCTGATCAAATTGATGTGGTCAAGGCAAAAGCAGGTGAAGCCATGCCTCACTACGATCGACCATTAACCGTTGAAGTATGGTACCCCGCGACGCTCGCGGCGGATCAACACACCGGTAGCGCGCTCAAAGCGATCACGAGGGATGGCACGACCGAGGTATCGTTATGGGGGCACGCTGTACGCGACGCCAAGGCGGATCTGACACACGGTGCCTATCCGCTGCTGATTATTTCACATGGCTATCCCGGTAATCGCTTTTTACTCAGCCACCTCGCCGACAATTTAGCAAGTAAAGGCTATGTTGTTGCGTCGATTGATCATACCGACAGCACCTACAGCGACCAAGCAAGTTTTGCGAGTACGCTGTTGAATCGTTCGCTCGATCAACTATTCGTACTTCGCGAGATGGCTCGGTTGAATGAAGATCGTACATCGGGATTTCAGGGAATGATTAACGCCAATCAGACAGGCATCATTGGTTACTCGATGGGTGGCTATGGCGTCGTCAATACCATTGGTGGTGGCCTCAGCGAGGCGGCGGTGAAATCCCCACTGGGTGTGCCCAACGAAGGTCTCGCTGTGCGTCAAGCTGGTAATGCGAGCTATCTCGCATCACTAGACCCAAGGATCAAAGCAGCGGTCGCCTTTGCACCGTGGGGATGGAACTACGGCATGTGGGATAAACAAGGTTTGGCTGGCATTAAAACTCCCATCTTTTTTATTGCAGGCAGTGTTGATGACGTCTCAGGCTATGCGCCAGGTGTGCGTTCTATTTTTGAGAATACGGTCAATGCGCCGCGTTATCTACTCACATTTGATAACGCCAATCACAACGCGGGTGCGCCAATGCCAGCCCCCAAAGAGACATGGACCTTTTCAGAAAAGTTACACTTCGTTCCCGCCGAGCATTATCTTGATCCCGTCTGGGACAACGTGCGCATGAACAATATCTCTCAGCACTTTGTTACGGCGTTTTTGGATAAATATTTAAAAAGCGATGCGAGCAAAGATGTCTACCTCAATGTGATTGAAAATGCGAAAGACGGTAAATGGTCAGTGGCCAAAGATGGCAGCCAGAATACCGATCATACGTACTGGAAAGGCTTTCCAGCGCGCACCGCAGCGGGGCTTCATTTGGAGCAAGCAAAACCTGCGCAGCAATGATCCTGCTCTAGGCATCCGACAAGGATGTGAAGATATCGTGGCAATGACATAGACTCTCGTGCGACAATGACATTTTGATCATTGTCGCATTTTTTATGTTCACCCTCCCGTCGCACGCACCCTGGCTACATCGTCTCTCATTGCTCATCGGTACTCTGCTTTTGATCGATAGCATCTATCTCATGCTGCAAAATAATTTCAGTTTGGGTGTCACGCTCCCCTCGGGTATCGGCGTTTTTTTATTAGGCATCGGCCTAAAATGGCAGCAACTGCATCGCTGGTTGGCGCAGTCCCCCATTCGAAAACGTCTCTGGCTTGCTGGCTGGACGCTGGCGTGGTTATGGCTCTTGAGTGTTGCAGTCTTTTTTTATTTTATTCGAGCAGGTCACGATACCGATATCAATGCCGTTCAAGGCCCAGTGAAATCCATCCTGATTTTAGGCGCAGGTTCTGATCGTTGTAGTACAACACCGACCTTAGCGGCCCGACTTGACTTGGGCTATACGTGGGCGACACGCTTTCCGCAAGCGAAGGTGATTGTGAGTGGAGGTCTGGATTTTGGTGAGACGTGCACAGAAGCTCAAGTCATGAGCGATTACCTCGTCACTAAGGGCTTATCGGCATCGCGTATTCTGCAAGAAGATCACAGCACGAATACCTATGAAAATTTCCTTTTCAGTAAAAAGGTTCTCCTACAAAATGGAATCCACCTGCATGACGGCTTACTGATTGTTACGAGTGATTTTCATAGCGTCAGGTCGCGTCGGATTGCGCATAAGGTCGGATTCGATAATACCGCCAGCGCGGGATCAGAGACACCGATTGGCGTGCGCTATAACAGTTGGCTCCGTGAGTATTTTTCATTCATTAAAGCAATTGCTCTCAATGAATACTAACGAGTCCGTCGCACTCATTTGCTTTATGAAAAATGATGGCGCAGTTTCCTGCGCCATCATTTTTATTGACCAAAGAACTCTTCGTGTACCAAGCGAAGAGCAAGTTTGCGATCCTCTTGCTGCACCAACATATACGCCGCTACCTCACTCGCACCCGCTGCTGCCAAGGTCACTCGTGCGCCGCCTGCTAAGGCAGCGGACAAGGCACGGCTGGCAATGGCGCTTCCCACATCTGACGCGTCCAACACGCCGTCACCCACCACAGCCACAATCGCGACAGCGTCGTTACGGCTCACTTCAACAACGCCAGCTAAGTGATGTTCACTTAACGCAGCATAGGCGGCATCGAGATGATCACGCGCCAGCAAAATGTTAATCGCCGTTTGTGCCGTCAGCACACTCTTGATGTTAATTCCGTGTTGATCGAGCGTATTCGTCACTTGCGCCAGAATACCCGGTTTAAAGCCGACACCCGGACCGTGCAACTTCAGAATCGCGACATCCTCGGTCGAGCTAACGCTCTTCACAACGTCCTTCGTCACTTTACGCTGTGCATCGATGATCGTGTACGGTATCAGGCCGCGCTCTGGACGGGTGATGTTAAGAATACGAATGGGAATATCACGATCAAACAAAGGCTCAACGGTACGAGGATGCAAAATTTTTGCGCCAAAATAGGACAGTTCTGCCGCTTCGAGATAATTGAGCTGAGAAATGGACCGTGGTGCAGTCACCGCGCCCGGATCAGCACTCAGGAAACCATCAACGTCTTTCCAGACATCGAGCGATTCTGCGCCAATGCAAGCGGCGATCGATGCAGCCGAATAATCCGAGCCACCGCGACCAAACAGCGTTGTTTTACCCTCCTGATCAACACCGTAAAACCCGGGCACGACATACACCACATTGTTCGCCAATGCCGCCGCGACAGGTGCAGTACTCGCAGCGAAATCACACGCCGCATTGCCAAAAATACCATCAGTGACCAAGCCAATATCCTCTGGCAAGGCTTCTTGTGCCGCGATTCCGCGACTTAATAATACTTCTGTCAACAATAAGCTCGACAAACGCTCACCGTAACTCAAAATCGCATCATTAACGAAGGTCGGCACGTCACCGATGCAATGAATACCAGTTAAATAGCGATCAAGTTGGTCTAAACGCTCGCCCAAGGCTTGCTCGGTGCGATCACGGTGCGCCACATCGCTGATATTTGCTTCGAGAATTTCGCGTTTTAAGGCACGCAGATGCTGCGTATAGTTTTGACTCTGTTTGAGGGCTGCTTTGGTCCCTGCGCCGTCCTTTGCCGCTTTCACGCATTCAATCAAGGCATTGGTAATTCCATAAAAAGCTGACACCACTAACACCAAAGGCCGCTGATAGGCCTGGACAACGTTGACAACCCGATCAATATCCTGTGGCTGACGTAAATTCGAGCCGCCAAATTTAACAACAATCTTCTTCATGCCTGATTCCAAATCATTTAACTGCATTGCGCTTCCACGCTCACTCTGCCGCCATCTCATCACGCAAGCGGCTACCAGCATCTAGGGTACTGCGACACCGTCGGTGGGTCAATCGATGTCGCGTTTTTCGATCTCATTTCAATCATTTTCTCTTTTCTTATGCAAATAAATTCCGCCATCAGCGAACAAATCCACACACATATTTCTGCATGGAAATGTGAATTTGATCTATGTCATAGATGAGTCACATCCACTCCTTATAGTTCCATGGACATTTATAGTGGAGACATGAGGTGATGCTGTGACTTTCAATTCCCAAGAACTCAGTGAACATATTCGTCGTGATTTACTCGATGGCTACGATGAAGAATTTGAATTAGAAATCGAAGATCGTCACTACCTGCAAGAGCACGATGCCGCGCCGGTATTGACCGAATCAGAAAAAGAGCAGCGTCGCATTTACTTCCGTGAGCTGTTCCGTCTCCAAGCAGAGCTCGTCAAATTGCAAGACTGGGTCGTCGCGACCAAGCACAAAGTCGTCATTTTGTTTGAAGGACGCGACGCTGCGGGCAAAGGTGGTGTAATCAAACGGATTACACAACGATTGAACCCACGTGTCTGCCGCGTCGCTGCACTGCCAGCACCCAATGACCGTGAACGGACACAATGGTACTTTCAACGCTATGTTTCGCATCTTCCTGCGGGTGGTGAGATCGTCTTATTCGATCGCAGCTGGTACAACCGCGCGGGTGTTGAAAAAGTCATGGGCTTTTGTACCGACGCAGAATACGAGGAATTTTTCCGTACAACGCCAGAGTTTGAACGGATGTTGGTCAGCTCTGGGATTCAGTTGATTAAATACTGGTTTTCCATTTCCGATGAAGAGCAGAAAGCACGCTTCTTGGGTCGTATTCATGATCCGCTCAAACAGTGGAAACTGAGCCCCATGGATTTGGAATCTCGCCGTCGCTGGGAAGACTACACCAAGGCCAAAGAGATTATGCTCGAACGTACGCATATCCCTGAAGCACCGTGGTGGGTGGTTGAGGCAGACGACAAAAAGAAAGCCCGACTCAATTGCATTCATCACCTCTTAAACCAAATGCCGTATCAAGAAATTCCGCATCCGGTGATCGAATTACCACAGCGCCAGCGCCATGAGGATTATCTGCGCAATCCAGTGCCAGCCGACATCATCGTACCGAAAGTCTATTAAGACGAATAAAGACGAATATTTAACTGTTCATTCACTGTTCATTCACTGTTCAGATAAAGAAACACTAAATCATTATCGCTATTAAACGGAGATTACCCGCATGAGTATCACCAACATTGCTGCCTCAGATTTACCTGAGCTAGCGACCAAAAAAACACTCAAGGACCATAAAACAAGTCCTGCCACTATTCTTATTTTTGCCGTGTTATTGATTGCTGGCTTAGCGTTCACCTGCTACAGTCTGGTCACTGACATGAGCGCCGTCAATTTTGGCACAACAACATGGGTACCGTATATTCTGCTGGGCATCGCACTGCTCATCGCGCTGGGCTTTGAATTTGTGAACGGTTTTCATGACACCGCCAATGCCGTAGCGACAGTCATCTACACCAATTCCTTACCACCTAACTTTGCGGTCATGTGGTCGGGCTTTTTCAATTTTCTGGGCGTGTTGTTGTCGAGCGGTGCAGTAGCGTTCGGGATCATTTCATTGCTACCAGTCGAATTGATTCTGCAAGTGGGCTCATCAGCCGGTTTCGCAATGGTATTTGCACTGCTGATCGCTGCGATTTTGTGGAATCTGGGTACCTGGTGGTTAGGATTACCAGCCTCGTCATCACACACGCTGATTGGCTCGATTATCGGCGTGGGTGTCGCAAACGCGCTCATGCATGGTCGTGATGGTACGACTGGTGTCGATTGGGCACAAGCAACCAAAGTAGGCTATTCATTGCTGCTGTCGCCGTTGGTTGGTTTTGTGTGTGCCGCCGTATTGCTGCTGCTGTTACGCAAGCTCGTGAAAGCCAAAGAACTCTACGAAGAGCCAGACACGAACACACCACCACCTTGGTGGATCCGCGGCTTGCTGGTCTTGACATGCACCGGCGTCTCGTTTGCCCACGGCTCGAATGATGGTCAAAAAGGAATGGGATTGATCATGTTGATTTTGGTCGGTACCGCACCAATGGCCTACGCATTAAACCGAGCTATGCCTGTCGATCACATGACCCAATTTATTGCGGTTGCTCAGGTCACAGAGCAGTCCTTGCACAAATATATTATTCAAGAAACGCCGGCCAATCCACGCAAAATCTTGGCAAATTATGTGCGTACAAAAGAAATGACACCTAACGTTTTGCCCGCATTGGCGGCGACGACTGGTGAAATTGCAAAGCAAATCAAAGAAAACGGCACACTCGATAAAGTACCAACCGCATTGGTATCGAATGTCCGTAACGACATGTTCCTGGCTTCTGAAGCGATCCGTTTAATGGATAAAGATGCCAAGCTAAACTTTGATGACACGACCAAAGACAATCTCAAAGCCTTTAAAAAGCAAATTGACGATGCGACGAAATTTATCCCTTTATGGGTCAAAATCGCCGTCGCTATTGCGCTGGGTCTGGGTACGATGGTGGGCTGGAAACGTATTGTGGTGACTGTCGGTGAAAAGATTGGTAAGACGCATTTATCCTATGCACAAGGCGCATCGGCAGAGTTAGTTGCAATGCTGACGATTGGTGCGGCAGACATGTATGGCTTACCCGTATCGACAACGCACGTGCTGTCTTCTGGCGTTGCCGGCACCATGGCCGCCAATCGCTCAGGCCTGCAGATGTCAACGATCCGTAATCTGGCAATGGCATGGGTCTTGACGATGCCAGCTGCGATGTTGTTGTCGGGTTCGTTGTATTGGTTATTTACGAAACTATTTTGATTGCTTGCGTCTGGCGACAATAATCCCAAAATGACCACTCCCTTCTACGCCGTCACTCCTGCGTACACAGGAGTCCAGTGCGCGTCAGCGCTTTTTTAGGTACGGTCGTAGCTCTGGATACTCCGCTTTCGCGGAGTATGACGAGGTGTGGGGTGGGTGTGATGGTGAGGGATGCTAGACGCTTCACATTCGCGGAGTATGACGCGGCGGGGTGGCTCTATAAAAACGACCACTCCCCTCCACCCCGTCACTCCTGCGTAGGCAGGAGTCCAGTGCGCGTCAGCGCTTTTTTAGGCACGGTCGTAGCTCTGGATACTCCGCTTTCGCGGAGTATGACGAGGTATGGGGTGGGTGTGATGGTGAGGGATGCTGGAGGCTTCACATTCGCGGAGTATGACGCGGCGGGGGGCTACAAAAATGACCACTCCCCTCCACTCCGTCACTCCTGCGTAGGCAGGAGTCCAGTGCGCGTCAGCGCTTTTTTAGGTACGGTCGTAGCTCTGGATACTCCGCTTTCGCGGAGTATGACGAGGTGTGGGGTGGGTGTGATGGTGAGGGATGCTGGAGGCTTCACATTCGCGGAGTATGACGCGGCGGGGGGGCTACAAAAATGACCACTCCCCTCCACCCCGTCACTCCTGCGTAGGCAGGAGTCCAGTGCGCGTCAGCGCTTTTTTAGGCACGGTCATAGCTCTGGATACTCCGCTTTCGCGGAGTATGACGAGACATAGGGTGGGTGCCATGATGAGGGGTACTGGATACTCCGCCTTCGCGGAGTATGACGAAGCATGGGGGGCTCTACGAAAAGCGACCACTCCCCTCCACCCCGTCACTCCTGCGCAGGCAGGAGTCCAGTGCGCGTCAGCGCTTTTTTAGGCACGGTCGTAGCTCTGGATACTCCGCTTTCGCGGAGTATGACGAAGCATGGGGTAGTGTGAAGATGAGAGTCATCCCACCTTCACTTCAGCAGTTACTGCGCTGGACGTGTCTTATGAAATACCAGAGGGCTATACGGGACCGACGATGGCGGAGGTGCTTGTAAGATGTGCTTCTTCATCGCACCAATGATATGCATCTCGCATGGTTTGCAATCAAATTTAAGGGTGTATTTTTCTTCACCAGTAACCAAGGTCATTGGCTCGGCCTTGACCTGCCCTTGCACGCCCTTTACGCCTTTGGCTTGCTTCGGGCATAAATTAAATGAAAAACGCAGGCAGTGTTTGGTAATCATCAGTGATACTTCGCCCGGTTCTTCATGTGCTTCGTAGGCAGCAGCAATGAGTTGCACGCCGTGCTTCTGGTAAAACTCACGCGCTTTACTGTTGTAGACGTTGGCGAGGTAACTCAGTGTGGTCTCAGGATAAGTTACTGGTGGCTCGACTGCTGGTGTACGTTCTGGGCGTTGCCATGCTTGCGTACGAGCGAGTTCGTGGGCGGTGACGGCGTCACGGCGTAAGGCGTTGATCGCGGAGGATGGTACAAACCAAGGTTGGCGCAAACGCAGATCCACGCTGGCGGCTTCAAACATCGTGTTGCCGAGTTTCGCTAAACTATCCCGCAACCCAGCTTCTGCTTTATCGGCTTGTTGCGCGACTTGCAGTGCCAGTGCCACACTGACTTCAGAATGGACGCCATCTTCATCGGTAATTGCTAAACGGAGCCCCTGCTCATCGTCAGACAAGGTAAGCCACACCGGGACGCGACGTTCTGCGGATTTCTTTGTCAGTGCGTGCTCCCAGCGTTGATCGCGGTTACGATTGATCAGCATGCCAACCTTGAGACCTGTCAACTCGCTGACTTTTTCGTTTGGAAACACGCGCCAGAGATCGCCGTTGTCGCTCTTGCCCATGTGCTCAACCGTATTGGCCTGAATCCCCATGACTTCACGTTTGAGCATGTAATTCAACCCATCGCCATTCGCCATCGGCTCATTCGTTTCAATCTCAAACCACGTCGTACCGATACGTGTCACGTAGCCAAGATGTAGGCCGACGTATTTAGGGGAATCGAACGCGCCGATGTTATCGAGACGGCCATTGGCGAAATAGTCGGTATGACCACGATGGAAATTTTTATCGACATTAGGTGTGAAAGAAACCTGACTGCGACCACTCGATGCACGTGTGAATTCTGGGCGGCGCTCTAAAATTTCGTCGAGCAGCAGGCGATAATGGGCAGTGATATTTTTCACATAGCCCATGTCTTTATAACGGCCTTCGATTTTTAATGACTGTACGCCAGCATCCAGCAACGCTTCTAAATTGCGGCTTTGGTCATTGTCTTTCATCGACAATAAGTGCTTTTCATAGGCAACGACGCGACCTTCGCCGTCGGTGAGCGTGTAAGGCAAGCGGCAGGCTTGTGAGCAATCGCCCCGGTTTGCGCTACGACCGTTATCGGCATGGGAGATGTAGCATTGACCAGAAAATGCAACACACAAGGCACCATGGACAAAATACTCCAAAGGCGTCTTCACTTCGGCCTTGATCGCTTTAATTTGTTCTATCGTCAGTTCACGTGCAAGCACCAACTGCGAGAAACCAACATCGCCCAAAAATTTCGCCTTTTCTACCCCACGGATGTCACATTGCGTACTGGCATGGAGTTGAATCGGTGGAATATCAAGTTGCAAAATGCCCATATCTTGCACGATGAGCGCATCGACACCGGCATCGTAGAGCTGATGGATTTGTTTGCGTGCTGGCTCCAATTCTGACTCATGCAGAATGGTATTCATCGTCACGAAAATACGTGCATGATAGCGGTGGGCAAATTGCACCAACTCCGCAATCTCGGTAATTTCATTGCTTGCATTGTGACGTGCGCCGAATGACGGGCCGCCAATATACACTGCGTCAGCGCCATGCAAGATCGCTTCTTTGCCGATCTCAATATTTTTAGCGGGAGACAAAAGTTCAGTTTGATTGACGAGCAAGCTCATGGCGACGACCAGTGTAACGAGGAAAGGGCGAAATTATAACGAAATCAAGGGCTTATGTCCTGCATGTGTTCCGTTTCAAGGTGCTTTTTAGTGCAATGGCGGCAAATACCAATGTCAATGTGTAAAGTACCGACGAGAATTTTCGTTTCTGACTGCTTTTTTTGTGCCGTTTTTCAGGAAACATATCAATTCATCTACAATTCTGCAACAATGTGTACCGCCGAACGTGCCGTCTGACGTTGCGCTTTTTCTATTGATGATCGACGAATCCATGTCTTTATTCTCCCCGCTCCGCCAATCCATTCCTTTGATTCTCTTGACGATAGGATGGGGACTGAGCACGGCATGCGCTGGACAAGATATTGCCATGCAGTCGGTTTTGCCAGATCCAATACAGATGGCATTACAGCGCGCAGGTGTGCCCGCCAATGGGATCGGCATCGTCGTTCTCCCACTGAATGCTCACGGTGACGATAGGTCCAACATCCCTTTGATCAGCTACAACGCTGATCAGCCAATGCACCCAGCATCCACCATGAAATTATTGACGACCATGGTGGCGCTGGATGAATTGGGACCTGCCTTTCGTTGGAAAACCCAGATCTTGCGTGATCAGCCGGTAGTGTCAGAGGTGCTGAGTGGCAATCTCTATTTGCGCGGCGGTGGTGACCCAGACTTAACGATACAGAAGCTGAGTGCCTTGTTGCGTGATCTTCGCTACCAAGGTGTCAAAACGATTCAAGGCAATATCGTTCTCGATCGCAGCTATTTTCAGCCTGAGCGCATTGATACCAACGCACCTCCCTTTGATGCGTTTCCTGATGCCTATTACAACGTCATTCCGGACGCCTTGCTCATCAACAGCAACATCAGCACCATCCGCGTGCAATCTGATAACGATACGGTCTCTCCAACGCTCCTCACGCCATTACAACATGTCAGTGTAGTGAGCCAATTGCACATCATCAAAAAGCCCTGCGGACAATGGGAGACCTACTGGCAAGCACCGAACATCAGTTATCAAGGCGCTGACGTGGTGGTGACGCTCAATGGTAGTTTTCCGCGCAATTGTCAGATTACGCAAGCGCTGAATCTACTTGATCGGAATCGTTACATCGCCCAAGCAATCCACCAACTTTGGCAAGAGCTTGGAGGCACTTGGGACGGTGACGTGAGCGATGGGATCACGCCGCCCACGGCACAACTGATCGTAGAGCGCGCCTCAGAAACATTGGCCGACACGATCCGTATCGTCAACAAGCATTCGGATAACGCAATGGCACGGACGATTTTTCTGACACTGGGCATAGAGAACAATAACGCACCACAAACCGAGAGTAGCGCGCAACGCGCCGAGTCTCGGGTTCGATCCTGGCTTTTTAAAAATCAAATCAATGACGCCGGTATCGTCCTTGAAAATGGCTCCGGTTTATCGCGTTCCGAACAAATCAGCGCACGACAAATGGCCGCCGTTTTACTAGCAGCATCACGTAGTAATTGGTATGCAGAATTCGCGAGCAGCCTGCCGATTACAGGGGTAGACGGTACGATGCGCCGTCGACTCAAGGATAGTCTTGCCGCACAAAGTTCACGCATTAAAACTGGGACGTTAAAAGATAGCGTTGCCATTGCAGGCTATGTGCGAGACATCCACCATCAACAGTGGATTGTTGTGGCGATGATCAATGCAGAAGCAGCCGAAAAGGCGCGGTCAGTTCTCGACACACTGATCGACTGGGTCGCAGCTGGCGCGATCACTGATGACAATCTTTCAGCGGCACGCTCCTCTTTTCCACAGGTACCTCTTCCCTAAGCAATGAAGCGATGAAACGATTTAGGCGATTCATCTGTATCGTTTCATTGACGCGTTAGCACGGCAAAAAACGCTATATATTATTTTTGTCTTTTCAAATTGCAAAACCTTCGTTGGTCGTGCAGCGAGCCGCCTGTATCATCGCTTTCATCTTGCTATTGATCAGCACTATCGTTGATCGGAGCTCAATCCGCTGCTTAGCGCACACTATCTTCATTGGAAAATTCTATGTCAGTTTCTGTCCCTTATCGCTTAACGCGACGACGTTCATCTCTTCTCATTTCTGCCTTGTTTGCAAGTGGTCTGATGCCTGCGGCTTATGCTCAACAATCAACGCAACAATCAACGCAACAATCAACGCAACAATCGGCACAACAAACCGTCGCTTCAGCCGAAGCCACTGCAGCACAAGCCGTCATTGTGACGGGAACGCGTAGTGTCAACCGTACGGTCACAGACTCCGAAGCACCGATCGATGTATTAACGAGCAAAGATCTGCAAACAACCGGCGCCACGGACATTGGGTCCGCCTTAAATCGTTTGCTGCCATCGCTCAACTTTCCAAGTCCAGCGGTCGCGGATGCGACCTCTGCCAACCGCCCTGCACAATTACGCGTACTCTCTCCTGATCAAACACTGATTTTGGTGAATGGCAAACGCTGGCATACGACCTCGGTGGTCAACGTCAACGGCACTGTGGGTCGTGGTTCTTCACCAGCTGATTTGAACACGATTCCTTTATCCTCAATCGATCATATCGAAGTTCTGCGCGATGGCGCTGCAGCACAGTATGGCTCTGATGCGATTGCTGGCGTGATTAATATCATTCTGAAAAAAGGCGCGACAGGTGGTGAAATCGCTCTCAGCGGTGGTGAATATAGTGAACGCGATGGACGCCAAGGAGATCTAAGTACCAACTTCGGCATTCACCTCGGCGAAAAAGGGTGGTTACGTTTTACTGCTGAAGAAAAACATCAAGGGACAACCAATCGTGCAGGCGCTGATTTCCGTAATCCATTAGAACCTCTCTACGGCAAAATCACACAGCAACAAGGTGATCCACAATTGGCGCAATACAATGTGGGTATCAATGCTGGCTTACCTTTGAATGACGATATCGAACTCTATACGTTCATTAACGCAAGTCAGCGAAACACCAACGCCGCCGCGACGTGGCGCACGGCTTACACCACAGGAACAACATTACGTTCACCGTTGTATCCCAATGGTTTCTTGCCTAATGAAGCAGCGCGCAATATTGACTTCTCTAGCGTGATTGGTGTGCGCGGTCATACTGATGGCTGGCGCTGGGATTCTAGTCTGAACTATGGCTATAACGAATTCACACTCAACGTGAACAATACCGCCAACTTAAGTCTCGGTGCAAAAAGTCCGACCAGCTTCTATGATGGTCAGCTCAGAAATACACAGACCTTATTCAACTTCGATGCTGCGAGAGAAATTGAATTGGCTGCGTTAGCGAATCCACTGACAGTCGCGTTTGGCGCGGAATACCGACGCGATGAATACCAGATTAGCCCAGGTAATCCAAACTCTTACAGTGGCAGTGGCGCACAAGGCTTTGCGGGATTTCAGCCATCGAATTCTGGTGATTACCGCCGTCACAGCAGTGCCGTGTATGCTGACCTTGAGACAGATTTGACCAAACAACTGAGTGCATCTGCAGCGATTCGCCATGAAGATTACAGCGACTTTGGTAGCGTCACTTCGGGTAAATTGTCAGCGCGTCTTGCATTGACCAAAGAGTTTGCGCTGCGTGCAGCGGCATCGAATGGCTTCCGTGCGCCGTCCTTAGCGCAAGAAAATTACACCATCACTGGTACGAACTTACTGACCGTCAATGGCACTACCCAACCGGTGGATACCGGTACGTTTGGTGTTGGTACGGCAGCAGCCAAAGCCTTGGGCGCAAAACCGTTGGCACCAGAGAAGTCGAAAAACTTCAGTGTGGGTGGCGTGTACCAACCGACAAATAATGCATCGCTGAGCGTTGACGCCTACGAAATCGATATCGACAACCGCATTCTATATTCTGGCAACTTAGTCTTGCCTGCCAGCTTACAAAGTGTGCTTGCGAACCAAGGAGTCTTGGTCGGTGCCGCCCGTTATTTCACTAATGCGCTTGACACCAAAACACGCGGTGTTGATGTCGTGGGTAACTATCAATTGTCCATCACCGGCAGTGATAAAGTCTTGCTGACGTTTGGCTACAACCACAACAATACGAGCGTGAGTAACGTTGCTGCCAATCCTGCGATTCTGGCAGCTAACAATCTGACACTCATTGACCGCCAGTCCATTTTACGTGCAACAGCATCCGCACCAAAAGACAAGCTGACACTGGCGGCAGATTACATCATCAATCAGTGGACAACCCATGCACAAGTGACACGCTACGGTAGTTTCTTGGTACCACAAAACAATGCGGCCCAAGATCAGACCTACAGCGCCAACACCTTGCTGGACCTGGCTGCCAGCTACCATGCAGGCAAATGGACAATCACAGGCGGTATCAATAACGTGACCAACAAGTATCCGGATCAAGTCCAAAGCAGCCTCAATAGTGGTGGAACACTGCCTTACAGCACGTTCTCACCGTATGGATTTGATGGACGTTATTTCTACGGTAAAGTTGCTTATAACTGGTAAGTAGCGCATTGATCGCCAATCACACCATATAGTCGTGATAAAAACGCTGTCAGATCTTCAACGACCTGACAGCGTTTTTTTATGATCGTATAGACTTACTCTGCGTAACGCGCTCGCAGCAAATGCATCATCGCTACGTTTAACTCCCAAGCATCGCTCACGACCTGATTGGTGTAAGGCAAAGTTGGGGTGTACGGCGTCGGGCCAAATTCTGGGGTCATCGTGATTTGCTTTGCTCCTGCTGCGCGGCGCAAGGCAACAATACGATCCCACCACGCGAGATGTTGCGCCAATGCGTGGGCATGTTCTGGTGCTCTAAAATCATTGACCTGCGGCCCCTGGCTGTGACCGACTCGGGCATGAATGTGCTGCACGTGCGGAAACACCTGTGAAAGCATCTGCGACTGATCTTCAAGTAACGACTCGCAAGCACAGCACCAATGGGACAAATCCGCATTTAACGCTAATGCGGGGCGTTGCTGCAGATAAGGTAGGAGCAGCATTGGGTGGCCAGAAAAACGGCTACGATGAATTTCATGCACGATGGGAACGCCCGTCTCCAAGCTGATACGATCACACAAATCAAGTAACTCGCTGTTTTGGGCAAAGCTATAAAAGTCTTTGCCGGTGTGCGTGTTGATCAATAAGGGCTGGGCAGCGCAGGCATTGAGGAGGTACTCTGCGAGCGCTTGTTTATGCGTCTCAAAATCGGCATGGAACACTGTTTCCCATTGCTGGGCTATCAGCAGAAGCCCCGCGTCCTCAATCGCTCTACACCATGCCTCACGTTCTTCCACATCCATTGGCAGAGACATTTCTATGCCGTCGAATCCGGCTTCTTTCACGCGATCAATAAATGCTTCGCGGCTGAGGTGGGCACTTCCCCAGTGTGGCGCAAAAATGTAAAGTTGTTGGCTCATCGCTGTTTTATCGTGCTTTTGTCGTTGCATTGTCGTTGCATTGTCGTTGTTTTGAGACGAATGATGCACCGCCATCATTCAAAGCCACGCACCGGAAAACGCTCATCACGTTGGATCCAGTTCTGCGGCGAATACGTTGTCGCACCATCTGTCACATGCAACGTATAGGCATGACGTGAAATGGGGGAACGGTTCGGGGCGCTGTAATGCGGTAACAATCCATGAAAGCAGACCAGTGTGCCGGCTTTCACTTCAAGCGGGACAGCAGTGGCATCGCTAGGCCAAGGCATATCAGATAATTTCTCCACCGTCACTACATCACCATGACGCACAAAGCGCTCACGCATCGGTGTTTTATGCCCGCCCGGTTCTGCCCATAAACAGCCATTCTCGAGCGTAGCGTCTTCTAGTGCAAACCAGAAGGTGGTCACACTGACGGGGTCTGTTTCAAAATAGGTCGCATCCTGATGCCAGCGTACTTCACCGCCAATTCCCGGCTGCTTAAAAATGTACATCGATTGCCAAATCTGTGGTCGTTGTAAGCCGAGTTGTTTCGCGACCTGCGCCAACCCGGGACCTCTTGAAAATGCACTAAACACGGGATCCAAATCATGCATCGCATGGCCGATTTTGTTGATCGACAATGATTTATCTTGCTTCAATTTACCGTCGGCATCAAACGCTTCTTCTTCAAAAAAACAGCTCATGTTCGTTGCTGAATTAAGGAAATAATGATCGATATGCTGCTCTTGCTCTTTCGTGGTAAAGATCGACTTTGAGCTCGCCGGATCAAAATCATTGACAATCTGCTCTGCACGTTCACGCAGCGCCGCAATTTCTGCGGCGGTTTTGAAATCTGGAATCAGCACATAACCGTCTTCATGAAACTGGGAAATTTGTTCTTGGGTTAGCATTGTCTTTCCTTTTTATTGTGGATTCATCTCAAGCCCACGCCCAGCCATACGGGCGAGAATGTCACAGTGTAATGAATCAAATTGTCTCATCACAATAGAAATTCGGTTGACAGATTGTCGCCAAATTATTGACAATGGACGCATGGATCAACTAAAAGCAATGGAAATCTTCGTGGAGGTGGCACGCCACCGCAGCTTTAGTGCGGCTGGAAAACAGCTGGGCATGAGTCGCGCGCTGGTGAGCAAGCTGATTCTGCAACTCGAAGCAGAACTCGGCACCCGCTTGCTTCACCGCTCCACACGTGAAGTGAGTCTGACAGAATCAGGTCATGCTTATCTCGCGCCATGTGCTGCAAGCGTCGAACAGGCTAAGCTAGGACGTCTCGCCATTACCCAATCAGTCAGCGAACTCGCCGGTGGTTTGCGGGTGCAGGCACCCACGAGCTTTGGTGCGGAATGGTTAGCGGACGCCATTGCCCGCTTTACCTTAGCGCATCCCAAGCTGCAGGTCAGCCTGCATGTCGACGATAACTTACTTGATCCATTTAAACACGGCTTTGATCTGAGCATTCGTGTGGGCGGCATCCCCGATAGCCTAGGCTTGCAAATGCGAACGCTGGCTCCGTGTCGGGGTCTGTTGTGCGCCAGTCCAGATTACCTTGCCCTCCATGGTGTTCCGCATCACCCGCTAGATCTGCAGCACCATCGCTGCCTGCATTTCAGTCATCTGACCCAAGGCGCGCATTGGCAGTTTTCACGAAATCATGCCGGCGAACGTGAACATGTTTCCGTCGATATCACCCCAAGTTTTAGCGCTAACAATGGCAAGGTCTTGCACCAAGCTGCCTTGCGGGGCGCTGGCATCGTCTATGACACCACGTTTCTCGCTTGGCGCGACGTGCTGGAGGGACGGTTAATCCCCGTGCTCACAGCATGGGATTTACCACTCAACCATCTGACCGCACTCTACCCTGCGACACGTCAAGTGACGCCCAAAATCCGCACCTTAATCGACTTTTTGGTTGCGGAATACCAGCCCATTCCTGCATGGGATCAAGCTTTACTTGACGCCCATTTCCTCTGACCCACATTCCTGGTCGCCTTTTCGTCAACGAAGTAAGTGTTGTTTGTAAGCATCTTGATACAAAGAAATAGATGCTCTTCGGCATAACTTGTACTTGATCACCGTTAACATATACTCAGTGACACAAACTCGTTTCTTTTACGAAAAACGGTGTGCTTGAGGCGCTCGTTCTGAACACTGATCACAAAGGTAAGTATGCTCGCGTTCTTAAAAGACTGGATCAAGCTCCTCACGATCACGTTCACGGATAAGCACTTTCTCACTTGGTTTATCCCATTGATGACCGTGGCGATTGTTGTCGTTGCTGTGATGTTTGAAATGATGGGATTCGACCGTACGTTCCAGATCGCTCACCTCTACACACAAAATTGCCGTAATTTGTCTGATAAAGAAGCCTTGGTCATGTTGCTGGTCATGTTCGTTGCTATTCTGACTGCCGTCATGACAGTCGGTGAAATGATCATTTTTGCCGATAATCGCCGTCGGGGTTATCCGATCCAGTATTTTGGTTTTGTATGCACAATTTGTACCGCCATCATTTCATGGGCCGTCACTTTCACGTTAGCGAAAGAATGGTGTCACTAGCCATCACGTGAATAAACAGGGTACTTGAGCGCCAAATCCCCTACCAGAATCATGGGGATACCCCGCGGTGTAAAGAAAGGCTGGTTTGATAAACTGGAATGCAGTAGCATCTCAAGTCTTTGTCATTGAGCCAACCGCGACGCATGTTTTTGTTTTCCGCTCTTCGTTCTTCCCCCGACCATCTCGGGCCCTTTACGCCCTTTGGCGTCCGTTTTTGGCGTCGATTCTCACAATGGTGCATGGCGTTACTGCTCTGTACGCTGTGCGCGTGTAGTACGAATAAAGTCAAAAAAGACGCGCCAACGACATCTTCATTGCCGCCAGCAACCGCGCCCGTATCTGTCATTGTCGCGAACGCCCCCCTGCCTGATCAGGTTCCGGGTGCTGAAACACCCCCTACGCCACGCGAATTCCGCGCAGTCTGGGTTTCAACCGTGGCGAATATTGATTGGCCGAGTCGCCGCGATCTCAGTAGCGATAAGCAAAAAGCAGAGATTATCGCGATCCTCGATCAAGCAGTCGCCCTCAAGTTGAATGCCATCATCTTGCAGGTGCGCCCCGCAGCGGATGCTATTTACCCTTCCGCGATTGAGCCATGGTCTGAATTTTTGACCGGAGAACAAGGTCGCCCACCGATGCCGTATTACGATCCATTACAGTTCTGGATCGAGCAAGCCCATGCGCGTGGCTTGGAGTTGCATGCATGGTTCAACCCCTACCGCGCCAGAACGGCGGTGTCTAAAAGCAATGCGGCCAGAAATCACGTCAGCAAAACGATCCCCGAAGTAGTCAAACAATATGGAGATTTATCGTGGATGGATCCCGGTGAACCCGCCGCGCTACAACAAACGATCGCCGTAATTGGCGATGTATTACGTCGCTATGATGTCGATGGTATCCATATCGATGACTATTTCTACCCTTATCCCATTAAAGCCGCAAACGGTAGTGAAGTCGATTTTCCAGACGAAATCTCTTGGCAAAAATATCTCATGAGCGGTGGCACACTGAGCCGTACGGACTGGCGACGAAGCAATGTCAATCACCTAGTTGAAGCGGTCAACACACTTGTTCATCAAGAAAAAAGCTGGGTAAAGTTTGGCATCAGCCCTTTTGGTATTGGTCGCTTAGACAAAGTACCTGCAGGTATCACCGGCTTTAGCCAGTATGACAAACTCTACGCCGATGTCGAACTGTGGCTTGCGAATGGTTGGCTAGATTACTTGTCACCGCAACTCTATTGGCCCATCAATCAGGCACCGCAAGCGTTTAAAGTGCTTGATGCCTACTGGCAATCGCAAAATCCGCAGCAGCGTCATATCTGGCCTGGTTTATATACCAGCCGTATTGATCACACCGAACACTCTTGGACTGCGGACGAAATTCTGAACCAGGTCGACGCCCTACGCGGGCAAGGCAGTGATGGGCATGTCCATTTCAGTCTGATCGCTTTAAAGCAAAACCGTAAAAATATCAGTCAGCGTCTAGCATCAGAAAAATATACATCGCCCGCATTGGTACCGGCCTCGCCTTGGCTAGAAAATACCAACATTGCACCACCTCAGTTGACGCTATCAGAGGTTAAAAGAAACATCAGTGTTCGGTTAGCCGATCCAGAAAATACCCGTTGGTTAGCGATCTGGAAGCGGACAGATCAACAATGGCTCTTTTCCGTTCAGCCCGCATCGCAGCTCACCATTGATGTCAAGAACGGCGCGCCTGCTGCTGTACGTCAGATCACCGTCATGGCGATCAGTCGATCAGGGCAGGAAAGCCTCAAAGCAAACGCCATGATGTAACACCACCGGCTGCATGTGCTCGTCATGCAGCCTTATTTTTTATGGTTTTGCTGCGCGTCTGGCGCAATATCCAGATAACGCCAATTGGTAAAGTTTACTGGATGACGTAAATAATTCTGCAGCCATGGTTGGGTTACATCTGCTGACAATGGATGAGTGCGTAAAACCCATGGATTATAAGCAGCAACCAATAACGCCATTTGTTGGTACAGACGCCGACGCTCTGGAGAATCCGCTATTTTCTGCGACTGTTCATACAATTGATTAAATGCTGGCAAATCAAAACGGGCGTAGTTCGCTCGGCCAACATTACCGCCATACAGCAATTGGTAAAAATTCTCGCCATCCGGAAAATCCGCAATCCAATCTGCTTCGGTCATTTGAACTTTACCCAACCGCGCGGCATGAATAATTTCGGAGTGTTTATCGGCCTTAAATTGAATCCGGATGCCGAGGGTATCCATGGTTTTACGCCAGACTTCGTCACGTAAACGCCCGGATGCATTCGCTTCGGTGTGCATCAGTAATTGCAACGGTTGGCCATCCGGTAATTGACGATAATGATCCGCACCACGTCGATAACCGAAATGATCTAGTAAGGCGTTCGCAAGCTGAATATCGTATTGCACTGGACTCACAAATTGTGCGTCATAACCCAGTACGCTGGGCGGTAACGGTGTCTGCGCTTGGATCGCTAAGCCCTTTTCCATCAGACTAATATCTTCTTTGCTGTTATACGCCAAAGCGATTGCGCGTCGTAAAGCAATTTTTTCTGGTGTATATCCCCCAATGACGGGGTCCTGCATATTCATCCACATGTAATACGTTTGCAATGTCGGAAACATCGTCAGCTGAATACCTTGCTGCTGCAAAGCAGGTTTGAGTTTGCCGTCTTTCAATACCATTTCCGCTAAGGGTGCAGGTACTTGTTCCAACACATCAAATTCGCGATTCAAGAACCCCAATACCCGCGCCTGCTGTTCCTCTACAATACTGATCTCGACTTTATCAACGAGCGGCAAGCGTTTCCCTTGGAGACGCGCGGCAATGGCTTTCACGACGGGGTCTTGTCCCGCATCGCCCTCAAAGGGCGTCGATCGGTAGTCGGGGTTTTTACTCAATTCAATCTGAAAGCTCCGCTGCCATTGGCTCAAAAAAAATGGTCCTGTACCAACGGGATGATTACCCGCCTGACTACCATAGGCTTGCATCACTTCTTTAGCAACAGCACCCGTTGCTGTTGTCGCGAGAATAAACAAAAAGTTGGTATCGGGGGCATTAAGTTTAATTTGCAGCGTGTACTTATCAAGCGCCTTGATGCCAGCGATCGGGGTATTGATATCCACTTGCTTGCCAGCAGGTAGTTTATCTGCACGTAATTTCTCATCACCTTGCAATTTGCCTTCAAACATGAACAACCATGGTGATTTCAACACCGGGTCATACAGGCGCTTAATCGCATAAACATAATCGTCAGCCACCAATTCACGTGGTTTGCCATGGAACGCCGCATCGGGAGTAAATAAAATACCGTGCTGTAAATGCATGACGTAGGTTTTTCCACCATCACTGATGGTGGGCATGGCGGAAAGCGTATTCGGCTTTAATTTCAAGGGACGGGCGAGATAATCATACGTTAGCATCGGCTCGAAAATATTTTCATTGATACTCACCGTGGTGATATCTGAGGCGACCGCTGGATCCATCACGCTCTCTTGCTTGGTCAGTAATACGTGCAGTGTTTTGACCGGTGCGGTAATGCCTGTCATCACAACCGACATCAACCCAAATGCAGCAAGAGCTTGCTTGCAAAAAAAACGTACATTCATTTATTTATTTATCCTCATTGAAGACACCTATTATCATGTCTCCGTCATGTCTATGGACAGGTGTCCCACCGTTGGGCATTGAAGCCGACTTCGGTCGTCTGGTGCGCGGTCCGTCACCAACTATTCATCTTGTTTTCTGCCAAACGCCGGATCAATGTTGATCATCGCCGCGACAATAAAAGTAGGAACAGCAGACAAACAAATCCACACAAAAAAGTGCGCATAGCCAAGGGTTGCTTGTAATGCACCACTAAACATCCCTGGCAGCATCATGCTCAGCGCCATAAATCCAGTGCAGATCGCATAATGCGCGGTCTTGTGCTCGCCTTCGGCCAACATAATCATATAGAGAATATAAGCCGCAAACCCAAAACCATACCCCATTTGTTCGATCGCGACGGCCGCACCGACCAACAGGACCTGTTGCGGCTGCACAAAAGCGAGATAGACGTACACCACATGCGGCACATTAATCGCCAACGCCATGGGCCACAAACAAGCCTTAAGTCCAAACCGAGCAATCGCAGCACCACCCAATAAACCACCCGCAGTGAGTGCCAACATCCCGACGCTACCGTAAATAATGCCCACTGCTTGGGTGGACAAACCGAGCCCGCCTTTGAGCACATCATCCAACAAAAAAGGCGGCGCCATTTTAACGAGCTGTGCCTCACCAAAACGATAAAAAAGTAGAAAAGAAATGCTCAGTAACAAATTTTTCTTTTTGAAAAAATCACGAAACACCGCCAAAAACTCTTGTACGCTGGCTGCGGGAGCATCTTGTCGACGGTCTTGTGCTGGGAACGGCAGTACACGATAGTGATACCAAGCAAGGCTCAAAAAAAGCAGACTAAGTCCCGCAAATACCGCACACCAGCCGAGATCAACACGCCCCGTCAGATCTTTCAGCATCCCTGCAACAAATACCAATACCCCCTGCCCGGTCAGCATCGCAATACGATAAAACATGCTGCGAACACCAGCATAAGCTGCTTGCTGATGCTGCTCTAATGCCAGCATATAAAAGCCATCCACACTGATATCATGCGTTGCCGCGCTGAAGGCCAGTAGCCAAAACATCAGTAAAGTCCATTGAAAAAATCCACTCAATGGAATGACGAGTACGATCAAACCAAATAAGGCGCCAATCAGCAACTCCATGCTGACAATCCAGAGTCGCCGCGTTTTAAGCAGATCAACAATCGGTGACCACAAAGGTTTGATCACGAAAGGCAAGTAGAGCCAGCTTGTATATAAAGCAATATCCGCATTCGAAATACCACTGTTTTTGTACATGATTACCGAGAGGGTCATGACAACAACATACGGAATTCCCTGACCAAAATAAAGCGAAGGAACCCAGCGCCATGCTCGATGAGAAGAGGATTGAACAGCAGCGTCGGACGGGGGTAAGGTGGTGCTCATCGTTTTTATTTTTTGTTCTCAGAGTGATTCAAGGGGACGATACGATCGTGTTTTCCGTCACTTTTCGTATCAAACTAGCATTGAGGTACATCATCAACACGATTGTATTTTCCGCTACATGTACGGACAGCATGCACATTCATACATACGGCAGGCAATAAGCGACCTATAATAAACGGAATTACACGCGATATTCATGGCGTTGGCTGTTTTACACTTATTTTTTTCAACCCTCAAGTAAAAAGACAAAAGTTAGTCTTTGCTCACTCGCATGCCCCCGATCCACCACCACACACCCGTGCCACCTTCTACCCCCTACACACCGCCGATATTGGGTCTTGGCATCGATACGGGCGGCACACAGACCCGCTGGGCACTCGCGGGGATTGATGAGGAAATCATTGCCAGCGGCACCGCAGAGGGACTGACCGCCTTGCATTTCAATACCTCAGAAGGTAAGCAAGTATTTAAGCGGGTCTTTTCTGCCCTCGCCGCGACCGCAGGCACCCACGGTATTTTGCAATCCGTCAGAGCGGGCATCACAGGGTTTGGGGAAAATACAGAACATCTTCAAAGCACGCTGGCAAAAATTTTTAAGTTACCCGACGAGCAGATTTGTGTCGGGAATGATGTTGAAATCGCCTACCACGATACATTCCGACCCGGTGCTGGATACCTGATTTATGCGGGCACAGGATCCATCGCTGTTTATATCGACGAACAAGGACAGTTTCATCGCGCCGGGGGACGAGGCTATTTACTCGATGATGGTGGTAGCGGCTTTTGGATCGCTCGTGAGGCTTTACGCCATATTTGGCGGCTCGAGGACGAATATCCTGAGCAATGGCGCACGTCGTTTTTGGCGCGGACAATTTTTCAAGCGATCGGTAGCGCCGACTGGAACCAATCCCGCGAATTCATTTATCAGCGCAGCCGAGGTGACATTGGCAAGCTCGCACTCGCTGTTGCCCAAGCGGCAGATAAAGACCTCGTAGCACTGGATATTCTCAAACGTGCTGGGGAAGAATTGGCGCGACTTGGCTTGGCGATGTGTAAGCGATTTGGTGATAAACCGATTGCCATGAGCGGTCGCGTGCAAGAATTGCATCCAGTGATCACGGAATCCTTACGGGCCAATTTACCGCCCGAGATCAGCTTCAGACAAAAGCCCTGTCAGGCCCATTTTTCTGCCGCTCGCCTCGCAGCAAGACAATTGAAAACGCTATAAATATCTCCATTACACATTCAACGATGACAATATTCTCTATGAAAAAACGCTTTGCTATTGGATTTTTCGGATTAATGATCGGATTGCTGAGCGGCTGTGCAACGACACCTCCCCGCGCTGACATCGATCGTAGTGTGGTGGCAAAAGGTCAGGAAGACCGGGTGCAATTTATCATCCTGCATTACACAGCCATTGATCAGCCGACCTCATTACGTGTGCTCAGCACCCAAGACGTCAGCGCTCACTATCTGGTGGGCAATGAAAACCCCATCAAAGTCTGGCAATTAGTGGACGAAAGCCGCATGGCCTATCACGCTGGCTACAGTGACTGGCGCGACTTTAGTCGTCTGAATGCCAGTTCGATTGGCATTGAAATTGTGAACCTCGGCTACAAAGAGACGCCAGACGGCAGGGTTTATTTCCCGTTTCCACAAGCCCAAATTGACCGCGTTATTGCACTGGTCAAAGACATCGCAACCCGTTACCACATCCGCCCTCAATACATTTTGGCGCACTCGGATATCGCACCGCAACGTAAGCCAGACCCGGGCCCACTTTTTCCATGGAAACAACTGGCGGATGCAGGTTTGATTTACTGGCCAGACGCAAGTGCTGTCGCCGAGCTGCAACCGACGTATGAGCAGCAGTTACCTGACGTGAAGTGGTTCCAGCAAAAACTGGCAAAAATCGGCTATAAAATTCCGCAACTCGGCGTCATGGATGAGCCAACAAAGAATGTGATTGCCGCATTTCAGATGAAGTACCGACCAGAGAAATTCGATGGAGTTCCAGATGCGCAGACCGCTGCGATGATTGATGTATTGCTGAGCAAAATGACACCGTAATATGCCTTCATGTGCCGACACGAGTAGTCATGTCACTGCTCAGTGATCGATATTGAATGTGGGGCGTATCACTTTATCCGGCCCCATTGCGTTCTATCCTACGTCTCTCACCGTTTATCTCATTGTCCTCGAATTACCTTTCAGTGCACGCTACAGTGACACCATCAACCCAACATTGAAAGGAAATCGTATGAAACTCTACGCAAACATGGATGCCGTCGTTATTGCGACAATCGCCCTCGTCATGCTGAGCAATCTCATCCATATCATCGTCAAATAAAATCATCATGCTGACTTTATTTATCTGGCTTTTTTTGTTTATTTTTTGCTGGCCACTGGCACTGATCGCAATCGTACTCTACCCACTGGTATGGGTTCTTACATTGCCGTTTCGGTTGCTCGGTATTGCGGTGGAAGGCGTCTTTGAGCTCTTGCGGGCGGTTGTCATGTTGCCCGCGAGAGTACTCAATCGCTTATTTTGATGTGTCCCAGTCGATGCGGGAAGTGATCAGTGCACAGAGTTGAAAAGATCGTGCAGCTCTTCAAATCGGTCTTCTAATTCATCGTTGGGAAGACCCAGAAAATCGCAAGCAAGTGCGCCGCCTTTTTCCCACTCTGCGAGCGTTTCTTCACCGTGATATTTGTGGATGCTGTATTCAGCGACAAGCGCCAGCGCAATCAACGCGCGTATGGTTTCTGGAGTAGTACTGTCCTGCAACGCATCATAATCGTGATGCAACAAAATCGCTGTCGATACTTCTTCAGGCAGGCCCCAAGTACGCGCCATTAATGCACCAATCGAGGTGTGACTGGTACTGTGTCTTTCCTGCTCTACCGCGGTGAATTTCTTTTCGAACTCTTGACTGGCGAAATCAAGCGTTTCTTGGTATCCCTCAAAACGTTCCATCAAAATGGGGATGCCGATATCACAAAAAAGACCAAAGGTATGCGCCAGATCCGGTGAACACACACGCATATGACTTGCCAAATGCGCCATCGCCTGCGCACGCTTAGAAGAAAAGTCCCAGAATTTCACCAGTGACATATTCTCTACTTTGACCGACTGACGGGCAATGATCCCCGTCATTAATAAGCCACTCTGCCGCAATCCCAATAAATGCACCGCATGCTCCACCGAACTGGCTTTCAGACGCAAACCAAAAAACGATGAATTGGTGAGCTTCATCAGCGAAGCAGACAAAGCAACATCGTTCGCAATGGTCGCTGCGAGGCGCTTTGGATCGGGTTCTTTACACGCCAACTCCGCCTGCACGTCAATGAGCATGCTGGGGCGTGGCGGTATCCGGATGGTTTTGATCAGTGCATCAACCGATTGATCAGACGCAACGGCAGGAGAACTCGAGGGTGTCATGTTAAAAAAATATAAAGGTCATTGCGAGCAAAACGCATTTTAACGCATCCATTGCCTCACAGAAATTCTTTCCTGTGCACAAATATCGTCTTTTTATGACGAAATCGGCACAGTCGTTCTATTTAGACTGTGCCAACGCGCAAATAGTGGCATTACATCATCAGGATAGCACTATTTTATTTAACTGGAATGACCGTCCCATGATCTACCGCAACCGCTGTCACGCTGTTTTTGGGGGAGCCGTCGACCAGTTTTTCGGAGTAAGTCAAATAAATCAATGCATTGCGCTTTTGATCCACCATCCGAACGATGCGTAACTTTTTGAACAAGATGGACAAACTTTGATTGAAGACCTCTTCTTCTTGCTTGAGTGGTCCTGTAAAGCTAATGGGGCCAACCTGTCTGCATGCAATTGATGCCTCAGACTTATCTTCTGCCAACCCCAAACCACCGGCAATCCCGCCCGTTTTGGCGCGAGACACATAACAGGTAATGCCATTCACCTTGGGATCGTCGTAAGCTTCGACGACGATTTTATGGTCGGGGCCGATGAGTTTAAATGCCGTATCAACGCTACCGATTCCTTCTGCCCGCGCACCGACGGCACTCATGGCGACGGCGAGCATGGCAAATGTCATGGCGCTGCGTTTGAGTTGACGTGTATTCACTGCTTGTATTGCCTTGATTATGTTCATTGCTTTCACCATTTTTGGGTCAATTCCAACGAGGGATTACTCATCGATCACTGACGACACAAGCTGAAAAACACCGCAGCAAGAGCGCCCTTTGCCCTACGTTCAGGGCATGCAATCACAGGGCGCGGCGCTTCCGATGTTGTCGCTTATTGATTCGCCGACTTATTCAGGCGGGAATGACGCTTGCTGTAAATAAAATACAACGCGATCGCTAATGTCATCCACGCAAAGAATACCTTGAATGTGGTGTCAGAAAGGTCTTTTAAAATATACAAGCAAGCAAAAATACTCAGCCCAGGAATCAAATAGGGACCAAACGGTACACGGAACCCTTCCATGCCTTGACCAATGCCTTTGTGACGGATCACCGGAATTGCCGACGACACCACGATAAAGGCCACCAATGTTCCCATACTGACCATATCCCACAGGAACGTAGAATCGACCAAACCAGCAACAATCGCGACGGCGACACAAACGATCACTGTATTGACGACCGGTGCACGGGTGCGCGGGTTGACGACTTGGAAGGACGAAGGAATCAAGCCATCTTTACTGATCGCATACAAAATGCGGCTTTGGCCATAGATTGTCACCAGCGTCACGCTAAATACAGAGATGACTGCACCTGCCGATAAAATCAGCGCTGGCCAGGATTTCCCTGTAACGTTCTGCAGAATCACCGCCAAGCCTGCTTCTTGCCCTTGGAACATCGACGCAGGTTGGGCACCAACAGCCGCGACCGCGACCAGCATATAGAACACCGTCACAACAATCAGTGCCGCCATAATCCCCAGCGGCACGTTGCGTTTAGGGTCTTTCACCTCGGCACCCGCCGTTGCAACGGTATCTAAGCCAATAAATGAGAAAAACACGGTGCCAGCGGCAGACGTAACGCCCGCCATACCCGCCATGCCTTTGCTGTTATCGGTATTAAAGAAAGGCGTGAAATGCTCAATGTTAAATCCAGAAAACGCAATGACAGCAAAAAAGATCAAAATAACCAATTTGATCATCACCATAATGGCATTAACGGTCGCCGATTCTTTTGCCCCGCGCAGCAGTAAGAAGCAGCAAATACAGACCAAGACAATCGGTGGCAAGTTGAATTGTCCTGGATGGAATTCGACGCCGTTCGGACCTGAAACAATCATGGGTGAACGTAGCATTTCAGGAATTTTCCAACCAATAGCGTTCTGCAAAAAGTTATTCAAATAATCCGACCAGCCGATCGCCGTGGCACTTGCCGCTAATCCATACTCAAGGAGCAAACACGCTGCCACTACAAAAGCAGCAAATTCGCCCACGGTGGCATACGCAAATGAATACGAGGAGCCTGAAGCGGGAATCCGTGCTGCCAATTCCGAGTAACACAAGGCCGTCAGCCCCGCGGTCAGCGCTGCGATTAAAAAGGACAAAATGACCGAAGGTCCGGCTTTGGGTACTGCTTCGACCATGGTAAAGAAAATGCCGGTGCCGATCGTGGCTCCCACGCCGATCATCGTCAAAGAAAAAATGCCTAACGACCGGTGCAAGCTATTTTGCTGTTGCTCGTCAGAAAGAATATCATGCGCTTCGACCGCCTTTGTGCGGGTCAACTGCTTTAAAAATGATGGTTGTCTCAAAATCTATCCTTGTTTTTATGTTCAGTCTTACCTGCGCATTGCTCATTAATACGATTAGTACGGTTTAATACGATTTAATACGATTGCTAAAAGTGACCTCCGCGCATAGCACTCGGCGATCAACAGAGCCGATGCTGATGACCGGCAATCATCCATCAAAACGCCTCTGTGCTTCTAGTGCAGTACTATGAATGAGATCAGAGCGCAGAATATACGTAACAATGTCATCGCACCGACAAAAATTCAGTCCGGCGTCACGCCAATGCAATGCTTCCCAGCGGGTCGTATTTCATTTGTGTGACACAAAAACGCCATCATAGCGGTAAACATCGGCAGGATCATTAACGGCACGTGATTTTTACATTGTTCGACGACAGATCTGCGACAGCACGCGCCATCAAGGGTGTCACTCAGGATCGACTTTTGCTGATGTAACAATACATTTGCTTATTACACAACACGCTGCCCATGTTGCTCTAACGCCCACTGAATGTGTTCACGCACCATCGCCGAGGGATGGTCAAGCCTGCTCGTCAATGCCGCAACAATATCTGGATCTCCGGGCATCTGAGACGCCGCGTTTCCCAAGCCAACTGCGATATTTCGGAGCCAACGTTCGTGACCTATCCGGCGGATCGGGCTACCTTCCATGATGCGCAGAAACTGCTCTTCAGTCCAAAGCAATAAATGCACCATGCGAGCATGGTCGAGCCCGTGGCGTACCTCGAAATCATCCACAACGGCGCTTTGTGCAAACTTATTCCATGGGCAAAACAACTGGCAATCGTCACATCCATAGACTCGGTTGCCGATTAATGGGCGTAATTCGACCGGAATACTGCCATGCAACTCAATCGTGAGATAGGACACGCAACGACGTGCATCGACCTGAAATGGTGCAACAATCGCCTGTGTCGGGCAGACGTCCATGCAGGATTGGCATTGACCGCAGTGTTGCCCAACTGGCTCGTCGACTGGTAATGGAAGATCAACGAGAATTTCGCCTAGAAAAAACATCGAACCTGCTTCGCGGCTCAGTAACAGACTGTGCTTACCACGCCAACCGAGACCCGCTTTTTCTGCAAGCGCCACCTCCATCACGGGTGCTGAATCGGTGAAGACCCGATACCCAAATGGACCAATCTGTGCAGCAATTTTGTCGGCTAATTGCTGCAAGCGTGAGCGTAGGACCTTGTGATAATCCCGCCCCCTCGCATACAGAGAAATAACGGCGGTATCGGGCGCATGATTTTTCTCAGCGTCTCGCCACGATGCGGATGAAGGTAAATAATTCATCCGCGCAGAAATCACCCGTACTGTGCCAGGGACCAATTCATCAGGCCGACTGCGTTTTGTTCCATGTGCGGCCATATAAGCCATCTCACCATGAAACCCGGCATCCAGCCATGCCTGCAAGCCACTTTCTGCGTGGCGCAGATCGACATCCGCAATGCGTATTTCTGCGAAGCCATATTCTTTGCCCCATACTTTAATTTGAGCTGACAAGGCAGCCAATGCTTGTTCGTCGAGACTCACGCACGTCCCCTAGGACCATACACAAGGGCGAGGCAATATGCTATGTTTAGCGCATTCATAAATAGAAACTAGGCTGGAAATGTCCCATTATAAAACGACCCTGCACGACGAGGCGGCTACGCAGGCATTAGGTAAATGTTTAGCACACGCCCTGAGCCCCGGAATGACGCTGTATTTGCATGGCGACTTGGGAGCAGGCAAAACCTCGCTCACGCGCGCGTTGATTCATGCTGCAGGTCACGTTGGTACCGTCAAAAGTCCTACTTACACATTAGCAGAACCTTACGCCGTCCAGATTCAAGGTCAACCAACCACCATTATGCATTTTGACCTCTACCGCATGGTCAGTGCAGAAGAATTTCTGGAGGCAGGTTTCAGAGAAGAATTCAATGATCACACGGTTTGCATCATTGAATGGCCGGAAAAAGCAGAAGGTCTTCTTCCGGAACCGGACTTACATGTATTTTTACGCGTCAAAGGCGACGGGCGTGAGGTAGAATTACAAGCGTTGTCTGCCAAAGGTATCGCATGTCTCGCATCACTCCAATTTGTTCCGAATCTGTAACGTCAGAATCTGTTATGGACGCCACGCCCACCAACACGGTGTCCGTGGCAAAAAAGCGCCGCACCTTCTTGAAAGCGGGCGGCACATTACTTCTGTCAGTCCTTGTTCCCCAAACTGCCCATGCCGCCAAAATCTTGGCGGTACGCGTCTGGCCTGCTGATGACTACACCCGTGTCACGCTAGAAAATGACAGTGAACTGGTCACTAATTATTTCACCGTCAAAAATCCTGAGCGCTTGGTCGTTGATATCGAAGGCCTTGAGCTCAATCCGACCTTAAAAGAGCTGGTCGCAAAAATTCAAGCGAATGACCCGTACATCAAACAAGTACGCGTAGGACAAAATAAGCCTAACGTCGTCCGCTTGGTGTTTGATCTGAAAGAAGAAGTCAATCCACAGGTCTTTACGCTGCAACCCGTTGGCAATTACAAGCATCGCTTGGTGTTTGATTTGTATCCCGCTACGGCACCTGATCCCATCATGGCGATGATAGAAAAAGGCGACTGGCAAAATGACGGCAAGCAGGCCCAGATTGCGCCGACGACGCCGACGATATCGACACCAACAGTACCCAATTCATCGACGCCGCCGACTGCAATAGCAAAAAATGACGCCAAAACCGAGCAAAAGGGCGATCAAAAAACGGAACAAAAAATAGATTCAAAGGTCGAGCAAAAAATCGATGCAAAACAAGCGTCTTCTGCGCCAGAAAAGAGCACTGGCAATGGTCGAATGATCACGATTGCGATTGACCCAGGCCACGGCGGTGAAGATCCTGGAGCAACGGGGCGCGGCGGGAACCATGAAAAAGACGTTGTGTTGTCGATCGCCAAACGTCTGAAAGCAAAAATAGAACAGCAGCCCAATATGCGGGTCATGCTGACCCGTGATGCGGACTTTTTTGTGCCATTGAATGTCCGTGTACAAAAAGCCCGCGCGGTACAGGCGGATTTGTTTATGTCTGTGCATGCTGATGCGTTTGTGAATGCGTCAGCGCAAGGGTCATCGGTATTTGTGCTCTCAGACAAAGGCGCCAGCTCTGCCGCAGCACGGTGGCTCGCTGATAATGAAAACGCGGCGGATTTAATCGGCGGCGTCAACATTAAAACGCATGATAAACAGCTCGCCAGCGTGCTTCTGGATCTCTCCACCACGGCACAAATCAACGATAGTTTAAAGCTGGGTAAAGTTGTGCTGTCAGAAATCAGCGGCATCAACAAGCTGCATAAAGGATCGGTAGAACAAGCGGGCTTTGCCGTCTTGAAAGCGCCGGATATCCCAAGCATTTTGATCGAAACCGCGTTTATTTCTAATCCGGAAGAAGAAGCCAAGCTGACGGATGAGGCGTACCAAGATCAGATGGCGGAAGCTGTGATGAAGGGGATTAAAAAGTACTTCTCGCGTAATCCGCCGTTAGCAAAAAGTCGTTTTACTTAAACGGCGACCTCAACCACATCACAAACCACGCCACAAACAACAAAGCCCGACACGATGCCGGGCTTTGTTTTTATTCAATCGTCGCATCAGAATCACACGCAACACCAGCAGAGATCCATCGACGAACGCGCCGTCCAAACCATCCTTGCCAGCGTTGTGGCAGCCAATCCAAAAAGGCTGCAGGCTGAAGCAGCATTCCACATCGATACAGACTTTGCGACGGATCCCACATTAAGGCACGACAACTGCCCTTACGCTGCCACAAAAAGACCCGTGCCACCGGACAGGGTTCAGCAGCACAACACACGCCACACCCGTTACATGACTGCCCGATCTCGGGCTTACGAGGCGCTTGCTGCGCTAACCAGACCACCGTGGAGGATGTTGTCTCTTTCAAACCGCACCTCTATTGACGCCCTACTCATGCCAGCGGACACGCAAGAGTCCGTTTTTACATGCTTATCGCTTGCGACGGAACCCGCTGATCAACTTCCACACCGCACCCAAGATCACCGGAATAATTGCCACACCAACGCCGAATAAAACGATGGTATTGAGATGATCACGGATAAATGGAATGTTACCAAAGAAATAACCGCTCAGTACCAGCGAAAAAATCCACAATAAGGCGCCCAGAACATTAAAGGTCTGGAAAGTCTTATGCGTCATTTCTGAAATCCCAGCGACAAACGGCGCAAACGTTCTCACGATCGGAATAAAACGTGCCAACACCACCGTTTTACCACCGTGTTTTTCATAAAATTCATGGGTCTTCATTAAAGCGTTCTTGTCTAGCCAGCCGTAATTTTTCTCAAGAATTTTATGGCCGATCAAACTGCCTATCCAGTAATTGGCCGTGTTCCCAAGCACAGAAGCCAAAATAAAGAGCGTAATCACTATCACGACATTCAATGAACCTGTTGCACTGAATGCGCCTGCGATGAACAACAATGAATCACCCGGCAAAAACGGAAAAATAACAAACGCCGTTTCGCAAAAAATAATGGCAAATAAAACAAAATAGGCCAACGTCCCGTATTGCTTGATTACCTCATCCAGCATTTTGTCGACATGCAAGATCATGTCAAATAGTTGCATTAAATCCATTATTATCCTAGTCAATGAAGCCGTCGCAATCATACACTATGCGGTATTACGCGCAAGCACAGACGGGTATAATCGGGGAATGACTACGAATTCTCCTGCTTATCGGCCGATTCAGGCCCTCCCCGACCACCTTATTTCCCAGATTGCCGCTGGCGAAGTGGTCGAACGTCCCTCCGCCGTCGTAAAGGAAGTACTCGAAAACGCGCTCGATGCAGGTGCAACGAGTATCACAATCCGGCTGGAAGAAGGTGGAGTGAAGCGTATTGCGATCTGCGACAATGGTCGCGGCATTCCTCCAGAGCAACTTCCGCTGGCCGTCGCACGACATGCCACGTCAAAGATTTCATCCCTCACGGAATTAGAAAACGTCGCTACCCTTGGTTTCCGTGGAGAAGCATTGGCGTCGATTGCCTCCGTCTCCTTGCTAACGCTCACCACACGGACCGCCGATGCACCGCACGCGTGGCAAATTGAAGCTGGTAAAATTTCACCCGCCTCTGGGGCGGTTGGCACCACGGTTGATGTGCAGGATTTGTATTACAACACCCCAGCACGTCGTAAATTTTTAAAATCGGAACAAACCGAGTTTGGACATTGCGCCGAAGTTGTTCGCCGCATCGCCCTCGCCCGCCCCGATGTCTCGTTCTCGCTCACTCACAATGGCAAAGCCGTCGATCATTGGAATGTCAGCGCCATCGACAAACGGAGCGCACAAATTCTGGGCGATGCGTTTTCTAGTGCGCGCCTTCCCTTAGACGAAAGTGCTGGACCGCTGCGTATTCACGGGTTCGTCGGTTTGCCTACCGCCTCACGTGGTCGCGCCGATGCGCAGTTCTTTTATGTGAATGGTCGCTTCGTCAGAGATAAGTTACTCACCCATGCTGTACGGGCCGCCTATCAAGACGTACTGCACGGCGACCGTTATCCGTCCTACGTCCTAGCGCTTGACCTTGACCCGGCATTGGTCGATGTCAATGTACATCCGTCTAAAATTGAAGTTCGCTTCCGCGACAGCCGCGCCGTCCATCAATTTGTTTTTCATGCAGTAAGCCGTGCCTTGGCGCAGACCTCTGCCACGGCCTTTGGTACCGTACCTGCTCCCGCCACCGCAGCGTCTGCAACAGCGGTCTTATCAGGCAAGACGCCATGGATTGCGGGCGAACAAACGACCTTTGCCAGTCAGTTCAATACGCCATCCCCGTACACCAACGGAAGCCAATCAGGCTACAGCGGTACGCAGAATTACAATCAATTTGGACGCCGCACCGAGCAAGGCGTGGCCCAGAGTCTGCAAAGTTATGGCGCGTTTTTCAGCAATAGCAATAGCAGTCACAACGGCAATGAGAATGACAGTGGCAGCGTTACGCCACAGGATCAGTCGCCTTTCAGCACTCTCTCATCAGCCAGTGCATCGCGTTTACCCGATGACGATCATCCACTCGGTTTTGCCCTTGCACAGCTCCATGGCGTATATGTGTTAGCACAAAATAGCAAAGGCTTGGTGCTGGTGGATATGCATGCCGCCCACGAGCGCATTCTGTATGAGCAACTCAAAAATGCGCTCGATGAAAACGCCATGCCTGTGCAACCGATGTTAATTCCCGTCACGTTTTACGCCGATGCCATCGAAGTCGGTACCGTCGAAGAACATCAAGATACCCTAAAGACACTCGGCTTTGATATGGCGGCCATCTCGCCCACCACGCTGGCTGTGCGCGCCGTTCCCGCCTTACTCAAAAATGCAGATGCCCAATCGCTTGCCCGCGACGTTTTGCGTGAAGTGCGAGAATTTGGTGGCTCTCGGGTGTTAATTGACCGTCGCAATGAATTACTCGGTACGCTCGCCTGCCATACCGCCGTGCGCGCTAATCGCAGTCTGACGGTACCAGAAATGAATGCCTTGCTCCGCCAAATGGAACAGACCGAACGCGCCGATCAATGCAATCATGGTCGTCCGACCTGGGTACAGTTAGGCATGAACGATCTCGATAAAATGTTTATGCGTGGCCAATAACGCAGCGCAACGTATCAAAAACAGTGCACTCTAATCGTCAACCCTTACGCAAAAATCACCTGTTCCAACAACCAGTGTGATCGTGTCATACAGAAAGTCTGCAGCATGAACAAGGCCAACGTTATCGCTATCATGGGCCCCACGGCATCGGGTAAGACCGCTGCCGCCTTAGAAATCGCCCGGCATATCCCCGCCGAGATTATCTCCGTGGATTCCGCCCTCGTTTATCGGGAGATGGATATCGGCACAGCCAAACCTAGCGCAGAAGAACTCGCCAGCGCGCCACACCATCTCATCGACATTATCGATCCCGCGGAATCCTATAGCGTGGCGCAGTTTCGCAAAGATACAGAACGTTTAGTCAACGAGATCCAAGCGCGTGGCAAACTACCCATTCTTGTTGGGGGCACAATGATGTACTTCAACGCCTTGAAACAAGGATTGGACGACCTTCCAGGTGCCGATCCAGCCATCCGCGCAGAGCTTGATGCCGAAGCGGAACGTATCGGCGTTCCAGGCCTCCACGCGCGACTCGCAGAGATCGATCCAGAAACCGCTGCTCGGTTGAAGCCCAACGATAGCCAGCGCATACAACGCGCTTTAGAAATCTACGCCATCTCAGGCGAAACCATGTCCACGCTATTTGCCCGCCAAACCAAAGCGGGTCCTGCGTTCGATATGCTGTCCGTGTCACTAGAGCCCGCAGACCGTAGCGTCTTACATCAACGCATCGCTTTACGTTTTGATTTGATGTTAGACAATGGCTTTATTGACGAAGTCGCCGCCCTCAAACAGCGTCCCGATCTGCATGCCAACCTCCCTTCGATCCGCTGTGTTGGCTACCGCCAAGCTTGGGACTACCTCGACCAACTATGCGATTACGAAGAGATGCGCGAACGCGGCATCATCGCCACCCGCCAACTCGCCAAGCGCCAGCTCACGTGGCTGCGCTCCATGCCCGAACGCGTGGTGATCGATTGCCTCAGCCCCAATCCCCCACAACAAATCCTGCAATTAGCGAAAGAACGTCTCAATCTACCCCAATAATCGACAAATTCCCCTTGTCTTTTTAGAAAATCCCCGACGTTTCCTGCAAAAAATCCAGGCACAGGCTTGACACCCACCCCACAAGCTGCCATAATCTCAGGCTTCTTGGTGATATAGCTCAGTTGGTTAGAGCACAGCACTCATAATGCTGGGGTCGGTGGTTCAAGTCCACCTATCACCACCAGATTCGCGTTCTGACTAGTTCAGTAACGTACAAAAAACCCGCTTCTAGCTTAGGCTACAGCGGGTTTTTTGTTCGCCTAAGGTTTTTATTGTTCGTTGACATCCGGTTTTTTTAGGGGCAAGCTTGGGGGCAGTATCATGCCCCCAACGAAAGGATGCCCCCAAGATGCCTAAAAAAGCCACGCCATTGACTGACATACAGGTCAAAAGTGCCAAACCAAAAGAGAAGGCATACAAGTTGGCAGATGGCGGAGGTATGTATCTAGAAGTCATGCCGACAGGTACAAAACATTGGCGGATGAAGTTCAATCAAGCAAGCGGCAAAGAAAGTCGCTTATCTTTCGGTCAATATCCAGAGATTTCGTTATTAAAAGCACGTGAAAAGCGACAAGAAGCTCGCGCCATGACCTCAGAAGGGATCGACCCCGCGCAAGCAAAACGAATTGCGAAATTTAAAAGTACAACAGCCAGCGCAAACACATTTGAAGCGATTGCGCGGGCGTGGCACACCAATAAACTGAACTCTTGGCAAGCTAGAACTGCAGCAAATGTCTTACACCGCCTCGAAAAAGACGTTTTCCCGTTAATAGGGAGATACCCTATTGCAGAGATAAAAGCGCCAATCATGTTGGATGTGTTGCGACAAATAGAAAGACGCGGAGCTTTTGACATGGCTAAGCGTCAGGGGCAAGTGTGTGGACAGATTTTCCGATTTGCTATCGCTGAAGGCAAAGCGGAAATAGACCCAGTCCCTAGTCTACGTGGCGCTCTCAAAGCTACTGCCAAGGGTCATCATGCTGCCATTACACCAGACGAATTGCCCGACTTCATCCGCGCCTTTGAAACGATTGAAGGCAAGATGTACGCGCCGACCAGAATCATGTTCCGCTTGATGATGCTAACTTTCGTACGCACCAGCGAACTGACCACAACGGAATGGACAGAAATTGATCTTGATAATGAAAGCTGGGTCATACCTTGGCAACGTATGAAAATGGGTAAAAAGAAACTCAATCCACGCAAAGTAGATCATCATGTTTTCTTACCCCGCCAAGGCTGGGAGATGTTAAGAGAGCTAAAACAGCACACTGGCAATAACAAATATCTTTTTCCGAACTTGCGCGATCATGAAAAGCCAGCGACTAACTTTGGAATTTTGGCAGCGGTCAAGCGCATGGGCTATAGCGGTAAGATGACCGGACACGGGTTTAGGTCGCTCGCCATGGGCGTGATTAAAGAGCGTCTAGGCTACCGCCACGAAGTCGTTGATCGTCAACTATCACATGCATCTGGAGATGCCTACGGAGAAGCCTACGACCGCGCTCTATTCCTTGATGAGCGCAAAGTAATGATGCAGCAATATGCTGATTATTTATACGCAGCTACAAGTGGAAACGTAATCTTAGGAAAGTTTGGCAAGTGGGCTTAAACCACCATAGTTCCACCATAAATTTTTGTTTGCGAGCAAGGACAACTGAGATCATCTAACGTCTCACAATATTAGCCTCTCATATAACGCCACTATCTAGCCATTTTCTCTCACAAGTTACTTCGATAAATATATCGGAAAATACACCAATACCGAATCTTAAAAATACTTACCATTTAGTTCTTTATTGCTAATCACTGCATGAACTGATCAGTGCATCATATTGATCCAAGAACATATCATCCAGAAGTCTAGCTTTGTGTAGCAAATCAGCTAAATCTCTATAATATTGAAGTCGAAATTTAATCGATGTTTTATCAACTCCTATAACATGAGCTTTCTTTGCAAACATAAGAAGCGATTTTAAGTGTCCTGCAAGTGATGTTGCCAACATCGGAAAATAGTTCTGCTCTTCGTCAACAACTTGATATAAACAGAAATTGTTTTCAGTCAAAATTTTATTTGCTTTTGCGATCCACTGCGCAAGAGTGCCAGTTTTCGCAATTTCAATCTTGCATACATACTCATGAATCGAATCTTCGTTAGGAACTTTAGCCCATTGAAATATAAATCCCTCATTACTAGATGTGATCTCTAAGTCGTATACCTGATTTGACTTTAAGCAGCTAGCCAAACCGGCTCTGATTACTTCACCGGATATTTCTCGCTCTGCCCATTCAAAGATCATGCCGTGGAGTTCTTTAAACTCAGAGGCTACTTCATCCCTCGTCTTTTGCTTTTCAACATCTTCCCTTTGCGCCAGCACTTGTCCGTATAAAAAGTAAATTGTCGCAAGCGAGATAAATGGTGAAAGTATCCCGCCAAAACCAGCCAACATAGTAAAGAACTCCGCCCATATCGCATGGGGATCTTTCTTGTTAGGCAATATATCAATGGGTGTAGTAATTGGATGATATCCAAATGTTAAAACATAAAAACTTAGAAATATTAAAAGTAAGCCAAATGCACCGGCGACAGCCCAAGATAAAACTTTCTTCACGAATTCACCAATCTACAGGGAAGCATTAAATAGCTATTAAACGAGAAATAGTTAATCGAATATACACTGGACTGTTTTGTGCGGCAATTGATTTATTGTCATCTAAGTTGATCAAGTTGTGAGATGCAGAATTAACCGGAATAGAACTTACGCATCAAGGTCAGTTGCGCGTTGGAGGGAGTGTCAATGGTCGATGCTTTGGCGCGCCTTCTCGAAAAGCAGTTTCCACGCTAGATTCTGGCATTAGAGACGACAAGAAGCTAAGTACGACACCTGCGCCGATCAAGAAGAGAATGAACTGTCCGAGGGATACGCCATTGAAAAGCGCTTGTAGGTGTTTGCCTGTGTTCCAGTCGATTATCGCAACGATAAAAGCCATGATCATGATGATAATTATCATAGCATTGCAATCGCAATGGCTTCGAGCGCTTCAAGCTGTTCTGGTGTTAGGCTTTTGAACTTCTGAAGAAGTGTATTAATCATTGACATTGTTCGATGAAATTAAAGAGTAAGAAAGCCAAGCCTACGGCATAATTATTTATTTGGCAATATTTTATTTTTAATATCTTCCATATATAAAATCGATCAAAGTTTGTACTCGCCGTTTTTATGCCCCGAATGCAATGTATAAGGTTTTTTTAAAAAAACTCCCCGTTAGTGAACACACACCCAACACGGTTAGATTTTATTTCTAGGACTTTGTCTTTTGAGGGGGGGGCTAAGTCAGCCGTGACTTATCAACAAGACTGCAAAGAAAAAGCGGCTCTTTCTTTGCAATCCTATTTAGTTATTAAAAAATGGTGGGCTGATCGTTGAATTTCCTAGCTCATCATTCATGACTACATACCGACAAGGACTTTCTTTTGTGCCGATGTTGCAGATGTGAATGGTTGCTACTTCAGTTTGGATTGTTTGCTCAACTTCAGCTAGCTTATTGCAAAAATAGAGTGACTGTTCAAGCGTCATTACTTGAAAGAGATTTCTAGCTTGTGGTGACATTAAATTTCCTTTTGCTTCGCGACTCACTGGATGTATGTCGCAGGGTTGGTACTACATCAAATAGACTCAAAACAAATGCCTGCTTGGTGCAACTATGGTTACATTGAGTGCGCGCTTCAATCTTCTTTTTAACATTCAAACACTGAGTTAATTTAGCGCGTTTTGAGTGCTGTTTAATTGCGTTCGACCTGTCCTTTTGATCTGTCCTACTAACTTCATAAAAGCTACTAAATATGGCGATAAATTGCATCGCAAATCAAGCCCCTTAGGACAGGTCAAGAGTGTTACTGGGTAAGCGTTTGAGTATATTTAATTGATGCCCCCAACTTTAGTTGGGGGAGCAGCCGACAGATAATGCTGCGGAATCATGTTTTCGTTGTTTTTGCCTTGTGTTTGCGTCCTTTTTTGCGTTTTACAATGTGCGCTTCAGCGAGAATTTCATCGACAATTTTTAACTGTCTTTTTGCAATATCAACGGAAATACAAATGCCTGTCATTTGCTCATACCTTCGAGTGAGTTCTACCCCATAACTTGTAACCGTTCGTGAGCATAACCAAAATCTATGACGACGAAAAACCGTATCTTTTGCATCATCATCTGTAAAGGTTTTCGTTTTACGTGTTCTGTCTGAATGTACTTTAATGGCAGTGAAAACTTTGCGACGCATCTCGTTAGTGACTTCATTGCGTCGACTCAAAGGAAGCGACTGCAATTGGCACATTTCGTATTGCTGTGACTCGGACAACTTGAGACTTGCGACGATCTCCCAAGGCTCTCGGTTACCACCATATATTAAAAATTCTGCTGTACTATAAAAAGCAGACTCTTTGTGGGTAAGTGTGTTTCTAAAAAGCCTTTTATAACTTATTTTGGCGCTGTGTACTGGATAAGTAAATCTAAGCCATCTAAGGTCATAGACTGTTAAGTCTGACTTTTGATTAATATCGTAGGTAGATCTATCAGCGTGAGGACTAAACCACATAGCGGGAGGAATTCCACGCCTAATAAGTTCATCCGCATACACCAGCGCAGCTACTCGAAACTTGCTAGAAAACGCAGTTACAAATTTATTTACAAGATCATCGCGGAATAATTTTGAAACCAAATTTTCGAGTCTTAATTTCTTTGGATCAGGGTCAACCGTATACGACAGCGGTGATACAGAAGGTCTTAACCTCATCTCAGAAGAAGTACGATCAAGTAACGAGGAAAGTGGTACATAACCTACCTTCTGTGCTTTAAATTGCTTCTTAGTGTTTCCAAGAGCATCATCACCAGAATCAGTCCTTCTATGCGACTTTCTCCTCGTAAGCGGAGGAAACCAAGATTCGAACAACGCCGAACCGATCGGTTCGGGTTTAGTCATGTCAGCCGTTTTTAAAGGCTGGCTTTCAGCATTCATTTTGTATGCTCGTCAATAGCCATTCCAAGATCGCGGCAAAGCTGATCAAACTCTAGCTCTGCGGCAATATCAGCATCCGTTTTAATCGACTGAAGCGCAAATAAGTAGATTTGCTTATTATCGACAAAGCCGTCGCTAGCTAAGCTCTCATCGTGATACGACTTTATTTTTGCTTGTGCTGGATGATGTTTGGCGATTGATCGAATAATCTGATTTATCTGATCAGCGTAGTAAAGTTGGACTTCTGAGTATTCGTCGAAATTCATTTTTTGCCACCTACATCACTCTTACTAGCTCCAAGCTGGCTATAATCCGCATACAGCATAAAACACCGACCTTGATCATTTGTAATAATTAGGAAGTCTTCTTCTGTCGTAATTTTGGAACCAAAAGTAACAGTGAAACCACCAAAGTCTGACTGACCACATATAGACACATCTTTACTTTCGAAAAGGTATTTCAAGCTATCAGCGCCAGCAGTTTTTGACTTTACAAAAATTGGAGTGACATCAGGTATAGTCGAAAACCTCAACCCGTTTGGTTGTGATACGAGCCAATATTGCTGACCGTGTCTATCCATGCCAGATTCAATAGTCAAATTCCCCAACTCAATCGCAGATATGGCGCTATTATTTATCAGCCATTCGATTTGCCGTTTCTCATCCAAAATCCCGCTAAATTTTGTAAAAACGTTGTTATTCATTTTCTCAAGATCGGCGGCGCGCTGTTCAAGAAATCCTGCCTCAGGCACAGATTCTTTCATCATTTCGCGGCTCCTCTCGCGATCAAGGCGGTAATGTCCTCGCAGCGCCATGCAGTACATCTTTCTGAAAGTTTAATTCCGGCTGGGTAGCGACCCGACTTGACACCTGCGTACCAAGTAGTTTTTCCGACTGGAAAATAATAAAGTACCTCTGGCAATCTGAGGTAACCTGTTTGGGGGATTTGTGGATGGTGAGTCATATTGTTCCTTTTCTTAGTTGAAGCAGTTCGGTTGGGGTTGATTGAACTGCTTAGGAACAAACTATAATTTTTACAGTGCTGCAACTTGCGACACGAACTCAGTTTTCGTTTTTTTTACCTTTCCCTTTTCTAGCAGAGTCAGCATGATATGAATGTATATTTAATCCATATTCGGCCAATGCTAAGTTGATAGCCCTTGGTGTAAACGATTTTGAGTATTTTTTTTCAAAAGCTCGTTTCGCATCTTTAAGTGTCGGTACTTTTTTTCTGACAGCACTGTGAGGTATTTCCGATTTAGACCTTGTTTTCTGCACCTTTAGGGGAGGATTAACAAGGTAGTCATTTAAGTGGGCTTTAAAAGATAATGCTAAATCCAATCTACGCTGTGCAATTATCATTCTTCTTCGCGGCTGTTTGAAATCCGGCAGGCCTTTATTTTTCAACTCAAAGTCTTTTATTAACAAGTATATTTGGCTTGTTTTTCCCGCCTTTATACTTTCTTCGCCGAGACGCCTAATGCGATCATGGGGATGTTCAACTGTTTTTCCATCTTCCCCAACACTAACCTTTTTTAGGGAAATATCATGAAGAGCTTGAATAATATAGTCGTCGTAATGTTCCGAAGTCGTTGAGTCAATTTCGTATTGAGCTTCGCTGGCGCTTATCCCAACCCATTGACCAATCATCCGTTTAATCAGCTCAACATTGCTAGGATGTTTTAGGACTCTATTTTTATTCTTTTTTAACAACTCTACCAACTTTGAAACTCTATCTTTAAGATCTTCACTCATGCTGCCGTCTTTCCAAAGTTAACTACCAAAAAATTGCTGCGGAACTCTTAGTATGGAGGACTACCTTTAATACAACACTTAAATGCGGAAAGAATCTTACCAATATAGGCTTGGGAAAAACTTCATGTATTCAATAGTTCAAAGTAAATACGCAAAGAAAAGAAGAGAGGGGAATTAGTAAGGAAAGTTTTTTAGGGGCAGATTAAGGGGCATAAATGGCACCTATAAACCGTTTATACACAGTAGACATAGCTTTCAAGCGACTATTAAACTCCACCTATCCCACCAGAATTCAAGGGCTTACAGCGATGTAAGCCCTTTTTTCTTTTCCAGCAATAAGTCGCTACGTCCATCGTCTCATCGACAAACGGCGCTCACAAGTTCCTCACTATTCCTGAAATAGCACCGTCTCACGTCAGCCGCAGATGCACAGTGACGTGATATACGTGTTAGCGCGACTCTGATGACGACTTTCTACTTTTGGCTTTCGAATCCATAAAGTAACTGAGGCGTTTTCGTGGATTGAGATAGTGGTGTATCTCTGTTGGTAGCATCGCGGGACGAATCCCTTCCGTGATGCGCAACTCATCGCTTTCGTTTGCCAAATCAAGAATAATCACATCTTCTGGCCTGAGGTCTGGATCATAGACCAGAATTTGAGGGCGCAAAGATTTGCCGGTATTCACATTAACAACAAGACCAATCGAACCATCTGAGAGTCGAACGATCGTACCGGGTGGGTAAATGCCTAAGCATTTGACTAATGTTGCCAAAATAACGGGATCAAATTGGCTACGCCGGCTTGAGAACATCAAGGCAAGCGCTTCGTGCGGTGTTAATGACAAGTTGATATTGACGTGATTACACAAATTATCATACTCATTGGCGATCGTGATGATCCGTGTCAGCCGATTTAAATGCTCTCCTTTGAGGCGATTGGGATAACCGGTACCATCCATAAATTCGTGATGATTGGCGATCACGCTCAAGACGCCTTTATCGAGATTCGCCTTTCTTCCGATTTGTTCGCCGTGGTAGGTGTGCAGTTCTAAAATAGCCCGCTCGGGGCGGGAAAGAGGCGTCGTTTTTTTGAGGATATTCGCTGGAACGTTGACTTTACCTAAGTCGTGAAACAGTGCGGCAAGGCCAATGATTTTGAGTTGTTCACTATTGCATTTGAGTTCATTGGCCAGCATCATCGCCACAAATGCGACGTTCAGGGTGTGAAAGTAAACATCCTCACCACCGGCCTGTTGATAGCGGATGAGGAGCATAAACGCATCATCACTCTCTGAAAAAACCTGCGCGATACTATCAATTAATTTCGATGCCTCCGCCACGGTCTCTTTGGGTCTCGAAAAAATATTCTTATCGATATCTTTGATCACGGTCGAGGCGTTGACGAACTTTTGTTCGTGGCGTGCAATTTCTTCTCGTTGTTTGACAAGCTTCTCAAACCGCTCTTTCTTTGCCTCAGCAATATCGTCATACACCATCACGACGTTGGCATCGATGACCGTGTTAGGTTCTTCTGTTTGTGTCGATTTCTGAAGCGTGCCATTAAGTTTCGCTAATACTTCGGGCTCAGTTTTATCAACAATAATCCGAATATGATCGATGTTGAGCGCCTGAATTTCTTTGATTTGTTGCGCATTGACGATCTTGAATGAGTTCTTGGAAAACGAATGAGAAAACCAACTCAGTTCAAGCCGAACAAACATGCCAATATCTAATTGATCTTTACGAATAAGGAGAGAATGTTCAGATGCCATCTAAAAAAGTAAGTATTGAGCATCCATCGCTAAAAGCGGCAGCCGAGCTCTTTGTTAAAAATAAGGTACCCATCTCACGCAAGCAATACCAACCCCGCCTGCTCATTAGGAATACAGGACGAAGTGGGCGGCACGTATGTACTTATCAAAGGGTATCGTTTATCAGTCACAACGACTGCTGACTTGAGTTGGCTTGAATTGACGTGGTGTTGGTCATCAAAAATAGACACAACACCTTGTGTTCATCGCGCCTCGTTGGATCTTTTTTAGAGGCAATCAGTAGGTCGATTGCGTCAGTACGACCAAAGAACACGACAACAAAGGCGATCCTAGGTAGAAATCTCACCATTGATGGACAATTTATCGCGGCGCGAGGCGCAGTTTTTCTCTCTCTTCTTTATCTATTTTCTCGCTGATCTCAAATCGCAGTTACAGCAAAAAGTAACACAGCCATGACGCGTACTTTTTGTGCTAGCGCAATTGTAGAGCTATCGACTTTTAATCTTTAAAAATTACCCTATGATCTATCGTCATCTCACATGATTTAACATTACTCCATCGAACGAGCCCAAGCACATAGCAACGTTCTCGTTCGATCTCGACAATGTATACGGCAATATCTTCATCGACTTGGGATGGTGAGATCAAAGTTGATATCTCAATGTCAGCCGTAACTCACGGGGTTCACCGGGATGCACCGTGATTCCGCTCGGGACAATGGGAGCAGTCGGCGTCAAGCGATAATCCTGCTCATAGGCAATATCGAAATACGGACGATTAAATAGATTTAATACGTTTAACGATAGACTTAAATGGGGCGTCAATTCACGTTGAATGCGCAAAGAAGTCACGATTGCTGGCGGACCAACGAGGGCACCATCTTGAGACAACGGATAAGAGCCAATATAACGTGTATTGAGACTACCGGACCACGGCCCCCAATGCGTCACTGACAATCCAACCGAGGCGACCTTACTGACGGCGTTAGGGATGTTACTGCCTAGTTCACCGTTATCATTCGCCTGCGCATAACGTGCACGAGTCCATGCGAGATCAGCATCAATGAAAAGCCATTGATTTAAGGCTGCATGGTTATTCCCGGAATTATGTAGCAGCCGCACAGAGCTTTTCTTGATCTAAAAATCTACACTACCCCAATCAGTAATCATTTTTTTGGGAAGTCAACATGGCAGAATCTCACGTAGTTTCAGGCTTGGTATCCAAGCGTGCCGAAGTCGCAGGTCAAATCGCATCGCACCAGTCAGAAATCCAGCGCTTGCAACATGCCTTATCGCACATCGACGGCACAATTAAACTGTTTTCGCCAGAATACGACCTACGTACAGTCAAGTCTAAACGAACCAATACGCGCAATCAATATTTTGCTCAGGGTGAGGCGCAGCGCATGACTTTGGATTTGATGCGTGAGACGCAAGCTGCTATGTGCAGTCGTGAAATTGCAGATGCCCTAATACAGCGCAAGGGAATTGAAACCACTCCCGCCATCGTGGCAAGGATTCAAAAGAACATTCTGGCCGTACTGCACCGCCTGGTAACGCGCCGCATTCTCAGAGAGGTCGATGCTAGCGGCGAGCGCGGCGTCATGCAATGGGAAATTATTTGACTGGATAGTAATACTCAAGCGGCCAGCCGCTCAGCAGTCCGCTTATTCCCCTGCCAGTAACCGCACCAGTCATGGTGCGTTTTTGTTTGTACGCACTTCATGCAAATATCATCAAAGATATCACCGTTAGTCATGCGGCGCGTATCTTCGCGGTAGGCGGCTTCATTGGCATAATTTGCCAGGTACAGATTGCCGAACTTATGTGTCTGGCCGTACTGCATGCGGCGGAACCGCGAAAAATACGATTCAGCCAGATTATTCGTCGTGCCAGCGTCGCTGCGATACTCAATCGAGTGATTCACACGGCGCGTATCAAATTTAGCGTGCAAGCCATCGTAGGCGTTCGATTCATCGGCACAAATGACAGACCCCTTTTTCACATACAGATCCGCCAACATACCGACATCGGCCTGATTCTCCGCTTTAATCACGAATGAAATCGTTTTATTGGCTCCCTGGATGGTGCTGCCGACGATATTCGTTTTTTGGCGCATGACGAATACGCAGCGTTTATCCGGGCGCTGGTTGATGAACAGGCGGCGATCAATACGGTCTTCCTTTTTATTCTTAGGCCGGATGTGTCCGTTCACATACGCACCGTCCATGTGAATCTCACCCGACAGCGGCGTATCGTCGCGCCGCTCCATCAGAGATTCCCTGATTTTATGGCATAGAACGAAGGCGGTTTTGTACTGCACGTCTAAGTCCCGCCCCATTTGCAGCGCGGAAATTCCCTTGACGGCATTGGTGTAGATCGCAATCGCTGCCAGGTACATTTTTAGCGGGAGCTTGTGAAACGCGAAGATCGTGCCGGAGGTTACGCTGAAAGTGTGATTGCAGTCTTTGCAACGCCACTGGCGACGCGTGGCGATGAAATAGTGCTCATGCACGACGCCACACATCGGGCAAGTCACGGCCTTACCATCACCCCAGCGCACTTTTTTAAAGACCTTGAATGCCTGCTCGTCGTTCATTTCAAACACGCGGCGCAGGGATAAAGTGCGGGCTTTTGCAGAAAGGAGAAAGTGCTGAGTCATTTTTATTCCGTTTGCACATTGATTTATGTGCTTAAGTATAGCCATAAATTTATGTGCAATCAAGAAGATTTGCACATTATTTTATTTTTAAATACCATAAATATATTCCTTTTAAAAATAATTGTATGTGCTATACTTTTGCTATATGATGCGCAACATGACCTATCAAGAGTTTTATCGTCAGCTCGGCAAGGCCGGACTGAATATTCGCGAGTTTGCTGAATTGGTGAAAATGAACCAAAAATCAGTAACGAATTGCGCCAAACGCGGCGAGGTTCCGTCACATTTAGCCGTCATATCGACGTTGCTTGGTGAAATGGGCGAGCGAAAAATCGATTTTCGGGCGGTTCTGGAAGGAATTGAAATTGCTCCCAAAAAACCGCGTGGCGGTGCCGCTGTAGGGCGTTTTGGTGGAAGCAAGCAAACTGACTTGGATTTGGAATCCAAGTCGGCCGAGATCGCAGGTAAAACAATTTAAGTGCGCATTGAGCAAGATAACATTGCGTTAAATACTGTATTTATGTACAGTGTTTAACGCAAAGAGTAAGTGCGTCACATATTTGTGCGTTGGGCATTTCAAAAATAATTATTAAAGGTGAAATCATGGGACGTGTTTCCTTGTTTGAGAGTCCGCAGGATTTAACTTTGGCGAAGCCGCTCTTGAAGTGGGCTGGCGGAAAGACGCAGCTTTTAGGTGAAATTATCCCTAAGATACCGAAAAAATATGGCCGTTATATCGAGCCTTTTTTTGGCGGCGGCGCTGTTTTTTTTGCTGCACGTCCTGAAAATGGAATCATCGCAGACAGCAATCCAGAATTGGTCAATCTTTATCGCACCGTTGCCACAGACGTGGATGGCGTTATTGCGCAACTTCGTCAATATGAAAACACGGAAGATGTGTTTTACGCTGTTCGCGCACTAGACGTTACCAAGTTATCCAATGTCGAGGCAGCAGCCAGAACCATATTTTTGAATAGAACCTGTTTTAATGGCTTGTATCGCGTCAACAAGACAGGGCAATTCAATGTTCCGTTTGGTCGTTACAAAAATCCAAAAATCATCGATGAAGATGCATTGCAAGCAGCGTCTGTTTTGCTGAGCAATACCACGATCATTTGTGGCGACTACAAGACTGTTTTGCAAGAAAATGCACAGGCTGGTGATTTCATCTTTCTTGACCCACCTTATCTGCCTATTTCCGAATATGCCGACTTCAAGCGTTACACGAAAGAACAGTTTTACGAAGAGGATCATGTTGAATTAGCTGCGGAAGTCGAGCGCCTTCACCAGTTGGGATGTCACGTTATCCTGACGAACTCAAATCATCCGCTGGTGCACGAGCAGTACACGAAATTCAATATTGAAGTTATTCAAACCAAACGCTACATTTCCTGCAATGGCAAGGGGCGTACAGGTGAGGATGTCATTGTCAATGCTTTACCTAAGCCTCGATTTGATCTGAGGTTGGTTCCGTCCCCCTTGCCTCAACAGGCCACGCAGTATCCGGCAACCCGTTACATGGGTTCGAAAAACAAATTGCTGACAGAAATTTGGGCGGTTGCCTCGCAATTTGAATTTGATACAGCGGTCGATTTATTTTCCGGCTCGGGTGTTGTCAGTTACATGTTGAAGTCTCACGGCAAAGCTGTCATCAGCAATGACTATATGGCGATGTCTGCCACGTTCACTAAGGCGATGGTTGAGAACAAAGAAGTCACGCTTACCAACGAAGAGGCATTGGCATTGCTGGAGCCGCGTTTGGCAGTCGATCATTTTGTAGAGCAGAAATTCCAAGGACTGTATTTTACAGACGAAGAAAATCGCTTGATAGACGTACTCCGTGCCAATATTAAGGCGCTCAAAAATCCATACAAACGTGCCATTGCCATGTCCGCGTTGATACGTGCGTGCTTCAAGAAGCGGCCTCGCGGCATTTTTACCTATGTCGGTCATCGCTATGATGACGGTCGCAAGGATTTATCGATGACATTCCGCGCTCAGTTCCTGGAAGCGGTGGATGCAGTGAATAACGCAGTATTCGATAACGGCCAGGTGTGCAAATCGCGCAATGGTGACGCGATGACGTTGAAAAAAACGGAACCTGGCTTGGTTTATATTGACCCGCCATACTATTCGCCACTGTCCGATAATGAATATGTGCGCCGTTATCATTTTGTAGAAGGCTTGGCACGCGACTGGAAAGGCGTTGAGATTCAGGAACATACGATCACCAAGAAATTCAAGTCATACCCGACCCCATTTTCTTCACGTAAAGGTGCGGCAGAAGCATTTAACATCCTGTTTAAGCATTTCCGTGACAGCGTACTTGTGGTGTCCTATTCATCAAACAGTCAGCCAACGCTGGATGAAATGGTCGCTATCATGGCGAAACACAAGCGACACGTTGAGGTCGTGCCTGTCGATTACAAATATTCCATTGGCAACCAAGCAAACAAAGTTGGCGATAATAACAACGATGTGCAAGAATATATTTTTGTAGGTTATTAATGATAATTCAACATGCTAAATGCCAACGATCAAGAAAATGTAAGCACATCCAGCCATGCCACTAACCTCACCTTGGTCACAAAACCATGAGGCCGTGGTGTCTTGAAAATCCAACTGTTCGCAGCCCATTTCGCCTACGCGAAGGGCTGATTGCCCTTTCTAAGTCGTCGCTACAGGGAAATTTACGCGGTCGGGAGCAGGAAGTCGCGTTTCGCGATCTGCTGGGCGAATTAGGCGTAGTTTCCCTCGGTAGTGATGCAACGTTTAGCGTTAGCCGGAAATGGCGTAAAGCACTGAACAGGCGCGGGTTTCTCTATCCGCCAGTCTCCAAAACATCGACGGTTACGCAAGGTGAAATCGGGCCGCTTGACACCATCACGGCAAACGGCTGGCGACTTATTAATGCTGATTCGGTGCCTGCCATGCAGGAATGCTTTCTGCGCTCGCTGGCCGCGTACTACATTCCTTCCGATTTTGAGAAAGAATATGAGTTTGGCGCGTTTTCTCCGCTACGCCATACATTGGCGGTCATGCTGGAATTGGAGAAATCAACAGGAGAAAATCATCTCAACTTTATCGAGATGGCCGTCATTATTCAGAACTCCACCAGTGCCGACGATATGGCTGGCATCGTTGCGAAAATTCTTGATTTGCGTGATCGCCGCCAAAAATCCGGCAATAAAAAACAATTCGATGGACAAGAATTAGAAAAAACAGCGAAGCTGGATGACTATGTGCCGCAGACCTTCAATGACTACGCAGATACCAATTTTCGCTATTTGAAAGCGACTGGCCTTGTCCAAAGCAAAGGTCGCGGAATTGCACTGGTGCCGGAAAAACATGTATTCATCGAGAAGTTGGTTGAGACTGTCCAAGTCCCAGAATCCGATAAAATGTTTTATACGTTCCTGTGCAACGGCGCGACGCTCCCCACTGACAATAAGGATTCCGCACTGGTTGTTTTGGAAGATTTATTAATTCAGTTAAGCACCTATGGCATTACATTTGATACTACGGGTAAATCGCTTGAGACTCCGGCTGATATTGGCAGCGTTCGGCATGAAATAGAAGCTATTTTGTCGGCGCGGCGCGAAGAAGAATATGCCGCCAAACAAGCGGGTCAATGGGAAGAAATTGCAGCGTACATGGATCTCTTGATTCACCGCCGTAGCAGATCCAAAAAAATATTGTCAGGTGGGGCGGAAATCGAAATTCCGCAAGCGGAAGCCCCAGCCTACTTTGAGTGGGTGTTATGGAGGGCTTTTCTCGCAGTGAATAGCCTCGTCAATAAGCCTTACGAAGCCAGGCGCTTCAAAATAGACCAAGACTTCCTGCCGGTCGGCACTGCCCCAGGAAACGGCCCTGATTTGATTTTTGAGTTTGATGAGTTTGTTTTGGTCGTTGAGGTAACGCTGACAGATAATTCCAGGCAAGAGGCGGCGGAGGGGGAGCCTGTGCGTCGGCATGTCGCCAGAATTGTTGAGGGTTATCCAGGTAAGCGCGTCTATGGATTATTTATTGCAAACAAGGTTGATACCAACACGGTAGAAACACTGAGGATTGGCTTCTGGTATAAATCAGATGATTCAAAAATGGCGCTCCAAATCGTGCCAATCACGCTTGAGCAGTTCCAAAAAATATTCAGTGCCGGATTCTCTTCTGGAACAATCACGCCAAAACTAATCCAAGAATTTTTACGCGACTGCCTGGCGGTTAGCAATAATGATGCTCCAGCGTGGAAGCGGGAAATAGAGCGAACAGTGCAAGAACAAATTGCGGCCTTTGTTTGATAATTTTGACCTGCCATGCTTATTTTTATCGATACCGAATTTACTGATTTCAAGGACGCTGAGCTAATCAGCATAGGTTTGGTATCGGAGTGCGGCCAGCATGAATTTTATGCAGAACTTCCGGTCAATCAAAGCAAGTGTAATGATTTTGTCCTGGCGACCATCTTGCCGCAACTTGGCAAGGTGCCAGAGGCGCGATGTTCGGTGGACGAACTGCAAAAACGCCTGAGATTGTGGTTAGAACAATTCTCAGCCCGAGCGCCAGTTATCTGTTTTGATTTCGATGGTGACTGGCGTTTGTTTTGCCATGCGATGGGCTACGAAATCCCTGCATGGTTGCGCGGAAAAAACATTTACAAGTATCTCGATCAAGTTGCGTTGCAGATGTACTTTATTGACAATCGCATCAAGGATCATCATGCACTGCATGATGCCAAAGCTAATTGCCACGCATTTGATCGCAAAAAAGTCGAAGCGGACGCAATGCAGCTTAGAGAGTCGCACTAACAGCCATAAATTTGAGGGAAAAGCCTTGTGCGGCTGCTACATAATTCCGGTTATTCCATTCAATGCCATACCGCTTACTTGCACCGTTCGGTGATGTACTTCCGATTGCCGAGTCTTGGTTATAGGTGAGTTCGGATTCGCTGTTTAAACTCCATAACGCCAAAGAACTCTGCAAGCCTGGGATGATTTCTGTACGCAAACCAATCTCTTTGCCAATACTACCAACGAGGACAGGCACCGGTGATGACGCGGTCCCTGTCGTGGGATCAATTTTATCGATCACGCCGCGAGCATCATTACTGTGGAAACCTTTACCCGCATTCAAAAAGATCTCCGTTTTTTGCCATGGACCGAATGTCAACGACAACTTAGGAGAGAGCTTCGCACCTGATGCACTGCCACTATTGGCAGGAAGTTGCAGTGAGGTCATGTCCATCGTCGTACGATCAGCGCGGGCACCGATCAGGCTCCGAAACCATGGTGTCCAATCGGTTGTATTTTGCAGATACATCCCTGTCGTCGTTTCTGCGACTTTATCGTCAGTCACCGTTTCAAAGGGAATCCGCGCAGCGGAATTAAGCAAACCAACACGGATTTGATCATGTCTAATTTCTAAACCCGCTTCCGTTATGGAATCATGTCCGAAAAGCGGCATGCGCCATCCTCGGACAGCCTTTGCACCAACAATATTCCTACTTTCTACTTGCTCAAACTGATCACCAGTCGCAGGTCGGTATTCATCTAACGTAAAATTAGACCACAATTGCAAACGAGTATGTTCAGCATAGGCTGATAGCGTTGAATATCCATCTTGGTTACGTGAGTGCCATTCGCCAGAGACAATATAACGCCCCGTATTGCCACCATCCGTTGGATCAACGGCGCCATAGCGACTGATCTCGCCCGATTGAATGAGGGATAAAGGAACCTGATCGACAGAATGCCAATGTGCATCATACAAAATGCTCTCGATTGACCAGCCCTGATCACGGTTCCCATCGCTGAGGCGTCCAAAAAAGTTGACCTTCCGCGCATGCTCTGGCGGCGACCAAGGACCATTTTCTTCCATCAACTCAAGTCCACCAAGTAAAACTGGAACGTGACTGTTCTCAGGATCGTCACTTAATGGCGTCGACCCTGCAACAACGACACGCCTATAATTGTACGCTCCCACTGTGGCATCAATAAATGCATGATCGAGACGCGAACGATATTGAATATCCGCTGAACCCGCAGCGGCAAAATCGCCATTCTCTGCAAAATAGGTTCCTTTGCGGTAATCAATATGATCCACCAATTCAGGAATAAGAAAGTTCAAATCGGAATATCCCTGACCATGGGCATTGGTCGGCATGTTCACAGGTACGCCATCGACGCGCGTTGCAAAATCCGTCCCGTGATCTAAGTTATAACCGCGCAAAAAATATTGATTCGCTTTTCCGTCGCCAGAATGCTGGGTCACCACCATCCCCGGTATTGTTTCCAACACTTCACCGGGTCTTAATAACGGTCTGTCTTGTAGCAACTCCCCCAAAATCACGCCCTGCGATGCTGCATCGGAAGTACCGACCGCATTGTTGTAATGACGCGACTCAATCACGACTGCTTGCGGTGCAAATGCCACGATGTTTTCTGTATTATCTCCATCCGCTGCAGAGGCAGTTTGAATGCAAGCCACAAGGGGAACAAAGAAAATAAAACGAGAATGACCTGAGAACATCAACGCTTTCTGTATGCTCTTTGCTATCGTCGATAAGGTAAGTACGTTGGATACGTTAGATACGTTGCTTCGATTGTTTTTTGATTGCGGATCACTGCCTAAGGTCTGAAAAAAAAGAAACATTAAATTTGTCATCTAAAAAAGACTAAAAGAAAAAATAGGGGTAAGCAACGAACTTAAATAACGCCTGTCTTTTTTAAATACGTACGTAAGACATTGCGGCTTATACCAAGTTGTTTTGCGGAGCGAACCTGATTTTGTTGATTCCTCGTCCATGCCTTGTGCACTAAGGTCTGTTGAATCTCCTCAAACTGAACAGGCATAGGTTGATCAAGCAGGTTTTCCCATGCTTGATAAAAATGGTCTAGTTCAGGAAATGCACTGCATTCTTCGTTGAGTGAACAACGCTCCACGTTTGCTTGGTGTTGATCGAGATTGATAACATTAGGAAATGTTATCACATCATGCTTGTTTGTCATCGTATGCCAGCCTGGCAAATTGAGATCAATCGCATTCAATGTGACATCATTTGACACAAGGAGTGCCCGATGAATCACATTTTCTAATTCACGAATATTCCCTGGCCAAGGGTAGCTAAGCAGGGCATTCTTAGCATCCGCACTCAAATCGATTGGAGGAAGATGTAAACGCTTGATATATGTCTTTAAAAAATGCTGCGCGAGCGGCAGAATATCGCCAGGCCGCTCTCTTAAAGGGAACAAAGGCAGTGAGATGACCTGAAGTCGATAGAAAAGATCCTCTCTGAAATGTCCCGCACGGACAGCTTCCTTCAAATCAACATTGGTGGCGGCAATGAGTCTCACATCAATCGGTATTGCCTTTCTCGATCCGAGCCGGACAACCTCTCGCTCTTGCAATACACGCAGTAATTTCACCTGCATTGCCATCGGCAAATCACCGATTTCATCTAAAAATAAAGTGCCGCCATTCGCCGATTCAAACCACCCTGCTTTATTGTTGATTGCCCCAGTAAAAGATCCTTTATCGTGTCCAAAGAGTTCGCTTTCAATGAGGGTTTCAGAAAAAGCTCCGCAATTCACTGCTAAAAAATTCTCTTTTGCTCTATGGCTCAATGCGTGGACGTGTCGAGCGACGAGTTCTTTACCCGTTCCGGTTTCACCGGTAATGAGTACGGTTGCCTCACTCGGTGCAATACGCTCGATCAACTGATGTAATTCTCGTGAACGTGGATCAGAAAAAACGAAAGCGGTGGCACGAATCAACAGACTCATCTTTTGCGCTTCATCGAAGGCAATTAACGGATCTGCTGTGTTCGAGCCACCCTTCGCTATCCGGGTATTTCGTTCAAAGTCTGATAGAAAATTGTGTGAGTTCATATTTTAACTATAGGTGAACATCACTTTGCTTTGAAACGAATTTAGTTGAAATTGAATATATCCTTTCCGTATATACGCCGTTTTAAGGTATGACGAAAGCCGCAAATTTTTAGTCAAACTGACCTTCGATTTCCTTCAATCCTGCTATGGCGCAAGCCTCATCTTTCTCGCTACCACGCGCACCACCGACACCGATCGCACCGATGATTTCGCCGCGCACCTGAAGCAAAATGCCACCTGCACGAGTGTTGTAATTTGGGTTCGCTGCAATCTCTTTTGCTAAAACGAGATCCGTTTTTATCTGCTCACCGATTTCGCTGCTGGCTTTTTTGAACGCAAGCGCCGTCAACGCTTTATTTGTCCCTGACTGCACAGCGCGAGCAGCCGCACCGTCGCTGGCCAGCAGAACGCGAACAATCCCACCACTATCTACGACGCTGACAGCGACTTTTTGATCAAGATTCTGACATCGACTAATCGCCTTTTCTGCCGCCTTGATAGCGAGACTAAGCGCAGGTCCACGAGCCGGCGGAGATGGCGGAGATGGCGGTGATGGCGGTATAGCAGTTGCCGTAGCAGTGCCTCCTTGGGGCGCGACTTGCCCACTTGAACCGACAGCGACAGCGACATTTTCAGCCGACCAACAGAGACTGCATACACTAAGCATTGAGAGACACAATATGGTTTTCATGGGGAAACTTTCAATTCAAAAGAAGAAGTCACGCTTCGGGCATTGGCGCTCATTTTATTTTTGCAGTGGTGGCTTATCATTGGGATACCAAAATTGAACATGGCATTGTTCACACACCTGGTCAATGCGACCACCCGCTTGTACGAGCCGTTGAGTATCTTTATGATCAATCGCATCAATGGCCTCTTGCGTTGCCGCTTGCAAGTCATGGGCATGCTTCACAAAGTCAGCGCGATGATTTTGTATGCCTTTTTCAACCTCATCCGGACTGAGTTCTACGGCATGGGATGACGTTGAGGCACCCTTTGCCGCAACCTTCCGTCCATCCATCAACAATAAATTACTCGCCTCGGCAACGACCAGCGCGTGCTGTCTCACTTCGCGCCATTCATCATCGGACTTGGGAGCACGTTCTTCGACACCTGCTTTCGTACTAATCGTTGCAACGGAGTTCCATACCGCATCAATATTCGGATCAATGATTGATTGCATGATTTCTTGAACAGTCGCTGTTGGACGAAAGCTAGGGGGCGGGGCTTTAGTTACTTCAGGTGCCTTATTGCAGGCGCTGAGTAACGACGTCGCTAGAATGACGCCCATCAGCGTGGTGGCATATCGATTTTTGGGTGACTTAGGCATATCAATAAAATCCAATAAAGCGAGCGGCATACGCAATGCCAAACCAAGTCGTCAATAAGAGCGCAGCAGTACCTCGGGCAATAAGCGGTTTGACAGATTCCTGTCGGGTTACGCGGCGATACCATGTCAGGTGCAAAACGATTGCAAACGCCAACAGTCCAAATTTAAGCCAGAAAACAGGGTTAGGATAATAATGATCAGCAGCGGGCAAAAAAATGACGACGCCTGAAATCGCCAACAATGCGAGTCCTAGCCAAATAAATTTAGCGGTAGCCTTCACCAGTCTGGGAAGTGGCACTTGGACGAGACCCAGCCCCAACAGCCGTAAACTCACGATCAATATAGATGACAACACCAAAATCAAACCGCTAATATGCAGTAATTGAGCTCCAGCACCAAAGAGATGGTCTTGTCTGCTAATAGCAGTCGAAATATCACTATTTTGCAGTTGATCGAAAACAGAAAAAACACTCATAATAAATTACCTGAAAAGTAGGTCAGTAAAGCAAACACGGTTTATAAACCAGCGCCCAAATACGGGATCAGGCGACCACAACTTAAAACACCAAACCATAAAAGTAGTGACGCCCATCCAGCAAAACGAACACCGGTCGGCAATACAGTCAATTGGTGCCAATTGCCAACACGTCGCCCCCATTTCAATTCAAACCATAACGCGTTGATTCCTGCGAAAAAAATTAGCGATACTTTTAACCAAAAAACCGGTAAAAAAATGAGCTTGGTCGCTTCTGCTAAAAATAAAACGACACCTGTACTGAGCGTGAGCGCAAAGCCAAGCAAAAGCCATCGACGCAAGGCATGTAAAATACTGGCCACAGGAACTTCACGTAAAAAGTAGCCGGTCAGACGCAAATCAACGAACAAAATCAGTCCCAACGATAACGCCAACCCAATTAAATGAGCGCCCTCAATAATCGGAAAGGCATAAACGGATTCACGAACAGTGACGCCGATCTCGGTATCATTAAGCCACTGACCAATTTCTAATAAGGTCATAGATTGTTTCCTTCACAGAGATAGAGATAAAAATTAAAGAAGAGGTTTTACGACAGATATCAAAGGAATTCGCAACAACTGTGCCATGGGAAAACCCACAATAACCGATCGAAAATGGCGTGAAATAAGAAACAATGCGTGAAGGGCGACAAGTTATCTGTTTGTTTTTCAGCAGATCCTTGCCGACCCTGTTGAATTTTCAACACTGAGGCGACCTACTTTGTTGGCGATGCGGCACCTAATCCAAAGCCACCATTATTTTCAGTACAAATACGTTCGTAGTGTTCGTAATTGCCTTGAGGACTATTCGCTTTCTCAACTTCGAAATGCCATCCGTTTGGCTTATCGTTCGCTGTCCATTTGCGTGCGGGAATCGTCACGGTAAAAGGACGTGTGTAGACATCTTTATCCGTGATGGTGGCGACGTAGTTGTAGCGTTGTCCATCTGGAGAGAAAATATAGCGCTCTTCAATTCGCGCATTCTCACTCAAGAATTCACCGGAGCGACCAAGCAAGGCTTTACCATTTTGATTGGTAACGTCGACCACTAATGTATTTCCTTCCCAATGGCCACGTGAATCACCGTTCCATAACTTAATCGAAGAAGGTAAGTGCGGCTTGCCGTCAAGATGAATGATCCTTGTTCCTGAATTAAAGAAAAAGACGACATAGTGAGGATACTGAGCAATTTCATATCCATGCCAATAGAACGACTTAGGAATACCGGCTGGCGCACAACGCGCTAATGGTTCAACATGTTCCTGTTTCACAGGATTATGAAAACCAATCTGAAATTCTTTAACTTTCGCCAGCGCCCAGTCTTGTAGTGGCAATTGACCATCGACGGGATCACTCACACGGCTTGGTGCCCGTTCTGCTCGTGGTCCTAACTCTTTGCGTTTCACACCCGGACGATCTGGCTCACCCGGAATTCTTCCTTGTGGATCGGTGAAATTATTATGGTTGGCGATGGTGTTTGACCAGTCCCCTGAAATATCAGGCTGGCCATCAGGAAGACGCTTTCCCGTCCACTTTCCCGATACGATGACAGGTACCGTCTTTTCTTGCGCGATGCCGCCACCTGCGGGAGGTGTCGGTTTCGCTTTGGTATCGTCTGCGGCAAATCCAATGGCTGGTAGCAACGATACTGCCAGAACTATACCGCCGGTCAAACTTGTATAGTGTTGTCTATTTCTGTTTTTCATAAATCCCTCTGATGGTTCGTGACGCTGCATTCCTGCAGGTTGCACGACTATTTAGTCTCTGGCTTCGGCGGATAAAATTGGTCGTAATCGAGTGTGAAACGATAGTCTTCAATTAATTGGAAGTTTTTCTCACGATGACGATACAAAATCACTTCAATGTTCCAGGGACGACTAAATACATTTTTGTCTTCAATTGTTGCTTGATAATCGATCGTGTTTTTATCTAAAAACCTCCAGCGTTCGACAATATGCAATGCGTCGCTATGAAAATTGCCGGCACTATCGAGCCAGGTTTTATCATTAAAATCCGCGACATCTACCACCAGCGTGTCACCTTCCCAATGTCCACGCGAATCACCTAGCCACCAATCATTGGGATCGGTCGGATGACCGCTACCGTTCGTATGAATCGTTCGGACTGAATGCCCGAACTGCGGTACGAGGTTGAGATCAGCTTGACGTTGAAAGATCTGAAATGGCGCGGGATAATACACGGCACGAGGGACGCCTAACGTCCACCCTTTTCTCGCCGGATCAAGTGTTTCTCTGTTCTCGAAATTTCTCTTTTTTTGTTCCAGCGCTTCAGGAAAATAAGGAATCGTCCCTCCTTCGACGATACCTGCACTTGGTGGCGCATCTTTACGATTTGAATGCGGTTCAAGATCATCATTTGCGGCGCTCGTCGTTTGCCAGATACCTGAAAAATCCGGCTTACCATTCGCTAACCGAGGAATTTTTTCAGAGGCCAAAGCCGGCTGCGATAAAGTCATTAACATTGCCACCACCAAGTAAAGTGGTGACCAATGCCTATTCAATGTTGAATTCAAGAAAGTTCTCCTTATAGATATGCAATAGACAAAGGCTAATCAGCTACCAACAGCAGTCGGTGCATCTTGCGCGCCACCGGTTTTGACTACACGGCCGTCGGGCAAGGTTGTCGAGACGGCGTAGCCAAAGTCTTTTCCGCTTTTGGCGCGAAAGCCATTAATTGTCACTTTGGTGCCTGGCGCCAACGTTGCTTTAGTGACGCCCTTCTCTTTCAAGCTAAATGGTGCGCCAAATTCAAAACCCCAATGCGTGACTTTTCCTTCTGCGTCTTTCACGTCCAAGTACAACCAGCTGTGCGGATTAATCAATTCCAGCTTGGTGACAACTCCTGTGACCTCGACGGGCTTTTCACCGTCGAACTCTGCTGAGAATGCATGGTGTGCGTAGGCAGAAATGGATGCTAATAAAAAAACTGGCAACGTAATAGCTAACTTCAAATGACGAAATAAATTCATGGCTTGGTCCTTAAAAATGGTGAATAAAATACATACAAAATGTCATTGATCGACGCCGTCAACCACGATTACGGATTGGTCACGGCGCTCGCTTGTTTAGGAAGAGGTGGGATGATCTTTTGAATGACACCTCCCTCAGCTTCATACCCTTCCACACCGGCAGCGCCAGCGACATTGAATCCTTTATCGGTTAGAAGATCTGCTGCTTTTCCCGCCCGACCGGCGTGGTTAGAAACGACGACAATCGTTCGATCACGGGGAATAAACGCGAGATTTTTTTCCAGATCTTTGGACTGAATACTCAGATACACCGGAAAGCCACCGATAGAAGTCACTTCGTCTGGACGACGCACATCGATAAAGACGACTTTGTCAGGTGCCGCTAATAAGGTGTCGATTTCGGAACGATTCAGAATATGCGCCTTCGATGCAGGTGCTTTGCTTGTTGCTACAGGAGCTGTCGTATCTGCGGCATAACTCAGTGGCGCCGATAAGGCGATTGCAAGCGAAGCGAGTTTTAATGCGTTATGGAATTTCATTTTTATTTCCCTATAAGTCATGACATGAAAAAAATACCAGTGCTTGGTTATTAGCGATGGTTGAAGGAGGATCGCCGCGTGACGAACCGTTCTGACAACCATCTCGTGACATCGCCTACGTAGTCCCTGTGTAGTCCCCGTGTAGTCGCTGTGTAGTAGGCGATCTCGTCATCGTTCAATCCGTTGATGAGTGATGTATTGGTCCTTAAAAACGTGTTTTAAATGAGATGCCGACATAGCGTGGATCGCCATAAAACTCCGACACGCCTGCCGCATTGGAATACTGTCCGAGATTAATCGCATAGCGCTTATCGAAAAGATTTCTCGCCACGATATCGAGCTCGCTCTTACCGTCCGCCAAAATAATCCCAAACCCACCATTCACAACGTTGTATGCTCCCTGCCATGTGTATGCTGATAGGGTCGTTGATAGGTTTGCACGCGAACGGAAGACATCGCTTAAGAACACATGAGCGGTCGATCCATTTGCTAATGCATGTTTGTAGTCAACACCAAGATTGGCTGTAATGCGCGGAGCATTGGCAACTTGTTTTCCAGTGAAGTCGCATGGTGTGGAGACGTTTAACTCGACCGGGCAAGTCGCATTTGTGTAGCTGGAGTAGTTGGCCTGGTTATACGCCGCACCAAGATTGACGCGGAGTGTATGATTGGGATTCCACGCTCCATCAATCTCTACCCCGCGTATTTTTACGCCACCGACATTCGTCAATAAGCTGGTGTATCCAGTGGAGCTCGTGCTGCTGACAACGGTGGCCGTTGACTGATAATCGGTAATAGTGGTTTGGAACGCATTCACGTTAATGAATAAGCTCCGATCCAGCCAACTGCTTTTGAAGCCGACCTCGATATCCTTGGAATTTTCTGGGCTGACGTTAGCGCTTTTTCCATTGCTATCCAACTGTACGGCCCCTGATTTTGTGCCATGGCTGGCAGAGCCATAGATCAACACATCCGGCGTTAATTGATAGCTTGGATTGAGGAGCCAAGATGCCGACGTATCCGTCACATCGGCTGGATTGACATAACCATACGTCACACCCTGCTGCGCTTGCCGTATCGCTAATGCACCACCAGTGACAGCAACGCCACCCGTACTGATCTTATTGAAACTGGCACCAACGGTTTCGCGGGTATCACGAAGGCCAACGGTCAATGTTGCCTTATCGTTGATATGCCAGTTTGCCTGACCAAATCCAGCGATGCTTTTTGATGAGGGATCAATTTCTGTCGTGTTATAGACGCCATTCAGTGAAGCTTGTAATTGGGCAGCCGTCAGTGCCGCATACTGTGCATTGCTCGCATAAAAGGCACCCGCATCCTGTCCATATAATGTGCGGCTAAGCGTGTAGGAATCGGCTGTATGGGCAAATATCCCCAATTGGTAATCAACTGCTTTTCCGATCGGAGACGCCAAGCGGAATTCTTGCGTCAACTGATGCGTATTACCGACGGTTCCTGATAATTGGCTAATATTGAAATGGGTATAGTCAAAGTCATTCTGAAAATCAAAGTCATTATGCTTATAAGCCGTGATCGATGTCAGATCAAAAGAAGAAAAATGCTGATTGAGTTCTAATGAGATACCACTTTGGTGAACGGGTAAAGATTTCGCGGAATTCAGATCGACATAGTCACTTGAGATGGCACCGATTAAGGGTGTGTATCCACCAAAATAACTCCGAGCTAAGCGACTCGTGTAGGTGATGGTTCTTGGCGTACCATTGGCGAATGTTGTTGGATCCGAAATATACGGAGATAAATTCCCCTTTTCATTGCTGGCGTCATAATTGAGAATGAGCCGTGCGCTGAAATCCGGATGTGGCGTGAGCAAAAACTGGATGCGGCTGCCCCAGCGATTGCGTCCCTCCCATGTTCCGCCGAGTGGGGTATAAATATTCTTGATCGGACCATCACCTTGCGTATCATAAAATGACGCACGGTAAGCCAACACATCCTCAGCAATCGGTCCTGTCGCAGATCCCTTGAGGTCGAATGTACTCCTAGATCCATACGATCCTTGAAACGTGTATTCAGGCTTAAAGCTAGGCAACTTTGTGGTGATCACAATCGCGCCTAAGGTCGTGTTTTTTCCTTGCAAGGTGCCTTGTGGACCACGCAATACCTCAACCTGATCGAGATCAACATAATCAGACCAAGACATCCCCGCTTGCGTTAACACCACACCATCAACGATTAAACCAACACTACTTTGAATGGCTTCGTTGGCGCTATTTTTTCCCAGACCGCGCAAAGCAACACTGGTCTGGCGCGAGTTCGTGGCACTCACTGCAAGGTTGGGCGCTTTCTCGGCAAAATCACCCAACGTGACAGCACCATCACGTGCAAGATCTTTTCCACCTAAGACAGTCACTGGAACGGGGACCGACTGAATAAATTCTTCTCGCTTTCGCGCTGTCACTGTCACGCTTGCTAAATTGCCCGTATCGGTATTTGCAGCGGCAGCCGTTGGTAACGCTGATGCTTCTGCGTTAGGACCATTTGGTAAGTCGTTGGCAGCGAGCTGTAGCGCCTTCATGCTTGATTCATAAAATGATCGGTGTTGATCTGGTTCAGCCTGTTGTCCCAATGCACCTGAAGCCACAATCGATGTCACGCAAAAAGCCATTGCACGAAGTTGGAATTGGCTTGAAGTCGTCAAGCGACGCGTTCGTTGGATTTTTTTTTCGAGCGATGTCAACATAGATCTCCGCGAGTTTAAATGAGCTACTTGTTAGCGATACTCATAGTTTCGCAATTGGCATGCCACCAACAGCGGGGTCGAGAATGATCTAAAGCATTTTGAAAAAGGTCATGACAAATTTCACTGTAAATCACTGATTTAATTCATGTTTTTTTATATCTCCCGATGAAATAATGGGAAATAAATTCCAGAAATGAAATTTTTCGTCTGCTAAATAATCAGCAATATTGCGATTGCCATGTTGATTTTGAAGCAGTACCACTGGTGATTTAGAGACAGATATTTTTCAACATCACGCACTCAAGCTTCTGCTGCGAACCCAGCAGAAGTTCTGCTGGAAAATCAACAGACTGATTATCGAAGAGTTGATTTTTCATCAGAAAATAAACCTTATTCACGTAGGTCATTCCTGACTTCCCTCGTAGATCATCGTTTCAATCCTCGTACAGGAATGATTTTTCCAATGGCATAGAGATTGCAGAATTGAGTTTGATTCAACCAATGTTTATAACCAAAAACCTGATGAGCAATCTCAGGAAAATCAATAAAGAAACTATGTCTACACTTATTTACGATCAGAAAAATTTTCGCTATCAAGCCCCTTTTGATTTACCTCTCACGATCAGTCGTCCACGAAAAATAAACCTATGTGTCGCCTCCGTTATTGCCACGCTGACGATGTTGGCTTCGCCTGATGGTCATACCGAGACTTATACGCCGCAACCGGGAATCAATAGCGACGATATCGTGATTAATTCCGTTATCATGCTCGGGACAAACCGGAAAGACACCACGGTCCTTACCAGCACTTCACCGATTGAAGTCATTAGCGATCGGCAACTAGCAGAAACAGGCGCAACAACGCTCAATCAGGCACTGTCCATCCTCGATCCTTCATTTAATTTTCCTCAGGGACAAAATGCAGTAAAAGGCATGGGCGTTCGTTCAGCATCCCTTCGCGGTGTTGGTCCTGACTATACACTGGTGCTAGTCAATGGAAAGCGTCGGAACGTCTCTTCCATGCTTGCTGGAACGGATCCCTGGACGACCGCACAGGTCGTCGACATCAACGTCATTCCGATTACTGCGATCGACCACGTCGAAATACTGCGTGATGGTGCTGCTGCACAATACGGTTCCGATGCCATCGCTGGCGTGATCAATATTATTTTGAAGTCTGACGCCAATGGAGGTGAACTCAATATGCACGGTGGAGGCTACTCGGATGGTGGTGGTGCAACCAAATCCCTTTCCGCCTCAAAAGGAATCGCGATTGGAAAAGATGGTTTTTTAAACGCAAGTATCGACCTACTAAAAAGTGCGCAAGTAAGTCGTACGATCCCTGATTGGCGTCAGCTTTATCCAAATGGTGATCCTCGCAATGCAACTGCAGGAGGCGAATTTGGGGGGCAGTGGGGGCAAGCCGAACGAAAGGATTGGAAATTTTTAATCAATAGTGAAGTCGCAGTTGGCGCTGATGCACGCGCATATGGCTACATCAACTATGCGGATCAAACGACCTCTAATTTTGTCAACTTTGATCGCGTCGTCTTACCAGTGACGGCACCGATCAAAGGATCACCAGATGCTGTGACTGATCCCTACAACTACAATACGAGTTTTAACCCGTGGTTGTATCCCAATGGGAATCAACCTCAAGCCGTCTACGGAACAACGGATTTGGCTGCCGTCAGTGGCATCAAATTCGGTGATGAACAAAAAAATGGAAAGTGGGATTTTTCTGTCGCCTATGGAAACAACACCACAAAACGTTGGGTCCACCAAACCGATAATCCTAGTTGGGGCGCAGCGAGTGCAACAAGCTACTATCTTGGTTCTTGGGTTGATCACTCAACGAGTTTCACGGCGGATTATGTGAAAGATATCTCGTTACCCTTCTTGACTGAACCAGCAGTGATTAATGCGGGGGTTCTGCATCGGCTTGAAAATTGGCATACCGGTGACAATGGCGATTCCCAGTCATATACGCCGGGTCCACTTGCTGGCACACATTTATCAACTTTATATAAAAATTATCCATCGCTATACCCTTACGCGAACCCATCCGCCAATGCACAAGCTACTGCAGATAGCCTGAAGAATTTAAGTACAACTGCTGATTTAGTGGGTATCCGTCCGCAAGATGACTATGCTGTCGATCGACACGTGAACGGCGCGTATCTTGGCGGTGATTTTCATGTGAGTCATCAGCTACAACTGGGCGTGACTGGTCGATACGAAGACTACTCAGATTTTGGATCCACATCGAACTATAAGGTGACTGGACGCTTTGAACTCAATCCAACAGTCTCTTTCCGAGGTACTGTCAGCAGTGGATTTCACGCGCCATCGCTAGCACTGTTAGGGCAACAAACAACAAGCTCTCCATCCAACTGGTCAAATAATGGGAGTGGAGGCTCTTCCGGCTATATTTTAGCAATGCGATCAAGCGATCCTCGTGAAGCGGCGTTCGGCGGCAAGCCTCTCAATCCAGAAAAATCGAAAACCCTATCGTTTGGCACAGTGCTGAGACTGAGTGATACGGCGTCCGTCACGATTGATGCCTATCGGTTAGCGATTGATGGCGTCATCACAACTTCACAAAGTCTCAGTGGTGTTGATGTTACCAATGCAATTGCAACGAGTGGACTGGGGTCGCAATATTCAACGGTAAGTTATGCACTCAATGCGTGGGACTCGACAAGTAATGGTCTGGATATTGTCGCGAACAAACATATTACGCTTGAGCATGCAGGCCTCGATCTCAGTGCCGCAATCAACGTGAATAAGACAACGGTTTCGAATGTCAACAAATACGTCAAGATCGGCAATAATCAATACATGGCGATCAGCGACTATCAAATCCGCGACGCGGAGCGCGGAACGCCTCGAAATAAATTCGTGCTAACCGCACGCTATAAAACGGGACCGTGGATTGTTAATGGTGAATTCATTCACTATGGAACATACTGGTATGATGCGGGCAATGTCGCTGGCGTCGCCTCGCCAAATGGTAACGTTGACCAAGAATTTTCACCAGAGGGTTATGTCAATACATCGATCACCTATAAAGTGACGAATAGCCTGCATGTTGATTTTTCTGTTCAAAATATTTTCAATCACTATCCACAAAAGTATGTCACGGGGAATAGTGCCAGCGGCATCAACCCTTACTCTTTCATTGCACCAAATGGTGCGGCAGGACGTTATATCTATACTGGCGTCTCGCTCGTATTCTAAACACACGCCTTTGATAAAATGCGATCCATTAACATCATTCGCTATGATAAAAATGGGTCGCATGATTGTTGATGATGCGAATCGCATTCATATGTAGTATCAACATATGTGGTAGCAACAAAAGAAAGGTGCCGATCAATCGGCGCCTTTCTTTTCACTTTTTTCACTCTTTTCAATTTTAACTGCGTGTGACAGCACTACTCTCAAAATCCACGCACGTTGCATGCGCAGATAGATAACGATCATGAATGGAGCAAATGCCATCCTCACTCCGAATGGAGGCATACGCTGAGCTCATACTCGATAGTCCCGGTACGGCTTTTTCCAGAAATCGTGGGTCATTACAGAAATGCTTGCAATGACGACAAACAGAGGCTGTCTGCTGAGGTTTCATGATGATCTATCAGTGCGTTAAATTCGTCCAATGCTGCGCGAATACATAAACAGACAACACAAAGCCAAGCACCACATTGACGACGACCCCAGCACTAAACGCGAAGAATGGCTTTTTACCCGCATGTGCTAATTCTTTGAAACGTGTGGTCAAGCCAATACTTAAGAAGCAGAAAATAAATGCCCAGACGCGTAAGCCTTTGATCGGATCAGAGAGGCCAGGACCAACGACTTTACCGTAGTCCGCCATGCTATAACCACTGGCTACCCAGGTAATCACCAACGAGGCAATCACAAAACCAATCACAAATTTCGGAAACCGCCACCATATTTCAGCTGCATTCGGCTTCCTACCTACTTCTGTTTTTTCCCATCGGGTGGTGGCAACAATCGCTAAGATAAAGGCCCAGATACCAATCCATGCATCACGTCCAACCACTTTCATCAAGGTAAATGCCCACACCGCCTGATCAGCGGTCCCCTCGATGCCCTGCACCTGACCTGCATAACCACCATAGGTCTGAGCGGCCGCAATACCGGCTGCATCAGCAAATTCCGATGTGCCGATCCATGCACCGGCCACCCCCGTTGGTAGTTGCAAATAGCGCGAAATTAAAGGAAGTGCAAAAATCATCGCGATTGCCCACAAGATGACGATCGTAATTGAGACAGAGGCATGCTCTTTCTTTGCACCAACAGCACCCGCGATCGCAATGGATGCAGATACGCCGCATACCGCACCGCCAGCGGCCAAGGTCGCCGCCTGACGACGATCCAAGCCAAGGCGAATAGCAACAAAAAAGATCACTAAGAAAGTCGCGATAGAAACGATCGATGCCTGGAAAATGGCAATCGGACCAGCCCAAACGAGCAAGGTAAACGGTAAGGTCGCGCCCAATAAAATGATACCGATTTTGACGTAAAATTCGACGCGAAAGCCACTCTTAAGCCAATCAGGCAGCGCGACCGTATTTGAAATAAGCATCCCAAGCACTAAAGCAACCAGTGGTGGCTCTAGATTATATTTACTTGCTTGCGCCCATTGACCTAAGGTAAAGATCACCAGTGAGAATACGTACAATAAAGAAAATGCGGGGATAAATTCCGACAACTTACTCCCTAGTGTTTTTAATGCGACTGAAAAAACTGAGATCCATAAAACATACTGCGCCACATAACGTAACCAATTAGCGGTAAAGTGCGACGTGAGCTCAGCAAGTGTTGACCATTTTGCCGGGGTTACGGCAATCCATTTAAGGCTACTACCGGAGGCAAAGAGCGCATACGCAACGAGCACTAGCCCTATGCCAACCCAAATAGCCCACCAATCCTCTTTTAAAAAAATTTCACGCCAACCAATTGGTTGTGTTGATGTGCTGCGCGCTCCTTCTACTGCGGGAGCGTCTATATGTATCGAATTTGTCATGATATCTGCAAATAAAAGTAATTGAATACGACAACGATGGATAGAAAATTGTGAGCGATGCCAATATCGAATTGCATCACTCAGAAATTCCAGCTCTGAAATACATTCACCGAAGAAGACCCCTCCTCCGGGCCGACAAGGATGAAGAGAATACGGAGATCACAGGATAAGAATGGCAGGTATGCCTCATTGCAACGACCATCTTCCGATGACCTTTTTTTGCCACGACTAATGTCATGCGCAATGCAAGTGTAAAAACCAAGGACGTAACTAAGCAACGAATTAGTTCGTATATGTATAGTTAATTTACGACATATTGGGATCAAAAAATATCATCGCTTTTTTCTACTGCTGATATCAAGTCATGTAAAATCGACGATCTCATCTGCACAACACTATCTGTACAATTTTCTGTACGTAATCGATCTCGTAGCATATGCACCTCCGTCGACAACTCAACGCACTGATCATCAACATCGCTATCTTTGCCATGTTGATGGCGTTCTTTGCGCCGTCGGTATCAAGATTGCTTGCACTGCGAGCCGACTTCACGACGACGATTTGTCGTGTGCCAACACAAGCACTCAAGGTGTCGATAAGAGTAATACAACGTGGTGGATCAGAAGAACATCCACAAGGACATCAGCTTGATTGTGGTTATTGTGTGATGCAAGCCGATCTGCCTTTTCTGTCGGTGGCTGATATCACCTTGGTCAGCGCTATTCGTCAACATCAAACATTACCACCCCTCTTCTACCTCTCACCACAACCGTTGCAAGCTTGGCGTGGTGTGCAATCGCGCGCACCGCCACTGATCTAATACTTTCTGTTTCGTTTTTACGACTGTTTTGGCGATGTTGCTCTCTCAGGAGGCAGCGCGGATGCGTCTATTCACACATTGCAGAGAGCATGTCCCCCTATGAACGGTGACGTCACATAAGGATATAGGGATGCACGGCCAATCGCTAAACGGTAAAAATTTGACCCAATACCTATTGAGATGAACGCTGAGATGAACGCTGAAATAATCGTTGAAATAAGCGTTGAAATAAGCGTTGAAATTAGCGTTCAAGTTCACAAGTGAGAATTCATGTCTTTTAAAAATAATAGTTCAACTGCAGGAAGCAGTTCTACTTTGTATCGCCGCGTATGGCGTTGGCATTTTTTTGCAAGCCTACTTTGCTTGCCTTTTATTTTCTCCCTCGCCGCAACGGGATCCATTTATCTATTTCATCGCCAACTCGATGACATCATTTATGCGGACAAACTAATTCGATCCACAACCGACAGCCAATCGATGGTCGCAGACACACCGACACTATCTGCACGTACCTTGATCGACCGGGCTAGCGAACGCTATCCCGGCGCGGTGAAATCCATCACCTTTCCAGAAGATACGTTTCACAATGTTCAGGTCGATGTGGCGACCAAAGAGGGGACGGTGTTGCAAGTGTTTGTCGATCCTGTCTCGGGTACAGTGGTGGGGGCTATGGATGCGTCAGATCGCCTCATGACCATGGTCAAAAGAGTGCATTCGCTCGCGATGTTGGGTGTCGGTGGGCTAGGCCTCATCGAAATCGTTGCAGGTTGGATCATCGTGCTCGTGCTAACAGGCGCTTACCTTTGGTGGCCGCGTGGTCGCACGAAAGGTGTCGTATCCATTCGCAAAGAGGCGGTTGGCCGTGTCTGGTGGCGCGATGTGCATGCTGTCGCTGGTGCTTTTGCAGCGATCGTGATTCTATTTTTGGCGCTGACGGGCATGCCGTGGTCCGTATTCTGGGGTAAACATGTCAATCAGCTTCTCAGCGACCAAGGATGGGGCGTGCCTAATAGCATGTGGCGGAGTGTCCCTCACTCTACACTGCCAGCTGAAGCACTGGGAGACCTACCGTGGAACCTCCAGCAACAACCCGTACCAGCGTCCGCCCTCAGCAACGAGCATGATGAACACCGCATGCATCAGGATGACGCGTTGCATCACGATTCAATAGAAATCAATCACAGCCAACCAGCGACCAAGCCGATTGATGATGTTGTTAAGATCATTCACTCATTAGGAATGCCAAAAGGCTACCGTTTAATGCTGCCTCGAGGCAAAGAGGGAGTCTACAGCGCAATCCACTCATCGCCGAAACTGGCTGCACAGCGGGTGATCCATATTGATCAATATGCCGGAAAAGTGCTCGTCGATGTCACACCAGCGCAATTTGGCGCGCTCGGTTATGCAGTGGAATGGGGAGTCAGTGTGCATCAAGGTGGCGAGTTTGGAGGGATGAACCTACTGATCATGCTGTTAGGCTGTCTTGCAACCATGCTCCTGTGCGTCAGTGGTGTGGTGATGTGGTGGTCGCGCCGTCCGCAAGGTCAACTGGCCGCCCCGCCCCGTCCTCGCGATGCCCACCTTGCGCTGGGTGTTGTGGGCATCAGTGTCGCGCTAGGAGTGGTCTTTCCGCTATTGGGCGCATCGATGTTGGTTGCGTGTTTGGTCGATTATTTGCTTAACATATCGGTGCAAACGGCCGTTTGATCGCATGAGTTTAATTATATTACCTTTCTGACATGCAATCATTCGCGGTACACCATCAGCACGCATGACGGATCGTATCCCCCGCTGAGGGCGGTAGTTTATTCATAACGCACTTGTTCCATTCAAGTGCACCTCTCTCCATTTCGCACTTCTGCAGTGCACGATTCTAGCGCGTCGAACTTCTGCATCGATGCGCGTCCCTCTGATCAATCTTTTTGGGGGGCTGGCATGCATATTGCAACGCAACAGATGTAAGCACAACGACGTGCTGAACGAGAATGCAAGGTGCGATGTCAACGGCGACAACGTGCGACAAGGACAATGGCGTCCCCTCGTAGAAACCTACGAGCGGACGCCATTTTTTATTGGTTCGCGCAGCGTGTCTTTTTCCGTGATACGTTGCTTTAGCTGGGAGATTCACATGGATCGTAGTTTTTGGCGCTCCGGCCACACGCCGACATTATTTTGTTCTTTTCTTTATTTTGACCTCAGTTTTATGGTCTGGTATCTGCTTGGACCGATGCAAGTGCAGATTGCGACCTCGTTGGGTTTAACCACACAAGCGCGGGGATTCATGGTCGCGACACCGATTTTGGCGGGTGCCATTTTGCGGGTCTTCATGGGTTTTCTGGCGGACCGCGTGGGCACGAAGCGTGCAGGATTGATCGGGCAAGTCGTTGTCATTGCCGCCTTGCTCTGTGCTTGGCAGTTTGGCATTCAAAGCTTTGCGGGCATCATGCTGCTTGGATTATTTTTAGGCGTTGCAGGGGCATCGTTCGCGGTAGCGCTGCCACTGGCATCCCGCTGGTACCCACCTCAGCACCAAGGGACTGCAATGGGTATCGCGGGTGCGGGGAACTCCGGCACCGTACTCGCAGCTTTGTTCGCGCCACTGCTCGCAACAGCATTAGGTTGGCAAAACGTGTTTGGCGTTGCTTGTATTCCGCTTGTCTTATTGCTCATGACCTATGCTCGACTGGCAAAAGATGCGCCAGGGACTTTTGTAAAGAAAAATGTGAGTGACTATCTGCGGATGCTAAAGGATTCCGATGCATGGTGGTTCATGTTCTTCTACTCCCTGACTTTCGGCGGTTTTTCTGGATTTGCCAGTGCACTACCAGGCTATTTCCATGATCAATTTGGCTTCGATCCAAAAACAGCAGGATTAGCGACCGCCGCATGTGTATTTGCGGGTTCAATCATGCGTCCGCTGGGTGGGGTTTTAGCTGATCGCATCGGTGGAACTAAATCATTGCTTGCAGTCTTCGCGAGTACGTCAATCCTGATCGCAACGGCTGGCTTTCATATCGGTGGCTCACTTGGCGCATTGACACTCTTTATCATGGCGATGTTGTGTTTGGGTGCGGGGAATGGCGCGGTATTTCAACTCGTTCCGCAGCGGTTTAGTAAAGAAATTGCTGTAATGACCGGCTTGATTGGTATGGCAGGTGGCATTGGTGGTTTTATCCTAGCAGCCAGTCTCGGAGCGATTAAGCAAGCAACAGGGGACTATGCTGTTGGCTTGTGGTTGTTCTCATTCCTCGCTGCCTTAGGGTGGATCAGTCTTAGCGGCGTCAAAGCCCGTTGGCGTACAAGTTGGTCTGCTGGCATGGTGCGCGTTTGATCAAAGAGGCCAATGATGAAAAAATTAAAATTAGTCGTGGTCGGCAATGGCATGGCTGGCATCAGAACGGTAGAAGAATTGCTTGCTATCGCACCGGATATGTATGAAATCACCGTGTTTGGAAATGAACCCCATCCAAACTACAACCGTATCTTGCTATCACCGGTGTTAGCAGGCGAGCAGAATTTTAACGATATCGTGCTCAATCCCGTGTCATGGTACGCTGAGCAAGGCATTGATCTGCGGATGGGCTGTGAAGTAACCAAAATCGACCGCGTAAAGCGCCAAGTGATCACGGCCGATGGTCATTGCACACCCTATGATCGCTTATTGTTAGCAACCGGTTCGACACCGTTTATTCTTCCCGTGCCCGGCAATCAGCTTGATGGTGTCATTAGCTACCGCGATATTCATGACACCGAAACCATGATCGAAACAGCACGTGTAAAAAAACACGCGGTAGTGATCGGTGGCGGCTTGCTTGGATTGGAAGCTGCGAATGGTCTTCGATTACGCGGAATGCATGTGACCGTAGTTCACTTAGCCGCATGGTTATTAGAGCGACAGTTAGACAAGACGGCAGGAATGCTGTTGCAACAGTCACTGCAAGAGCGTGGCTTGGCATTTCTGATGGAAGAAGCCACAGAAGAAATCATCGGCAATGACCAAGGACACGTGAGTGGGGTTCGGTTTAAAAGTGGCAAAACCGTAAAAGCAGATCTGGTCGTCATGGCTGTTGGAATTCGACCTAATACCGCATTGGCGGAAGCAGCGGGTATTTATTGCCAGCGCGGTATTGTTGTCAGTGATGCGTTGCAAACCTACGATCCACGCGTCTATGCCGTTGGCGAATGTGTTAGCCACCGTGGTGTCGCGTATGGCTTAGTAGCCCCTTTGTTTGAACAGGCGAAAGTCTGTGCGAACCATCTCGCTCAAATGGGAATTGGGCGCTATCTGGGTTCTGTGCTGTCGACAAAACTGAAAGTGACAGGTATTGATTTGTTTTCTGCTGGTGAGTTCATGGGTACGGAAGGCAGCGAGGAGATTGTGCTTTCAGATCCTGCCGGCGGTATCTATAAAAAGCTGGTAATCAAAGATGATCAGCTCATTGGCGCATGCTTGTATGGCGATACGGCCGACGGTGGATGGTATTTCAAACTACTCAAGGAAGGGCGCAAACTTGGCGAGCTGCGGGACCATATCATGTTTGGCGAATCCAACATCGGTGACGTTGGTGTACAAGGACAAAGCCGTGCGAATCAAATGCAAGATAGTGATGAAGTGTGCGGCTGTAACGGTGTTTGCAAAGGCACGATTGTCAAAGCTATTAAAGAAAAAGGATTGTTTACTGTCGATGACGTCAAGAAACAAACGAAAGCAGCAAGCTCCTGCGGCTCATGCACTGGGCTCGTTGAACAAATTTTATTGAATACCGTCGGTAGTAGTTTTCAGGAAACACCCAAAACCAAAGCAATATGTGGCTGCACCGACCGCAACCATGGCGAAGTACGTAAAGCCATTCGCGAGCACAAGTTACTCACCCACCAAAGCACCTACCGCTTTCTTGAATGGCGTACGCCAAATGGTTGTGCGACTTGCCGTCCTGCGATTAATTATTACCTGTTATCAACATGGCCTCATGAGGCCACGGACGACCCACAAAGTCGCTTCATTAACGAACGTGCTCATGCCAATATTCAGAAAGATGGCACCTTCTCAGTGATTCCACAAATGAAAGGTGGCGTAACCAATGCATCGGAATTACGCCGTATTGCAGACGTCGCAGACAAATACCAGATCCCTATGGTGAAGGTAACAGGGGGACAACGGATTGATCTCTTGGGTGTCAAAAAAGATGATCTCATCAACGTCTGGTCCGATTTGGGCATGAATTCTGGTCATGCATATGGCAAATCAATTCGTACCGTCAAAACGTGTGTCGGGAGTGAATTTTGCCGCTTCGGTACACAAAACAGTACGCAGATGGGCATTGATTTAGAAACCATGCTCGCAAACATGTGGTCGCCACACAAAGTCAAACTGGCAGTATCAGGCTGCCCGCGTAATTGCGCTGAGGCGGGGATCAAAGACGTGGGCGTCATTGCTGTTGATAGTGGTTGGGAGTTGTATGTCGGCGGCAATGGCGGCATCAAGACCGAGGTAGCGCAATTTTTAGTCAAAGTCAAAACGGCTGAAGAAGTGAAAGAATACGCAGGCGCTTTCCTACAGTTGTATCGTGAAGAAGCGTACTACCTTGACCGCACAGTGCACTACATTGCACGCGTCGGCCTTGACTATATCAAAGCAAAAATCGTCACTGATCATGCGCAGCGTAAAGCCTACCATGAGCGTCTGCTGTATTCCTTAGATGGCTTACCTGACCCTTGGGCAGCCCGGATCAAAGGAGCCCAGCGCCATGAATTCATCCCGATTAAAGTCATCGCTTAAGGTGGAACACCATGAAAATCATCATCAAAGGCGATTGGGTACACATTTGTCATGTCGACGATATTCCAGAACTGGGCTCCCGCGTCATTGAACGTGCGAATGGCAACATTGCTGTGTTCAGAACGCATGGTGACAAGGTCTTTGCCTTGCTCGATCGTTGCCCACACAAGGCGGGGCCACTGTCTCAAGGAATCGTCCATGGAGAAGTCGTTACTTGTCCCCTCCATAGCTGGAATATTGATCTAACCAACGGTGAAGCCAAAGCGCCTGATGTCGGCTGTGCCCGACACTTTCCCGTGAAAATAGAATCGGGCCACGTTTTCCTCGCCCTTGAGTAGTTGAGAGAATCTGATGACCCTACCTACCCTGCCGTCGACACGCACAATCACGAAATCCACCTGTTGCTACTGTGGAGTCGGTTGTGGCGTGTTGATTGAATCAGAAGGAAATCGTGTCCTTAGCGTGACGGGTGATCCAGATCACCCCGCAAATAAAGGACGATTATGCAGCAAGGGATTGTCACTACCACAGACAGTTAGCAGTGAAACAGGTCGTGCCTTATATCCCGAACTGCGGATTGATCGCGACTCACCACGGCGTCAGGTCGATTGGGAATCAGCACTAGAAGCTGTGGCACAACGCTTTGCTGACATCATCCGCATTCACGGTCCTGATGCCGTTGCATTTTATGTATCGGGACAATTATTGACGGAGGATTATTACGTCTTTAATAAATTAGCGAAAGGCTTAATCGGCACCAATAACATCGATACCAATTCACGCCTTTGTATGTCGAGTGCTGTGACGGCATACAAAATGGCATTTGGCGCGGACGCACCGCCCGGTTGTTATGACGACCTAGAACAAGCAAGCACAGTCTTGTTCGCCGGCAGCAATATGGCGTATGCCCATCCTGTATTATTTCGTCGGTTAGAAGCGGCAAAAGAAAAGAACCCTGCCATCAAATGGATTGTGATTGATCCACGTCGAACCGACACCGCCGCCATGGCAGACCTCCATCTCGCGATCGAACCAGGCACGGATGTGGCCCTATTGAATGGGATGCTGCACCACCTGATTTGGGAAGGCTGGCTCGATACTGATTTTATTAAAGAGCACACTGACGGTTTTGAAGCACTGAAAACACTTGTGCGTGACTATACGCCGCGGATTGCTGCAGAGCTCTGTGGCATCTCCGAACACGCATTGATCCAAGCCGCAGAGTGGTTCGCCACATCACCTGCTTCGTTATCACTGTACTGTATGGGACTCAATCAATCGAGCCACGGAACAGACAAAAATCTGGGCTTGATTAATCTTCATCTAGCAACAGGACACATAGGGCGTCCCGGAACTGGACCGTTTTCCCTGACGGGACAGCCCAACGCAATGGGGGGACGCGAGGTCGGCGGTATGGCAACGATGCTGGCTGCACATAGAGACATCAGCAACGCGGATCATCGCACCGAGATCGCAGAAAAGTGGGGTATTACGTCGGTGCCAGCATCACCAGGATTACCCGCCGTTGCGATGTTTGATGCACTTTCTGAGGGCAAAATTAAAGCGATCTGGATTGTCTGCACCAATCCCGTCCACTCCATGCCAGAAACAGAAAAAATACGTCAGGCATTGCGGTGCGCTGAATTTGTCGTTGTCCAGGAAGCCTTCATGCAAACGGACACTATTCCTTTTGCGGATGTGATTCTGCCAGCGAGTAGTTGGGCAGAAAAGGTCGGCACTGTCACCAATTCCGAACGCAGAATTTCGTGTGTTCGTCAGGCGATTCCTGCACCAGGTGACGCGAAGCCAGACTGGTGGATTGCCAATAACATTGCCCGTCGCCTGCAGACCATGCTTCATCCTGAATACAAGGATCTCTTTCCATTTACGACACCAGAATCAATTTTTAATGAGCACCGTGATCTGACAGTGGGGCGTGATCTGGATATTGGTGGTCTCAGCTATACGGTACTAGAAAAAATAGGTCCGCAGCAATGGCCCTTCAAGGAAGGACAACAAACAGGACTCGCACGTCGCTACACCGATGGACAGTTTTATACCGCGAATGGTCGTGCACAGTTTCATGCCCTACGTTATCTTCCAGTGGCAGAAGCAACCAACGCGCGCTACCCATTTCATTTAATGACTGGTAGGTTGCGTGATCAATGGCATGGCATGAGCCGCAGCGGACGAGCACCCCAGGCTTTCGCGCACGAGCCACTGCCAGCATTGATGATGCATCCGGCGGATGCTGAACGTCGAGGTTTGAAGGCAGAACAGTTAGTTACTGTCAGCAACAAAAAAACAAACATCGTTCTTCCGTTACAACTTACTGAAGATGTCAAATCTGGCACTGTTTTTGCTGCGATGCATTGGAACGGTCAATATCTCAACAGCGGTGGGATTAATGAGGTGATGACAGGTAAAGTCGACCCACGATCTTTTCAGCCTGAATTAAAGCACGCCGCCGTCCGAGTAGAAGCGATTGATCTACCATGGCGCATGGTGGCTGCGCGGCGTGGCGATGTGTTAGCGATGCAAGCCCGCGTGCAACCGTTGTTGAGATCGTTTGCTTATGCCGCGATCAGTATGGAGAACGATATGCTTATTGTGCATGCAGCGCACCACGCACCGCCAGCAGGTTGGTTAGAAAACGTCTATGCGATGTTAGGCTTAGAAGTGGGACCGGATACACTGGAATACCGCGATGAACAACGACACATTGCAAAGCGAGCGCATTGGAGCGACGGCCGTCTGGCAGGTTTTGCTTTCTCCGGAGATGTACAAAGTGCACCGGCAGCGATGCACCAACTTCGGGAGCAACAACCATGGCAAGGATCACGTCTGACGATTTTTTCAAAGCAAAGTGCGGGACAGGTGGTTGATCGCACCATCTGCCAATGTATGCAGGTCAAAGCATCCCGAATAGACAATGCCATTCGTCAAGGCGCGACTTTGACGCAACTGAAAGTGACGTTAGGATGTGGTAGTGTATGCGGATCGTGTGTACCCCAAATTGCACAGATGGTGGCAAAAATGAATGTCTCCTGATCATTACACCGGTTATTTGTGAAAGGTTATTGCAGAACTCATGCTCCGTGTTCTTCTCATCAACGATACCGATAAACCTCTCGGCGAACTATGTCAGACGCTGAGGGAAAACGGCTATGAAGTGCTGCCGTTGGTTGCCACTTCGCGCGCCTTATCCGAGGCAGTGAAACAACAGAAGCCGGATATCGTGATCGTCGATACGGAATCGCCCTCGCGGGATACCCTGGAGCAACTCGCTCTCATGCATTCGTCTGCCCCGCGGCCCGTGGTGATGTTCAGCCATGATGCAGATCAGCATCTCATTAGTGCCGCAGTTGGTGCGGGCGTCACGACATATGTAGTCGACGGGCTAGCACCAGAGAGAGTAGCACCAATACTTACCGTGGCTCTTGCACGCTTTGCCGCTGAATCAAAATTACGACAACGGTTAGCAACCGTCGAAAACGAACTTGCTGATCGCAAAGTTATTGACCGTGCCAAGGGCATCCTGATGGATAAGCGCAAGATGAGCGAAGCTGAAGCCTACGAAACCCTGCGTAATCAATCCATGAAGCAAGGCCTGAAAATTTCAGAAATTGCACGCCAAATCATCGCCATGGCAGATTTGCTGAACTGAAAGAATTCCCGATGATGCCACTCCCTACACTCGCAAATGCCCCCTCCGCCACCTCTATCCTGCCTACACCAGAACGGCAACATGTGCGTATTGGCTATGTCGCACTCATCGATAGCGCGCCATTCATCGTTGCGCATCAAATGGGATTCGATCAACGGCATGGTCTAACATTAGAACTCTGCAAGCAGCCCTCTTGGGCAGCAATTCGCGATAAATTACTATCGGGCGAACTCGATGCAGCACAGACATTGTATGGGCTCGTTTATGGCGTCGAAATTGGCTTAGGTGGCCCACAAGCGGACATGGCGATTTTGATGACCCTCAATCGCAACGGACAAGCGATTACGGTGTCCAATTCCCTTGCAGCACAGTTAAAACAAGGACAATCGCTCGCGACAGCACTACACCGTTTAGGTCGAAAACCCGTCTTTGCACAAACATTTCCAACTGGCACACATGCCATGTGGCTCAACTATTGGCTGGCAGCAAACCATGTCCATCCGCTCAACGATATCGATAGCGTTGTGATTCCACCGCCGCAAATGCCAGAGGCGCTCGCACATGGCGAATTAGATGGTTTTTGCGCAGGAGAGCCATGGCACGCGGTTGTCGAAGACCAACAAACCGGACACACGATCATTCGTAGTAGCGAGATCTGGCCACACCATCCAGAAAAGGCACTCGCCTGCCGTCGCGAATTTGCTGCACTCTATCCGCATACGGCAAAGGCATTGATCCGCACCATGCTCGATGCCTGTCAATGGATCGCGGACCACGAAAACAAACAGCAATTAAGCGCTTGGTTAGCGCAAGCAGAATACCTGCACTTACCCCAAGCCTTGATTTATTCGCGGCTGGTCAGTCCTGCTTTGTCTGATGAATCTCATTGGTCGATCCCACAAGGCAAAACACACGCAAGCTTACCAATCAATTTTTATACCGATACATCAACTAATTATCCGAATCCGACTGATGGCTTGTGGTTTCTGAGCCAGTTCCACCGATGGGGATTGGTCGCCTCTAGTCCTGCATGGGAATCCATCGCCCGTCAGGTATGTCAGACCACGCTCTATCACGAAGCGGTACAAGAGTTGGGGCTCACCATTACATCGCCAACATTAACGCCTGTCCAATTGATTGACGGACGTATCTGGGACGGTGAAGATGCCGTACGTTACGCAACCACGTTTGACATCAACGCACGAAAGTAGTCCGTTTGGTGAACAACCACCAAAAACATCACTCAAGCCGTTCATGAAAATCCGACGTCCCTTGCTTCCAATAGGCAGCAATGCGCAACTGTGATGAGGGTAGGTCTTTCTCATTGATCAATATGGTCCGCAGTTGCTTCATGGTATTGCCCTCACCCGCCGCCCAGGTGTAGCCATCGCCAGCGGGTAAATCGAGGTCTCTGATGTACGCAAAAACATCTTCGCTTGTCGTCACCCATTGGAGATCAATATTCGCGGCGCTGGGTATGTCGCGGATATCACTCACATCGTTGATCTGGACAACAGCGATGGCTTTTGTTGAGGCTGGTAGTTCTTGCAAGCGTCTGGTGATTGCTGGTAATGACGACAAATCGCCCACCAACAAATGCCAGTCATAGTTGGTCGGGACGATCATCGATCCCTTCGGGCCACCAATAATCGCCGTCGTACCCACCTGTGCTCGACGTGCCCAGTCTGTTGCAGCACCATGGGCATGGAGGGCAAATTCCAGCGTCAGCGTGCAGCGTTGCTTGTCGTAATGGACCGGCGTATAGTCACGCCGGACGACTTCTCCGGTATCATCCTTAAAGATGAACTTGACGTGGTCATCGAACGAGAGCGAAACAAAATCAGCGAGCGATGGCCCCTGAAATGTGATGCCAAGCATATTGTTACCCAACTGACGAATCTCAGTGACCGTCACATCACGCATTTTGAGCTCATGCCGAACGCGCTGTACTTCGCGGGAAGTTGTTTTCATCGTCACTCTTTCAATTAGTTGATAATATCTACCATTATGAAAAAACAAGTTGATAAAGTCAACCAATCACCTACAGCGGATATGGTTTTTGAAGCCATTCACACGGTGATGCATTTGTACCGCTCACAACGGTCTGTCGCGTTTCGTGCCGGTGAACAAGACATTACGCACATGGAAAGCCGGGTATTGCACTTTTTCTCCCATCACCCTGGTAGTACGCTCAGTGACCTCGTCCTTCACTCTGGTCGGGATAAGGCCCAATTAACTCGGCTGATTCGCGGATTGCGTGAACATGGGTATTTAGAAGCCCGCGAGGACGCGACGGATAGACGCCATATCCGTCTGCAATTGAGTCAAACAGGAAAAGCGGTCCATGAAGAACTCCAGAAGCAAGGCGCGGAGGTCATAGAAAAAGCGGTGGAGGGGTTGTCGGAAGATCAGTGTGATACGCTGGTGGAGTTACTGCATATCGTCCAAAGCAATCTTGAGCGTCAACAGCCAGAATAACGTGCTTTCTGCCCAAACGGATGTGGGCAGGAAGCATGTCATTACTTGTTACAGATGAAGACTAAAGGATTACTGATTACTAATCCGCTTCACATAGGACAATGCGTAGGCGGGTGAACGATACAGCAAGACAGGATCATTCGTCGGCGCAATACCGGCACCCATCACTAACGGATCAAAATTAATTTTTGCACACGCAGCACCTGCCTCTGGTGTGGCAGAAGTCAACGTCAATACACCTGCTTGAATTTCCTTGCGCCCGGCAGGCCACAAGATGGTCGGATTATCTTGCACGTCACCTGGTTCGCCAATGGTCAGTACCATCTTCCAGCGAATAGGTTTCGCACTCACTTTGGCTAAGAAATCCTTTTCCAGAAAATGGGATGGACCTGATTTGATTTCATCATCAGTGAGTCTCACGACCCCCTCTTCCGGCTCAAAACGCCAGCGCACCAACGTGACTTTGTTTTTCTTATCCAGCATTTTGAAGGTATGAATGCTGTAAAAATCGCTGTTAGCGTAACTCACTGGTGGGTTATGGCTTCCCATAAATTCCATCAATGCAAGACTATCCGGATGCGATGCACGATAGGCTTTGATTTTTTCAGGGTCAGGCTTTCCGGTAGCGGGGTCAGGCTTACCAGCCAAAATCCCATCGTAAAAACTCTGCGGTGTTGCTGCCCCAAACATCGGCACATTGAGCATCGTCATGTGCTGAAGGCTGTTTTTCGATAACGTAAACTCTAATGCCATGCCGCGTGGGCTTTTGGAGGTGTCCGGCGCATTGATATTGCCTCCCGCCAACGAAAATCGTGCGACAATTGGAATTTTCTTTCCTGAAAACATCGGCGACGAAGAAATCGCACTGACTTCTTTCGCACCGACAAACTCGCCTTGCGCACACATTCCTGCTGTGTGGTTACGACGATGGCCAGGATTGACACCGAAGATACTTTCAAATTCAGCAATAATTTTATCAGGAGAAACGGTTGTGTCCTCTGCCATTGCTGGGGCAAACACACCAGCAATCAAACATGCAGCCGTTAATTGGGTAAATCGTCTAGCGTGCATTTCATTCCTCTTTGGTTGGTATTGACATTGGCGAATGCTCTGAAAAAACAGATTCAACGTACGTGGTCATCACAAAGCGGAGTAAGTGTAGCGGATTTCTTTCAATGGGGTCGGTGGGGCCTTAAAACGCCATGGATCATCCATTTGGCTACGCTCAAACCGGTCAGCTTCGTGGTGGGCGAGACTAAAACGCGACTAGGAGTAACAAAGCGCTCACGCGCACTGGATCACCCGCCTGCGCGGGTGATGACGGTGTTGGGGGTGTATGCAAAATGCGGTTACGGTGATGGCGGTGTAGAGCGTGTACGCAAATTACGGTTACGGTGATGACGGTGCAAAAAGTAGGAGCGAAAAACCACATTGGCGATGGTGAAACGGCGTACGCCCCCATGATTCGTCACTCCCACGCAGGTGGGAGTCCAGTGGTGCGGGAGCACCTTCAACGCTGACCTGTCGCACATCACCCAACCGCAAAGCGCTCACGCGCACTGGATCACCCGCCTACGCGGGTGATGACGGTGTTGTGGGTGTTTGCAAAATGCGGTGACGGTGATGACGGTGTAGAGCGTGTACGCAAATTACGGTTACAGTGATGACGGTGTAGCGCGTCTATGCAAAATGCGGTTACCGTGATGACAGTGTTGTGGGTGAAAACAAATCGCGGTTGATGTCCTAATCGTGATGCGGCTGACGCAACTAGGCGTCCAATCAAGACGCCAGTAACTGACGTAACACGTCCTGCGAGTCAAATGCCGCGCGGCGGAGACGGTCGTTGACGCCTTGCCAATTTTTTTCTTGCGGCAAGGCTTCCACCAAAATCACATCGGCATCGGCGTGATCAAGTTCGCGTAAGCCTGCATACAAGTCATGCGCATAGCCTGCTGGATCGGCGGGTAGGTGACGCCAAGCGTCCGTATGAATCGCCGGATGGGCTTGATAACTCATCAATGCAAGACGCTGACCTTTGGCTTGTAACTGTTGAACCACATCATCAAGTTCATTGGCAGCGACCTGCACCACGGGGGTGTGTGGCGCATAGTGGGCATCCAGGGTGCCTGAGGCACGGGGTGCAGCGGCATCGGGGCTTGCGGGGACAACACCCAGTACCGACGCCAGTTGATCTGCCGTGATGTGGCCAGGACGCAATAAAACCGGACCATGCGTCGCTAAACGACTCAAGTCAAGAATCGTCGATTCGATACCAACCTCGCTCTGACCACCGTCAAGGACATAAGCAATCGGACCACCTGCCTGTACCTCTTGTTCAAACTCTTCGATAACGTGTGCTGCCATCGTCGGACTGACATGTCCAAATTTATTCGCAGATGGTGCTGCGACGCCGCCTTTTCCGTCTTTAAAAGCACGCAATAAGGCCATCGCTACGGGATGCGAAGGACAACGTATACCCACCGTATCCTGTCCACCGGAAACTGCATCGGGGATATGATCCGCACGTTTCAGAATGAAGGTCAACGGACCAGGCCAAAAGGCAGCAATGAGCTTTTCTGCCTCGGCGGGAATCTCTTTTACCCAATAGCGGATATCTGCTTCCGGTGCCACATGCACGATCACTGGATGATTGGAAGGGCGACCTTTGGCCGCATAAATACGCGCCACTGCCTCTGGGTTCTCTGCATCAGCGCCGAGTCCGTAGACCGTCTCAGTAGGAAAAGCAACCAGCTTTCCCTCTGCTAATGCCTGTGCTGCGGCACTGATTTGCGCCGCTTCATTCACGCTTGCAACCACCGACATCACGCTTGCTCCGGTGCCGCAATACCGAGGATGGTACAAGCGTTGGCCAGCGCTTTTTGCGCTTCAGCGATAGTGCCAGCGACAAACGTGATGTGCCCCATTTTACGGGCGCGACGTGCTTCCGCCTTGCCGTAGAGATGCAGATGTGCACCAGGGATCGCCATGATCTGATCCCACGCTGGTTCTCGCATTGTTTCTTTGTTTGTGGCGGCATCTGTGTCAAACCAGACATCACCAAGAATATTGAGCATGGCAGCGGCAGAATGTTGGCGAACATCGCCCAACGGCAACTGCGCCAGCGCACGCACCTGTTGTTCAAACTGGCTCGTCACGCATGCATCGATCGTATAGTGACCACTGTTGTGCGGACGCGGAGCCATTTCATTGACCGCCAAGGTACCATCATCGAGTACAAAAAATTCAATACACAATACCCCGACATACCCAAGTTCAGCGATGATATCTAACGCTGCTGCCTGCGCTTTTTTTGCGATCTCTGGTGACACATTCGGACTTGGTACGACCGTCGTAAAGAGGATACCGTCACGGTGCACGTTTTCAGCGATGGGGTAGACGACCGCTTCACCATCAACGCCTCGTGCAACAAGGACCGACACTTCATACGCGAGCGGCAGCATTTTTTCTAACACGCAATGCTGACCGTTCATACCAGCAAATGCTTGTGCTAATTCTTCACGCGTGCGAACGCGGACTTGGCCTTTACCGTCATAGCCCATACGTACTGTTTTGAGGATACCGGGCAACAAATCATCCGGGGCGCTCTTCACATCGTCGGATGTCGCGATGCCCCAATGCGGCGCTGGATAAACACCGTTATTGAGCGCGCAACGGGTAAAGAAATGTTTTTCAGAAAGACGGTCTTGGGCAATCGACACGCATGCCCCAGCAGGTGAGACAAAACCATCACGGGCAAAGTAATTCAAACTATCCGCAGGGACATTTTCAAACTCGGTCGTTACGCGTGAAGCCAAGGTGTGTAATACGCTCATTCCCGCTTCATCGTCGTAATTTGCCTGAACATGGTGTTCGGCAACCTGTGCCGCAGGACAACCCGCCTCAGGTTCGAGGACCGCTACTTTGTAGCCGATTGCCTGTGCGGCGTGGGCAAACATGCGACCGAGCTGACCACCACCTAAAATGCCGAGGCAGCTGGAGACGGTGTTAGGAAGGAGCGGTTGTCTTGGATGTACTTGCTTGTCGATAGTCATGATGTCAAATTCTGTGTAACAGGGTCAATCACCTGTAATCGGGGTCAATAGTGCTTCCCCGGTCTGGATAAAACATTGTGAGAGTCCGGAACGACGTGCGAGCGCGCCGCGCCTCCAGACGCATTAACGACCAACGCTGACATGTCCTAATGCCAGCGACGGCGTTGAAGCGGTTAGCCGCTTTTTTAAAACTGCATCGATCTGATGTCGAATCGTGTTCGATTGCTGTCGATTTTTTGTACTGCCGAAAAACGTCTCGACGGCACTTCAAGAAACAGTGCGGTGCATGTTCAACCACACCAGCACTGCATCACTGAGTACCGCTCAATCAGACTGGCAACACCATGTCGCGAGCGACTTGGGTTTGCTTCTCGCGAAACGCTAACAACTGCGCAGCAAGTGCCTCGTCGGTTGTCGCGAGCATGGCAATCGCTGCCAACGCTGCATTTGCTGCACCCGCTTCGCCGATAGCAAACGTCGCAACAGGAATGCCCTTGGGCATCTGTACGATCGACAATAACGAATCTTCACCACGCAAATATTTCGAAGGAACCGGTACGCCAAACACAGGCACAATCGTTTTTGCTGCGATCATGCCTGGTAAATGGGCTGCACCGCCAGCGCCAGCGATGATGGCGCGGATGCCGCGCTCGCGGGCGGTTTCGGCAAATTGAAACATCTCATCTGGCATACGATGTGCAGAAACAACCTTCGCTTCAAAACCAATACCAAACTCTTTGAGTACGGAGACGGCGTGTTGCATCACTTCCCAATCGGAAGAAGAGCCCATCACCACACCCACAACAATTTTTTGCTCTTGGGTCATGATCACGCTTTCAGTTTTTCACCAGTCAAACGCTCCAGCGCTTCTTGGTATTTAGCGGATGTTTTTTGAATGACGTCCTCGGGCAGTGCAGGTGCTGGTGCCGTTTTATTCCAGCTCGTGATCGTTTCGAGATAGTCACGAACAAATTGCTTGTCGAATGAAGGTGGTGAAATCCCCGTTGCATACGAATCAGCAGGCCAGAAACGAGAAGAATCAGCGGTCAACACTTCATCCATCAAATGCAATACGCCATTGTCATCGAGACCAAATTCAAACTTGGTGTCAGCGATAATGATGCCGCGTGTGGCAGCGTAGTCGGAGGCTTCGGTGTAGAGCTGAATACTGATATCACGGATTTTTGCAGCGAGTTCTGCGCCGATACGTTGCTCCATGTCGGCAAAGCTGATGTTCTCGTCATGCTCGCCCATTTCCGCTTTTGCTGCAGGCGTAAAAATCGGTGCGGATAACTTGGCTGCTTGTGGCAAACCTGCTGGCAGAGTGATGCCGCAAATAGCGCCAGTCGCTTGATAATCTTTCCAGCCAGAGCCAATGATATAACCACGAACTACCGCTTCCACCATGATCGGTTTGAGACGTTTCGCAACAACAGAACGACCACGTACTTGATCGGCCTCATCCGCTGCAACCACGCTTTCTGGCGCAATACCAGTGAGGTGATTTGGTACGATATGACCCAATTTTTCAAACCAGAAATTCGCCATCTGATTCAGAACGCGACCTTTTTCAGGAATTGGTTCAGACATGATGACATCGAATGCGGACAAACGATCGCTCGTTACGATCAGTAATTTATCATCGCCAACGGCGTAGTTGTCGCGCACTTTGCCGCGACCTAACAGTGGCAAAGACTTGAGTGTGGAATTAATTTGGGTAGTCATGATTTTTCAATACTCTTGAGTGCTGCAATGGGATGGTTGCCATCGTTCATGTGGGTCACACTAGCGATGTCAGAAGCACATCAATGCTGCAAATTTAATAATGCAAAATTACATCTGTAAAAATGCTCAGGGCGCATTGTCTGCGCCCTGAAGTTACACAACAGCTTAGTTGACGATCTGCGACAACGCGCCTTTTTTGTACTGCTCTGCTACTTTTTCTAATGGCAGTGGTTTGATTTTTGCTGCCTGACCTTCGCAACCGAAGGACAGGTAACGTGCTTTACACACCAGTTTTGCTGCTTCGCGTGCTGGTTTCAAGTAATCACGTGGATCAAACTTACCTGGATTTTCGAACATGTAACGACGGATCGCTGCTGTCATCGCCAAACGAATGTCGGTATCGATGTTGATCTTACGTACACCGTTTTGAATACCGATCACGATTTCTTCAACTGGTACACCGTACGTTTCCTTCATGTCGCCACCAAATTGACGAATTTCTTCGAGCAATTCTTGTGGTACGGAAGAAGAACCGTGCATCACCAAGTGGGTGTTTGGAATACGTGCGTGGATTTCTTTGATGCGATCAATCGCCAGAATATCGCCGGTTGGCTTACGGGAAAACTTGTAGGCACCGTGGGAAGTACCAATCGCAATCGCCAACGCGTCGCATTGTGTTTGCTTAACGAAGTCAGCGGCTTGCTGTACGTCCGTCAACAACTGTTCACGCGTCATTTTACCGTCAGCACCGTGACCGTCTTCTTTGTCGCCCATCATTGTTTCCAATGAACCGAGCACACCGAGTTCGGCTTCAACCGTCACACCGATCGAGTGAGAGAATTTCACGACTTCACGCGATACTGCAACGTTGTACTCGTAGCTAGCAACACTCTTACCATCTTCCATCAACGAACCGTCCATCATCACCGAAGTGAAGCCAGACTTAATCGCTGCCATACAGACGGCTGGAGACTGACCGTGATCTTGATGCATGACCACAGGAATATGAGGATACGCTTCAACAGCAGCTTCGATCAGATGACGCAAAAATGCTTCACCGGCATACTTACGTGCACCAGCAGAAGCTTGCATAATCACTGGCGCGCCGACTTCGTTAGCGGCTTCCATGATCGCTGTTACTTGTTCCAGATTGTTCACATTAAACGCTGGCAAACCGTAGCTATTTTCAGCAGCGTGGTCCAGCAATTGACGCATCGATACGAGAGGCATATTAAACTCCAGAAGTACTATTAAAAATCATTAACCGTCATACGGATGCGGTCATCGCCATGACGGCGCCGCATCAACGTATGCTCACGCAGACTACGCCTGATACTCGCCAACGCGGACAATCTTCATGGCGTTGGTACCGCCCACTTGTCCCATCGGCTCACCCCAGGTCACTACAATCATGTCGCCCTTGCTGACAACGCCATTCTCCTGCAACACCGTTTCGGCAGATCTCAGCACTGCGTCGCGATCAGCAGAATACGGCAAAGTGAAAGTACGAACATTGCGATACAAGGCTGCTTTACGCTGTGTTGCGACGCTTGGCGTCAATGCAAACAGCGGAATATTAATGCTATGGCGGCTCATCCATAATGCAGTCGAACCCGACTCAGTCAAGGCCACAATCGCTTTCACGCCTAGGTGATGCGCTGTGAACAACGCGCCATACGCGATTGATTGGTCAATGCGTGTAAACGTGACATTCAGAAAATCGGCGTCAAGCTTATATTCCTGAAACTTTTCAGCTTCGATACAGATGGCTGACATTGCCTCCACCGTTTCGATCGGATATTTACCCGACGCTGTTTCAGCCGATGTCATCACGGCATCCGTACCATCCAATACCGCATTAGCGACGTCGGATACTTCTGCACGGGTTGGCACCGCATTCACAATCATGGACTCCATCATCTGGGTCGCTGTGATGGCCAATTTGTTGGACTCGCGTGCCATTTTAATCATGCGCTTTTGCAATGCTGGCACCGCTGCGTTGCCGACTTCCACCGCCAAGTCACCACGTGCCACCATAATACCGTCCGACGCATCGAGAATCTCCTGCAACACAGGAATCGCCTCAGCGCGCTCAATCTTCGCGATCATCATCGGTTTATGGTTGTAAGGTTCGCCAGCGATGTTGGCTAACTGACGCGCCATTTCCATGTCCGTCGCATTTTTCGGGAACGAGACCGCAATATAATCTGCTTGGAAAGACATCGCTGTTTTGATGTCTTCCATGTCTTTTCCTGTCAGTGCTGGTGCTGTTAAACCACCGCCCTGACGATTAATACCTTTGTTGTTCGACAGCTCACCACCGATTTTGACAACGGTATGGATTTCATTACCCACGATGCGCTCGACGATCAATACAATCAATCCATCGTTGAGCAGCAGCACATCACCGACCTTGACGTCACGCGGCAAGGCTTTGTAATCCAGACCAACGCGCTCTTGATTCCCAAGCGTGCAATCAGAGTCAAGAATGAATTTATCACCGTTTTCGATCTGAATACGGGTGTTTTCAAACTTACCGATACGGATTTTAGGACCTTGCAAATCCGCCATAATCGCCACTTCACGACCACATGCTGCTGCAGCCTGACGAACCATGTTAGCGCGATCAATGTGATCTTGTGCCTTACCATGAGAAAAGTTGAGACGTACCACATTAACACCTGCACGTATCATCCGGATGAGGGTTTCAACGTCGTTTGAGGCGGGGCCAATTGTGGCGACAATCTTAGTGGCACGTAACATCTGATCTCCTGAATTTTTTTAGTCGGTTGATGCACTGACGAACTTATTTTTACGTTGACAGCTTGTTTTGCAAAGGCTTTCGATTATTTCGCTGCACGCTGCAACAAAATATCGACTGCTGGCAATGTTTTGCCTTCCAAAAATTCAAGGAAAGCACCGCCGCCAGTAGAGATGTAGCCCACGCGATCAGCGATATCGTATTTCGCGATCGCTGCCAGCGTATCACCACCACCTGCAATCGAGAAGCCTGCAGAATCAGCAATGGCTTGCGCCAATACTTTCGTGCCGTGACCAAACTGATCAAATTCGAACACACCAACAGGACCATTCCAAACGATGGTGCCCGCTGTTTTGATTTGTTCTGCCAACAAGGCTGCTGTCGCAGGGCCAATATCAAGGATCATGTCGTCATCGGCGACGTCAGCAACGGCTTTCACTGTCGCTACTGCTGTCGGAGAGAATTCTTTCGCGCACACCACATCCGTTGGGATAGGTACTGATGCGCCGCGTTTTGCCATCATATCGATGATCGCTTTGGCTTCATCAACCAAATCAGCTTCGACCAATGATTTACCAATTTTTAAGCCAGAAGCCAGCATAAAGGTGTTGGCAATACCGCCGCCAACGATCAGGTTATCCACCTTGTCTGCAAGGGATTTGAGGATGGTCAGTTTGCTCGATACTTTAGAGCCAGCAACGATCGCCACCAATGGACGAGCTGGTTGCCCCAAGGCTTTACCCAACGCATCCAGTTCTGCGGACAACAGTGGTCCTGCGCAAACAACAGGAGCAAATTTAGCGATGCCATGGGTTGTTGCTTCTGCGCGATGCGCTGTACCGAAGGCATCGTTGACGTAGATATCGCACAGTGCAGCCAATTTCTGGGCCAGCGCATCGTCGTTTTTCTTTTCGCCTTTGTTGACGCGGCAGTTTTCAAGCAAGACCACTTGGCCTGGAGCAACATCGACACCATCAACCCAGTTTTGTTTCAACTCAACTGGCACACCTAACAATGCAGACAAACGCGCAGCAACAGGTGCTAAGCTGTCTTCAGGCTTGAACTCACCTTCTGTAGGGCGACCCAAGTGGGAAGTCACCATCACGGCTGCCCCTGCTTGCAACGCCTGTTGAATCGCAGGAACCGATGCGCGGATACGCGTATCTTCGGTGATATTTCCCTGATCATCCTGAGGAACATTAAGATCGGCACGAATAAAAACACGTTTGCCTTGGAGCTGATTGCCTGCGATGAGGTCGCTGAGTCGGTTGAATTGCATCGTGATAGAGAGTGAAGTTGCGTGGTTAAAAGAATAACAGGCGTGTCGAACTGCAACGATCCCGCCCAACGATAGAAGATCCTACCCGTAAGAAGCCAAGGTGGTGCTCCATCCTGGATCTGGTTGACCGCACTAAAAGCGCTATTTTACCAAAGCCCCTTGCCGACACCACAGAGTTTTGTGCGTGATTTTGTGCGTGATAACAAGAAATTGCAGGATACCAGTTAAAAAGTATCATTATAACAATCTTTTGTGTCGTGGAACGCGGCGCGGTGCCCTTTTTGAGGCTCTGGGCAGTCCCGTCAAGGCATCACGACATTAGGCGTAGACCTGTGAAGACCACCATGCCAAACATAATCGTGTGCAACATGTTCTTTCTCCATTGGAAAAACACGGTTGCCGCAATACCTGCCAGCAACTTAGGATTATGCCAACTAAAATCCCATTGATCGGCACCAGTGGGATAAGTCAAAAAATCAGGCACGATAATGGCGGCCAAAGCGCAGGCAGGGGCATAGCGCAATGCTTCTTGCACCCGTTGTGGCAGTTGAATACGGTGACCAGCGAGCCAAAAGCCACTTCGGGCAATAAAGGTGGCCAGCCATAACGCAGCAATGACAATCCAAATCTCAAGGTCAGTCATGCCTCAGGTCCCTTCGATAATTGCTTTTTAAGCATCATTTCTTCAAACATCATGGCCGTGATGACCCCGACGACAACTGCCAACAATATTCCCAATTTATAAGGAAAGTGGAAACACAGCAAAGCAACCACGCCAGAAACGACGACACCCGCGAGTGCGGCGCGGCTGATAATCAACGGCAACATGACGCACAAAATTGCCAACGTTCCGGCAACGCCAAGTCCCCACCGACTCGGTACTTGGCTTCCCAGAAAAATACCAATCACCGAACCCACCTGCCATGCCAACCAGTTAGGAAAAATCAGCCCCTTCAAAAAGGCCAACTTACCTTTCATATCCCGCAGATCAGGAAAACGCTGAATAAATAAACCAACCGCTACGTCGCCCGTCATAAACCCAAACAAGGCACGCTTACGCCATGGCAAATGCGAGAAATGCGGTGCCAAAATCGCTGAAAAAATCACAAAACGTAAATTGACTGCCAGCGCCGTCACAAAAATCACCCACACTGGTGCGTGCGCACCAATCAAAGGTAACGAGGCTAATTGCGCTGAGCCGCCAAAGACAATAAAAGTCATTCCCAAGGCTTGGGGCAAACTCAGACCGGCTTTGATCATGGCGACACCCACCACCAGCCCCCAGGCACCAATACCAAACCAAGTGGGCGCACCAAGACGCAGGGCCTCTTTCGTTGCAGCGTGATCAGATTCAAAAGACATGGTGAAAAGGAGTGACACAAAACAATGACGTCGGCGTCTCCGGCCACGTAGCCGCCAATGTGGGCAGCGTCATCGTATCGTTGTGTGCAGATCGTTATTTTGATAATAGAGCCCGTTATTTTAACGTTGATTACAAAACGACGCTCACCCATGACCACAAATCAATGACAGTAATTGACTGGAATCCGTTAAAATCACCGCTTATTGTCTTCAACTGAAGCAAATGGCGGTTCAGCGGTATCTGCTGCCCCTGTTTTTCTTCACAACCGCACTTATTTTTACCGGAGTCCGTATGTCAGCTACACAGAACACCACATCAGCGAATAACGTTGTCGAACTGCAAGCCAAAGATTTACCGGCACATTGCCCAAATCCAGCGATGCCGCTGTGGTCTTCCCACCCACGAGTTTACCTGGATCTGTCACATGGCGGCTCGGCAACCTGTTCTTATTGCGGAACGCAATACAAACTGGCTCCAGGCACCGTCATCAAAGGTCACTAAGACGATCCTTTGCTCCGACACCCACATCGCCCAACGAACCGATCGATCACACCAGGTCACTCACATGCCCGCAAAGAAGCAGTTTAATGGTAGCGCCGATGAAGTCGAAACCGCATTTTATGATGCGCTTGGACGTGCTGATATCGATGGTTTGATGGCTTTGTGGGCGGAAGATGAAGAAATTGTCTGTATTCATCCTGGGGCGAGCCGTCAGATCGGCCACGCTGCAATCCGCGCTTCATGGGAAGCCATCTTTGAGCGGGGTAGCGTGCATATTCAGGCCACGCAACTCCATGCGACGCATAACCTGCTCAGCGCCGTCCATAGTGTCATTGAGCAAGTACACAATGCCAACGACAATCTGCCAGATGTCCATATTCTGGCAACGAACGTCTACATGAAAACCCCACAGGGATGGCGAATCACCATGCATCACGCCTCGGTCGCCGCAGGCAAGGCTCCACTCGATTTGTTCAAAGCTAGCGTTCTGCATTGACGCGACTCCCACGCTGCGTGGGCTTCTGCGGTATCATTTCCTGCTCACACACAGCGAAGCACGATCTCACTACCACGTCAGAATGAACTATCAGTCACCACGCTGGCTCCCCGGGGGGCATCTACAAACGATTTATCCTGCACTTTGGATCACTAAACCCGAGGTAGCCTTCCGGCGCGAGCGCTGGGAGACACCTGATGACGACTTTATCGACCTCGATTTTGTGGATGGTCAACCCGGTCAGCCAATGGTTGTGTTGTTTCATGGCTTAGAAGGATCGAGTGATAGTCACTACGCGAGAGCATTAATGGCCGCTCTGAAGACGCGCGGCTGGTGGGGCGTGATTCCGCATTTTCGCGGTTGCTCCGGAGAACTCAACCAAGCGCCCCGCTTCTATCATTCAGGCGACGCGCAAGAGATCGACTGGGTTTTACGTCGCCTTCACCAGCGCCATCACCAGCACTACCCTACTGCCCATTTCTTTGCGGCAGGCGTCTCGCTCGGTGGGAATGCGCTCTTACGTTGGCTTGGCGAATCCCAACATCAGGCTGAAATTGTCCGCGCCGCTTGCGCCATTTCCGCTCCACTTGACCTGGCACAAGGGGGCGCCTCGCTATCAAGCGGCATCAATATGATGTACACGCGGATGTTTCTGAAAACCTTAAAGCCCAAATGCCTAAAAAAATTAGAACAATTCCCAGGTCTATTTGATAAAAATCGTCTGCTGGAAGCGAAAAATCTCTATGAATTCGACAACGTAGTAACAGCCCCGTTGCACGGCTATCTCGATACCGAAGATTATTGGTACCGGGCAAGCGCACGACATATTTTGCATGACATCACGCTGCCCACTCTGGTACTGAACGCAAAAAATGACCCGTTCTTGCCGGGCCAGCATTTACCTCAACACGCCGCGCCCTGCGTGACGCTCGATTACCCGCAACATGGGGGACATGTCGGTTTTGCGACCGGCACCCCTCCTGGCAGCCTCAACTGGTTGCCCGAGAAAATATTGCATTTTTTTGATAAGGCATGCTGATGGATGAAATCGTCAAGGCCGCGATGGCCAAATGGCCCAATGTGCCGCACTGTTACGGCTGGTTAGCGCTCGACGCTCGGGGGCAATGGCGCATGCGCGATGAACGCTGCCAAGCATTGCAATTACCCGGCGATATCATTCGTCATCCGACGTTAATCGACTTTATCCATCGCAATTATTCCTCCGATGAGCGAGGTTGCTGGTATTTTCAGAATGGTCCACAACGCGTGTATGTCGATCTCGATACCACACCGTATATTGCGCGTACCATCGACAAAAACGAAAGCACCACTGACGACCTGCTCTCACTCCAACTTCATACCCAGCAAGCAATGCCGCCGGTGATCGCAGCGACCATGGACGCCGATGGCCATCTCGTTTTAGCGTCAGAAAAACTACTTGCCTTAGTGGATGACCGAGATTTAGCGCAGGTCGCAAGCCACTTACAGATTGACGGACACCCAGTCAGCGACGAGACACTTTTTGGGTGGCTGGCGTCCGAGGGGCAACACCATGCATTAACATTGCGCCTCGACAAACGGAGCGACGAAGTGATCGCGGTTCAGTTCAGTACCATCCCACTGCAGATGGCAGCCTATCGATTTATCAGTCATCCCCAGCCACAACCTTGATCATCAACGTCGTTGCTTACGTTCTTCGGCCAATTCCTCTTTGTGGCTCTCTTTCCAGTCGCGCTCATTCGCATCAATCACCGATAACTCATAATAACCGGCGTCTTTCTCGCGTCGGGCAATATCGAGCTGCTGGAGAGCGCCGCTCCAATTATTTTGAATCGCCAATGCATCAGCGAGCGCGATGTGTTGCAGGGCTTGCTTCCCTTCAGCCGCATACACTTTGGCCAACAATTTTTGCAACTTCGCATCTTGCCGATAAAGCACTAACTGATCGCGCAGAAACACACCAGCAGCAGCCTCTTTTTTTGCCTCAAGTAATGTATCGACATATTGATAGACCAAGCCTCGTGACAACGGTAGGCGCTCAATGGCATGGGCTGCTTCATTGCTGGCTTTGTCGAATTGTTTGCTACCCGATAAAATATCAATACTCAGACTATCGAACGCACTACTGAGTTCAAGGACATGCTTTTGCGATGACGAACGTGCCGTTTGCGCCTTAGCGTCTTCCAGTAAGGTGCTCGCTTTGACAAAATCACGCTGCTTACAAGCGACAAACGCAAGACCGTAGGTTGCAGCAATCTGATCAACCTCCCGCTCCGATTTCAATTGCAACTCAAAAGCTTGTTTTGCGTCCATCAAGCCTTGCACGGTCGTATCTTGCAACACGCGAACACGGGATTTCATCAAAAAGAATTCAAGGCCATCCGCGTATTGTTTGTAGCGCAAGGTCTGTGCACGTGCCTGAATATCCGCAATCCGTTCGCTTGTCAGGGGATGACTTCGTAAAAAATCAGGCGCGTTATCCGTGTAATTACGAGTAGAAGCCTGTAATCGCCCAAAAAAAGTCACCATTCCCGTTGGGTCAAAACCCGCATCACTCAAAATCTGAAAGCCGACGCGATCCGCTTCCCGTTCGGCATCCCGGCTGAAATTAAGCTGTTTCTGAATAGCCACACCCTGCCCCCCTGCTGCAACGGCGATCGCGGCATCCGGACTAGACCTCGCAGCCAGCACAGCAAGCGCTAAGGCGACCAAGGGAATGTACGAATCAAATTTCTGGCTCGTCAGCATCCGTGCAATATGCCGCTGTGCGACGTGACCGATCTCATGCCCAATCACCGAAGCTAACTCAGACTCCGTTTGTGCCGTGAGCAACAAGGCGGTGTGTAATCCAATGAATCCCCCCGGAAAGGCGAAGGCATTTAACACCGGATCACGAACCGCAAAAAATTCAAAGTTATATGCCGCCTCGCCCCGCGCATCTGGGTGTGCATCAAGTAAGCGATTGCCGAGTCGATTGAGGTATTCAGAAACAGGACCATCATCGATGTAATCTGGGTCATTCCGGACGACATTCATGATCTGCTCGCCGAGTTTGCGCTCAGCGAGTGGGGATAAGTCCTCGCGCGAAGTGTCGCCAAGGGTGGGCAGATTTTGTGTTGCGGAAGTCGATTGGGTGTACCCCGCTGGCGCGTAGCATAAGGCGGCAAGCATTGCGGCCACGAGACTACGCTGAACCAACATCCGATTTAATCGACCGGATAAGCTTTTTTTTGTGACGGTGCTATGATGTCTGCTGACAGCGTTCGTTCCAAAATTCTTCAACTTTCCTCCTGATGTGACTCTCATGGCAAACGATTTACCACCAACACAGCTCACCCATTTTGACCAAGATGGTCAAGCACATATGGTTGATGTCGCAGAAAAACAAGATACTCACCGCATTGCCATCGCCTGCGGCACCATTCGCATGAAGCCAGAAACACTGGCCATCATCACCAACGGTACAGCACAAAAAGGAGATGTCCTGGGTATTGCCCGCATCGCAGCGATCATGGGCGCAAAACGCACCAGTGATCTCATCCCGCTTTGCCATCCACTTGCGATAACCAAAGTACAAGTTGATTTTAGCATCAGCGCCGAGACCAATACCATACAATGCAAAGCACAAGTCGATACCATCGGTAAAACGGGTGTAGAAATGGAAGCACTGACCGCAGTACAGATCGGCTTACTCACCATCTATGATATGTGCAAAGCCGTCGATCGTGGCATGGTGATGAGCGATATCCGCGTCATGGAAAAACACGGTGGTAAATCAGGAGATTGGGTGAGTCTAATTGATCAAGCCAATCATCAGACTCCCCCAGTGACAGACTAGTTCAAACCCGCGCCCGATGCGGTCAGGGCGCGTTGCGCGGCGGCATTTGTGCAAACACCATCGCGTAGCGTGAATCCAAGGCCGATTTTGCTTTCCAGTAATCAAAATATTCAGGGTAAGCATCGGGATGCAAACGCTGTAAAGTCGTCATCTCACGGGCTGCTTTTTGCGGCTCACCGTTGAGCACATGAATTTCTGCCAATTTATTAATGATATGGACAAAGCCAAAACGGAGTGTCCATTTCTCGACATAAGCAATATCCTCTGCCGACATCCCCTCTTCAGCGTCCATTTCCATGAGCTTGAAGTAATCAAAAAACTGCGGATACAAGGTAAAGTTCGGCTTTTCTAATTTTTTGAGCCCCGATGCGGACGGCGTCGGTTCCCACCGCAACACCTGAAAGCCGGCCACCACCCGTTGGTAATCCCACGTCATATACCCGATGCAAGCGAAAGCGAGGATAACAGCACTGATTACCGCAGAAGGTTTGACGGCCACCACACGGGCAGACCAACGCATTTGATGCTGCATCCCCATCAGCAGGCCGACAGGCAACAGCATGTAGGCATACCAGAGTGGAAACTCCACCATACTGTGTACCAAGGCAGCAATCAGACACATTCCAGATAACTGCAACGCAGGCTGTTTGCGAACGACGACAAAACTTTGCCAGAACCACCAACCAAACGCGACAACAAATATGATTGTGATGGGCCAGCCCATTTCTGCAGCAAAATTCAGAATCAGGTTGTGTGCATGCTCCGCATACGTCGACGAAGAAAAATCGGCCGCAATGTGGACCTGTCCGGCACCAAAACCAAACCAACCCACACCCCACCACGGATGCGTCTGTGCTAACGTCAAAGCCTGCAACCACAAACCTTTACGCTCAGATCGGCCACCCACGTGTTCTGCGACATTACCGCCAACCATGCCAACAGAGGCAGTGATGTGCGGTAGTAAAAACACAATCGCGGCATACAGGCACATTAACCCAATAATCGCTGCATGCTGACGACGAGAAGATGCATCACGATGCTGCGCAACAAGCATCGCTGTAAACAACGGCAGAATAATCCAGCCAATTCTTGACTGTGTGAGCGCGATACCCACAATCAGACACATTGCAATGAGCAGCGATTGGGGTGCGGTTAATTGCGGCTGATGATCGTCGCCTCGTTTTTTAAACAAATACCATGTACCTGCCAAGCCAAGGCAAAACAGTAACGCCAATTGATTTGGCTGAGCAAGATTGGCATAGGGGCGCCCTAAATTTTTGGTAAATGGCAGATACATCACTGCTGGCGAAACATCAATCCCGGCAACCTGAATCAACTGCATCACAAAAGAAAGCATCGCCGCAATCAAAAAGACACTCGCCACCATGACGCAAAAATCATCACGACCACGCTCGGTTGACGTCAACGATGCACCAAGCACAATCGATACAGCCATCATCAAGAAATACTGAATCGGGATCAACACATCAAACCAAGCCGTTCTGTTCGGAAAGCAAACATCGATGGCGATGATCAGCACCATCGCGATCGGAAACAATATCAACGCAGGCACCTGCAGCATCAGCTGACGACCGCGTGCAAACCATGCCATACTCGCCGCGCATAAAAGTACACCCGCGATACTACTCAGATCGTGGTAATAGCTTCTGAGCGGATGAACATGCCAAGGCAGGATAAAAGATAACAACAACCCAACACCTAGGATGGCATATACCAGATCCGATTTGCGATCTGTTCCGACTGCTCCTGTCGTCCACTTCGATAAACCCATCACTTCGACCACACCCAATAAAATCACCAACAAAATAAAATGCGACTGACATTGCCTTTCAGATCAGTCGCACCCCTTAATGACACCACCAGACCCACGAACCGCAGACCGGTAAACACCTTCGCATTGGAGCAAAGGCAACACCCTCACTGACCGCTAAAAATAGCCTTCCAATGGCAAAAAGCCAATAATCTTGCCATGATTTGCATCAATCAGAACCGTCCACGTCACCCGTCGAGAAACCAGAGGTAGATAGCGAGTCGTTTCACGCGTAAGCCCCGCATGGCGAATCATCGCATCAATCGTCTCGGTTGAACTTGCATATTGCTTCAACAACCGATCCAACGGCTTACCAGCTTTGATCACTTCTTGCTCATGACCTTCATAGGGCACCCAGAAGCTGGGACGTGTGCCAATATCCGCGCCGGCCAATGCGCCCATGACGGCATCATAATTTTCACTATCACTAACAGTTCGAGTGTTCATTAATACAGGTCCAGTCATTGACAAGCTTCGGAACTGAGGTAAAGCTTTCGGGAGCTCTTCCGTTTGAACTTCTACATTCGTAACCACTCGAAATCGCTTACCGCCTTCGAAAACAATCGCGACCGGGCGTGCGATATAGACTGTATGCACACCGTATGTCAGCGCTACCAATTGAACAAGGCCAATGACAGCCAAGTCACGCACGAGGACTGATTTTTTCTTTCGGACGTCGAAAACGACGAAAGTAAGAAGTGGTCCTAACACAATATCAACGGAACATACCAACATTAAAAGATTTAAACCACCACAAATTGTGTCATAGGGAACCGGATACCAAACTAAAAACACGATAGCGGCGACTAAAGCCGCAATGGTTACAGAAAGAGCAAGGTGAATACCCGAAGCTTTCAGACGAGATTGAATGTTGAATTTACTAGTCATGATAAACAATGGAAAAGAAAAAAGTTGTAAAAGCTAAAAACACAAGTCATCTTCACTACAATTCCTTTCTAAGCCAACTCAGAAAATCGAGACATTAACGCCGGCGACTGCTCAACGTCAATCACTCAGAAAATTTATCTTTTTAAAATCTGAATTAAATAAAGATTTGCCAGACGTCTTCACATACTCCCCAAATTTGGCCGATAACAGGTCACCGACCGCCAAATTTTGTCACTCTCAAATAATTGACGTTTTTTGTCACGTCGAAGCGGACAACTATAAAATTGCGTCGTGGATTTTTTTCCTTCACTCATCTTCCCTCTACGAAGCATGCACGAACAAAGCTAAATTAAAAAAGAAACATCGGGAACATTCGACTATTTTTATATTTATTTTATTAATAAAATCTTAATTATTGTAGCTAATTGAAAGCTGGCACACTAAATGCTTAATCAGCGTTGTAGTTCATTCCCTATCACTCAAGGAGTTTTAAATGAAAATCACTAAAAGCATTGCTTCTCAAGCACAAAAAGGTTTCACTCTGATCGAATTGATGATCGTTGTCGCGATTATCGGTATTTTGGCTGCTGTTGCATTGCCAGCGTATAAAGATTACACAGTGCGCGCTAAAGTTTCCGAAGTTATCTTGGCGGCATCTGCTGGTAAAGACGCTGTAGCCGAATTCTACGCTTACAATAATGCGTTCCCTGCAGCGACTTCTTTAACTCTTGCTACACAAAGCACGAAGTATGTCGCATCTGTTGCGCAAAGCGCCGGTATCATTACCGCTACAGCATCTGCTGCGGAACCAGCAATGAGCTCGGGTACTATTGTGTTGACACCAACAGCACCGGCAACAACAGGTGGCGCAGTGACTTGGACTTGCAACACAGGTACAACAGCGATCCCAACTAATTACTTGCCTGCAAGCTGCCGCGGTAATTAATTAGTTTGATCTCCAAAAATAGCCCCTATGGGGCTATTTTTTTTACTTGAGATTTTTTCGACCGAAAAGCTCTAAAGAAATCAAACGAGAATATTGCAATAGTATCTAGTTTTTAACTATCAACAAGATCTAACTCTCCTAACGACCAAGAATAAAAATGATATCTAGAAAAAATGGTGTAGAAGACTACAAATCAGCTCAAAAAATCGCACTCATTTTTACTTTTATTTTTTTAGTCAGTGCAACATTAAAACTTAATACCTGGCCATATGAGTCTTATATTCGGAATATGCCAGATTTTAGCCCAAGTGCTTTTTTTGGATTGTTTAAAAGCCTCTCGGTGATTTTTCTTTTACTTTTTATTGGTTCAAAACCATCAGTCAAATCCTGTCAACTCGCTTTTCTATCCGGAGCATTGCTCACTATTTACGTTGCTGTGCATCTAAAAGTAGGAAACCCCCTCACGTGGCTACAAAAACATGGAGTCGATGGCTTCATTACTTTGACCGCCCTCATGAGCATTCCAGCCATCACTTTGCTCTTCATAAAAATAATTAAAATTTTCAGAACAACCAGTAACACGATATTTGAGCAAAATTTATCTCGATTATTTGTCGTTATTATTTTATTTTTTGCATTTCCTGCTACCGCATTTGAGTTAGGGGTCCTTTTCGACCCGCTTGTCTACGATTTATACGCAGTGCGTTGGGATGTAAGTAGTGGTCTTAACTTTGTCCCATCCCTCTATCACATTGTAAACTCCAACAGTTGGCTACCAGTTTTAGTAAATATCGCATACGGTTTTACGCCTATCGGTTTTTTATTGGTTTCTTTAAAACAATTAAGCGGTATGCCTACGCACGTCGCTTCTGGTGCAAAAACATGGTTGATTTTGTCTGGATCCGCGATCTTCGCGTATTATTTTTTCCCAGTAACTGGCCCAAAGTATATTTTTGGAGCAAATGAATATATTCATTCATTAAAAGAGTGGAACCATTTCCCGATCCAACTAGTACCAGGAGGAGCTGCGCCAAGAAATGGTATGCCTTCTATGCATTTTGGCTGGATGCTAGCGTCAACTTTGCTATGGTGGCGCACTGGTAGTTCTTGGTGGAGTAAGCTCCTTTATGTTATCGCGACGGCGTTGACTATGACCGCTACTCTCTACCTAGGTGAGCACTATGTGGTCGACCTCATCGTAGCCGTCCCTTTTACACTAGCGGCTATCGCGCTCTGCACCGAAACCGTTGCTTGGTCATACGCTGAGAGAAAATGGACTGTTATTGGTGGATTCCTCACCTGGTTCATTTGGATCGTCGTACTGCGTGAGCTAGTGCCTTTTTCAGAGCAACATCCATGGTTCTGCTGGGTGATGAATGGATGGACAGCCATCGTCGTGGTTTTTCAATCAATTGCCATAAAGCGCTTCAATTACCTCGCAGCATTACCGATTGAAAATGCAGTTAGCGATCGTGGTCTCAAACTGACTTTCTTTTCGACTTTGGAAAGAAAAGTCAGCGTCATGTTTTTTGCCTCTGGCGCTGCAGCATTAATTTATCAGGTGGTATTTGCGAAGACGCTCGCTCTCACCTTCGGTAGCACCTCAACAGCTACGTTGACAGTACTCTCAACGTTCTTAGGTGGAATGGCAATCGGGTCGTATCTGGGTGGAAGGTTCGCGAGTCAATCGCAACGACCCCTTTTCACCTATGCTGCGATCGAGGGTCTGATTGCTCTGTATTGTATTGCCACCCCCGCGCTATTTCATGCGACTCAAACGCTCTATGTGTCTGTAGCGAAGGGAATCTCACCAGATTCACCAGCTTTGTTATCGCTCAGAGTATGTCTCGGTGGGCTGGTGCTCATCGCACCGACGATACTTATGGGGGCAACATTGCCTCTGCTTGCACAAATACTTAATATAAAAACACATCGAATTGGTAGCAAAGTTGCACTGCTTTATCTTGCCAATACAGCAGGAGCCACAATCGGCGCCTTGATCTGTGGTTATGTGTTGATCCCTTACGTTGGTATCACAAACACGACACTCATCGCTGCAGTGCTTAATTTTTTAGTGGCTCTGGGTGGTATCGAACTTAATAAAAAATGGATCATTCAACCCTCCATAGATACGAAAACCATCGTCTATATCATCCCAGAATCACCGAAGTATGCAATGAATCTCGTCTTATCCACGTTGGGCATTGGAGGACTGTTATCTTTAGGACTTGAAGTCACATACGTACATATGCTTTCTATCGTAGCAGGAAACAGCGTTTATGCTTTTAGCTTGATGCTGGCGACCTTCCTGTCAGGACTGTCGATTGGTGGTTTTCTCTTCAAGGGCCTATTGGAAAGATCACAGCCAGAACCATTAAGATGGCTCAGCTATGCATTGATTGGACTAGCACTCAGCACTGCATGCAGTATCTACTTTTGGAACGCTATTCCAGATTATTTCGCTAGCTTCGCGGCACACCCACCAGCTCGCACTTTTGCAGCAAGAGAAGCAATTCGTGCCATCGTTTGTGCATTGATTATGTTACCACCCACTATTTTTATCGGTGGCGCGTATGTACTAGGCATGGACATCATCACCCACCTAACACCGAACAAGCAGATCCAGGCTGTTGGCGTTGGATCAGCAATCAATACGGTGGGTAATATTATCGGCGTCGTGTTATTTGGTTTCGTTTTATTACCAAGCATCGGTGGTATTCAATCCATTCACGTCATCAGTTTGACGGCGTTATTGTTATCAATGCTCGTGATAGTTCTGAGTGGTTTGCCATTGAAGAAACACGACTATCTTTTAGTGGTGTTCTCCGGGTGCCTGATATTAGTTTGCGTTGAAATTCCGCTCAATTATCAAGCCTTGAGCTCTGGTGCGAATGTTTATTTTGCGCCTCAAGCGATCGGCAAGGTCATTGATCATGCAGAAAGTATTGATGGTGGATTGACCTCGGTGACACAAGCAACAGGCGAGAAAACAAAAACTTTGCTCACCAACGGTAAATTTCAAGGCAACAATTCCTGGCAAGGTGAAATGACCGCCCAAATTGGCTTCGCTATCGTTCCATTGATGCATCAAGAGAAGCGTGATCGTGCATTAGTGATTGGCTACGGGACTGGTGTCACCAGCCGCGTATTGAATGATGCTGGCTTTAAAAACCTAGATATCGCAGAACTAAGCCGCGATGTCGTTCAGATGGCGAATAAGCATTTCGGTGAAGTGAATGCGCATGTGACTGATCTGCCGCATGTCCATCTTCACATCACCGACGGACGCAATATGCTATTGCTCGCTTCGCCGGAACAACGTTACGATATGATCAGCCTTGAAATTACCTCTATTTGGTTCGCTGGCGCGGCGTCGCTGTACAACCGCGAATTTTATCAATTGGCCAAAGCACATCTCCAACCAGACGGCATTCTCCAACAATGGGTACAGCTGCACCACTTAAATCCAACGGACATCCTAAGTATCATCAGTACCGCTAGGTCTGAGTTTAAGTATGTCTCTTTGTATCAACTTGGCGGCCAAGGAATGCTGATTGCTTCTAATGATCCGCTTCGTAGCGACGTGAATCCAACAGCCATCAATTTGGTTCGCCAAACATCGCCACTTGTGAACCTTTTAGCGCAAGCCAATCAAACGATTGAACATGTGATCGAAAGCAGAGAGCTAGATAGTCAGGGTATTGATCGTTACCTCGTCAACGTGGGCGTAGATCCAATGGTATGGATATCCGATGACAACAACCTTCGGTTGGAATACTCGACGCCAAAAGGTAATGTGAATGACGGTCCAGTTAGTTATTCGAATAACATGCAACTGCTCAGAAAGTACCGAAGCGGTGCTGTGCGGTAAGTAAACGAATTTGACGAAAGCAACAACTCGTTCGATACAACGAAGAACGATATGATGTGAAAAGAGGAGTGCTAAGCTGCTGTTTGCTCTTCAATAAAAATGGACTACGCCAGCAATGGGTAGTCCATTTTTGTTTATGAGCGATCAACCAAAAACTGCATCTTGGTTGACATCAAATCGATAATGTCACCATGTGCCAGAATGGTCTTTGCGATGATTTCCCGTTCATTGATTTTAGGCTTTGTGGCACCTTCGACGGGTGTAATAGAGTAATTGGTGGCATGCTTTGCAATCACCACGACCTGTACGCCGGGGCTGCCAATCGTCGTGATGGGTTTGACGAGCGTTAACTCTTTGCCTGCATTGTTACCATTCATTACGCGGATTTTTGCAAGAGCCGCGATGCCGGGGTCCGCCGCCACCTCACCAAGCGGTTTCACCTGCGCGCTTTTTTCTACCTGAAAACGCAATTTGTATTTGCCAATATCAATCACATCGTCATGTTGCAATAGATGCTTTTTGATAGGCTGGCTATTGACCATGGTGCCGTTGGTACTGCCCAGATCCAGCACAAACGAACCGTTCGCTGTGGTATCGATGGCAGCGTGCTGACCACTCACAGTGAGGTGATCAATGACGATATCATTGCCTGGCCGACGCCCTATCGTCATGCGGGATTTGGTAATGCTGACTTCTTGTTGTATCAAACCATTAAAGGTGACGATGATCTTCGCCATAACTCTCTCATAAATTCAATGTGAGCAAACGACCAACAGAATCGCTAACTTCAAGATTAACGTAATAACAAGCGCTGAAGCCAGGTCATACTCGGTACCGCATTGACTCTGAATAAGACGACCGATGTATTATCAATGCCGCCAGCCGCATTGGCATTATCTATCAATGCTCTGCAACAAAGCGATAAATCGCCTGCATTCTGTTGTATTAAAAGTTGAATTTCATCATGACTGAGCATATCGGTCAATCCGTCTGAACATAACATGTATAAATCTTGCTCTTTCAACTGGTGGGCATGTAATTCGACGACAACATCTTCCTGCGTACCGATCGCTCGGGTGATCAAATTTCTGATCGACGAGAATCGCGCCTGCTCTTCGGTCACCAATCCAGCATCGAGTTGTTCTTGTAGAACCGAATGATCATGGGTAAGACGCGCCAAGTGACCATCCCGGAAGCGATAGGCACGTGAATCGCCGACGTGTGCGAGCAACAATTTATCCTGAAGACAACACGCCAACACGACGGTTGTTCCCATACCAAAACAGTCCAAATTGGTTTGCGACGAATACAGCACATGGCGATTGGCGAGTTCAATGGATTCCACCATCCAGCGAGACAAGTTCAGCGCCTGCAAACCAAGCTTTGAAGTCCAAGCACCGTCGAGTTTTGAACACAAATAATCCGCGATGACTTGCGTTGTCATCGCACTCGCTACCTCACCGGCTTTGTACCCCCCCATCCCATCAGCAAGAATGGCGCAGCCATAATCAGCGCACACAACAATGGCGTCTTCATTATGATCTCGGACACACCCCGTATCAGAGAGTGCTGCGAATTCTAGTACATGCTGGTGAGACATCGATAAATGCTTAACTGTGCCAATCTGGTGGAATGAAAATAAAAACACGTCACGGCGTAACTGCTCGCCTTTTTGTTCGGCTGTTCTACTTGGAGTCGATGATTACCCGCGTGGAAATATTGCTGCCATTCTCGGGCGGGTGCAATGGCTACGTGTAAAGAGACCGACATCGAGTGCCTATGAGGGAGCACAATCCAATTTTTTCTCCTGCGCAAACGCCATGTCTAGCTTAGACAGAGTGTAGCCTCCGCCAATCAGCTCGTCTGTTTATACATCAACAGAGAAAGAGTGGAACAGAACGACACAGACGACAAGAGATTAAAAACGCCAACCGAACGCTCACGTGGCATTTCGCCTGTGAACAACCTAAGCTTAACATTAAGGAAACGAGTTTGCACAAAATTCCGGCAAATCGACGCCATTAAACGAAAAAAAGCCGCGTTCAACGCGGCTTTTTGATGCTTAACGATGGGAATGCGGCGTTGAAGCCAGATTACAGCATCGCTTTCAGCAAACGCGCCATTTCGGACGGGTTTTTAGTTGCTTTGATACCGCACTCTTCCATGATATCCAATTTAGCTTGTGCAGTATCTGCACCGCCGGAAATCAAGGCACCTGCGTGGCCCATACGTTTGCCTGGAGGCGCTGTAACACCAGCGATGAAACCAACAACTGGTTTCTTCATGTTGTCACGTACCCAGTAAGAAGCATTCGCTTCATCTGGACCGCCGATTTCACCGATCATGATCACAGCGTCTGTATCTGGATCATCATTGAACATCTTCATGATGTCGATATGTTTCAGACCGTTGATCGGATCACCACCGATACCAACAGCGGAAGATTGACCCAGGCCCAATGCAGTCAATTGACCCACTGCTTCATATGTCAATGTACCGGAGCGGGAAACCACGCCGATACGACCTTTACGGTGAATATGACCAGGCATAATACCGATTTTGATTTCGTCTGGTGTGATCAGACCTGGGCAGTTAGGGCCGAGCAATTTTGTTTTGCTACCAGCTTTTGCCATGCGGTCTTTCAACATCATCATGTCACGAACAGGAATGCCTTCTGTGATACAGATCGCCAGATCCAGTTCAGCTTCGACAGCTTCCCAGATCGCAGCTGCTGCACCTGCTGGTGGAACGTAGATCACGGAAACAGTTGCGCCAGTTGCCGCTTTTGCTTCAGAAACGTTAGCATAAATAGGAATGCCTTCGAAATCTTCGCCAGCTTTCTTTGGATTCACGCCAGCAACGAAACATTCTTTGCCGTTCGCGTATTCGCGGCACATACGTGTATGGAACTGGCCAGTTTTGCCAGTGATACCTTGGGTAATGACTTTAGTGTCTTTATTAATCAGGATGGACATATTGATTCCTTGCGATAATTAAGCGTGAGCAGCGGCTGCGGCAACAACTTTTTGTGCTGCTTCTTCCATCGTGTCAGCAGAAATGATTGGCAGACCAGAGTCAGCCAGCATTTTCTTGCCGATGTCTTCGTTTGTACCCTTCATACGTACAACCAGTGGTACTTGCAAAGATACTGCTTTAGATGCAGTAATCACGCCTTCAGCAATCACGTCACAACGCATGATGCCGCCGAAAATGTTCACCAGGATGGCTTTCAGACCTGGGTTTTTCAACATGATCTTGAACGCTTCAGTTACTTTTTCTGCTGTAGCACCGCCGCCCACGTCCAAGAAGTTCGCTGGTTCGCCACCGAACAATTTGATCGTATCCATCGTTGCCATCGCCAAGCCAGCACCGTTCACCAAGCAACCGATGTTACCGTCGAGGGAGATGTAAGCCAGATCAAATTTGGATGCTTCGATTTCCGCTGGATCTTCTTCGTCCAGATCGCGGTAAGCAACGATTTCTGGTTGACGGAACAGGGAGTTAGAATCGAAGTTGAATTTGGCATCCAGAGCGATTACTTTGCCTGAACCAGTCAAGATCAAAGGATTGATTTCAGCTAAGGAGCAATCTGTTTCCATGAAGGCTTTGAACAAACCTTGCAATTGAACGCGCGCATCAGCGATAGAGCCTTCTGGCACACCGATTTTACGGGAGATATCATCTGCTTCTGCGTCTTGCAGACCAGCGCTTGGATCGATAGCGATGGAGTGAATCAGTTCTGGATGTTTTTCAGCAACTTCTTCGATGTCCATACCGCCTTCAGACGATGCCATCAAGACAACGCGTTGGCTGATACGGTCTGTCACCATACTGACGTACAGTTCTTTAGCGATATCTGCGCCTTCTTCGATCAACAAACGACGCACTTTTTGACCTTCTGGGCCAGTTTGGTGTGTAACCAATTGCATACCCATGATCGCATCGGCGTACTCACGCACTTGCTCCAAAGATTTTGCAACTTTAACGCCACCACCTTTACCGCGACCGCCGGCATGAATTTGCGCTTTGACGACCCAGACTGGTCCGCCCAAGGTTTCAGCCGCTTTCACTGCTTCTTCAACGGACAAGCATGGGATACCGCGTGGTACGGTCACTCCGAATTTACGGAGGATTTCTTTACCCTGATACTCATGGATTTTCATACGACTTCCCTTCAGACACTGAGGTATAAATAATTAAACAAACAAACTAGCTGGGTGATTTTGCGTCAGGCGATGCTTTCGCCCAACGCGGGTAATACTGCACAACAGCCGGTCCATCGAGACGCAGCGCATGGCAACGGTCAAGCTGGAACGGAGGTTGAGTCTGGGTTGCGCTACCAGCTTGATCACTGGCGCTATCGCGGGTATCGATCACGTCGCCTGCAAAGGCTTGGACCGCCGCGGTTGGTAAAATTTGTGCAAGTTCAGTCAGATGCGTGCAGCCATGTACGCCTGCCATGCGCTCTTTGACGCCCTGACGGAACTGCTTGAGTAAATTTAAACCAATCAATTTTTTATAATCCGGCGTAATGACTTCGCAATAGCCTGGATACGGAACGGCGTCAGAGCTGGCTTCAACATCGACGATTTGAAGTTGCAGATTGACGGTCACACGGATGTGGAGATCGTGCAAGGCCTGCCCCTGTGGACGCACACCTGACGCGAGCTTGATATCACGCGTTTTATGGTCGGTGATGTGGGCGTCAAAATCCCATAGACCATCTTCGCGAGCAAACGCGGCGATGCTGATGGCACGGGTATGTTTCAACGTGCGTGGGATTGTCGGTGATGGTAAGGGCATCATGCCTTGCTGGCGGCTAATTCAATATAAAAGAGCCACAATTGCGCGTCGTTACCGCAGCTTCTACGATAACAGCCGCTCCTGCGGCGCTGCAAAAAACCTTCGAATTCTAGCACAGCTAAAACATGAACTCACCAAAAGCGGTCATTTTTTGCATTTCTAAAGTACAAAGTCGGACATCAAAACCCAAAAAAAGGCATTTTAATTGCTATTTTGACTTCGATTTTGAATGAATGGAAATGAAAATCAGTAGGAAGAAATGAGGAGACTCGATGGCTGAATGCGACACCCCACCAAAACTCAATATGATCAAGGTGGTTACCTCACGTGCCATCTAACATCTATAACTATCTCGATGCAAAACGTGGGCGCCCGACCTAAACTTCGTCATCCTCTCTCGCTGCGCGCATTGCCGCTTGGATCGCTTTCCCAGAAAATCCCCGTTGCTGCAAAAATCGACTTTGCTTAGTCCGTTCTTCGTGGTCCGCTGGGCTATGCGGAAACTTACGATGAAGCACCGCAACCGCCCTCTCCAACTCAGTTTCAACGAGTTGTTCTTTCACACGCTGCATCTCAGCATGATCAAGCTGGTGTGTTTGTAGCTCTGCCAAGATTCGTTGATTACCAAAACGCGCTGAGCGGCGATTCACAAGAGAATCAGAAAAGCGTTCAGCCGACATAAAGTTAGACGCCTCTAGCCAGTTTAATACCGCATCAACCTCGTCAGCCTCTTCTGCATAGGGAGACAGCTTTCTCGCTAACTCAACCCGACTATGTTCACGCATCGATAAATACCGTAACGCGCGTCCTTTGAGACTCAATTTTTGTTTCATCATAGATAGAGGATGGCCAGATACAGCACACACTGAGTACCAACGCGATAGAAAGCGAACGCCAATAGAATGCCAATGTAGCATCAACATTGGGCTCTCACACCGTTCACCATGTGCCAGAAAAACAAAAGCCGACAATCTCAGCTTGCTACTTCGCTGTCAATTATCGGCTTTCATGTTGATCGGCGTATATCGAAAAATACACAACGCCGATACATTTTCATTACTTCATTACCACTTCGTTCCTACCTAGTTACTACGATATTACTCAGCGGCTTCGGCATTAAACGCTGGCAAAGCTGGAACACCAAGGTGCTCGCGTACTTTATTTTCAATTTCATGCGCCAGCTGTGGACGTTCTTTCAGGAAATTACGTGCATTATCTTTCCCTTGACCGATACGCTCGCCATTGTAACTATACCAAGCGCCCGCTTTTTCAATGATTTTGGCATCGGCACCCAAATCAAGGATTTCACCTTCACGAGAAGTGCCTTCTCCATAAAGAATATCGAAATGCGCTTCTTTAAATGGAGGCGCGACTTTATTTTTGACGACTTTGACTTTCGTTTCGTTACCAACGACTTCATCACCCGCCTTGATCGAACCGGTACGACGAATATCCAAACGCACGGATGCATAGAATTTCAGTGCATTACCGCCAGTGGTCGTTTCAGGGCTACCAAACATCACACCGATTTTCATACGGATCTGGTTAATAAAGATGACCAGTGTATTGGTACGTTTGATGCTACCTGTCAACTTACGCAATGCCTGAGACATCAGACGTGCTTGCAGACCTGGTAAGGAATCACCCATGTCACCTTCAATTTCAGCACGTGGTGTCAACGCAGCGACCGAGTCAATAACGACCAAGTCAACACTACCAGAGCGCACTAACGCGTCGGTGATTTCCAGTGCTTGTTCACCCGTATCTGGCTGCGAAATCAGCAATTCATTCAAATTAACGCCCAGCTTCTGTGCGTAACCAACATCGAGTGCGTGTTCCGCATCGATAAATGCACACGTACCGCCAATTTTTTGCATTTCAGCAATGGCTTGGAGTGTGAGTGTTGTTTTACCCGACGATTCTGGACCGTAGATTTCAACAACGCGACCACGTGGCAAACCGCCAACGCCCAAAGCAATATCGAGGCCTAATGAGCCAGTGGAGACAACCTGCACTTCTTCCACCACTGCACCATCGGCCATCCGCATGACCGATCCTTTACCAAATTGCTTTTCAATTTGTGCCAGCGCCGCAGCAAGCGCCTTGCTCTTTTCTGAGCTGTTGTCAGATTTCTTATCGTCCATACATTCTTTCATTCAATAAGCAGCCGGTGGAAAATAAACGCAGGAGTGAATTCCAGGTTTTGTAGTACTGTATAAAAAAACAGTGATTTATGCAAGCGACTTTTTAAAACATATTGAAAATCGTTCTGGATTTGCGCATTTGTCGACATTGTCGAAATGCACTTAAGTCTGATTTTTGTTCAGCTAACTCTGAATTTTTTTTGGATATTTCGATATTTACCGCAAACATCATCACTAACGTGTGCAATATGGAAAAATGATGGGAAATGATATTTACTGATAAGAATGTCTTTAATCAATAACAGGGGTCGAATTTAATGGCTTGTGTTTCGCTAACGAGCCGAACTAGGCCCATTCTGAATAGGCGCTGTAGATCATGAACGGCCGAATCTTGCTTTTACTGATCAATGACTCATTAGCAGTACATATTCATTTGTACGACTGATTGTTATTTTGTCAAAAATCTCAAAACTAAACCGTTCAAGTTTGATTGTGGCATTTGGTGTTAATAAAATGCATGTAGATCATATATGTTCTTGACTCTTAAAAAATATTTAAAAAAGACTTAATCGAATTTAAATATGTAAATTTTTTTGTACGCAATCATGCGTACTGTCGAATTGGATCAATAGTCTTTCTTTACAGCCAAAGTGATTTATAAATCAATATTTGATAATAAGAATTATCAAATAAGGATGGTTTATCAAATACACAAAAATTTGATTTTAAAGATGGACGGGCTAGTCACTAAGATTTCGATTTCTTATCCGCTAGCGCAGATTAGCCAGCTAGCGTTGCTCTAGGGTTGCCTTAAGCGCCGATGCACTGAGGCGAATACAAAACTGCTGCTTCTCAGCAATTATTCTAACTCACTTCAACCACGGTAATTATAGGTGGCTTGAATTTACGGGAGGGTTACACTCTATTTGCAATTTATAAATTTAACTTTAATTTGCGCTCGCTCCTAATGACGCTAACTGATCTGCGAAGGAAGCAATAATAACCGCCATGTTTTTAATCCCTAGTGGTCTATTTGTTTTGACGATATCAATTTGATGCATTGCATCTTTTAACTTTTCTTGAAAAAAACGAACCACAATTACTTTTTCTACTCTCGGAATAGGCGGATCAACCAACATCCACTGGTTATTAATTTCTACAGCACAGTAACGAACGGTTTCAAGAATAGGTCTATCTAGACTTACAAATTTGCGAGTATTTTTGCTAAACCACGGAGGAAGGCCTCTTCCTATACTGTAGGCAACTAAAGTAAAACGTACATCCATACAAAATTTTTTGCTACTAAAACTTCTCTGTTCTATGACTTCCCAGTCCGTTACAATTTTTAGTGGATCAAGATCCAAAGAGTAATATTCTGGACGAATATCAGGTAATTCTAGTGCCTTCTCATACGCCGCTTGTGCTGACTTACGAGAAAATGTCACGCGTTTGCCCCTGTATTCAGGATCGCCTTTGAAATCAGATTTTACAATATTGAGTAAAAATTCTTCAGGGCTATCTGCAATAGCATAGGTCGGGTATAACGCAAAGATTGAGACTATAGCAAATAGAGACTCTAATATTATTTTTACCATAATTAGTGACCATCCTGCACTTGGTATCGAAAGGTACCAATAACTGGTTTTCCAAAAAATTTAATTTGTTGGAGCTCGTATTGCTTATGACCCGTAGATGCAGTCCACATCAGGTCATTTCCATTTGAATCTTGACCAGCATAGATAGCAACATGTCCGTCAAATTGAAGAACATCGCCAAGCTGACGTGCATCATTAGTACCAAGTCTCTGGAAAGGAAATCCTTCTTGATCAGCAGCAGCACCAAATTGTCTAGCCATCTTGTATTCAAACGGATCGCCAACAGCATCGTAGATCTTATAAGTTGTTCCAGAACAATCTCCAAATTCTTTAATTTCCGAATTTGGACCAACAAGCTTATATGCTGTACCTTTCCACTTAGCCGCCTCTTCAACAACTAACTGTCCCTCTTCTTTAGATATGTACTGCCCGTGACGCAAGAAATTAAACAGGTACCCAAACGCCGCAGTTTCTGCTCCATTAGCAAACTTCCCTCCACCGAGAACAGAAGCCGTCCCACCAATAACCATACTCGAAATCGTCCCAGAAACAACGTCATTTCCTTTTATTGGCAAAGCTGCCTGAGAAAACGCTGCACTCAAAAAACCAGAGCCACATTTCGATCCCGCCATAACACTAGACGCACACCCGACTACGCCATGCAGTGCAACGCCTTGTACTGACCACTCACCCGGTGCAGCATTTCCAGAAAACGCGCCTTTGCCGTTGAGGTAATCACCAACCTCAAAGAATGCCGCAGCAGTCGCCGCTCCTTGCAGTCCACCTTTGATATTACCGGTTGCAACCGTACCACTCACAAAACCAGCAATTGCAGTTTGCGCTATCGGATTTTCTGTCAATGCGCTAAGCAAACCAGAACCTTCAGGACCCAGCGCAAAGTTAATTGCAATAGATACTATCATAATGGGTAAGTCGCATACCAACGAATACAGACGGCTATAATTTCCAACGGAAATCGCATTCGTTTGTATCAAGCATGACTAACGTCCGTTTTTAAAAGATGCTGAGCATAATTGATTTCGCTTTTAAAAAGTAAACGCGACGGAACCGTTTTGTCGGTAGCCAACATAACACCCCTAAGTCAGAAGAATACATCCGTATCCGGGTTTGTGTCCCAAAGGCGCTAACACGGAAGGCATGCAACTATCGCCATTCACATCTACGAATGTCTGCCTTCAGATTCAAGTCAACGGTCATTGCAATTGTCGCTGGAGATAGAGATCGCTCTAATAAACTATCCCAAAATGATAATTGCGACTGAACCATACACGACTTTAAAATGAAAATATTGCCAAAATGGCAGTTTTAAAGTACTTTTGAGCGAGAAAATATACTGCTTCAAAAAATTAAAATAAATTTGAAAATTCGGAACCGTGGCGCGTGGATTCCAAGCGACAAAATAAAGCATTACCAGAGGGATGATCGGGCATTCTTTTATTGCGCTTGCATTTCAATTTTAAACTTGTGCTGTCACTCCCAATACCTTTGAGATTTACATCTATTTAAATTATTGTGATTTAGGAAAATGAAATTATTATTCTTGTTTGTTATATGGAGTTGCACATTTTCATCAATTTCCCAAGCTGAGCAATTAGAAATTGAGCAGGCAATCGATTCTCGAGGGATGACCTATGCAAGTCTTTCGCCAAATGGAAAATACATCGCCAGTGTCATTTTTAATGGTACCAATTATGGTCTGGTTTTATATGATACCGAGACGCTCACTCCAAGGCTATTGACGTCAGGAGGGCGTGGGCGCGTAGGATTTTATACCTACACAAAAGCACCGCGCGAGATTACATGGGTTGATAACGACTTAATCGCGGTCAATTACGGGCTCGTCGCAGAGACGATCGATCTACAAGGCAAAAAAGGCAGAGAATTGGGTGAAGAAGTCATCGGCCATGCAGAACCTAGCGTACCAACTTCGCCCAATCTTTTAGTCTACACTGACGTCGAGGACGGGGATGTCGCTCTCGTTAATGCTCGTACTGGCATCAAAACGAAGTTTAGCACTCCTCGCGGAAAGATCTTGCGGCGTGCCTTTGATCGCCATGGTCAATTGCGTGCGGTCACCTTGGTTAATTCAGCGTTTTGGAAGGATGAATCGATCATATCCAATTGGTATAAAAAATCAGCTAATGCCGATTGGGAAAAACTGGCAGAGTTCAAAATCACCGATGAATATTGGTATCCAGTCTACGTACCGGACGAAGCAAACCAATTGATCGTTACTAGTCGTATCGACCGCGATACTTATGCTCTATTTAACTACGATATAGCACAGCACGCACTAACTGAGATGTTAGCAGGGCACCCGACACAGGACATTTTAAGTTTCAGTGGATTAGAACAGAGCGCATTAGAACGTGTGGTAACGGGCGGCATGGTGCCACAACAAATTTGGTTTGATGCGAATTGGGCCGCTGTGCAGCAAGCAGTCGATAAAGCGCTTCCAAACCATATCAATAAATTGAGCGGTGATCCAAAAGGTAACGTGCTGATCCATTCTCGAAGCGATACAGATCCCGGAAGCTGGTATTTATTCGATACATTAAATGGAACATTAAAATTATTTGCTCATCGCAAACCGTCTGTGTCAAATGCCACGATGCGACCGATGAAAATATATTCGTATAAAGCGTTGGATGGAAAAGAAATTCCCGCTTTTCTGACGCTCGCAAACGATAATGCTAAGCCTATGCCAATGGTAGTGCTGATTCATGGCGGTCCCACAGCGCGTGATTATTGGACGTGGGATGAAGAAGTACAAATTCTTGCTGCGCATGGTTATGCTGTGTTTCAACCACAATTTCGTGGATCGACGGGCTTCGGTCGCCGTTTTGAGGAAGCAGGATTTGGTCAATGGGGTCGCGCGATGCAAGATGACATTACGGCGGGTGTTAATGACCTGATTGCACAAGGTGTCGCTGACCCAGCGCGTATTTGCATTGTTGGTGCAAGTTACGGTGGCTATGCGGCTCTGTGGGGTCTGGTCAAAACCCCAGATTTATATCAGTGTGGCGTGAGTTTTGCAGGGGTCTCAGACATCGAATACATGTTCCATGATGGCTCCGACAGAGTAGGCCAAAAAACGGCAAGAGAATGGATGCTCAACCGCATCGGTGATGTGAACACGGAGAAAGCAAAGTTCGACGAGGTCTCCCCCTTGAAGCATGCAGACAAAATTCACGCGCCCGTTTTATTAATTCATGGCGAATTGGATCAGCGGGTCCCCATTTCTCACGCTGAAAAAATGAAGGATGCATTAGAGCGCCATGGGAAAAAAGTGGAATGGTTGGTTCTCGAGGATGAGGGGCACGGTATTTTCTATACCCGCAACGAATTTATTTATTACAACACGTTGTTGGCATTTCTCGACAAGTATATCGCACCAGATAAATCAAATACGGTGAGCGAACCCAGCACTCCACAACCAGCGTTAGCAACACAAAATAGCGATACCGCTCGTTAAGTCAGGGATTCAAACGCGATAAGCCAATTTCAAAAAGGTGCTGGGCATGACCGATTTTCTTTTAAAAGTCAATGCAACGGCACCTCTCAGCTTGCTTCAATCTTTTCAAACTCTTTGGATGCTTTTTTTGCTTCTAGAATTAACAGCCCTAACTTGACTTTACGATTAGCTACCACCGCCAATATGCCTGAGCCAGCTGGTGAAATAATCATTAACCCTGACGTTCCGTCAACGATGAGCTGAGCGAGCTCCCCTTTCTTCACTTCCATGACCGTGCGCTGCGCTAGTGCTAGCAAGGTTGCGCACATTGCTCCGAGCCTGTTTGAATTCGCACTCTGATCAAATTCAGAGGCAACGACGACGCCATCACGCGTCACAAATGCACAGCCATCAATTAACGATTCCGCCGACCGGAGTCGGCGTAAAATTGATTTGGCTGAGCTCGATACTTGTAGAATATCAGCCATTGATTTCTTAAAAACTAGATTCGACCGATGGCAATGCCAGGCGTGTTTTCATCAACACCATGCCTAAATTTGCCCCTTTTCTGCAGACGATCACCAGAACATGCTTTTGCGATTTGTTCCGTAAGAAGATGTGAATCAGGTTATCGCTATTGACAATAATTTCTTGAAAATAGTGACGACCATCTTCAGGCAAGCCGCGAGCAATGCGGAACATCTTTTCGATCGCTGCCACATTCGGACCTTGAAACAAATCAGCAGTCGCAGCAGCCACTAAATTGAGTACCTCGATCGGATGTGAATCAACCGTCTTCATTCCCAATACCATTCCAGAATCAAGATCAATGTATCCTGCGGCGATGCAATCAGGTACAGAAGAAATTGTTTTTTGCAGCTCAGTCTCGATATTTGCCATGACTTATCCTTTGATGTTGAAAAAACTCGTGAACTAAAATTTACAAACACATTGATGCAACAACTACAGCGAAATTCCTTAAAAAATTCATTTGTTGAGCCGACTCTATCCAAACGCTGTTTTGCGACCGAATATAGTAGATGGCGTCCATCGCCGTTACTTCTCCTCTTGTATGCCAAATCCACCAAGCAGCGAGTAATGTTCCCGTTCTCCCCTTCCCTGCGTGGCAATGAACGATCACGACTTCACCAGAACTCAACCACCAGTCTATTTGTCGACACAAACTCAGCATCGCCTCAATCGATGGAGCCCCCATATCAGTGACGTAAAACCAATAAAAATCAATGTCGTAACGCGCTGCTACAGCAGAATCAATGGGCGACTCCGTAGCCGAGATCATTCGCGTCACACCCATACTCTTTAATAACTTTAAATCGTGCTCGATTGACTGAATGATTCCAGGACGAGGAGCGCCACCAATTCTTCCTTCTACTAACCATGCAAATCCATTGGGCCCCCGCGCGATAACATGCGTTGGCACAATTTTTTTAGAACGTATCGATCGACACTGGGTCAGCGTTGTCATCGACACTGGACTCCATTCAAGTCGCTCCTGACATGATCCCGATAATAAAAATTCACGGCCAGAATCAGTGCTTGGATGCGTGAAAAACTCAAATGCATTTCCATGTTCTTTGACATCACCGTTTGCCAATAAAACGATGTCATCTGCCACTTCCTTGCACTGCGAAATATTGTGGTTGACTAACAGTACCGCCTTTTCAACACTCATTTTTTTGATGAGATTCAAGATAATGCTCGCTTCGATCGCCTTCATATTCGCAGTCGGCTCGTCGATTAAAAGCATGTCGCTATCAAGCAGAAAAAGGCTCAAAAGTTGAATACATACTTTTTCAAATGAGCAGAGCGTATCTGCGCAATCAGCAATTTTTGCTGCAATATCTTTGCAATCAAACCGCATACACAACGCGATCAGTTGGGGCGCATGGAGATCCAAATGTGGTAATTCAATTCCCTCATAGTCAAATTGTTGATGCGCACGCTGCCGCATTATTTTTTTCTTTTGTGGATGGAGTGGAATACTGATCTGTTCAGTACATTCAATACCATGCCTAAAAATCTCCCCCGACCATTGCGCCTCATCTGCTGACCATCGCACGCCAGAGAGGTAACGTAACAATGTCGATTTCCCCGTGCCACTCGGTCCCAAAATTGCGGTCACACCACGATCTCTTATTGCGATGTTGGCATTCTGCAGAATGGTTTTTCCGCGAAATCTCATTGAAAAGTGATGAAACGATAAAATGGGCACCATCAAATTTTTAAACAAACTCTTTTTTTAAGGTATTTTTTTTGAATTTCATATCGCCTTCTGTGATTGCAGCAAGCGCAATCAATGCAGAAATCACATCATCTTTTTTTCGCGTATCAACGATGAAAATGGGTGGTGCTCCGTACTGGTGATTCCAAGGAAAATCAATGCTTTCAACAAGGTCAAAATAAGGAGAAAGCCCAGCATCGCTCGTCTGACAATAATGGGTAATACCAATCACCATGGGCATGGAATGCGGCAGGCTTTTACTTAATTTTTCAAGCGTGGCACGCAACTCCCCCACTGGATCTTTCGACGAATGATTAATAAGTAAGAGTACGGCGTTGATTTGATCCAATAAAACGGTCAGCATAAATTCAAACCGTTCCTGCCCCGGCATTCCATACAAAACAATGCGAGAATGATTAGCAACGTTGATGACTCCAAAATCGATGCCCACTGTCGTTAACGATTTAATTTGAGCAATCGCATCGGTAGGAATCACTTCAGTGGAAATAACGTCTTCATCGCAGATTGTTTGTATCGCAGTCGTTTTTCCGACACCGACAGATCCGATGATCAAAATTTTGCTTTCACATTGAATAATCATCTCGAATCCACTTAAAAAAATTCTTCCAAATCGATTGCTTTGATACTTTGTTATTCGGTCGCTTTTCGCACACTTCAGTATCAGCTTCATCAACGATCTCGGCTCTATTGTGCTGAGTGATCGTGACGTGAGAATTTCTAATCAGTCCATCCAACAACATGTTTGTTCGATATCGATCTATCTCGAGCCGATTGGAGAGTAGATATTTTACGGATGGTCGATACGCTAAAAAGGCACAGATTTTGGCGATATCTATTTGATCCTCAATCGATTCCGCCCTTAAATCTGGCCATCTTTTTAATGTCACCACTTCAAATTCGGACGCCATTTTTCTTACCCAGGTTCTGAAGCATTTCAAATCGTTTGCCAACTCACATTGAGACTCGCTAAGAACTTTTTTAGTAATCTCTTTTCATTTACACATCGGTGCTTTTTAAACTACAACGCAAACAAGTAATCGTTGCGAATCAGTCTGTGATGTTATTTTCTGAAAATAGAAGAATGGGTTCAATGTGGAATGTTCTGTGCTGAACAAAGTGAACAAGGAAAGCCGCGGATTTATTTTGATCACGCGTGATGGAGTGATGGACGGATCGTCAATTGTGAATTGACTGCGTCACATGCTATACGAGCGACGCAGTCAATGAAAAGAGAGTGTGGTATGCGCTTTGGCGATGGTGTTGCTATTAAAGGTGAAATAACATCCCACCTCAGATGTCATTTTCTAGAAAAACTCAATACAGCAAATTGACCGAGTTAAAAAGTTAATTCGAGTCCAAGCATATGCACGAGCGCATTAGTGAATAATCCCAATGCAAGCAACGCGATGGCAAAGATAATAAGTACTTTGCCCGCTCCTCGAAGTGCAGCTCGCTTATTTGTCTCTTTATCATAATGCCAGCGAATGGCGAAATACATACCGATACCAAGTACGACAAGTTTGAACGTCACTAAGACGATTGGAACCCAATCCATTATATTCACTAACTTTCAATTAATTCATTGGCACGTATAGAACGTGCAGTCGTCGCGTCTCAACGTTAGCTCAACCGTTGATGTTCGATCTATGATGCAAGTTTTGTATTTAACAGCGTGATTGTGGTGTATGACGCCGAGTGCCGAAGTCTTTTTCCGCGTCTTTCTATGAGTCGGACCATCACTTCAGCGCGTACATATTACTTCAAAACGACGTTTAGCCATTGAGACAAAATGTCCCAGTTTGAAGACATGCATGACAAATATCCGCCTGTGTCGTTACTACGTCTTGTTATGCAAGTTGGAGCAAGATTTACATGAATCGTCGATAGGCAATAAACCGCAGTAGAGGTCTATACAAGTAAACCTGCCTCAGTCCGCCTTGTTCAACGTCCCCGCCGGAGAGAATGCGGATATCTGTGCATAGACGCCTAATCGCCATCCCATTGGCATCGATTCCGTCTTTGTGTGACATCCGACATCAGGAAATGTCTGTAAATTCGACATCACAATTTCATATCCACATGTGATGCAGCGATACAGCCCAGTGTGAGGTGCTAACGATCCGGGTGCATAGACAAAATCAAACGCTTGATCTCCTGACTGGACGAGAATGTTTGCATGCTTATAGAGTGCCACTGTCCATCTCCTGAGGGTATGACTTGAAACAATCCTGAAATTCATGGCAGACACGCACTGCAGACAATGGTTGACGATAGTTAGGAGGCTGATATGCCAAGGTGTCTGCTGAGGGCGATGCGTTCTAATTCATCAGGTTTAATAATTTCAATCTTCTTGTAGCCAAGAACAATCAACTCCTCAGATTCAAGTTCTTTCAACGCGCGGTTCACGTGTTGCCTTGAGGACTGAATTAAAATCGCTAGGTCCTCTTGCGAGATGCTGACAATACGCGTTTGTGATGGCTGCGACTTCGTTCCTTTGGGTTGTCCGTAGTGATGGAGTGCTGTGCTCAGTCGTTCTTTGGTCGTTCCAACGTACAAGAGGAGTGCTAGCCGCATGCATTTTCGTTGGAAAAAAATCGATGCCTCAGCCACCGTACGCCAGAGCAGCGGCTTATTGGCTAGTCGATCCAGAAAAATTTTTGTGGGCACTGCAAACACGACACATTTTTCAACGGCATAAAACTCGTAACACGGCGAATCAGATTGTGTATTTCGAAGCAACTGAGAAACGCCAATAATACTTGTTGGAAACATCATTCCGAATTTAGCTACCCCGTTTGTATTTCTCAAGCAAATCCAGACGGATCCGGTGGCGATAAACAAAATTTCGGGTGTTTCATAATCTTTGTACACCAACTCAGCTTTCTCATATTCACGGAGCTCGCCTTTGTCGAAAATTTCATTTACGTCAGATGCGTCCCACGATGCTAGCCAAGGGCTGTTGTCAATCAGTTTACGAACCAGAGGGCGACCAAATGACAGAATTTTCATGTCATATCTCGCTGGCGCAACAACGTAGACCAAGCTCTGTTGAGGACAACAATCGAATTAGTTGGCTTTCCTGTTGCTTGTGGCTATGGTTGTGGCGTTTGTGGCTATGTTTGTGGAAATATATGGGCACTGAATCACTTCCTTGCTGTTATTACCGCTACCTAAAAATAGACATGCGCTCATCGCAAAACGCTCATATTGCAATCTCAATAATAGTGTTTTACCAACTGAGTTCCCATATAACAAGATAAGATTGTCTACAAGAAGACTTTTGAATGAAAAAAAGTGGTTAACAATTTATTCTAAGCAACATCAAATGCCACGTTATTGATGTACATCTGTTTTATTCCCGTTTTAGCCAAACAAAACCATCTTCATTCAATCTTTCTGGTCATTGCTTCGCCTTGAGACAGAAATTCAGAATAGTCCAAATCTGGGACATGCAGTCCGCCCGTACTCCAAGCAATATGCGTGCTTTGATGAACAAGATGGGCTAAATCATGACGTTGAAGGTAACGTTGCCCCGCCGCTGAATTCAAAAGTTGACCTGGTCCCGCTAACCCAGCCGCTGCAGAAGGTTCGATGCGTATCCCTTCACTCACGAACAATTCGTAAAGCAAACGGAAGAGTTCACCGTCCGGTACAGTATAGACACCACCGATAAAATGTCTCACTTCGCGCGCCGCAAGCAAAGAAGCACGCGGTACCGCAAGACCATCCGCTTGCGTAAGGTTATTCAGTCCAAGATCATAAACTGAAGGATTACTTCCATAGCCAGTGAACTCACCAGACTCAAACAGCATTTGAAGCAAAAAGCAGGGAGACTGAATAGGTTCAGCAAAAAAGCAATGGACATGTTCTCCGTAGATGTGGTGCAAGCCAGTTGCAATCCCACCTGGTGCGCCACCGACGCCACAAGGTATATAAACAAACAATGGATTATTTTTGTCGACGACACGACCCGCATCGGTGAGTTGCTCTGAAAGATGTCTGGCAGCCGCGGCATAGCCAACGAACAGTGAAGATGATTTTTCGTCATCAACGAAATGCGAAAAAGGCTTTTGCATGGACTCACGACGCCCCGCGGCGACTGCCGCGCCATAGTCACCTTCGTGCTCGATAACGCACACACCATTTTCCCTTAACTTATTTTTCTTCCATGCCTTCGCATCTGCTGACATATGCACCACGACTCTCAAGCCGAGCTTCGCTCCCATCAAACCGATTGCAAGACCCAGGTTGCCCGTCGACCCCACAACCAGTTCATGTTTTGAAAGCGCCTCCCTGCTAGCGGGCGTCGCAAGTGCCGTATAGTCGCCATTTGGCATCAAGCCAAATTGCATTGCGCATGATTCAACATAGTCCAGCACTTCATGGAAACCCCCACGCGCTTTGATTGAACCAGCAATTGGCAATGCATGATCGGCCTTCAGAAATAGCGCACCAGACGATGACTGCATACCAAGTTGCTGTTGCATGCGAGGAAGATGCACCAAGTTGGACTCCATTTTTCCGTTGCTCTCAGCAAGTACAGGAAAGAGTTGCTGAAGAAGTGGTGCAAATCGTTCAAAGCGTCTTTCGGCTTCGACAATATCATTGTGGCTAATAGTGCCTCCGCTTTCTACAGAGCGAGTAGAACGTCCAGTCCAAAAAACGGACTGCAACGCACGCATCGTCAGCAATAAATCGTTGATCTCCCCAGATTGTTGGATCGTTGGAACAGCTCGTATACCTATGTCATTCTGATGTGTCATGGTGAACCTTTGGTCTGATTTCTTGATGTCACTTTAAATTTCTATGGGGTATTGGTCAATGGAGTTATACTGATCCATCATTAGTCTCACTAATATGTTAAGTTCATTCTCAAGGCCCCGTGAAAAATAGACTCTCGCCCTCTGTCTTAAGTTGGCTTCGCTGTTTCGAAGCCACGGCGCGTCTCGGCAGCTTTACACAAGCAGCCGATGAGCTCTGCATCACACAGGGTGCGGTAAGTCAACAAGTCAAGAGTCTAGAGCGATGGATCGAGCGCACGCTTATTCTGCGCACAGCCCGCGGTTTGGTATTAACGGTCGATGGAAAAAATTTATCTTCCGTTTTATCGAAGATGTTTCTCGAATTAGGAAACATCCTCGACCAAATTCGCCCTCAGCCGCTTGGAAGCTCCCTGATATTGAACTGTTCCCCTTCCTTTGCGATGGCATGGCTAACACCCAGATTGGGCGACTTTTTTCGTGCTTTTCCTCCCATTGGTCTACGCGTGACGGGTGAATTTCATGCGATGGATCGCACGCGCATGCAAGCAGATCAGGTCAATGCAGCCATCCGCTATGACTTAGGCAATTACATTGATCTGCAGGCCGAGCATTTTCTGGACGAGTGGCTCATACCTGTGGCAAGTCCTGCATGGGTGGCGGAACATCAAACAGCGATTCGTCAACGCCGTCTCGACGCTACACATCTACTGCATGATGCGGCCCCCTGGGATGGTGCGCAACCCCATGAAGAATGGATGACATGGCTTGACGCCACTAGTAATACACGCCTAGATCATCATTGGAATGACGGCCAATACTTCAATTTGTCACAGATGGCGATCGCAGCGGCAAAGGCAAATCAGGGAATCGCGATAGGACGACTCGCCATCGTATTTGACGACCTTCTATCGGGAAAACTGCTGGCACCGTTTCCCATTGCGGTTCATTCAAAAGCGGCCTATTACTTTGTAAAAACGGACGATAATTCTCAAGCAATTCAGTCGGTCAGGGATTGGCTAGCGTCTCAAGCAACGTCCTTTCACCATGAGAGAGATCAGCTTTTTTTATCTCTTGGTATTCGTTACCAGTGATATGCGTTTTGTCAGCGACCGTTCAATAGCACGCACACGTCCCACATGAATTCTTCTTACATCAGAAGAATGTCATTCCCGATTTTTTCCTTCTTTTAAAAAATTCATCACGTTGTCCACGTGATGCTGTCTTTTTTTTAATTCAAACGACTTTTCAACATTTGTTCGATGCTGAACAGTTGCAATTCTGATTTTTTCCCAGCGTTCATAAAATCGCCTTCATTCCATTTATTTCCACCGTTCTCAGATTGGTTTTTACGCTGATTGAACATGCATCATCTTGTGGGAATGAAAAATTATCGATTGGCATATGTCGTTGCGCACTTTGGCAATCACCTTTTTCAAGCTCAATGAATGACCATGAAATTAACCAAGTTAATCATTACTGGAGGCGTGACGTTAGTATTGATTTGCAAAGCGTCTTCTTTGCATGCACAGTTGGTTGTCAAGGATGTACTCACAGGCACGTCATCCAACTATGCATGGCAAACGTTTGGGGATACCTGCTTAACAGCGGGAGATGGGTCACCGAGTACCATCCCCGCTTGTACCGCGACAAATACGCATACAGGTAAACCGCATGTCGGTGGTGTCAATGGGCAACTGCCAGACCCAGTGGGACAAGGCGCATTACGTCTAACAAATGGCGGTAATGTTGACATTAACAGAACAGGACAAATCGTCTCCACACAGCCATTCAGCGCCACATCTGGCCTCCAAGTCACATTTACGACAGTTACCTACGGCGGCAATGGCTACGCCAACGATAGCAATATCGCTTCAGGGGCTGACGGATTAGCGTTCTCATTGATCGATGCAAGTTATCTGACCAGCCCCACTTCTAACATGGTGTTGGGTGCACCTGGCGCAAGCCTCGGCTACAGTTGCAGAAATGATGGTGCAGGCGGTACAAGCGGCGGCTATCTTGGTGTTGGCATTGACGAATTTGGTAACTATTCTAATAGTCAACTGACGACATCTGATGGCCTTCCGATTCAGACGCCAAATGCCATCACCGTCCGCGGTGGCGGTAGCGTGAATTACGCAGCGTTGAACGCTTACAATCCCACCTACTACCCATCTGGATTAACGCCAGCACAGCAAAAAGCGGGCGTCTTGGCGACATGCAGTAGCGGCTATTATCGCGCATGGAATGCGAGTACAAGCAGTTGGACGTCAACGAATGTGGTGGCACCAGACTATCGCGTGATTGCGGGCCCAGTCCCCTTTCCTGTCCCAATATCAAACCAAGAAATGACGCCAGGAGCAGGAGGCACAACATTGCCGAAACGTGGCTTAGCCACACCGATTACCTACTCCCTCAAAATAACCCCTAACTCATTGCTCAGCCTTGCTTATAGCATCAATGGTGGCGCAATGATCTCAATGATTACCAACCAAGACATCCGACAAAATAATGGTCCATTGCCATCGTCGCTACTCTTTGGTTTTACGTCGAGCACTGGGGCGGGCACCAATGTGCATGAGATCACCTGTTTCTCAGCATCGCAAATTATTATCTCAGCAACAACAGCGGGGACCAACTCAGAACAATCCGCCAAGTTGCAAGTCGGTTCACAAATTTACCTGGCCTTTTATCATCCCATTAACTCATGGGGACAACTACTGGCGGCTAATTTGCTCACGGATAGTTTGGGTAACATCACGATCAGTAGCAATCCCAACTGGGATGGTAGCTGCGTACTGACTGGCTGCTTATCAGGTCCAACTATTACCAGCGCACAAGTGCCTGCAAGCCGTAATATTGTCTCTTGGGACCCCAGTGCCAATCAAGGTATCGCGTTTCAGTATGCCAAACTCAACGCACAACAAGCTGCTGCCATTGGAGGGGTGGGATCTGGTAATGACACCGGTACAAACCGCATCAGTTACTTACGTGGTGATAGAACGAACGAGATCAACGCGGCGGGCATAGGAACTTATCGCACCCGAGACAGCGTTTTGGGTGACATCGTTAATTCGACACCGATGTGGGTAGGACCACCAAAAAGTGTGATGACGCTACCGACTATCGATGCGCTCTACAAAAATGCCTTACCAGGATACAGTTCCTACGCGGCATTTTCCAAGGCCTACGCCTCTAGAACAAGTGTCGTTTATGTGGGTGCGAATGATGGAATGCTTCATGGATTCCGTGCAAACAATCCCAACGATGGACATGAGATGATCGCCTACGTTCCGAACGCGGTCATCAACACCATCCACTCAACGAACCCAGTGCTTGATTTTAGCTCTCCCAATTACGGTCATAATAGTTTCGTTGATGCAGCCCCCGCTTCGGGTAGTCTTTTTTATGCCAATGCGTGGCATACCTGGATCATTGGCGGACTCGGTGGTGGCGGAAATACAAATGGGGTTATTAATGATACGAAAACGGTAGGGAATGGTGTTCTCTATGCCCTTGACGTTACAGATCCAGCGACGTTTCAAGAGAGTGACGCAGCAAAGCTTGTCATCGGTGAATGGAGTTCATCCACAATTAGCTGCACAAACGATGCAAATTGCAAAACAAAACTCGGACAAATTTTTGGGACGCCAGTCGTTCGTGTTTTACACGACGGGAATTTTGCTGTCATTTTTGGAAATGGACGCAATAGTGCTAATGGCACTGCAGGCATTTTTATTATGTCTGTTAATCGAACGAGCGGTGCTATCTCCTTTCTTTATTTTGATACTGGTTCTGGATCGACATCGAATATCAATTGGATTGATCACGTCACGCCAGTCGACCTCGACGGTGATGGTGTTGCCGATTACGTCTATGCAGGTGACGCTTATGGTCAAGTGTGGCGTTTGGACTTAACAAGTAATAGTCCGAGTTTATGGAGCATCAATAAAAAGGTATTTACGACAGCAAGCGGACAACCCATCACAACAAAGATTTCCGTCAATTCAAGCATCCTCTCCGCCAAAAATCCGTTAATTATTCTCAACTTTGGCACAGGGGTACAGTTTCCACAAACACTTACTAGCAGCATTACCTACGCAACGACTCCACAGGCATTATATGGCGTTTGGGACTGGGATATGTCGACGTGGAATAGCATGAGCTCTGCCAAATATGCCTCACTGCCTGCGCCACAAAATGTGGGAATTGGTAATCTACAGCTGCAAACGATTACTAACTATACCGCTGGCGGTAGCATCACGACTTACCGAACTGTGAGCCAGAACCCAGTTTGCTGGGCGGGCTCAACGACCTGCGCAGGCAGCGCCAACACCCAATTTGGATGGCAATTGCCGCTACCAAATACAGGAGAGCAAATTATTTACAACCCTGTGATGCAAAATGGGGGACTGTTTGTCAACACCACCATCCCAAGTGTCAATCAAGTGATCACGTGCTCAACGCAAGGTGCTTCAGGATTCACGATGGCACTCGATCCAAGCACAGGCGGAGCACCGGTTTCATCGTTCTTCTCCACCGCATCCTCTGCAGCAGGTATTTCGCCACCTTCCGGTTCTGTGATCGCTGGATTGGGTCTCAACGGAACAGGGACACCGACGTTTGTTACGTCGTCGACCACCAATCAAGGAAGTAACCCTAGTACAACGGGCTCCGTGACTAAGCAATACATGATTCAACAAACGACCAATGGAGCGGGGGTAGCCGTCGAAGTTAATTCCGCTGGCGTTAGTATTGGAAAAAGAATCACGTGGGCTAAATTACGCTGATCGCGTTTAATTTCCCTTATATACAACAATTGGAATATCACTGATACCTCGGCGTCGCATTCGCCGGGGTTCTCTTCAATGCCTATTTCCCTAGAGCATTTCTTGACACTTGCATTGATATACCGATAGCGGTATTCATTCTTACTTAAACAAGTGTCTAGCATTAACTATTTTCTCAGCATAAAGTTAACTTTCCTGTCGACATCATCTAGAGACAAAAAGCCGTTTTTTACGCTCTGTGTATATCGTGCTTTATTCAAAAATTTCTTCAAGAAACGACAAATGCTAAAGAAAATTCTCCTCGATATTTTGAAACCTTTACAGATAAGGGATGAAAAAAATATAGAGCGTATTTTTAAAAATTTTAGTTTCCGCAACTATGAAAAAGGAGACATTATTTTTGAACAGGGAAGTATTCCTGAGCACTTCGTCTTTGTTCTCGATGGTTTATTAGCCGGAAAAATCTTGAATAAAGTGACAGAACAGAGATATTCGATTCTTTTTTTCCCGGGACGTTGGTGTTGTGAAGAATACCTTTACGAAAATTATCCTTTGTCCCTCAATATGATCGCGGAGGTTGAATCAAGCCTGATTGAAATTCCTTTTTCGATTTTGCGCGAGGTCATTGCGACGGAATCTCATGTTGGTGAAAAATTTCTAAACGCCATCGCGATTCAAGCCGTCCGCCAAAATTACATCACCCTCCGACGACTGTACTCCAATGCCATCGGTAAAATTTTTTACACTCTTCTTTTTTTGGTAGAAGGCAATACATTTACCTTAACGAACGTGAGGACTGATGACGAGATACGTTCAGATCGATTGACCATCAATATCTCACAAGAATGTCTAGGAAAAGTCAGTGCAGCAGGCCGTACAACGACGTCCAATTTACTGAAATACTTTGAGATGTGTGGGTTACTGAAAGTGGGCTATAACCGGATTGACATTCACCATCTAGACCAATGGCTACAATGTGCCCACCGAGAGGCGTTTAGTACTGAATGGGACAGCGAACTAACGCTTGATTCAGCAGTGAAGAAATTACGGCACGAACACAACGACGGGAACTTTATCATCACATCCAAAGCCCCCGCCATGCATCTTATTAATCGCTCTTATATTTGAACAAACACCGCCGTTGTTCGCGCTGGCACTGTGAACACGCCTGTATTAAACCCCGCTGTCTTCACTATACTATCGCTACCATTGCGTTGAACTGGATGCAATTGAACAGTCGCACCAGCATAAAATGGAATCGTAAAACTTTGCGCAATTTTGTTCGCATTAAATAACACGATAACGCTCTTATATTTACTATCCCCACAGCCCGATGCACCAGAAATTCTCATCACGATAAGGCCCGCTTGTTGTGAAGATTGATCAGGGAAACTGACACAATTTGAAATTGCTGCAGCGGTCTTCAAACGGAACATGGTCGTATCCTGTCGGATTTTGAGAAAATCCTGAAACGCCAATGTCGCGCTACTGATGTCTGCGCTCGCAGGCGCAAGGGCTACATTGTTGAGCAATGGCGTCATCACTGCCAAATTCGCCGCATTATTACCAGTATTTTGCGGCGGTGCGCCGACGGCCCAATTATTCCCCCTACCCGTCCAATCAATCAGATTGAAATAGTCGCCTGAATTGTAGCTATTACTATCCATCGATTTTGACCGAAGCATATCGTCACCGCCTTGGAAAAACGGCACGCCTTGCGCCAAGGCGACTAAGGACAAACCAACGGTCTGCGCACGAGCACGGTCACTAGCGGACGTGGCGACAGGGTGTTTGTATTGGCTAAGATCAAAGAGCGTCTCATTATCATGTACCGAGACATAGGCCACATTCTCTTGCGGCATCGCCGTGTAACCCGTGGGCAATCCGAAATAATCGAGTTTTGCACCAGAGGTCGTCGCATTGAGCTGGAACGTGGACAGATTACCCGCTAAGCCGACGCTGATCCGACTCTGCAATAAAAACAGACATTGTTGCTGCGTCATCGAACCAGACGAACAGCCCGATACATTCGCTGTTGTCGTATTGCATCCTGAGCCATCGTTATTATCGTAGCAAAGCCCGTTGATAAAGCCTTGATGTGACACCATACTTCCACCACTATCAAAAGGACTTCCTCCACGTACCGCATCTCTCAAGCGATCATTAAAGGTACCAATACCCGTGCCACTCATTGCCGATTGCTGTGCATTGACAAAGTTCAGACCTGTCTGCGTCCATCCCTCACCGTAGAGATACACACCTGGCCCGGTCGCTGTGCGACGCCCATCGCTCAAAGCCACTTGATTCAGCGCGCTCTGCACGTCGAGCATCACTTGCTTTGGAGTCAAACTCATAATGTCAAAGCGGAAACCATCGACTTTATATTGTCCTGCCCAGCGAGCGAGTGTGTCGATCATGAGTTTTTCAGTCATCGCGTTCTCGGTCGCGAGATCAGGCCCAGCACCGGACACCGAGGTTGGATTTCCGTTGGCATCTAGTCGATAGTAATAACCCGGTACGATTTGATCCAGAATGGAATTCGTATTTTGACCCGCTGCGGCAGTGTGGTTGTACACCACATCCATAATGACGCGTAATCCAATCGTATGGAGACCCAACACCATATCGCGGAATTCCCGGACACGCGCAGCGCCATCGTTGGCGTTGCTTGAATAGCTACCTTGCGGTGCGCCATAGACAAGCGGATCATAACCCCAGTTAAAACAATCGCTATTCTGACTTGCAACAACCGCTTGTTGCGCATTCAATCCAGCGCCAACAGAGGGCGCAATGCTCGGTGAAGCGCAATGAAGTTGATCGATGCTGGCAAATTCAGCGGCAGGTAGCAAATGGACATGCGTCAGACCTGCACGCGCAAGTGTCGCCAAATGCAGCATGCCATTCGTTGTCGTGGCGTTAGCAGGAGAAAACGCCTCAAATCGCCCCACCGATGCCGCCGCAACACTCGCATCCCCCGAAGAAAAATCACGGACATGCAACTCGTAAATCGCACTGTCCGTTCCATCTAAGGTCGCTGGTAAGTTTTGTGTCGTCCAACCACTTGGCATCGTAACGGGATCGGCTAAGTTAAGCACCATCGAATGATGATTGCCAGGATTCGTCAAATCCAATGCATTCATTGAAACGGCATAAGGATCGGCGACGGTATTGGTGACGACGGTTCCCCCTGCGGCATAGGGAGAATACACATTCACGGTGTAACTGTAATACGCGGTATTAGTCCAACTAGTGTCGCTTGCCGTATAAGTCCAGATACCTGTGGCAGCGTTGAGGCTCATTGGCACCGTGGTCGACGGCGTAGTAGCCGTCGCTGTCGGATACACGTTTAACGCCACCGATTTTGCGGTGGGTGCCCATAAACTGAAAGTAGGAATGCCCGCTGAAAATGTCACGCCAAGCGATGAAGTCTGCGTCGCACTTTGCTTTGTCGGCGAATAGAGATTATCTAAGAGCGGTGCAATTTGCAGTTGGGTGCCATCAGTCGCTACGCCGTTGCTAGCGGTCTGAATCACCGCCATTTCACCGGATAATGCGGACGCCATTTGTGCCGCAGTGAGTGGCGTTGTTAATTTTAAAACCGTCGCATTAGCGTATTGCGGATATTGCGCTTGCACCGACGCCGGTAAGCTGCTGAAACCTGCTGTCACCACGGACATCGGATACTGCGCACTATTCCCGCTCATGACACCAGAACTATTGACCGCTAACCCACCTGCGTTGGCGATTGTTAGTTGGTATTGCGCAGTGGTGCTGGCATTGGGCCAAACAACGGTATCTGACGTGAGCCAGATCGCCTTGGATGCATTAAAACTGATCGCCACGGGTGTCGGCCCCGTTGGTGTGGACGCCCCAGAGCCACTTGCTGCCGGTGCCCCACCTCCTCCGCCACCACACGCACTCAACAGCAAGGTTGCTGATGCGAGTACTGTGATCGCAATGCGATGAAAGCTTATTTCATGAAACAACTGATTGCTTGAGCTATCGCCCGAGTACAAATGAACGCATGGCTGAATCGTCTTTTTCTTCATCACCGTCTCCGTGTTTTACATTGTATTTTTTATATTTTTATGGCTAATGAATTAGCCAATGAGGTATGCATCAGGGTCTATGCCCTACACCATTATGTAATTAAACTAAATACAATGTAAACGATAACATACGGCAAGACGCCACTTTTTCACTCACTAATCTCACAAATTCTTTAATAATCAACAATTTACAAATTTTCACGAAAAGTAAATTGTAGCCAAACTACATCAACACACCATCTTCATCACGATGTGAACTATCAGGCGTATTTTCCAGTCAAAGAGGATATCGAGCCCACTAAACAAGTGATCGTTCCTAACTAACCATCTGACAATATTTGGCAATTTTTACTCAATGGAATTCGGCTTTTCTGGGGTAACATCTCTTCATAATGTTGCTTGCGACGCTATCACGGCATTGTCTTTGACTGCCTTATAGGGTCACTTGAGATGAGCGACTCACTATGAGGCGCGGTGCTCTTGACAATGCAATAGGGCTGTCATTGTTGATGCTCGCACCGCTGAAGGGCAAACTCTTCTCATCAATTGGAGATGCATGGTATGGAACTCTTTGTCAGTAACGATACTGTTTCAGAACTGGAACAGGCGTTCATTCGTCATACGAATGAACCACCGGTATCGCTACTGATTCACCTTGCTTGGTCAATGCGTCAACGTGATACGCAGCGCGCCCTCAAATTATGCGACCAAGCAGATGAGAAACTCAACGCGTCCCAACAGCAAACAGAGAAAAAGAATCAATGTATTGCGCGCGTATTGTTAATTCGCGCGGAAATTGCGCTGCTCAGGGCACATTTTGTCAACGCCCGGACACAAGCCAACGCGGCACTAGAGCACTTCACACTCGCTCATGATGACGTTGGTCTCGCTGATACGCATTGGCTGTTTTCCATTCTTGAAAATGACGCTGGTGATATTGAATTACAGCAAAAGGAACTGGGACTGTGCATGACGCATGCGACCGCCGCAGGCGATCAAATTCGTTTTGAAATTGCCAACGCATGCAATGCACGCCTCAAAGTGTTTGAAATGCGTTATCCAGAAGAGCAGAGTCTCGTGAGCCATTTTGATCACTTGCAAACCCAAAAAGACCAAGGGCTGCTGACCTGGGTATTCAATTTTCTTGCCGGGCAAGCGGTGCAATATAGTGACTTCGCGACGGCAACTGCACTCTTCATTCGTGCGGCTGACGCCGCATTACATAGCGGTCAGATTGCCCGCGCCGTTGCTGCCTCGTCCAACGTATGCTTCTCCATGGCACGCTTAGGCGATCATGAGTCATCACTCAAATGGGGCCATCGTGCGATCCAACTAGCGCGCCAAAAAGATTGGCCCATTTCTCTCGGCGTGAGTCTGGTACAGACCGCAGAAGCATTCCTCAAAATAGATCAATTCGATTCGAGCAAAGAATTATTGAATGAAGCGCTGAGAATTCTAAGCAAAGTACCCAATACACGGAATTATTTGCTTGCGCTTCGATCCCTCGGCGAGATCACGCTTGCGCAATCAGCATACGACAAGGCCTATGACTGCTTCAAACAGCTGTATAGCCACCCTCTCGCCCAGTTACAGCTCGACTTTCAGTGCATATCACTGAGGGGTCAGGCGCAAGCATTATTGGGGCTAGAGAGAATTGAAGCCGCATTAAATGCCGCCAATCTAGCGCTTGAGATCGCAACAGAAAACCACTATCAAGAACATCAGATCCTGTCTTTATGGGTTCTGGCTGATATCTATTCTGCAAAGAATATTATTCATGGTGCCAGCCCAGAACAAAACCAACTCGCGCTCGATTATCTGCTCAAAGCAGTCGCCATTGGTAAGCAGATTCAGGATTACACGATTCCCGACAAGCTCTATTCACGCATTGCAGAAGAGTACGCAAAAAGAGACGAATATACTGAAGCCTATCGCTATTCACTCTGCGCCTTTTCATCTCGCGAAAAAAGTCTCAATGCCGATATCAGCAATAGTGCCATCGCATTGCAGCTCAGGTTGCAAGTAGAGAAGGCGATTAGTGATAACGAACACCATCAAGCCATGGTGGAAGAGAAAGAGCGGCGCGCACTACTGCTTGAAAAAAATAATGAGACCTTATCGATCTTAGGGACGATCGGGCAAGAAATTACCACGCAGCTCGAATTAGAGAATATTTATCAAGTACTCCTGCATCATGTCAATAATTTACTTGATGCAACACATCTATCGATCTGGCTCCTCGACAATACCGGTTCGACACTGACGCTCGCGTATGGCATGGAAGCAGGTACGCGCCTATCTCAGTATGCTTTTCCTGTTGATAGTCCCGTTTATTATTCTTCTCGCTGCGTCCGAGAAAGGCGCGAAATTTTGGTCGAGCTTCTCGATGACATTAATACAGCATCACAACTCCCCGGCACCTTAAGCATGGAAACGTTGTTGTTTGCGCCGTTAATTGTCGCGGAAAGAGTCATTGGCGTCATGTCAGTCCAATCGCCAAAACAACGCGCCTATCCGGAAAGAGAGCGTCTTATTTTTCGTACCCTGTGTTCCTACAGTGCGATCGCACTGGATAATGCACATGCCTATCAGCAACTGATGGATGCAAGGCATTTATTAGTGGATCAAGAAAAAATGGCAGCGCTGGGGTCACTGGTCGCTGGTGTTGCGCATGAAATGAATACGCCGATTGGCAACAGTCTTTTAATCGCCAGCACCATCGCTGAAAAAACCAACACTGTGATTGAACAGATCCATCAGCAAAATTTAAAGCGGCGAGATCTCGACGACTATCTCAAAGACGTACAACAAGGTTCGAAACTCATTCTCAACGGACTCACTGCGGCGGCAACGATGTTAAGCAGTTTCAAACAAGTTGCAGTGGACAGAAATACCGAACACAAACGACGTTTTAACCTGCTAGAAACATGCCAAGATATTATCGCGTCTATGCGAAATCGTATCGTCAATTCAGCACATGAATTACATCTTGATATCGCTCATGATCTTGTATTGAACAGCTATCCTGGACCATTAGGCCAAGTGCTGACCAACATGATCGAAAATGCCTTGCTCCATGCGTTCGACGGTCACAGCCATGGCCAGATGACCATGAGTGCCGAAAGAGTCGGTAGTGAGCAAATCAAAATTTACTTTACCGATGACGGCAACGGCATTCCAGAAAAAAATATTCGGCATATTTTTGAGCCTTTTTTCAGCACTCGATTCGGCCAAGGAGGGAGTGGCTTAGGGCTCAGTATCAGCTACAACATTGTGACGTCCATCTTGCATGGGCAGTTAAGCGTTAAAAGTAAGCCCGGTGAAGGTACTTGCTTTACGCTCCTTTTGCCACTTGAAGCACCCGATATGGTCAATTAACGCTCACCGACCTGACAAATAACGGTCGCTGCATTAAAAGGCATCGCGAAGACGTCTCAACATCTCTGCGTTGAGTTCCCGATTGTGTTTGCTCCAGCGGTTGATTGTCTGATCCAACTCCGCTTTTAGACGCTGAGCCGTCTCTGTATCACCAAGACTCTGTGCCCATATCGCATATTCAGCACGGGTATCAAAATTTCCATATTTCTGTAGCGCAAATTCAAACTCAGCACGGGCCTCAGAGGTGCGCCCCATTCCAGCCAGCGAACGCGCCATCAGGACCGCAACGACCTCGGACGCATTATGGGGCGACTGTTGGCGCAGTGTCTGCAAATGGGTGAGGCACGCCTCAAAACGGGCGCAAGCGAAATTGGCTTGGGCTGCTCCCAAGCGTATTGCCGGATCACTCGCAAAGGGACCTTGCAAGCACGCCTCGTAATGCTGCGCTGCCTCTTGCGGTTGATTTGCTGCCAACAAGGCTGCCGCCAAACGCATCTGATTCTGCGCCGTCGGTGTGTATTCGAATGCCTCTTTCGCTGCCCGTAATTCACGGTCTGGATCAAGTAATTTTCCAGCGACAGAAATGACTTTTTTCGCACCATGCTCAATACGAGAACTTGGCAAATAGATCGCGATACCATAGACCACGCTACCAAGGAGAGGAAACATGAATAAAATCGCTAACCAATACATATTTTGCCCCGTCCGAACGACGTGGATTGCAAAAAAAATCGCAACCAATACATGAATACCAAGACCAAATACTTCCATGACACTTCCTCAACTGATTGAATGTTCCACTCACTTTTCGTGATTTGTACGCTCTTTCGTCAACGATGACGCAATATTGACGAATGTTTTTTACATGTAGTGACAGTTTAACATCCCTCTCGGTCTGCAAGCATGCTCATGAATGTGATCGACAAAGACGATCGTCACTGAGAGCATCAAGGTCAAGGTACACATCATGCAGCAGAGCGATCAGCAAGAATAAGAGACGGCTTTCCTAATAAATATCAAGTCCGGTTCATTTTTCTCTGATGAATTGGTAAATTCGCCTATAAATCCTGCAGCAAATTTGGTATAACGTTAAACAAAGACGAAATTGTTTCTCAGAGTGGCGAAAAGTACAGCGTGATGCGCTTTCCAAGCCTCTCTTGGGAGAATTTCAACGATAATAATGATCATAATAAAGCGATGAAAGACAGCGCGTCATCGTGGTTTGCTCCCGACACAGAAAGAAAAGAGCACGCACCACAGCGCATGTTCTTTTGGAATAAGAGACAAATTCATTGTAAAGAAATCTCATGCGTATCTTGCTTGCTGAAGACGATAGTGTCCTGGCAGATGGACTCACCCGCTCATTGCGTCAATCCGGTTATGCAACCGATTGCGTGAACAACGGTCAGGAAGCGGATTCTGCCCTATCGACCCAAGATTTCGATCTACTCATTCTCGATCTGGGCTTGCCCAAAATGAGTGGCCTCGAAGTATTACGCCGTCTACGGGCCAGAAATTCTCATTTACCCGTTCTCATCCTCACCGCTGCCGATTCCGTTGAGCAGCGTGTCAAAGGTCTTGATCTCGGTGCAGATGATTACATGGCGAAGCCCTTCGCCTTATCCGAATTAGAAGCACGAGTTCGGGCGCTGACCCGCCGTGGTGCTGGCGGTGGTCCGACGATCATCAAACATGGCCCATTAAGTTATGACCAAGTGGGGCGAATCGCCTACATCCATGAGCAAATGCTGGATCTGTCTGCGCGTGAATTGGGATTACTAGAGGTGCTATTACAACGTACCGGTCGTTTGGTTTCAAAAGAACAGCTGGTTGATCATCTCTGCGAATGGGGTGAAGAAGTCAGTAACAATGCGATTGAAGTCTATGTTCATCGTTTGCGGAAAAAAATCGAAATCGATGGGGTACGCATCGCGACAGTACGGGGGCTTGGTTACTGCTTAGAGAAATTCTTTGTTGCACCAGCCGCACGTGCAGCATCTTCCGATACCACTCCGCTTTCCAGCACTGATCAAAAATGACGATAGAGAGTAGCGTCAATTCCGCGCCACCTCGGGGGAGCCCGGAGAACACGCTGCTCAACCAACCAGAAGAAGTCACTCAACGCTCGCTGTTTGGTGAAATTTTGGATTGGATGCTGGCGCCGCTCTTATTGCTATGGCCAATGAGTATCGCGATCACCTATCTGGTGGCGAAGTCGATTGCGAATCAACCCTTTGATCATGCTCTAGAAAATAAAATCACACTCATCGCGCAGCAGATCAAGCAAGCGGATGGCAAACTGGTATCACGCCTCACACCGGCGGCCCGTGACATTCTTCGCGCTGATGATATCGATCGGATTTATTTTCAGGTCAAAACAAGTGGTGGACAACTCATTGATGGCGACCAAGTTATTCCCCCACCGGACGAAGATGAAAAACCAGCGCTTGGTGCCATCCAAATCAAAAATGTCAGCTTTAGTGGAGCTGATTTTCGTGTAGTGTACGCCTACATGGAAGTCGATCGTGTAGACACTCCTGACAGCGGCTCCCTCCAAACAACAGCCAACAACACCAAGAAAACGCCGCGTCCACAAGTTCTCATTCAAATCGCAGAAACACTCGATAAACGTTCCAATCTCGCCAATGAAATCATCAAAGGCGTCATCCTGCCACAATTCATCATTTTGCCGATCGCCTTAGCCTTGGTCTGGTTTGCATTGAGTCGCGGGTTATCGCCCCTTGCTGAACTCCAACAACGAATCCGTGCGCGTCGTCCCGACGATCTTAGTCCGATTGATTCTCGTCAGGTGCCTGAAGAAATTACCCCCCTCGTCAATTCGCTCAATGACATGTTAGAGCGACTGACACAGACGATCAATAGTCAAAAGCGCTTTATTGCTGATGCAGCTCATCAAATGAAAACGCCGCTCGCGGGAATGCGCATGCAATCAGAACTCGCGCTACGACAAACGGATCAAGAAGAAATTCATCGGTCACTGATCCAGTTATCAACTAGTTCAGAAGCTGCCACTCGTTTGATTAATCAGTTGCTGACCATGGCCCGCGCAGAAAACCAAACACCGGCGCAGCAACCACGAGAACAAGTCAATCTCAACGAGTTAGCGATGGATGTCGTACGTGAATGGATTCCGATCTCATTCAATAAGCGGATTGATCTTGGCTTTGAACAGGCAGATGAAGCCGTGTATATCTTTGGCAATCCACTGATGCTTAGAGAGATGCTAAGCAACTTGGTCGACAATGCAATTCGCTACACTCCGGCTGAGCACAGTATCACCGTGAAAGTGAATATCAACCACGCACAACAATTGGCGATCCTCGAAGTAGAAGATAACGGACCAGGTATCCCCGCGTCGGAACGCGAACACGTGTTTGAACGCTTTTATCGCATTTTAGGAACCAATGTCCAAGGCAGTGGTTTGGGGCTGGCGATTGTGCGTGAAATTGCCTTGCAACATGATGCACACATTGACATCAGCGACAATCCGCATCCGCAAGATCCACAATTTCCCGGTTGTGTGTTCCGTATCTCCTTTAAATTAAATCCATTCGATGATTTCGTCCCGGAAGGCGACTGAGATGAATACAACGACGCTACCAGAAAAACGCAACGACTGGCGTAATACGAAAAGACTCACTATCACACTGCTCATAGTGTGGTTCAGCCTCACTTTTATCAGCTTATTTTTTGCACGTGAATTGTCCACTATCCATTTCTTCAGCTGGCCATTATCGCTCTATATGGCAGCCCAAGGACTCACACTGAGTTTTGTGCTGCTACTGGCGATTTACTCCCTAGGTATGCGCTGGATTACACGCACCACATCCAAGGAGAAACATTGATGGCGGATCATCGTTTTTCCAGACGGCTGACGAAATACTATACGTGGTACACGCTGCTCTTTTTCGTCTTTCTGATTAGTCTCGCCATCTTAGAGCGAGAAGGTGTGCCACGTTCATGGATCGGTTATCTTTTCATGTTTGTGACCATCATTATTTACGCCGGGATTGGTGTGCTATGCCGCACCTCGGATATCACCGAATACTATGTCGCTGGACGCCGTGTTCCCGCTGTCTTTAATGGCATGGCAACAGCGGCAGACTGGATGTCGGCGGCAAGTTTTTTAAGTTTGGCGGGTGGGTTGTATCTGCAAGGCTTTGATGGCTTTGCCTATATCGTCGGGTGGACGGGCGGTTTTTGTTTGGTAGCGATGCTCATCGCACCCTATATTCGAAAATTCGGGCAATACACAATTCCAGATTTTCTTGGGGCGCGTTTTGCAGGAAAAAACGATAGCAATCTTGTGCGCTTACTCGCTGTCTTTGCCACGGTCATTATTTCTTTCATTTATGTCGTCGCTCAAATTTATGGCGTCGGCCTGATTACTTCGCGTTTTACGGGTGTTGATTTCTCTGTCGGTATTTTTTTAGGGCTAGCCAGTATTCTGGTGTGTTCATTTTTGGGTGGCATGCGTGCGATTACGTGGACGCAGGTTGCGCAATACATCATTATTTTGGTCGCATTCATGATTCCGGTGATTTGGTTGTCGATCAAGCATAGTGACAATCCACTGCCACAAATCGCCTATGGCTCTTTCTTACCCAAAATAAGTCACTTAGAAAAAACCTTTGAGAATGATCCAAAGGAAAAAGATGTGCGCGCAATTTACAAACTAAGGGCCAACGAATTTCAGGAAAAAATTCAGCATTTACCCGCATCATGGGAAAGTGGTCGCACAGAGTTGGTCACCACACTGGAAACATTAAAAAATGGTGCAGGCAGTTTGATTGAGATTAAAAACGCAACAAGAGCGCTCGCCAATTATCCAGCAAGTCCTGAAGAAGCACGCCAGCGGTGGACTGAGATGCAGAACACGTATTTAGCGAAGGCTCAGGCAGGATTTTCACAATACACACCTTATGCAGCAAAAACAGCCTCAGAATCAGATGACAAGAGAAATAATTTTCTCGCGCTGGTACTGTGCTTGATGATGGGAACCGCTGCATTACCCCATGTATTAACACGATATTACACAACACCCTCGGTTACCGAGAGCAGAGATTCTGTTTTTTGGTCTTTGTTTTTCATCATGCTGCTCTACATCACGATCCCAGCACTCGCTATTCTGCTGAAATACGACATCTACACATCCCTCGTTGGAAGTAAATTTTCGGAGCTACCTTCATGGGTCACCTACTGGGCGAATATCGATAAATTGAACCCTCTCGTTAGCATCATTGATATCAATAAAGATGGTATTGTGCAACTCTCCGAGATCAACATCGATGGTGACATTATTGTCCTCGCGACACCTGAGATTTCTGGTTTGCCGTACGTGATTTCCGGATTGGTTGCTGCGGGTGGTTTGGCCGCGGCATTATCAACCGCGGATGGTTTATTGCTGACCATCTCTAATTCTTTATCGCACGACATTTACTACAAGATGGTTGATCCTTCTGCATCAACACAAAAGCGCGTGACTATCTCAAAACTGTTCTTGCTGGTTGTGGCGCTGTTTGCAGCCTATGTCGCGTCGTTAAAACCAGCGGATATTTTGTCACTTGTTGGTGCAGCATTTTCGGTTGCTGCATCGGCGCTCTTTCCTGCACTGGTATTGGGCATTTTCTGGAAAAGAACGAACCACCAAGGTGCAATCGCCGGCATTATCACTGGGTTTGGTGTGTGCGTTTTTTACATGCTGTACACCCATCCATTGTTCGGCGGCAACATTCACAATCAATGGTGGCACATCGCACCAATCTCAGCAGGTGTGTTTGGAGTACCAGCGGGATTTCTCGCCATGGCACTCGTTAGCATCTTCACGCCCAAACCAGATACACATACACTCGAATTGATTGACTATATCCGCGCGCCTTGATATAAAAATAGGACTGACACAAAATCGTCTCATAGACAGTGTGGTATGGTCTTCTGCGCGCTGCTTTTTTGGATGCGCACGCAATCTCCGTCATGCTTGTATCACTGACGCACTTTCCGAGAGCCATTTTGGATCAGTGATTTAATCCTGATGGATGGCACTGTACTGGCGCTTCCGCATGGGTAGCTGACAACAAGACGATCGCCTTGTGCCTTCTTTGTCATTTTTCCCAGCCAATACAGTCTGCTATCAGTCCTCTCATTGACGATGATCTGGCACGCTTCTTGATATAGTCAGCATCAACAGCACTCGCGGAAATTTAACATGGCAAAATTTTTTAATGAAATGACTGCTGATGTAACAAGCAGCCCCGACACAGCGAACTTAACGCGAGAACACTACCGCGATTTTGATTTGTGGTTGAAGCAGCAAACACCGGAGCGTTTGCAGCGCAAACGTGCTGAAGCCGATCTGAGTTTCCGACGCGTTGGTATCACCTTCGCAGTCTACGGCGATGACGCAGGAACTGAGCGTCTGATTCCTTTCGATATTATTCCCCGGATTATTCCAGCGCATGAGTGGCAACAGTTGCAAGCAGGTTTAGTGCAACGCGTTCAAGCGCTCAATATGTTCATTCATGACGTTTATCATGATCAGAACATCATCAAGGCAGGCATTATTCCGCCAGACCAGATCTACAAAAACGCGCAGTATCGCCCAGAGATGCAAGGTATCTCCGTGGCCTCCGATATCTATGCCCACATTGCTGGTGTCGATATCGTCCGTGCTGGTGCTGGTGAATTTTATGTGCTCGAAGATAACTTGCGTGTTCCCTCTGGCGTGTCTTACATGCTGGAAGATCGCAAAATGATGATGCGACTGTTTCCGGAATTATTCAGCAGCAATAAAATTGCACCAGTCGATCATTATCCTGACATGCTGTTGGATAATTTACGGTCTGTCGCGCCGGTCGGTGTTGATAACCCAACCGTCGTTGTCATGACACCGGGCATGTACAACTCTGCCTATTTTGAGCATGCGTTTCTCGCACAACAAATGGGTGTGGAGCTGGTTGAAGGGAAAGACTTGTTTGTCAACGATAACGCGGTGTATATGCGAACAACGCGTGGTCCGAAACGCGTCGATGTCATTTATCGCCGTATCGATGATGACTTCTTAGATCCACTCGCGTTCCGTCCGGATTCTTCGTTGGGTGTACCGGGTTTGTTATCTGTCTATCGTTCGGGTCGCGTGACCTTGGCCAACGCAATTGGTACCGGCGTCGCTGATGATAAATCGATTTATCCGTATGTGCCGGATATGATCAAGTTTTATCTCTCCGAAGAACCGATTCTCAATAACGTGCCTACCTATCAATGCCGCAAGCCTGCAGATTTGTCTTACACGCTGGCGAATCTGGCTGATTTGGTTGTCAAAGAAGTGCATGGTGCCGGTGGCTACGGTATGTTGGTCGGTCCTGCGTCAACAAAGCAACAAATTGAAGATTTCCGTCAGCGTATTATTGCCAAACCCGACGGCTACATTGCGCAGCCAACGCTCGCCCTGTCTGCATGTCCGACGTTTGTTGAGAATGGGATTGCACCACGACATATTGATTTACGCCCCTTTGTCTTGTCGGGTAAAACGATTTCAATGGTACCGGGTGGACTCACACGTGTCGCGTTACAAGAAGGATCACTGGTCGTCAATTCCTCTCAAGGTGGCGGCACGAAAGATACGTGGATTCTAGAAAAATAATCCAGCCAGTGATGCACCTCGGTTACTGGATGACTCAATACCATTATGATTTTACGGCGTCACTCGTGGCGCGCTAGGAACTACCATGCTAAGTCGTACCGCTGATCATTTATTTTGGATGGCTCGTTATACCGAACGCGCCGAAAACACCGCACGGATGCTGGACGTGAATGTCCAGACATCCATGTTGCCGCAATCAGCAGAAAATGCAGAACACGGATGGCGTGCGATGTTGGGCATTTCTGAATTGCAATCAGCATTCGATCATCACTATGGCATCCTGACCAAAAAAGACGTGCTCGATTTTATGGTTCGCGATCCCATGAATCCATCGTCGATTGCATCGTGTCTGAAAGAAGCCCGCGAAAATGCTCGTGCCGTACGTGGGACACTCACCACCGAGGTGTGGGAGACACAAAATGCGACGTGGCTAGAAGTCCAAGAAAAGCTGGCCAGTGGTATGCTAGAACAAGATCCCGGTCAGTTTTTTGAATGGGTGAAATTCCGTTCCCACCTGTCACGCGGCGTGACACTGGGCACGATGCTTAAAGACGAGGCGGTCCACTTTATTCGTTTAGGTACATTCTTAGAGCGTGCAGATAACACGGCACGGATTCTGGACGTGAAGTTTCATAGTATCAACGAGGTGGAGCGCAACCATCAAGTCATGCAACGAGATTTCTATTATTGGGGTGCGTTGTTACGGTCAGTGTCTGGGTTTGAAATCTACCGCAAAGTCTATCGCGATGTGATTACCCCTGAACGCGTCGCCGAGCTGTTAATGTTGCGCGGCGATATGCCTCGCTCATTGCTGGCATGTATGGATGAAGTCGTTGCCAACCTCGCGGAAGTGCGTAACGATGTCTCAGCAGATACTGAGCGACTTGCTGGCAAACTCCATGCAGAGCTGAAATTTGCGAAAATCGAAGATATACTTGCCGCCGGATTACACGACACATTGACTGAATTCTTAGAGCGCATCTTTGAATTAGGTAATCGCATCAGCCGCGATTTTCTGGTTCCGTTGGCTGCTTAGTATTGATATGCAACTCCTTATTCAGCATCAAACAACCTATCACTATTCGCTGCCGTCAACGTATACGATTCAACAGTTACGTTTGACGCCGCGGATAGAAACGCATCAGCAAGTCATTCAATGGGACGTCAAAACGGCAGGACATAAAACGGCGTTTATCGACGCTTATAATAATCAATCGCACACCTTAACAATCACCGGTTCGCATTCGACAATCAGCATCCTGGCGCATGGTGTGGTTGATGTCATCACACCAGCCGGTGGAAGGATTGTCGATTCAGAAAATTTTTCGCCGTTGGTATTTACCGTCCCCACCCGACTCACCGCAGCAACACCAGCGATTTCTGACTTTGCGTACCGACATCTTCCTCGGGATGGTGTAGCGTCAACAACAGAACTATTGCAATTAGCAACCCAGATTCAAATGGCCATTGCTTATCGCAGTGGCTCGACTATTGTGACGAGCACCGCCGATGATGCCTTGAGTATGGGCCTTGGGGTTTGCCAAGACCATGCGCATTTATTTTTGGCATGCTGCCATGTGCGTGGCATTCCAGCACGCTATGTGTCCGGCTATATCGATCCCGAAACAAGTGATCACGCCGATAGCCACGCTTGGATTGATGTGTGGGTGCAAGACAGTGATTACCATGGTTGGGTCAGTATTGACGTCACACATGCATGTCTTATGACCGACGCGTATTGTCGACTTGCTATCGGTCGTGACTACGATTCTGCAGCGCCAGTCAGAGGCGTACGACGTGGCGGCGGAAATGAAACCTTGGAAGTCAGTGTGCACGTGACCCCTCGTTGATCGTCATTGCCACATTTCAACTACCTCGTCTCAGACGGGATGAGGTAGAATCCAATTTCGATCTTAAATGCTTTATTGAATTATGACTTACTGTGTTGGCATCCGCCTGAACGCCGGGCTGGTTTTTTTGTCAGATTCCCGCACCAATGCAGGGGTAGATCAGGTCGGAACATTTCGCAAAATGTCCGTCTTTGAAAATCCTGGCGATCGTATGATGGTGTTGATGACGGCCGGAAATTTGTCTATTTCACAATCCGTACGTGAATTATTAGCCGATTTTAAAGATGAAAACGGCAATAGCATCTGGAATGTGCCGAACATGTACGAAGCTGCGCGAATTCTGGGTTCTGCCGTACGCACAGTTCACCAGCGCGATGCCAAAGCATTAGCAGATTTCGGCATTGATTTTAATGTCAGTCTCATGTTTGGCGGTCAGATCGGTGAAGAGCGTTGTCGTTTATTCCAGATTTATGCCGCTGGTAATTTTATCGAGGCACACGACGAAAATACCTACTTCCAGATCGGCGAAGCTAAATATGGTAAACCGATTTTAGATCGCGTTATCAATCCAACGACGAACCTCGATGAAGCTGCCAAATGTGCGCTGATCTCGATGGATTCAACTTTGCGTTCCAACGTCTCAGTTGGGTTACCGCTTGATTTATTGGTGTATGAAAACAATCGCCTCGCAGTAACTCGCTTTGTCACGATCGATGAAAAAAACCAGTATTTCCAAATGATCCGCAACACATGGGGTCAGCAGTTAAAAGCGGTTTTTGAAGGCATTGAAGCGCCGATTTGGGATGCCAACGTGACGCTGGAAAAGAATACGCAATCAACGAGTTCTGCGATCCTGTCTCAGTCAGGTACTCGCAATACACCGGTATTGGTTGCGCATCCACGTAACTTTGATAGCAAAACATCCTCGGGTGAAATTCAGTCATTTGCGAGCCAAACGACGTCTGGCAAACAACACTAAACCCACTCAAGCAGTAATCAATCAGTACAGCGGCGACACCCTACCGTGCTCACTTTACTCGACCGAGACCGGTTGATGCCAATCGCAATCGGCAGCGTGATCATTCACCATGCCGATTGCTTGCATGTAAGCATAAATAATCGTTGATCCCACAAACTTGAAACCACGTCGGCGCAAATCCTTAGAGATCTCGTCTGACAAGGGTGTGGTGATAATGCGTTCGCCTGTATTGTGAATCGGCTTACCATCGACATAAGCCCACAAATACGCGTCTAAGCTCCCCTCTTCTTCAACCAAACGCAAATACGCTTTCGCGTTCGTGATTGCTGCTGCGACCTTTAAGCGATTTCGGATAATCCCCGGATCAGCCAATAGTGCGGCAACTTTTTCCTCATCGTAACAAGCAATTTTGTGCGCATCCCAATCGTCGAATAGGCGGCGGTAATTATCTCGTTTATTCAATACTGTTTCCCAACTCAACCCAGCTTGCGCACCTTCGAGATTCAGCATCTCAAATAAACGCTGCTCATCATGGCACGGGACACCCCACTCATGATCATGGTAATCGAGATACAGCGGATTGGCTGGATTAGCCCAGCTGCAGCGTTTTTTTTGCATAGCGCGAGATCGTGACTGAGGAATGGAGACGGAGCGACGTTGTATTGTACGCCGGAAATTTTACGACTCCAACACGCATTCACTGAGCACTTCTCAGACACCTATTAGACGCCCATGAGACGTCCATCGAGCGCCACCTACCTCTCACTTTCTTGTCATCAACAAGAGGGAGACTCCCTTGTTCAGATTGGCAGTTTTCGACGATGAATTGTCACCTTTAGCGGTGTTTGACTTGGATGCCGGTTCATACAATCGGTGCACGATGTGCAAAGTCCGACTCGGAACTATCAAGCGTTCACCCAATGTTTGTCAGCCAAAGGATGTCGCCATCGAAATCACCCCACTATTTTTTTGCGTCAGCCTTTTTAAGGGAGTTGTATGTTATCCATAAAATTCAACAATAGGAACATCCTTTCTCATCTCAGTCTCACTGCTCTACTGGTGTATAGCGGCACGGCACTCTCAGTACATGCATCTGAGAATCAACAGATAGCGAGCTCGTCACCCCCATCCACCGAGAGCAACCAAGCGGAAGGACCAACGCCGCCATGTCACGATAGGAAGACCGTGATTGTCTCGGGACTGGATCTTCTATCGAAAGAAGCGCAAGAAAAAATAATGGATCGCATTCCACTTTGTCTGGAACAAAAAAATCTCAACGCCATTTCAAAATGGATGACCGCATCGTTCGCGAGAGAAGGATATTTTCATATCCATCTGAAAGATCAATCATCGCTGTCCAACGAGAACGTCCAGCTTGATATTGAACCTGTTCGTATCGCAGATATTGTCGGTGCTAGTCAAACGATGAATCCAAATGTTATTTTTCCAGGCTACAAGGCGCATCCCTACCTTTACTTAAGCGATCTAGAAGAAGGCTTAGATCAATTGAATCGTTTGAGCAGCAATCATGTTGAAATCGATATTGAATCTGTCTCAGAAGGTATGGTGCTGATAAAAATGAAGAATCAAGACAAGTCCCGCTTTCACGGCAGTCTTGGCTTTACCAACACGGGTGAAAAAATCACTGGGAAAGTCGTCACACAAGCGAGTGTCTCGCTTGACAGCCCATTTGGATTATCCGATTTCATCTCCGCAGGTGGCAGTCGATCATCTGGCATGGAATCCATCAGCACGTCTTACAACATGCCGTATGGTTATTGGTTGTTGAGTGGTACTGCAAGCGACACCGATAAAAAATATAGGTCGCCGTTCGCTACCACCTCGGGCCAACGACGCGCGCTGACACACTATGTTGCCATTCAGCTTGAACGTGTTCTTGAGCGAAACAAAGCGAGCATTACCAGTCTGTCAGGCCAATTATCGCGTGCCAATGTTCAAAAGACGCTTGATGGTGCGATGAACGAGGCGCAAAGCCCCGTCATTACCAAATCATTACTCGGCATCCATCATACCGCTCTCTTCGGCAATGCAAGCCTGAAAACCGATCTGGAATGGCAACGCGGGCTCGAGCAACTTAATGCCACCAGAGATTTACCGACAAAAGACAGCGATGATCCGCATGCACAATTTAATAAATTTCTCCTTTCAGGCAACTGGAGCGGAAGCTTCACTGTGGATCACCGTACACTGAACTACGAACATCAATTCTTCGGTCAATACGCCACACATGCGTTGTATGGTAGAGAGCAACTGAGTATTTCTGATGCTCCTTATATTCGCGGCATGTCAGACTGGGATATATCAGGCGACACAGGATTTGTGTTTCATCATACGTTATCGATGCCATTGCCATCCTCGTCGGTTCACCTTACCCCTCGGATTGGTTTTGATATCGGTCAAGTATGGAATAGCGGACATCACCACGATAAACTATTCGCACGTAGCGCCAGCATCGGGATGACAATCAGAGCAAAAAATATGGTTTTGGATGTGGATTATGCGAAGGGAAATACGACCTCCGACACCTGTGGCGTCCACCACCTTTTTGCATCTGGTACGTGGTCTTTCTAAGCGATCGATGATGCCATGTCATCTGACGAGCAGCACAAACTCAGATGACATGGATGTAGCTTGGTAGTGGCGCACCTGCATACGGGCTCACCAATAATTGACTATGCCGCCGAAATTGACTTGGCGTCGTATCGTACCAGCGACGAAAGGTTCGACTAAAGTTTCTGGGGTCTTGATATCCAAGACGTAGCGCAATGACCTCAATCGTATCGGAGGTATTTTTGAGATACCAACTTGCCAGCTCCTTATTGCAACTATCGACGAGGTCCTGAAAACTGGTTCCTTCTTCTTTTAAATTGCGCATGAGTGTTCTGCTCGATACGCATAGCTGGGATGCCACATACGACAATCCTGGCAGCCCTTCAGTCATGGCGTCGATTCTTTTCAAGACATCGATGACCCGAGAGGCGAACGACGGCTTACGCCCTGCGAGTCGCTGTCGTTTTTTTTCACACTCGTAGAGTGATGTTTGCATCACCTCTGCATCGGCGGTGATGCAGGTTTTGTTTAGCATCTCAGGTGGTAAATAAAACGTCAGTCTCGGCAGGCCAAATCGAATTTTGCAGGGGCTGAAATGACGGTAAATATCAAAGCACTCTTCCTGAACAAATGGCAGATCAACCACAACCCAATCGAGATGCGATACCACCGATGTCTGAAAAAACACCACCATCGACGCAAAAATCGATTCTAATAAAAATTGATTGAACTCATCCAAGCCCCCCTCTTTCGACACAATGAACTTGCCGCCATACACATCTTCGGTGTACTCAAAAGTACAAGCATTGGTGCGCAAGTGCGCGTACCGTGCAATGGTTTGCAGGGCTGCACGAATCGTTGGGCAAGCGGTTGCGGCGAGCCCCACAACGCCATGGATGACCGCCGTATTGTCGTGTCCGAACTCTAAGCCCAACCAAGGACAACACAATATTTTCTTGGCTTCGCTGACGATTTTTTTACAAACCTGGATATCAATTAAGGCATCAGGAATATGAATTTCTTCAAGCCGAAGATTGGCCGCGTCAAAGACGCGTTGCACATCAATATTTCTCGCAAGCAACTGCGAATACGTGCGTCGTAAATAAGATGAGTGAACATAGCTACGTGGCTGTGTTTGAATTGACCGCATTAATAACTTCCTCGAGCAAAATTTTCTCTGAAAGTTTAAATCTCATCAATCATTCGCGCATCGCTAAGAAACACAATATTACATACTGTAACATACCACTTCGTATTGAAACAATCACACAACGTTGCCAGGCTGTATCGTGATTTGGAAGGTGTTTTTTTGGGAGGGGAGGATGACCGGAACTCAGCAAAGGACATCCCAATGAGACCGGATGGCAAGGATGATCACCTTGCCATCACTGACGACGCTATTTACATGCCACGAGACATGGGTGTAACAATACGCATTTCTTTAGAAGGTGTCCGGACAAGTTGATAGCTGGTGTCGCTATTCCCTGCCCCTACAAACGCTGGCAGGCTGGCTGTTGCCGGACAAACCCCTGTCGTGCGGTAGCTCAGTGCTGCGCTGAGCATGGTCTCAGTGGTGTCGCCGCGTTGATGCGTGAAGTCGTCAGGCACCTGACACGTCGGCGCAAAGCCATCCGCATAGTCACCAAACCCTTTGTCGTTGACGCCTTTGAATTGGATAGAAAAATACGTCCAGCCGCAATTATCCTGAGGCACAAAACCATACGGCTTACCTCGCGTTGTTGCGCCAATCAAGTCCACGGCCACATTAACACCACGCAAACCGTTAATGACTGACTCGCTTGCAGAAGCGGTGCCAAAAGTCACCAACAAACTGACGTGATTTAAACCCAAGGTGGGCAAAGTTTGGTTGGCAGTACCGATAGAATAAAATGGATAACTCGTATTTTGCGATGTGAGCTTGTCGTTGTAGGTCAACGTTTCAAAATGATGATTCGATGTATTCGTCGGCCCAGCGATCATATAGGCCAACTCACTGGCAATGTAGAGCAATCCACCACCGTTGTAGCGCAGATCAATAATAAGATCGGTGACACCCGCTGCTTTCAACTGATTGATGGCATTGGTTAACTCCGTCTCCGATTGCGCAATCTGTGTATCAAAAATGAAGTACCCCACATTGCCGTTAGTCGTGGGGATAATTTTGACATTTTTGACTGTCACTTCAGGATACGCAGCACTGGTCATGGTGATCGCCGCCTTACCGTTAAACCCAAAGGTATGGGTGGCCGCAGGGCCGGGCAACAAAGCGGCATTGAGCGCATTCACGTCAGCGGCAACCGCATCATTCACAAAATCGATCCCATCGATCGATGTCAGTTTTGCGCCACGTTGAATACCCGCAAGCGCTGCCGGCGAGCCGGGTGCAACATCAGCAACGATCCAGTTACGCGGTGGAGAACTATTCAACGCCGCCCATTGAATACCAAAGTCAAGCGGATTACCACTCGACTCTGCATTCCAAGACGCCGTCGTTTGCGACCAATGAAACTGATCCACAGGCACGCCCTTCGCATCTAATGCGGTCGTTTTCAACACCGCAAAATAATCCTGCGCGTTAGCATAATTGGCAGCATTGAGGTTGGTGGGGAGTTGCTGGTACCACAGATAAGTTTGGTTCACGAACGACGCGATATACGACTTTTCATCACTGACTGTTCCCTGCTGATCCACCGTATTAGGACGCGGATTAGCGCACATATTTGCCGATGAACTCGTAAAAACGGGCGTACTTGTCGAACTACCTCCGCCGCCACCGCAAGCGCTTAAGAGAGCAACGACACTCAAAGTCAGGATTTTTTTCATAACTGGAACGAGATGGTTTGAGTTAAATGAATACCAATGAATCACCACGATAAGGCTTATCGTATTGTAGATCAGAACGTTGTATTCATTGTTTCAGAATTGAATGAAAAGTCGATAGCGCGTGCCCTCATTCCAACAACGTTGCCTGCTTGGTTACAGCAAGTTTGACGATGAGAAACAATGCGCCTCTCGCTTGTGCTGGCGGTCATTCATTTCGAGCTATTGTTGCTCGGTTCAACGCAAAAAAAAAACGCCACACTGAATGTGACGTTTTTCTGTATTTTCTGAAAAGTCAGCGCCCCTCGACGGGACGCATGGCATTGCAAGCTTACACAACGATCGTTGGATGCTCGTTGCCTTCACGTGCACGAATTTCGCCGATGCGGGAAACAGTTTCACCCGATGCTGCCAAATGCGCGATCGCAGCATCAGCATTTTCTGCCGAGACAATCACCACCATACCGATCCCGCAGTTAAATACACGGTGCATTTCCGCATCTGCGACGCCGCCATGTTGTTGCAACCAAGTGAACAGCGGTGGCATCACCCAACTATCTTTGTGCAAGACGGCTGTTAATGTGTCACCCAACACGCGTGGTACGTTTTCAACCAAACCGCCACCAGTGATATGCGCCATGCCTTTGACTTCGATGGATTCCATCAATGCCAACAATGGCTTGACGTAGATACGCGTCGGTGCCATCAAGGCATCGCCCAGCGTACGTCCATGGAAATCTGCATTCAGATCAGGTTTCGCGACGTCGATAATTTTACGTACCAAAGAAAAACCATTGGAGTGGATACCAGAAGATGCCAATCCCAAAATCACGTCACCTGGTTTGATTTTGCTACCATCGATAATCTTCGACTTTTCAACAGCGCCGACCGCAAAACCTGCCAGGTCATATTCACCGTCTGGGTACATGGAAGGCATTTCAGCGGTTTCGCCACCAATCAGTGCGCAACCAGCTTGCTCGCAACCAGCAGCCACGCCTTTGATCACGTCTGTTGCCGTTGCGACATCCAGCTTACCGCAAGCGAAATAATCCAAGAAAAACAGCGGCTCGGCACCTTGTACCAAGATGTCATTCACACTCATCGCGACCAAATCGATACCAACGGTGTCGTGTTTATTGAGATGAAATGCCAGTTTTAACTTGGTACCAACACCATCCGTACCGGACACGAGCACTGGTTCTTTGTATTTTTTGCTCACTTCGAACATGGCACCGAAACCACCAATACCAGCCATCACGCCTTCGCGCATGGTCCGTTTAGCAAAAGGTTTGATGGCATCGACGAGGGCGTCGCCAGCAACCATATCGACACCAGCGTCGGCGTAAGAGAGAGAAACAGGGGTAGGAGTGCTCATGATATTCGTCAGTAGGGGCTTGAGGCGGTAAAATAGAGGAATTGCCAGAAAACATCGGCAAAAACGCTATTTTAACAAAATGGCTGCGGCTTGACCTATTTTTGGACAATACATTATAAAACGCGCAAAAATTCGACTAGCATATTCACTTTTTGATAACGATCGCCCCTGACCATGTCACTCTCCTTCTCGCCTGAGCAAAAACAAACCATGTTATGGGTGGCAACCGGCTGTGGATTGCTGGTGTTATTTGCTATGCTGGGGCCGGTTTTAATGCCATTCATTGTCTCGGCAACGCTCGCCTATGTGCTCAATCCGTGGGTTGACCGCTTGTGTGCGCTTCAGATGGGACGTTTCAACATGCCACGTTCGGTCGCGGCGACGCTCTTGATTGTGCTTTTGATGGCGGTCGTCTTGGCGCTCATCTTGGTGATCATTCCTATTTTAAAGCGCGAAATTCCACAGTTGCAGGATGAAATTCCGCAGTTTTTGGATAAATTTGACCAATTCGTGAGTCCAAAACTGGCCGATTACGGCTATAACGTCAAACTTGATAGCGTTGGGATCAAGTCTCTGTTGTCTGATCAGTTAGCGGGTAGCGGCGATGTGATCGGTAAGGCAATCTTGTCCTCTGTGCGTGTCGGCGGTACCGCCGTACTAGGGATGGTTGCAAATTTGTTGTTAATTCCCATCGTTTTATTCTATTTATTACTAGATTGGCATTCTTTGATTGCACGCGCCGCACAGTTCATCCCCCGTCGCTGGGTAGCCATGGCAACGACCGCAATGACAGAAGTCGATGACATTCTGGCGCAGTATCTGCGTGGACAATTACTTGTGATGCTCGCACTGGCGGTGTATTACTCAACCGCACTGAGCATTGCGCGCTTTGATCTGGCATTACCAGTCGGTATCATTACCGGATTTCTGGTATTTATCCCCTATCTGGGATTCGGGCTTGGGCTGACACTGGCGCTCATTGGCGCTGTGTTGCAATTCAATGGGGCGCATGGATTGATCGCTGTCGCCGTCATTTACGGTATCGGCCAAACCCTGGAATCTTTTTTTCTGACACCGCGTCTTGTCGGTGAGCGTATCGGTTTGCAGCCACTCACTGTCATTTTTGCTTTAATGGCATTTGGTCAGTTATTTGGCTTTATCGGCATTCTGGTTGCCCTTCCCGCTTCGGCGGTCGTGTCGGTGGCCGTAAAACATTTACGTGCCTCGTATTTTAATAGTCCTTTTTATCGACAACCATGAGGCAATTACTTTTAGATCTTGATGCGCAAAAATTGCCATCACTCGCCACGTTTGTCGTCGGTCAAAATGCGGAATTAGCCCAATTACTGGGATTGTTTTCACAGCGGATTGCCAGTCAATATGGCGAACGCTCAGTGTATATCTGGGGTGAGGCAGGCGCAGGTAAGACACACCTTTTACATGCACTCGCCGACCATAGCGAGTCTCGCTACATTCCTGCGAACGCGCCTGAGAGCGCTTTTGACTTCAGTGAAGCAGTCAGTTTGTATTTGCTCGATGACTGTCAATTGCTCTCGCCCCTCAATCAAATCGCCGCGTTTAACCTGTTTAACGAAGCAAGAGCCAATGGGGGCTTTTTGGTTGCCACAGGAAATCATCCTCCGATGATTCTGAATGTCCGTGATGATTTACGCACGCGCTTTGGCTGGGGCTTGATTTACCAACTTCACGGTTTAACCGATGAAGATAAAATTGATGCCTTAGAGCGCGCTGCCAGTGCGAGAGGGATTCAGCTATCGGCTGGCGTGTTACCCTATCTGATCACGCACTATCAACGTGATATGAGCTCGCTGACGGATATGCTCGATCAGCTTGACCATTATTCCTTGGTGACGAAGCGTCCGATTACCTTACCTTTGCTGCGGGAACTGATGTTGCAGCAACGATTTTAAAAAGACATACAATTGAACTTACTGAATCAACCTATTCAGATCACTTATTTACATTATCCATGCGTCAATTAGCTTTATTTGATCTCGACCACACACTGATTCCTATCGATTCGGATTACGAATGGGGTCAATTTTTGTGCCGTATCGGTGCCGTCGATGCCGATGCATTTGCCCGACGCAATGCCGATTTTTTTGCACAATATCAGGCGGGAACCTTAGATCCCGTTGAATATCTTGAATTTGCGCTCGGCACATTGGCCCAATTTAAACGAGATCAACTCGATGAGTACCACGCGCAATTCATGCATGAAGTGATTCAGCCTGCATTATTGCCTGCTGCTTTCGATCTGCTCAAAAAGCACCAAGATCAGGATGACCTGATCGCCATCATCACGGCGACCAACCGTTTTGTCACGACACCTATCGCCGCTGCACTGGGTGTCGAACATTTACTGGCGGCCGAACCGGAAATCGATGCCCATCGCAATATCACTGGCAAGTTGCTGGGTGTTCCTACCTCGGGTCCCGGGAAAGTGATCCATTTGCACGACTGGTTACAACGTCGCGGTCAACAACTAAGCGATTTCAGTCAGAGTTATTTTTATAGTGATTCCCACAACGATATTCCTTTACTTGAGGTGGTGACGCATCCGGTCGCTACCAATCCAAACGCAACACTGAGCGCCCATGCGCTGGCGCGCGGATGGCCTCAGATTAACCTGTTTCATCAGCAATGATGCGTGAGCAATGATTAAGAAATTTATCCGCAAAATACTCGGCGTTAAAAATACAGCCGAGTCAGGCAAAGCGAATCCCAAGCCGACGCTATTGACCGCCAAAGAACACGGCATCAATCCCAAGCTGGTGTCAGCAAACGCCATTCGAGTCACGCAGACCTTGCAGGACAACGGCTTTAAAGCGTTTATCGTTGGTGGGGCGGTTCGCGATTTGCTCACAGGTGTCAAACCAAAAGATTTTGATATTGCGACCAATGCCACGCCAGAGCAAGTAAAGCGCTTGTTCAGACGTGCTTTCATCATTGGTCGTCGCTTCCAGATCGTCCATGTCATGTTCGGTCAGGATTTGCTCGAAGTCACGACTTTCCGTGGCCCGTCTAATGATGCCGCCCCCAAAGACGAACACGGTCGCGTTTTACGTGATAACACCTTTGGCGAACAACATGAAGACGCTGCCCGTCGCGATTTCACGATCAATGCGATGTACTACGATCCTGCATCGCAAACGGTTCTGGATTACCACGGCGGGATCAAAGATATCCGTAAAAAAATCTTGCGTATTATCGGCGTACCTGAAGCACGTTATCGTGAAGACCCCGTACGGATGTTACGCGTCGTTCGTTTTGCAGCGAAATTGCAGTTTGAGATTGACGCCGCAACGCGTGCACCGATCGCTGTCATGGCGCCGTTGATCAACAATGTGCCTGCAGCTCGGGTATTTGATGAAATGCTGAAATTGCTCACAAGCGGTCATGCCATGGCGTGCTTGCAGCAATTGCGCAAAGAAGGTCTGCATCATGGATTGATGCCGTTATTAGACGTTGTACTTGAACAGCCTTTGGGTGAGAAATTTGTCACGCTGGCGCTGGCCAATACCGATGAGCGCGTTCAACAAGGAAAACCTGTTTCACCAAGTTTCTTGTTCGCTTCATTGTTGTGGCATCAGGTTGTCGAAAAGTGGGACGCCTACAAAGCAGCAGGTGAATTTCCCATTCCGGCCTTACATCTGGCAGCAGATGACGTCTTGAACGCACAAACTGATGCGTTAGCGATTCAACGCAAAATCGGTGCCGATATGCGTGATATCTGGGCGATGCAGCCCCGCTTTGAAAAACGTATCGGTAAGACGCCCTACAAAGTCTTGGAGCACCAACGTCTGCGTGCTGGCTATGACTTCTTGCTTTTACGCTGTGCCAGTGGTGAGATTGATACGGAGATTGGCGAGTGGTGGACGGACTTTATCAACGGTGATGCAGAACAACGCGAGAAACTGATCAATAGCAAGCCAAAACAAAGCGGCGCACCGGCAGCGAAGAAGCGCAAGCCACGTCGTCGCAGCCCGGCGAAGCCAAAGGCAGAAGAATGATTCAGGCGTTCATTGGCATTGGCGCAAATCTTGGCGATGCCCGCGACACAGTACTGCAAGCCGTGCATCGGTTATCGTCGATAGCGGGCTGTCAGGAGGTTGTCGCGTCGGCTTTATTTAGCAGTGCCCCCATCGATTCGAGCGGTGATGACTACGTGAATGCTGTTGTGCAATTGCAGACACACTTAACAGCACAAGCATTGCTTGAGGCGCTACAAGCCATTGAACTCGCATTTGGACGCGAACGTCCCTACCGCAATGCGCCGAGAACTTTAGACCTCGATGTATTGCTCTATGGCGACGCGATCATTGACACCGCCACGCTCACGGTTCCGCATCCGCGCATGACAGAACGTGCTTTCGTCTTGCTACCGCTGGCGCAACTCGCACCGGCACTGGTTATTCCGGGTAAAGGAACAATCAGTGATTGGCTACCGCTGGTTGCAGATCAAGCAATTACAATGCTTTCTGTTGCCGAATAGTATGAACAGCGCTTGATGCCCTATTGAGATACACTCCGTCGACAAAGACGATGTAGCACAGAGAGCACATTGAGCGCGTAGAACACGTAGAACAGTTAAAACAATTAAAACGATTACCCCGGCGATGGGTATCAAATAAAAAAGAACTATTTCATCTGGGATCTTGGTGGAGACCAAAACCAGCTGTCAAAAAAAGTGAAATGACGGCATTACCTTTGGAGAAAAGAATGGCTGAATATTTACAAGATCGTAAAGCTGTTAGCGTTCCTAGCTTGCAAACCATGCGCGCTCAGGGAGAAAAAATCACGATGCTCACCTGCTACGATGCAAGCTTTGCTGCACTGATGGACCGTTGCGGCGTTGAGGTGTTACTCATTGGCGATTCATTGGGTATGGTCTGCCAAGGACATGAGTCCACCTTACCAGTCACCATCGCCGATATTGCGTATCACACTGCTTCTGTTGCACGTGGAAACAAAAAAGCACTTGTTGTTGCAGATATGCCATTTGGTAGTTACGCCACACCCGAATCCGCTTTTCAGAACGCCGTACAACTGGTGCAGGCTGGCGCGCACATGGTCAAATTAGAAGGTGGGACATGGCTCTTACCCGTCATCAAATTTTTGACCGAACGCTCTATCCCCGTATGCGCCCATCTTGGCTTAACACCGCAATCCGTTAACACATTAGGCGGCTATAAAGTCCAAGGAAAAACCGATGCCGCAGCGGAGCTACTCAAAACAGAAGCATTAGCGGTACAGCAAGCAGGCGCTAGCTTGCTGGTTCTCGAAGCGATTCCTGCTAGTTTAGGAAAAGAAGTTACTGAGTCGTTGCATATTCCAACGATTGGTATTGGTGCTGGCGTTGATTGTTCTGGTCAGGTATTAGTCATGCACGATTTGCTGGGTGTTTTCCCTGGACGCAAAGCGCGTTTCGTTAAAAACTTTATGGACGGCCAAACGACGATTGATGCAGCGGTCTCAGCCTATGTTGCTGCGGTCAAAGATCAATCATTTCCTGCACCGGAACATTGTTTTTAATTGTAAGCAAAAGAACCTCAATAAAAAACAGGATAGACCAAAACATCGTGCAGAGAATGTCCCATTTCTGTCGTATGTAGACCACTGATGCAAACGCAGGTTTACGTCATCTATACATTCGCCTAGACTATCTTTGCACTATTTTTATACCTTCAACGTTATTCTCACCACTATCAAGTTGCCATGTTGGCGACGAGGAAAAAGGAAGATCACATGAAGAAAAATATCCTGTTTTAAGTGTCATTGCAACGCTGATTTCATCCGGAGCTGCTTTTGCCGACGAAGCAAAACCAGACAACGAAGTCAGTTTCAACGCGAGCCTCGCTAGCGATTACCGCTATCGTGGTATCTCACAAACCCGCCTAGAACCTGCATTACAAGGCGGTGCCGACTACACCAACAATCCAACAGGCCTTTACGCAGGCACATGGTTATCAACGATCAAATGGATCTCTGATACACCAGGTGCAGGCAGTACACCGGCAGAGTGGGATATCTACGCTGGTAAGCGCGGAGAAATCACGAAAGATGTTTCGTATGATGTAGGCGCACTTGCCTACGTGTATGTCAACAACGATCTCACCAACGTCGGCATGAAAGATGCCAATACCTTGGAAATATATGGTCAGCTAGGCTACGGTCCTGCCTATCTCAAATACTCCCATGCACTCACTCCTTTGTTCGGTATTGTGGGTAGTAAAAACAGCGGCTATCTTGATGCTGGTGCGAATATCGAGATCAGCGAAGGACTCACGCTAAATCTGCATGTGGGATACCAAAAAGTGCAAGGCGTCAACGCCAGTGCCGCTACCTACACCGACTACAAAGTGGGAATCAGCAAAGAGTTTAAACAATTTGCGGACATCACTGTCAGTCTGGCAGTCATTGGCACCAACGCCAACGAAACGTTTTACGCCTCACCTGCAAACGGAAAATTTTTGGGTAAAAACAGCGCTGTGCTGATCGCTACAAAAACATTCTAAGTTCGTCGTTTCTGAAGACGGATACGCATCATCAAAACCTTCAGCAGATCTTATGTTCTGCTGAAGGTTTTTCTTTGTGTGGCAGCACCACGCTGTACGGACAATATGGAGTAGTCCGCCCCATTGGCATCAACGAATCGCTGCCATGACAGGAATGTCATTCGCTTTACGCGCAATGTACACTTCTCCACTGACATTGCCATCACGATCGTGCTCCAGATGAATTTTCAAATGTCGGTCTGTCGAGACAATCGTATTTTTGCTTGTAGCAACCACGTAGTGCAGTGTGTCGTCACCTCCAACACTCGCAAAGAATGATTGTCCTCTTTTGACAATCTTCAACGCCTCACCATTCGATAACTCATACACACCAACGAACCGTAATGCCGTGTCGATATCCATCGGCCTTGCATGCACAGGTAATTCGATGGTTTGTATCGCCGACTCAGATGACGATGTATCGGCGGCAAATACTGCCTGCTGTGTGAATACCAAAGCGCATGCACCAGCGATGAAAGCAACAAGTTTTGACATGATCGTTTCCTTTTTTATCTGCGTAGAAATAACAAATTCCGAACAACAATTCGGTCGCTCTGCGTAACGACAAAGCGATATGGTTTGTCATTCTCTGGCAGTTTCGCGACACCACATCGAATGACAGGTTGAATCATAGACATGCCATCTTGATCACGAAGGATCATTGCGACCAACTGCAGGTTTGAAGGAGTGAACAGTCAATTTTGACGGATTAACTTCATCCTCACTGACGCTTTACGCGTCAAATGGAGAAGGACCTCAACCATACCGAAAATGACTCCTCGGCAACTGATGAAGCGTGGTTTGAGCGGTGTTTACACAATTTTTACACGCGACCAATGAAGCTATACGACATCTTTATCCCTTTTTCCCTATTGTCTTACCTGTCATCAAAGGATTTCACTGGAGGTCATATGGAGTTTATTTACGTGGGATATGTACTGCTATTTGCAGTATGTTCATTCGCCCTGATCAAGGGTTGCAGCCATCTTGGAGGCGGTTTATGAGTCTGTTTCAAATCATTTCTGCGGTCGTTGCGGCCCTCTTACTCGTCTATCTGGTCTATGCGCTCTTGAAACCGGAGGCATTCTGATGAATCACTCAGCCTTTTTCCAAATTGCACTGTATATGGTCGTATTGACGACGCTTGCCGTGCCTTTGGGTCTTTATATCAACAAAGTCATGACTGGCGAAAAAAACCCCTTGTCATGGTTACTCCAACCCGTAGAAAAATTCTTCTACAAACTCTTTGGCATCGATGCTGCTGAAGAAATGTCCTGGAAGCACTATGCGATCACACTGATGGCCTTCAATGTACTGGGCGTCGTGGTCGTCTATGCTCTGCAGCGCTTTCAATTGGCCTTACCGCTTAATCCACAGGCCTTGCCTGGTGTCGGTCCAGATTCCTCTTTCAATACGGCAATTAGTTTCGTCACTAATACCAACTGGCAGAGCTATACGCCTGAAACAACGATGAGTTATTTCACGCAAATGACTGGCTTGAGCGTTCAAAACTTCTTCTCTGCAGCAACAGGCTTGGCTGTGGCAGTCGCATTGATTCGTGGCTTTGCACGTCACACTGCCCAAAGTATCGGTAACTTCTGGGTCGATCTGACACGAAGCACCTTATACATATTGCTGCCACTCTCTTTCGTCTTCGCTATTGGCTTGATGAGCCAAGGTGTGATTCAGAATTTTGACGCCTACAAAACAGCGCAGTTAGTTGAAAAACTCGATTACAGCGTTCCCAAAGTCGACGCCGCTGGTGCGCCAGTCAATGATGCTGCCGGCAAACCGGTCATGGAAGCACAAAGCACGACAACGCAAACATTACCAATGGGCCCAGTCGCTTCTCAGGAAGCAATCAAAATGGTTGGTACCAATGGTGGTGGTTTCTTTAATGCAAACTCTGCCCACCCATTTGAGAACCCTACCCCTTTCTCTAACTTTTTACAGATGATTGCGATCTTCCTGATTCCTGCCGCCTTGTGTGTGACCTTCGGCAAGATGGTCGGCGACAAGCGTCAAGGTTGGGCGATTTTTGCTGTCATGGCCATTCTGTTTGTGATATTCGCCGGTATTGCGATTGTCGCCGAGCAACAAGGCAATCCGATGTTCAGCAAATTGGGACTTGATCAAGCGATGAGCAGCACTCCCGCCATGTCACAAGCGGGTGGCAACATGGAAGGCAAAGAAACACGCTTTGGTATCGCTGCGTCCGGATTATTTGCAACCATCACGACGGCAGCATCCTGCGGTGCAGTCAATGCGATGCATGATTCATTTACTCCGATCGGCGGCATGGTACCTCTCGTACTCATGAAACTCGGTGAAGTGGTCTTTGGTGGCGTAGGTGCGGGTATGTATGGCATGTTGATTTTTGCGATCATGGCCGTGTTTATTGCAGGCTTGATGATTGGTCGTACACCAGAATATCTCGGCAAAAAGATCGAAGCCTTTGAAATGAAAATGATTGCCATCACGATCTTGATCGGACCATTGCTTGTGTTGGTTGGTACGGCAGTATCCGTCATGGTTACGGATGGTAAAGCAGGCATCTCGAATCCTGGCGCCCATGGCTTTACGGAAATTTTGTATGCCTTTGTATCCGCTGCTAATAACAACGGTAGCGCCTTTGCAGGCCTCAATGCAAATACGCCTTTCTATAACACGATGTTAGCCGTTGCTATGTGGTTTGGTCGCTTCTTCATCATTATCCCTATCCTCGCTGTCGCAGGTGCCATGGCACGCAAAAAACGATTAGCAGCGACTGCAGGCACCTTGCCGACGCATGGTCCGTTGTTTGTCGCTTTGTTACTGGGAACGGTGGTGATCGTTGGTGCGCTGACCTACATCCCCGCATTGGCGCTCGGTCCACTTGTTGAACATCTGACGATGATCGCCCAATAAAAGAAAGAAGAAAATGAGCCATAAAGTTGAATTATCGTTGCTGAATTCCAGCATCGTCAAACCAGCGATTCTTGATGCGTTCCGCAAACTGCAACCCCAGATCCAGATGAAAAATCCGGTCATGTTTGTGGTGTATGTGGGAAGTATTCTGACAACCGCATTAACTATCCAGGCATACACCAGTCAAGGCGAAGCACCTGCTGGCTTTATCCTCGCCGTCGCACTCTGGTTATGGTTTACCGTCTTGTTTGCGAACTTTGCCGAAGCATTGGCAGAAGGACGCAGTAAAGCACAAGCAGAATCGCTGCGTGGCGCAAAGCAAGATGTGCGCGCGAAGAAACTAACAACGGCAAAACGTGGTTCACCTCAGATGTTGGTCAGTGGATCAACGCTGCGTAAAGGCGATATCATCCTCATCGAAGCGGGCGATGTCGTCCCTGCAGATGGTGAGGTCATTGAAGGCGTTGCCTCTGTCGATGAATCTGCCATTACTGGTGAATCGGCACCAGTCATTCGTGAATCAGGTGGTGACTTCAGCGCAGTAACAGGTGGTACACGCGTGTTGTCCGATTGGATCATTGTGCGTGTCACCGTCAATCCTGGCGAAGCATTCTTAGATCGTATGATTGCTATGGTAGAAGGCGCGAAGCGTCAAAAAACCCCGAATGAAATTGCATTAACCATTTTATTGGTCGCATTAACGATTGTCTTCTTGTTGGCAACCGTGACCCTATTGCCCTTCTCGCAGTTTAGTGTCGAGGCATCGGGTGCCGGCACACCGGTCACGATTACCGTTCTCGTTGCGTTGTTGGTGTGCCTGATTCCGACGACCATTGGCGGCTTGTTGTCAGCGATTGGGGTCGCGGGTATGAGTCGTATGATGCAAGCGAATGTAATTGCCACATCAGGTCGTGCGGTTGAAGCGGCTGGTGACGTCGATGTGTTATTGCTCGATAAAACAGGCACGATTACGCTCGGCAATCGTCAGGCTTCCAAGTTCTATCCTGCACCTGGGATCACCGAAGAACAATTGGCGGATGCCGCACAGCTGTCGTCTCTTGCGGATGAAACACCTGAAGGTCGGAGTATCGTTATTCTGGCAAAACAGCTGTTCCAATTACGTGAACGTGATATCCAAGCGCTGGGAGCAGAATTTATTCCCTTCACCGCGCAAACTCGTATGAGTGGTGTCGATCTAACGCAAGCTGGTGTCGTGCGTAAAATCCGCAAAGGCTCTGTCGATGCAACACGCAAATATTTCACTGAGTTGGGCAACAGCTTCCCGCCATCTGTGATCGATACCGTCGAACAGGTCTCACGTCAAGGAAGTACGCCACTCGTCGTCATTGATGATCAACGCGTCATGGGCGTCATTGAGCTCAAAGATATCGTCAAAGGTGGCATCAAAGAGCGCTTTGCTGAATTACGTCAGATGGGGATCAAAACCATCATGATCACCGGCGATAACCGTCTCACCGCCGCTGCCATTGCCGCAGAAGCGGGTGTCGATGATTTTCTGGCAGAAGCAACACCAGAAGATAAATTGAAGTTGATTCGCTCTCATCAAGCTGAAGGCAAATTGGTTGCCATGACGGGCGATGGCACGAACGACGCACCGGCCTTAGCGCAAGCGGACGTCGCGGTTGCCATGAATAGCGGCACACAAGCTGCCAAAGAAGCCGGTAACATGGTGGATCTGGATTCCAATCCCACCAAGCTCATTGAGATCGTCGAAATTGGCAAACAAATGCTGATGACACGTGGCTCACTCACGACCTTCAGTATCGCGAATGACGTTGCCAAATACTTTGCGATTATTCCTGCGATGTTTGCAACGACCTACCCGCAACTCAATGCGCTCAATTTGATGCATTTAACAAGTCCATCAAGCGCAATCATGTCGGCGGTGATCTTCAATGCGCTGATCATCGTGTTCCTGATTCCACTGGCATTAAAAGGGGTGAAATACCGCGCTTTAGGTGCCGATGTTTTATTGCGCCGTAATTTACTGGTCTATGGTTTAGGTGGGCTGATCGTTCCATTTATTGGCATTAAGCTGATCGACATCATCCTCACTATTTTAGGTCTGGTCTAACCCGACAAGCGGAAAGCTCATCATGAAAATAATACGTCCCCTCATCGCTTCCTTCGTCCTGTTGACCGCAGTGACAGGTGTGGTCTATCCATTGGTAGTCACTGGCGTCGGTAAAGTCGCCTTTAGCCACCAAGTCAACGGTAGCCTGATTGAAAAAGATGGCAAGGTCTTAGGATCAACACTCATCGGTCAACATTTTTCTGATCCTAAGCACTTTTGGGGTAGACCCTCCGGAGCGGGTACCTTTGAGTACAATGGCTTAGCCTCAGGAGGCTCCAACCAAGGGCCAACCAATCCCGCGCTGAAAGCAGCCATCGAAGATCGCATCAAAGCCTTACATGATGCGGATCCTGAGAATACAGCAGCGATCCCTGTAGATCTCGTCACGGCTTCCGGCAGCGGTCTCGATCCTGAGATCAGCCCTGCTGCAGCCAATTATCAGCTACAACGGGTTGCCAAAGCGCGCGGATTGAAAACAGAACAAGTCCGTGATCTAATTGCTCAACACACCCAAGAGCCGCAATTAGGCCTTTTTGGTGAAGCACGCGTAAATGTGTTGGAACTCAATTTGGCATTGGATCAGTTGCACTAAGCGCCTCATGAAGCAACGATCGTCCAACGGAGATCGTGCAGCATAGCATCATAACCCCGCCCGGCCATGCCGGGCTATTTGACGATTGACACCATGAACACCAACCGCCCCGATCCTGATGCCTTGTTAGATAAAATTCAGCGCGAAGATCAGAAGCAACAGCGTGGTCGTCTGAAGATATTTTTTGGTGCCTGCGCCGGCGTCGGTAAAACGTACGCCATGCTCAATGCCGCCCACGCACAGAAAGCAAATGGCGTCGATGTCTTGGTCGGTGTCGTCGAAACACATGGTCGCCATGACACGGTCCAGATTAGTCAAAATTTGGATGTCTTACCTGCCAAAAAAATACAATACAAAGACCGCGTCTTGTCCGAATTCGATCTTGACGAGGCCTTAAAGCGCCATCCTGAACTAATCCTCATGGATGAACTGGCGCACTCCAATGTCGCCGGTTCACGCCATGCAAAGCGCTGGCAAGATATCGAAGAGTTACTCGCAGCGGGTATCAATGTCTACACCACCGTCAACGTCCAGCATCTCGAAACGCTCAACGACGTCGTCGGTCAGATCACCGGTATTCGCGTGTGGGAAACCGTGCCAGATAAAGTGTTCGATCAAGCAGATGAAATCACCCTCGTTGACCTACCACCAGATGAACTCCTGCGGCGGTTAAAGGAGGGCAAAGTCTATCTTGAACACCAGGCACAACGCGCCGCAAAGAATTTTTTCCGTAAAGGGAATCTGATCGCTTTGCGGGAATTAGCATTGCGCCGAACAGCGGATCAGGTGGATGTGCAAATGCGCGACTATCGCGCTGACCAGTCCATCAATACCGTCTGGCAGGCGAAAGAACGACTGCTCGTCTGCGTCGGACCAGACCAGAGCGCCAGCAAACTGGTGCGAGGCGCAGCACGTTTGGCAGCGAGCTTACGTGCGGACTGGATCGCCGTCTACGTGGAGACGCCAAAGCTCCAAAATCTCAGCAGCGAACAGCGTGAAGCAATTATGAAAACGCTGAAACTCGCGCAAGAACTTGGCGCAGAAACGACAACACTGGCAGGCGAAAGTTTGCCCAGCTTATTACTGAGCTACGCACAGAGCCGCAACGTATCCAAAATCGTTATCGGCAAATCATTACGTCCGGCATGGGAACGCCTTCTGCGAAACAGTCTTGCCGATGAACTCGCCAATCGCACCAAAGACATCGACATTGTGATGGTGGGTCATGATCTTGATGCAAATGCCGAAAGGTCCATGCTTCCCCGTAGAAGCCATCTCAGCACCGAGCAAACGAAGAAAACCACCACCTCCGAATACATCTGGACGGCAGTCGTATGTATGGGTGCCACCTTGATCAGCGCAGGGCTGACGCAGATATTTGATCTCGCCAACGTGGTCATGCTGTATCTTCTCGCCGTCGTCTTTATTGCTATCCGTTTTGGACGTGGTGCCTCAGTATTGGCCTCGTTTCTCAGTGTGGCAAGTTTTGATTTTTTCTTTGTACCGCCGCGATTTTCATTCAGTGTGAGCGATAGTCAGTATTTGTTCACATTTGCCATTATGCTCGCTGTGTCGCTGATCATCAGTAACCTGATGGCGAATTTACGGTTCCAAGCACGGATCGCCCATTATCGCGAACGTCGCGCCGACGCGCTCTACACGATGACCAAATCCTTATCCGGTGCGCTGATGATCGAACAGATCATTGAAATCAGTACAGAGCATGTCGCGCCGGTTTTCCAAGCTAAAGTCGCCGTATTACTACCTGATAGCCACGAAAAAGTCCGCCCTCCCGTTTCTGGCGGCGATGCTAAAGCGACCTTACAAGACTTGGATAACGATGTTGCGCAGTGGGTTTATGACAATGCACAAAAAGCAGGATTAGGCACCAATACCCTGCCCTCAAATGCCGTGTTATACATCCCATTACAAGCTCCCATGCGGACACGGGGAGTGTTAGCCATCGCACCGCATGATCCACATCAAGTATTTCAGCCAGAGCAGCAACAATTACTCGACACCTTCGCTTCCCAAATCGCACTCGCCTTAGAGCGCGTTCACTACGTTGATGTGGCACAAGATGCCTTAATCAACATGGAGGCAGAGCGTTTGCGTAACTCGCTACTGTCTGCGATTTCACATGATTTACGCACACCATTAACCGCTATTGTCGGACTCGCTAGCACCTTAGATCAACAACCTGAGTTGCAAGTAGAAAAACGCCATGAGCTCAGTCATGCCATTCATGAAGAAGCGTTGCGTATGAGCGGACTGGTGGCCAATTTACTCGATATGGCTCGCTTACAATCCGGCAAAATTAATCTTAATCTGCAATGGCAGCCCATCGAAGAAGTTGTTGGTAGTGCGTTACGGGCCTGTAGTCATAGCCTGATCGGCTATCAATTGGAAACTCACCTCGCGAGCGATCTTCCGCTCTTATCGTTTGATGCCGTGCTGATTGAACGCGTTCTCTGCAATTTACTTGAAAACGCCGCCAAATATGGTGCAGGTCAAATCACGCTCAGTGCCATCAGACATCAAGATGACGTCTGGGTCATTGTCAAAGACAACGGCCCTGGCTTACCTGTCGGTATCAATATTTTTGAAAAATTTACTCGCGGCGATGTGGAAGCCGCCAGCCCAGGCGTTGGCTTGGGATTAGCCATTTGCGAAGCCATTATCGGTGCGCACAATGGTAAAATCTGGGCTGAGACACTCGACGAAGGCGGCGCACAATTTACGTTTTCTCTGCCAGTGGGTGTCGCCCCCGCAATGCCACCTGTAATCGAGTCGGAATTACCATGAGCGACAGTAAAATTCATATCGTCCTGATTGAAGACGAAAAACAAATTCGCCGCTTTCTGACTGCTGCGCTAGAGGCAGAGGATATGGTTGTCTATGAAAGCGAGACAGGTAAACAAGGTTTAATTACCTGCGCCACCCGCAAGCCTGATTTATTGATCGTTGATCTCGGCCTCCCCGATATCAACGGTTTAGAGGTGATCCGCGATGTACGTAGCTGGAGTGAAGTCCCCATCATCGTTTTATCCGCACGCACCCAAGAACACGAAAAAGTCGCCGCACTTGACGCTGGCGCAGACGATTACTTGAGCAAGCCCTTTGGCGCCGCTGAGCTCATCGCCCGCATCCGCGCACATCTACGACGTCGACAACCATCCAACGCCCAAGCGGATGCGATGTTTCAATTTGGTGATGTGAGTATCAATTTCGGCTTACGGACCGTCACCCGAGGCGATGAAGCCATTCATCTCAGCCCCCTTGAGTACCGCTTGTTATCCGTACTCGCCAGAAATGTCGGCAAGGTCATGACCCATCAGCAACTACTGAAAGAAGTCTGGGGCCCGAACCATTCTGAAAGTAGCCATTATCTCCGTATTTACATGGCAAACCTACGCCAAAAACTCGAACGCGAACCGGCCCAACCGAAGCACTTTATTACTGAAACGGGCGTTGGTTATCGGCTGGTGATGTAAGGTTTTTTTACTACATTTTCTTCTTTGTTGAGGTTGGATGAAAATGCTGTGTTGAAATTTTATGTGGCCTTACTCTGGGAAATTAACGTTGGGATGCCGGCGTTGAGATGATGGGTGGTTTTGGTTTTGGTTTTGGTTTTGGTTTTGGTTTTGGTTTTGGTTTTGGTTTTGGTTTTGGTTTTGGTTTTGGTTTTGGTTTTGGTTTTGGTTTTGGTTTTGGTTTTGGTTTTGGTTTTGACTTTGGCTTTGGTTCGGTTTCGGTTTCGGTTTTAGCTTTGGTTCGTTGTCGGTGTAATTAACAATAGGTCGATCCCCCCCGTCATCACCCGCGCAGGCGGGTGATCCAGTGGCACGAGAGTGCCCAAGCAAAGCGCTGGCGCGCACTGGATTCTCCGCTTTCGCGGAGAATGACGAAGCGGAGGTGCGTTGTTGACGGCGCAGAGGTGCGTTGTTAACGGCGTAGAGGTTCGTTGTTGACGACGTAGAGGTTCGTTGTTGACGACATTGAGGTGCGTTATTGGTGAAAATATCCGCACTCCCACCATCGTCATCACCCGCGCAGGCGGGTGATCCAGTGGCACGAGAGTGCCCATGCAAAGCGCTGGCGCGCACTGGATTCTCCGCTTTCGCGGAGAATGACGAAGCGGAGGTGCGTTGTTGACGGCGCAGAGGTGCGTTGTTAACGGCGTAGAGGTTCGTTGTTGACGACGTAGAGGTTCGTTGTTGACGACATTGAGGGACTTTGTTGTCGACATTGAGGTGCGTTATTGGTGAAAATATCCGCACTCCCACCATCGTCATCACCCGCGCAGGCGGGTGATCCAGTGGCACGAGAGTGCCCATGCAAAGCGCTGGCGCGCACTGGATTCTCCGCTTTCGCGGAGAATGACGAAGCGGAGGTGCGTTGTTGTCTGCGCAATCGCTCTCGAACACAGTGAAATACAGTCACCAAGGCAACTGCTCATCCCCATAGGTATAAAAATGACCGGATTGCTCAGGCATTTTCTGATTGATGACGTTGAGCATATCGATCACGGCCTCATCCGCATTGCGTGCCACGCTACCGCCTCTAAATGGCTGCGACAAACCGGTCTGTACTGTCCCCGGATGCAGTGCCAACAGCACCGCGTTTTTCTGGCTGCGTTTGAGTTCAATTGCTGCAGTTTTCACGAGCATATTCAACGCGGCTTTTGATGCGCGATAGCTATACCATCCGCCAAGTCGATTATCTTCGATACTGCCGACTTTAGCAGACAGCATCACCATCACGCCGCGTTGGCTATCGAGTAACGGTGCAAAATGGCGCATCACTAGCGCGGGGCCGAAGGTGTTAATTTCAAAGACCGTTTTTAAGTGATCGTACTGCAAGTCACTTAATTTCTTCTCTGGCATGAAGTCATTGCCATGCAAAACGCCTGTCGCGTTAATGATCAGATGAAAAGGTCCACGAGCGGCGAGTTGCTCTGCCGCGCGCTCGATGCTGGTTTCTTCACTGAAATCAACCGGCGGGATAGAGTGCCGATGCAGTTCTTCGACATGGTTGTCCGATGAGGCAAGGCGTAATGCGCGGACAAATGCGGCACCAATGCCGCCCGATGCGCCAATAACAAGCGCGCGAAGTGGTGACGGAAACGAATCCAGATGCAGTGCGACTGTCATTGCCAGCCTCGCTTCCACTTTGTGTCATCACATAACTCACGCCATGGCAACTGGCGTACCGCTTTACTAAAAACGGCTTCCATTTCAATCATTTCAATGGGCTGTGTCGGATCGATCTGTTCGATTAACTTCGTCACAATGAAATGCTTTTGTTTTGCAACGATTTCCGTTGCTGTCCATTTGGACATCAACAATTTTTTGGGCTGTATCTGATTCATATCACTACCTTATAGTCACCGCGCCGCAAGTTGTTGCGTACACTGTTTATGCCAGGAGGTGACAGAGAAGCGGAGTCAGACACCCACGCTCTCATGCGTTATGTGACGTCGTATCGTGCAAGACTTTGTTCTACATGCTGTGCCAGTGTCTCGGGAGAGCTGACTGTCATGCCCAGCTCACTCAACAATCCATCCTGTAAACCGTAGACCCAGCCATGCACCGTCACAGGTTGTCCACGTTCCCAGGCATCCTGGATCACCGTTGTCTTACATACATTAACGACCTGCTCAATCACGTTCAATTCACATAACCGGTCACCACGTTGCTTCAGGTTCAACGTTTCGCCCATATAGCGATCATACTTTTGATGTACGTCTTGCACGTGACGCAACCAGTTGTCCGCCAATCCAACACGGCCACCCGTCATCGCTGCGTGAACACCGGAGCAGCCATAATGACCGCAGATAATAATGTGCTTCACGCCCAGTACATCAACGGCAAACTGTAGCACAGAGAGACAATTTAAGTCGGAGTGCACCACGACGTTAGCGATATTGCGGTGTACGAATAATTCGCCAGGCAATAAGCCGAGTAATTCGTTTGCAGGAACGCGACTATCGGAACAGCCAATCCAGAGGTACTCAGGATTTTGCTGGGCGGCGAGCTTTTTAAAAAAGTCAGCGTCTTTGTCGCATATCGCTTGGGCCCAACGGCGATTGTTTTCAAACAACTGCGCTGGGGTCAATTCTGTTCGGATTTGGTCTACCATCATCATGCCCTGAATGTGAAACAGGCATGATTTTAACCGCTTCTGCGGTGGACAGAATAGCGCATTATTTTCATGCGTGAGATGGAGCCACACGAGCCAAGGAATGACACTGTTGAACGTTAGCAGCAAAAAAGCGAAGTTAGATCGTGTTATGTCATAACTGCGTCTATCTCGCTGCTAACTCCTTGATCTCCGTTGTACGATGACGCCGCTCATTCATGAAATTGCCATGGAATGGAAAGCGTTGAAAAGGGACTTAAAGAGGCGTTCACCTCGCGACTTCTGCAAAGACGGAGAATCAATTCCGCTTGGGATAAGCATTGATTGTGCACCAATGAACATCAGGGCGGGTTATCCCCGCCCTGAACAGATTGCTTGTTATTTAGTGAAACATGCCGCGTGTTTCACCTTCACCCAACATCGCTTTTTTCAATCCGGTATCGACTGGATTGTCACCCAACCAAATACGGAGCAAGGTGTTGTAGAACAGAATATCAGGATAAGGCTCGCCCAGTTTTTTACCGTTCAACGCAACGACAGTGCCAACGCCAGGTACCCAGTCGGTCGTCATGATATCGCCTTTTTTCAGCTCTGGAACGGACGCAAATAACTCACCAAAACGGAGAAACTGGGAAGTCAGTTTTGCTTTATCTGTTTTGTCAGTATTTTTTTGAATCCCTTGCATAAAGCCACGGCTGAAGTCTTCGCTGCTTAAATCACGCAACATAACGATGGAAACACGGCGGGGACCGTCCACATTCAAGATGTCGTGAACCGTCGTCTTTTTTTCTTTGATGTAGAGTCCAGCAACGTAGACTTTAAAAATGGCTTTGTATCGAATACCGGCACCATTGAGTTTGAGCTCGGTATTGGCTAATTGGATGGTATCGTCGAGTTTGACTCCGGCGACCTCCGTAGCGATGACATTGGTGCTCAACGCGGCACCGATCATGAAGCTAACGCCTGCAATCCAGGACTTATAGGTGGTAAAACGCATTTTGTCTCCTCAGAACAATCATTTCATGTCGAGTTGGGTGGTTATATTTGTCAGTAAGAAATCATACCCGACAATTCCCCATTCTGTTTTTTGGTTTTATTTAAATGGTCAACAAGCTTAATGCACAAAACGGTGCAATCCATCCCCTTTTTTGGGATTGACACGTCTAAATTACATAGGGTGTGATTAGTTGCTCCATAAAAAATGCCCTGTTCAAACATCAACAGGGCATTTTTAGATGAATGCTTTGTTACTTACTCAAAAAATTTCTTGACCTTATCCATCCATGTTTTGCTTTGTGGGTTATGTTTTGAGCCGCCTTCAACGGTCAATTGCTCAAATTCACGCAGCAAATCTTTTTGTTTTTCAGTCAATTTCACTGGCGTCTCAATGACAACGTGGCAGAACAAGTCTCCCGCGTAGCCTGAACGAACACCTTTCACACCCTTACTACGCAGACGGAATGTTTTTCCGGATTGCGTGCCTTCAGGAACCGTAAACGATGCTTTACCGCTTAAGGTTGGTACCTCGATGTCACCGCCCAAGGCTGCCTTAACGAAGGAAATGGGAATTTCGCAATGTAAATCATCCCCTTCACGTTGGAACACTGGGTGTTGTTTGATGTGAATTTCCACATACAAATCACCTGGAGGACCACCGTTGACACCGGGCTCACCATTACCAGAAGACCGGATGCGCATGCCATCATCAATCCCTGCTGGGATTTTGACTTCGAGTGTTTTGTTACGTTTGATGCGACCAACGCCTGAGCAACTTGGGCATGGGTCAGGAATCATCTTACCGGTACCGTGACATTTCGGACAGGTTTGCTGAATACTGAATAAGCCTTGTTGCATCCGTACCTGACCGTGACCAGCGCAGGTCGTACATGTGACTGGTGATGTGCCTGGTTTCGCGCCAGAGCCATGGCAAGTCTCGCAAGAGTCCCAGCTTGGAACGCGAATTGTTGTGTCGAAGCCGTTTGCTGCCTGTTCTAACGTAATTTCAAGGTTGTAGCGCAGATCTGCACCACGATAAACTTGAGGACCGGAACTACGACGTCCGCCGCCACCAAAAATATCACCGAAAATATCACCAAAGGCATCCGCAAAGCCGCCCGCGCCGCCGCCACCGCCGCCGCCCATATTTGGATCGACACCAGCATGACCATAGCGGTCGTATGCTTCGCGTTTCTGGCTATCCGACAACATCTCGTAAGCCTCTTTGGCTTCCTTGAATTTTTCTTCTGCGGATTTATTATCCGGATTACGATCCGGATGGTATTTCATCGCCAGCTTACGATAAGCCTTTTTGATTTCATCTTCTGAGGCGTTTTTACCGACTCCGAGAATTTCGTAAAAATCACGCTTCGCCATCTCGATTACACCTTGTTTTTTTAATTCACAGTCTGCGTACAGGGTACGTGCTGTGTCATTTTAAAAGTTCAACAACAGTTACTACAAAAGCGCAGAGTTCGCAGAGATCATCTTGAAATGCTCTGCGACCTCTGCGCCTTCACGCTTCTGCGTTTTTTGTTGCCGTTTTCTGGATACTAGAGAACGGGATTATTTGCTGTCTTTGACTTCTTTAAAGTCAGCATCAACAACGTCATCATCTTTTGCAGCAGATTCAGCACCGCCTGCTGCACCACCCGCTGCACCAGCAGCAGCTTGTTGTGCTTGCATGTCTGCGTACACTTTTTCACCCAGCTTTTGAGAAGCAGTGGAGAGTGCGCCCAGTTTTGTGTCGATCTCTGCTTTGTCGCCAGATTTCAGTACATCTTCCAGATCCTTGATGGCAGCTTCGATCTTCTCTTTTTCGCCAGCGTCTAACTTGTCACCATGTTCAGCCAGGGCTTTCTTGGTGGAGTGAACCAATGCGTCGCCTTGATTGCGGGACTCAGCCAATTCTTTGACTTTTTTGTCTTCTTCCGCGTTCAATTCAGCATCTTTCACCATCTTCTGGATTTCTTCTTCCGTCAGACCAGAGTTCGCTTTGATCGTGATTTTGTTTTCTTTACCAGTTGCTTTGTCTTTTGCGCCTACATGCAAAATACCGTTCGCGTCGATATCGAAAGTCACTTCGATCTGCGGTGTGCCACGTGGTGCTGGTGGGATACCTTCCAGATTGAATTCGCCCAAGCCTTTGTTACCGGCAGCGATTTCACGCTCACCTTGGTACACTTTGATTGTTACCGCTGGCTGATTGTCATCCGCAGTCGAGAACACTTGGCTGAATTTTGTTGGGATCGTTGTGTTTTTCTGGATCATTTTTGTCATGACGCCGCCCAGGGTTTCGATACCCAAGGACAGTGGTGTCACGTCCAACAGCAACAAGTCTTTACGATCACCAGACAAAACAGAACCTTGGATCGCAGCACCAACAGCAACTGCCTCGTCTGGGTTCACGTCTTTACGTGGTTCTTTGCCGAAGAAGTCTTTCACCACTTCTTGCACTTTTGGCATACGTGTCATACCACCAACGAGGATGATGTCGTCGATATCGGATGTCTTCACGCCTGCATCTTTAATCGCCAGACGGCATGGGTCGATCGTTTTTTGGATCAGTTCTTCGACCAATGCTTCGAGTTTAGCGCGCGTGATTTTCAAGTTCAAATGCACTGGTGCGCCGTTTGCCATGGCAATGTATGGCTCATTGATTTCTGTTTGCTGTGAGCTAGACAGTTCAATTTTTGCACGTTCTGCGGACGCTTTGATACGTTGCAGAGCGATTGGGTCTTTGGACAGGTCCAGACCGTTGATGTTTTTGAATTCGCCGATGATGTAGTCGATGACGCGTTGATCGAAGTCTTCACCACCAAGGAAGGTATCGCCGTTTGTGGACAATACTTCAAATTGCATTTCGCCATCAACGTCAGCGATTTCAATGATCGACACGTCGAATGTACCACCACCCAAATCGTAGACCGCAATCTTACGATCGCCTTTTTCTTTTTTGTCCAGACCGAACGCCAACGCCGCTGCAGTTGGTTCGTTAATGATACGTTTAACGTCCAGACCAGCGATACGGCCTGCATCTTTCGTTGCTTGACGTTGTGCATCGTTGAAGTACGCTGGAACAGTAATAACGGCTTCAGTCACTTCTTCGCCGAGGTAGTCTTCAGCGGTTTTCTTCATTTTACGCAGCACTTCTGCGGAAATTTGTGGTGGAGCCAAACGTTTGTCGCGTACGGATACCCATGCATCGCCATTGTCTGCTTTAGAAATGGTGTAAGGCATCAGGCCGATATCTTTTTGTACTTCTTTTTCTTCGAATTTACGACCGATCAAACGTTTTACCGCGAACAGTGTGTTTTTTGGGTTAGTGACAGCCTGGCGTTTCGCAGATGCGCCAACCAGAATTTCGCCATCTTCTTGATAAGCAATGATAGATGGCGTGGTACGCGCGCCTTCAGCGTTTTCGATAACTTTAGGCTGGCCGCCTTCCATGATAGCGACGCAAGAGTTGGTTGTACCCAAATCAATACCAATCATTTTTCCCATGATTTTCCCTCAGAATTTAGATTTTATTTATTTGTCAATATATGTGAGTGACGCCGAATAGTTGAACTTTCTTGGTTTTTAGCCATCAAAGTCATCACATCTTCTGGTAATTCACTCGTCTGTATCGGATATTAGGTAAAAAACCTGCTTTTCAAGCGTTTTTTGCTGGTTTTTTACGCTTTTTTTTACTTCCCTTGTGCAACTGTCACTAAAGCAGGGCGTAACAGGCGGTCTGCGATGTTATAGCCTTTTTGCAAAACAGTAACCACGGTATTGGCATCCTGTTCAGCAGGAACCATCGAAATTGCTTGATGTTTCATTGGATCAAGCTTTTCGCCTTGCACTGGGTTAATTTCCAGCAAACGGTTCTTTTCAAATGCAGCACTCAATTGCTTGAGTGTCATTTCAACACCTTCTTTTAAGGAATCAATCGAGGGTGTTTCTACTTTCAATGCCATTTCCAGGCTGTCTTTGACTGGCACCATGGCTTCAGCAAAGCCTTCGATCGCGAATTTGTGTGCTTTGCTAATGTCTTCTTGTGCACGGCGACGAATATTTTCACCGTCCGCTTTCGCACGCATGAAAGCATCTTGCAATTCTGCAACTTTTGCTTCGAGTTCGGCGATGATTTGGGCATTTTTTGCTGCCAAATCAACTACTTCCTCAGCAGCAACTGCTTCAACTTCTGGCGCTGCGTCTACTGTTGTGTCAGCCGCTGCCGCTGTGGTGGAATCAGTTTCTGGTTGCGTATTTTCTTGATGTTGCATTCTTACCCTCCGGTCAATTACATGTCGCAGCCGTACTTGGTGACGCTTTGAAAATTTTCAAGTGTCTGTGTTCAAAATTATTCATCGACGCGTATCACTATTGAAGTAGCGCATTAGTGCCCTGGGTTTTTCTTTACATTTCGTCACAACTTAAAAACAAAACCATACCAACAAACGGGTGCTCAACTCCTATCCTGAATGTTCATCACACCCCATCTGTTGGACACAAAGGAGGACAGTATGAGGCTCGCAATCATTACCGTTCTGTTAATTACTTACACGATTGTTGCCACTGTCTGGATTTGCTTATCGCGAATCGAAGGCAACTAGGTCCTGTCATGTTTAAATGAGCAAATGGGCAAGCTGACTGACGGTCATTTCCCCCTTTTGGAAGGGCTTCGGCCCTTCATCCGCATCACCTGACTGCCCAAGATGACCGATTTTGGACTCTGTGATACCGAAAACCCCCTCATTTCTGGCGTATTTCCTCCAAACTCCAGTAAAATCGCGATCAGACGGGTTGGCTGCAAGGCGGTCACAATGTGAGCGATCAAGCGATCTTTTCTCATCCTACGGACTCGCACCATCACTGGTCACCGTGCATCATTGTTGATTCGGCACACCCAAGGAATATTGCCAAAAAGCACTAACCTGGCTTCACTCATAAGAAAAATCTGGATGATTACACTACAGTTTGCGATGGAAGTACCCGCATGATTCATATTGCCATTGTCAGCCATGGTCACGAAGACCTGTTGATCGGCAGCGCCGTAGGTGGACTACAGGACGCGGGGGATGATATTCACGTCTGGATTAAAGATAATCAACCATCGGCCGCACTCAAAGCGCATTGCCAACACCATCGGGTCTCGTACACCGATGCATCGCCGGGCTTAGGCTTTGGTGCTAATAATAATTTCTTGTTTTCGCAGATTAAAAATAGTGTGGGAATCGAAAAAGGCGACTTTTTTATCGTCATGAACCCCGATGTCTGCACCGATCAAGCGACCATTCTGGCACTCATCGAACACATGCGTCAGGATGCGGTGCCGCTTGCGACGCTGAACTTGTATCGCGACCCACAATACCAAACACCTGACGCGAATATTCGTCGTTTCCCAGACTTTTTGTCGCCCGTGAGGATGGCGTGGGTTCGCTCGTTAACCGAGCCCTACGACAAAGCCACCTACCCGACTGCAGGATGGAGTGACTGGGCCTCCGGTGCATTTTTAGCATTTGAGGCTGAGCACTATCAACGCCTACAAGGCTTTGACGACCGCTACTTCATGTATTTTGAAGACGTCGATTTGTGTTATCGCTCGCGCTTATTGACTGGCAAAGGTGTCCGTTTTTATCCGCAATTAAAAGCATTACATAGCGCAGCGAGAAAAAATCGTAATGTCGCCTCGCGTCATGCGAACTGGTTTATTCGTAGCTTTATCAAATTTATCTTCCGTAAATATTTTGTCTATCGTGGTAACAGGCATGCAGCAGCATAGGGTTTTATTAACTGGCGCCAGCGGCTTTGTGGGTCGAGCAATCTACAACGCGCTTCTTGACCGCGGTGAGCGCTTAGTCTGTCCAAGCCGACGTCCTCTAGACTGGCTAGCACCTGATGTGGCCAATCCGCAGACTGGAGAGTTATCGCCGACAACCGATTGGTCACCCCACCTGCAGGGTGTTGACGTGGTCATCCATTGCGCCGCTCGCGTGCATGTGATGCATGAAACTACGGCACATCCCCTCGCCTTGTTCCGGCAGGTAAATGTGGCCGCAACCCTGCAGCTAGCAGAACAAGCAGCGCAAGCAGGGGTTAAACAGTTCATTTATCTTAGCTCGGTGAAAGTCAATGGCGATGGAACGCAATTGGGACACCCTTATTCCGAGGCCTCTGCACCAGCGGCTACAGATCCCTACGGTGTATCTAAATATGAAGCAGAACAGGCGCTCTTAGCGCTGGGCGAAAGGACTGGATTGCGTGTCACGATTATCCGCCCTCCATTGATTTATGGTCCGGGCGTCAAGGCGAACTTTGCCAGTATGCTGCAATGGGTGCGTAAGGGCGTGCCGTTGCCGTTCGGTCGTATCCGCAACAAACGTAGCTTGGTTTATCTCGGTAATCTCGTCAGCTTGATTCTCTGTTGTATGCATCACCCGCAAGCCGCCCAGCAGGTATTTTTGGTCTCAGACAATCACGATTTATCAACGCCAGAGTTGTTGCAACTCAGCGCCCAAGCAATGAACACGCAAGCGCGCCTATTGCCCTTTCCTCCTCGCTTGTTAATACTGCTTGCGGCTCTCGTTGGGAAACAAGCTGTCTCCGATCGGTTGTGTGGGTCGTTGCAAGTGGACATTCGTAAAGCACAACAATTGCTCGGTTGGACGCCACCCTATTCAGTCGAAGAAGGTTTGCGCGCCACCGTTGAAGCGTTGCATACGCCAGCTCAACTTAAAACAGTCGCGTCATGATAAAACGTTTTTTTGATCTTTTTTTGGCACTCATCGCGACCGTGATTTTAGCGATACCGTTGATACTGACGGCGCTATGCGTCAAATTGACCTCACGAGGGCCCATCGTTTATTGGTCAAATCGGGTCGGCAAAAATAATGTCATTTTTAAGATGCCAAAGTTTCGCAGTATGCAAATCGACACGCCTGCGGTCGCAACGCATCTGTTGACGAATCCAGATCAATACCTCACGCCAATTGGTTCGTTCATTCGCAAATCAAGCCTCGATGAACTGCCACAATTGTGGAGTATTCTGACTGGTGACATGAGCTTTGTCGGGCCGCGTCCGGCGCTTTTTAATCAGGATGATCTGATCGCGATGCGCACTGAAAAACAAGTACATACCATCCCACCGGGATTAACGGGTTGGGCGCAAGTGAATGGCAGAGATGAGTTGCCGATTCCGGTCAAAGTTGAATTGGACGCGTATTACCTGCAACATCAGTCCTTATGGCTCGACATCCGAATTTTGTGGATGACGTTTTTTAAAGTCGTACGGCGTGACGGTATCACGCATTAAATCCCCGATGTCCATGGCCTTCGCGAGAAAGTAGACAACCGATGCTTCACTCCCTCCTGAGCACGTCCCTCCTCAGCATGTCCCGTCTGCAGAAACAAGTGCTGTCCGCCAGTCTGGATGCGGTGTGTTTGCCGGTCATTTTTATACTGGCGATCTCATTGCGATATGAAGGTTTTAATGCCGAATTATTCCATCATTATCTAGGACTGATCGTCGCGACGCCGTTAATCTCAGTCCCCGTCTTTATGCGTATTGGCTTATATCGCGCTGTATTACGGTTTATCGATCAAAAGATCATCAGTACGATTTTGATTGGCGTCAGCACGACGGTTTTCTTACTGACGTTCGTTGGGATCATGTTGCATATTCTCCCTATTTCGCGCGCCATTTTCGGTTATTACTGGGCGGGGGCAATGATCTATCTGTCTGCGAGCCGTTTTATGGTGCGGGGTTGGCTGATTAATGCGGGCATGTCTGACAATGCGATTCCAGTCTGCATCTACGGTGGCGGCAAAGCAGGTGCGCTCTTGGCCGCTGCATTAAAAACTGGCGGCGAGTACTATTGCGTCGCATTCGTTGACGATAACAAACACATTCAAGGCTCAACGATTGCCGGCATCAAAGTCTACAGCCCGACCGACCTTGACTGGCTTGTGACTAAGCGTGACATTAAACAAATTCTCTTAGCGCTCCCTTCGATTTCCCGTAATCGTCAAAAGCAAATTCTGGATCAACTGGAACACTTGAAACTGAAGATTAAGGTAACGCCCTCCATTCAGAGTTTGGTCAATGGCGAACTACGGGTGCAGGACATCCGTGATGTTGAAATTGAAGATCTATTGGGACGTGATCAGGTTGCGCCGGATAGCCGCTTGCTTGCTGCCTGCATCACACACAAACACGTCATGGTGACGGGTGCGGGTGGGTCGATTGGCTCGGAATTATGTCGCCAGATTATCTGCCAGCGCCCTGCGAGACTCATTTTGCTGGAAATGTCTGAATACGCGTTGTACACCATTGAGCAAGAGCTCACTACCCTACGCAATCAACTCGCTCTTGAAACGGAGATTATTCCCTTTTTAGGAACGGTACTCGATGCAGCAAAGCTCGACAGAATTTTTTCTGCCTACCACGTTGATACGCTATACCACGCCGCGGCCTATAAGCATGTGCCACTCGTCGAACACAACCCCATCGAAGGCATCCGCAACAACGTCTTTGGCACGTTGCAAGTTGCACAGGCCGCGATGCGAGCGCAAGTGCGCAATGTTGTGTTGATTTCAACTGACAAAGCAGTCCGCCCTACCAACGTCATGGGCACCACCAAACGTCTTGCTGAGTTAATCTTGCAGGCCTGCGCCAACAAACAACAAACGACCCGTTTTTGCATGGTGCGCTTTGGTAATGTGTTGGGCTCCTCTGGCTCGGTGGTGCCACTCTTCCGCAAGCAAATCATGGAAGGTGGACCGATCACCCTCACGCATCCTGAAATCACCCGTTACTTCATGACGATTCCGGAAGCTGCACAATTGGTCTTGCAGGCAGGTGCCATGGGGGAAGGCGGCGAGGTGTTTGTCCTTGACATGGGTGAACCGGTCAAAATCATCGATCTGGCACGCCGCATGGTGCATTTGAGTGGATTGGAAATTAAAAACGATAGCAATCCCGATGGCACGATTGAGATTCAGCACGTTGGCCTGCGTCCTGGTGAAAAACTCTTTGAGGAACTGCTCATAGGCGACAATGTCGAGGGAACCAGTCATCCACTCATTATGCGTGCCCAAGAGAAGAGTATCCCATGGGATCAGCTTGAACATTTCCTACAAGAACTAGAACAAGCATGCGATACGTTTAACTATACTGAAATTCGTACTTTGCTCATGAAAATAGTGGCAGAATATCAACCTCAGTGCGGTATTGAAGATTTTATCTGGCAAGCCACTGAAGGGAAAACAGTCGATCACCTCGCTACATCAGCGCAAGAGGACGGTGCCGAAAAACGCAAACTGCGTCTGTTATCTTAAAAAGAATTCTGGATTTCATGCTTTTACCCTTTCTATTTACTCACTTACTAACGATTCAACATTTTTAAGGTCGCTATGTCCCTCCTCTCTCCTAGCATTTTTAAAGCCTACGATATCCGGGGCATTATTGGTAAAACGCTCGACGCCGATGTCGCCTATCAAATCGGCCAAGCCTTTGGCACCGCCGCATTGGCAAAAGGTGAAAAAGCTGTCGTGATCGGCCGTGATGGTCGTCTTTCTGGCCCTGAACTGATCGCTGCACTGGCAAAAGGGTTGCAATCGACAGGCGTTGATGTCATTGACCTCGGCGTTGTGGTCACTCCGATGGTGTATTTCGGCACGAACGTGTTGGGTGCAGCCTCCGGTATCATGGTCACTGGTAGCCATAACCCACCTGATTACAATGGGTTCAAAATGGTACTGGCAGGTGAAGCGATTTACGGCGACGCGATTCAAGGTCTGTATCAAGCGATCCTGAATAAAGCGTTCGTGACGGGTGCAGGCAGTTATCGCACGCACGATATCAAAGCCACTTATTTGGAACGCATTATTGGCGACGTAAAACTGACACGTCCAATCAAGATTGCGGTCGATTGCGGTAATGGCGTTGCCGGTGCCTATGCAGCAGATTTGTATCGTGGCATGGGCTGCGAAGTCATTGAATTATTCTGCGAAGTGGATGGCACATTCCCTAACCATCACCCAGATCCCGCCCACCCAGAGAACTTACAAGACTTAATTCGCTGCCTGCAAACAACCGACGCCGAAATTGGCTTGGCATTTGACGGTGACGGCGATCGCTTAGGTGTCGTGACCAAAGACGGACAGATCATCTACCCAGATCGTCAATTGATGTTGTTCGCAGAAGACGTGCTGACACGTAACCCAGGTGCACAGATTTTGTATGACGTGAAATGTACTCGTCATATCTCTGCATGGGTAAAAGCACGCGGTGGTGTGCCATTGATGTGGAAAACAGGTCACTCACTGGTGAAAGCCAAATTACGTGAAACAGGCTCACCACTCGGTGGCGAAATGAGTGGCCATATTTTCTTTAAAGATCGCTGGTATGGATTTGACGATGGCTTGTATGCAGGTGCACGTTTGCTGGAAATTTTGAGCCGCGTTGCCGATATGACCGCGACACTGAATCAATTGCCACAATCCGCCTCCACACCAGAATTGCAATTGCAACTGACAGAAGGTGAAAATTTCCGCATCATCGCTGCGATGCAAGCCAATGCGAATTTCCCTGGCGCGGATGAAGTCATCACCATCGACGGCCTGCGTGTCGAATATCCTGATGGTTTTGGCTTGGCTCGTTCTTCCAACACCACCCCAGTGATCGTGATGCGTTTTGAAGCAGAAACACCGGCGGCGCTGGCACGTATTCAAGGTGCGTTGAAAGAAGCGATTGTTGCCGTGAAACCAGACGCACAATTGCCGTTCTAACAACGGCAATTTAGATACTCCCCCTAGTATTTTTAAACCCCCATTTATCTGCAAGGACAAAATGGGTCGTTTTTAAGCATACACCGGGGAGTATATTTTTAATGACACCATGTCTCCGATGCGCCATTATCGACGCCGTCATCACTGTCATCGCTAACCTCTTAACTGATTTCCTCTTCTCGTGAAAATTCTTCTCATCCGCGTCTCTTCCCTCGGCGATGTCTTGCATAACATGCCCGTTGTTGATGATTTACATCGTCATTGCAAAGGAGCGCAGATTGATTGGGTCGTAGAGGAAGGCTACGTCAATCTCGTACGTTTGCATCCTGGCGTACGAAAAATTATTCCCTTTGGACTCCGACGCTGGCGTAAAAGCCTGTTCTCAGCTGGCACCCGAGCGGAGATGAAACAGTTTTATCAGCAAGTGCGTGCAGAAGAATACGACCTCGTGATCGAAACCCAAGGCTTGTTAAAGACAGGCATCATCATGGGAATGGCGCGGGTTGTTGCCGGAGGAAAGAAAGTCGGACTCGCCAATGGCACAGAAGGATCGGGTTACGAGGGCATTTCACGCCTATTTCATGACCTAAGTGTGCCGGTAGACCGCCGCACCCATGCTGTTCTCCGCGGACGCTTGGTCGCCGCGGCAGCGGCTGGCTATGCCGTGGAAACCCCTGCGAGTTTTGGTCTGCTCGCACCAGGGGGTCACCCAACGTGGTTACCGACACAACCGTATGCCGTGTTTTTTCATGGCACGGCGGGTGCAGCAAAGAAGTGGGCACGTGCTCACTGGATTCAGGTAGCAGCTGCATTAGCACGTGATGATTTGCCGGTGCTTCTTCCATGGGGCAACGCCGCTGAAAAGGCTGAAGCAGAAGCCATGGCGTTGGCCATGCCCAATGCGACGGTCCTTCCCGCTTTATCGATGCAAGAAGCAACGCTGCTCGCGCAGTCTGCTGCCTTGACCGTTGGCGTTGATACTGGTCTAACCCATATCGCTGCGGCATATGAAACACCGACCGTCGAAATCTATTGCGCATCGCCCAAATGGAAAACGGAAGGGAACTGGTCTGACAAGATCATCAATCTAGGTGATGCAGGTGTACCGCCGTCAGCCGAGGAGGTCATCACTGCCGTGAAGCAATTGATGGCGCAGACGAAGGTAACCCCTCACTAACCTGTCGACCACACCACAGCATGTCCAATTTGTCATCAAATTAATGCATCCTCGGCGGTCGACTGCACAGGGGTCTTGTTATTTACACACGATTTCGGCATTTTTTTGCCAATCTTCCGCCTGCCAATGGCTTTCAACAGCACCGAGAGCTGCAATTTCAGGTATATTCCGTCGTCCTGATTTGAGAACGCTCTTTGAATGACTACACGACAACATCTTGACGCCAATGCGATTTGTATCATGCTGCTCCTGTGCGTATGCTGGGGATTGCAGCAAGTCGCTGTCAAACTAGCAACACCTGTCATCAGCGCCACCTTACAGTTAGGCTTGCGATCTGGCATCGCAGCGATGTTAGTACTCGCTCTGATTCGATGGAAACAGATTCCATTTTCTCTCCGTGACCGGCATGTGCTCCCAGGATTATTGGCAGGATTATTCTTTGCCTTAGAATTTTTGTGTGTCTCTTATGGGCTGACACTGACCACAGCGTCGCATATGTCCGTGTTTTTATATACGGCACCGATTTTTACCGTCATCGGGCTCCATACAACCATCCCCGGAGAACGCCTTCGTGCATGGCAATGGATGGGTGTGCTTGCAGCGTTTGTCGGGATCGCTATCGCTTTTTCGGGCGCGATGGCACTCCCAACAGGGGCACTGCAGTCGATGCTGATGGGGGACGGTTTGGGGGTGTTGGCAGCATTGCTCTGGTCGGCGACGACATTGACGATCCGGTTTTCGAGTCTCTCTGAGGCGGAGCCAACCACCACGCTGTTTTATCAGTTGGCGGGGGCCGCCGTGTTGTTAACTGGCATCGTGCTGTGGCGTGGCGAACCATGGGCAGCATGGGATCACATCACATGGATCAGCATGTTTTTTCAGAGCGTGATCGTGGCGTTCGCGAGTTACCTGGCATGGTTCTGGCTCATGCGTCGCTATCTGGTGTCACGTTTATCTGTTTTTTCGTTCCTGACACCACTGTTTGGTGTAGCGGCAGGCATGATCCTGATGCATGATGCGATCAGCCCACGTTTTGCTATTGGTGCGATCATGGTACTCGGTGGTATCGTGCTGGTGAACGCTAAAAAATGAACAATATCACTGACTTCTTTTTAGAATTTTGTTAATGCGCCTTCTTTATTCCTTGATCTGGGGCTTATCCCTGCCCTTTGCGTTATGTCGTTTGTGGTGGCGTGGCCGCAAGGAACCCGGCTACCGGCAGCATATTGCTGAGCGCCTCAGTTTTTTTCCTCGCTACACCGGCACAGCAACGATCTGGGTCCATGCCGTCTCTGCGGGCGAAACCCGCGCGGCAGAACCCTTAATCCGCGCATTATTGACAACCTATCCGCAGCATCATCTTGTGCTTACGCACATGACGGCGACGGGACGTGAAACGGGCGGAAAACTCTTTGCCGATGTCCAAGACCGTTTGCATCAGTCTTATTTGCCGTACGACATCAATTGGATGATGCGCCGTTTCTTGCGGCATTTCTCACCACAATTGTGCGTGTTAATTGAAACCGAAGTCTGGCCTAACCTGATCGCTCAATGCCAAGTGCATCAGGTACCAGTGACACTGGTCAACGCGCGATTATCAGAAAAATCACTCCATAAAGCACAACGAATGGCATCGCTGATCCTGCCTGCTGCCCATGCCATTAGTGCTGTTGCCGCACAATCAACACCCGATGCCGAACGTCTCACAGCACTCGGCATCGCCCATCCGTTGATTACGGGTAATATCAAATTCGATGTCACGCCACCCGCTAGCATGAAAGAACGCGGCATTGCCCTTCGGCGCAGCCTCGGCGCACGTCCGGTGGTGTTGTGTGCTAGTACAAGAGACGGTGAAGAAGAACTGATTTTGGATGCGTTCCTCGAAAAAATACCGATGCTAGAGAATGCACCACTCTTAATGATCACCCCTCGCCACCCACAACGCTTTGATCAGGTCGCACAAATGATCGAAGAACGTGGCATTTCGTACATCAGGCGTTCTGCGCTTGACCACGATATTGTGACGTCCGTTTCAAACTCTGTTCAAGTGGTGCTCGGGGACAGCATGGGCGAAATGTACATGTATTACGCCATGTCGGACGTTGCGTTTGTCGGCGGAAGTCTGGTGCCATTAGGCGGCCATAACCTGATCGAAGCATGTGCCATGGGCAAACCTGTTTTGACAGGATTACATACCTTTAATTTTTCTGAAATTACCGATCAGGCAATTGCTGCACAAGCGGCTTTGCGGGTCGATGGTGCCCGTAGTATGCTACGAGAAGCACTGGCTTTATTGGATGATGAAAGTCAACGTCAGCAGATGGGCGACAGCGCCTACGCTTTCTTTTTACAACATCAAGGCGCCACATCGCGCACGATGGATGTGTTGAAACCCTTCATCCACTAGGGCAAGCAAGAACATATAATCGTCGTTATGATGTCACCGCCGTCGTGTTTTTATCGGCGCGCTATCATGCGTAAGTGCAGTAACAACAGCAATGGTGGTCATATGTATAGCAACGCACAATTACTCATACGCAATATCTAAACACCCGATTTCTCCCGATTCCGGCACCTTGATGAGAGTCAAGATGCCGGGGTCTTCGCCGTCTATACTGATACGGTCAGACTGCCCATCGTCTGACATGATCACGACCGGCGACATCAAAAGACCAACGACTCTCTCTGATTAAACACAGTACAACTCAAGCACAACATGAACGCCAACGAAAAAATCCTAGGAATCACTGACATGGCTCCCCAAGAAATCTCCCTTGATGTCTTGCTAGAAAAATATGCCAAAGGCAACGAAGCGAGCATCCACGATGTGCAGGCACGTGTTGCCAAAGCCCTAGCCAGCGTCGAACAAGCTGATGCCCAGGCTTACTATGAAGAAAAATTTCTGTGGGCACAAAAGAATGGTTTTGTCCCTGCCGGTCGCATTAATTCTGCAGCGGGGATGGATTTGCATGCCACCCTGATCAACTGCTTCGTGCAACCCGTAGGTGACTCTGTATCGAGCCCAACCGATGGCAAGCCAGGTATTTACGCCGCCTTAGCGGACGCAGCGGAAACCATGCGTCGTGGTGGTGGCGTGGGTTACGATTTTTCTAGTATCCGTCCCAAAGATGCTTTGGTCCGTGGTACGCGCTCCCGTGCGTCGGGTCCAGTCTCGTTTATGCAGGTATTTAACGCCTCTTGTTCGACCGTCGAATCCGCAGGGGCACGCCGTGGTGCGCAGATGGGTGTATTGCGCGGCGATCATCCAGACATTCTCGAGTTTATCCGCTCGAAAGACGAAGGCGGCTTAACGAACTTCAATATTTCAATCGGTGTAACCGACGAATTTATGCATGCGGTGGCGAACGACGGCGATTTCTGCCTAGTTCATAAAGCAGAGCCAAGCGAAGACAAAAAAGCCAATGGTGCCTACCAGCGTGAAGACGGTATTTGGGTCTATGAAACCGTCCGTGCACGTGATCTGTGGGATGTGGTGATGAAGTCCACCTACGACCACGCAGAACCTGGCATTTTATTCTTGTCGCGCATGAATGCAGAGAACAACCTCTACTATTGCGAAAAAATCGAAGCCACCAATCCCTGCGCAGAACAACCTCTGCCGGATTACGGTTGCTGCTGCCTTGGCTCTGTCAATCTGACCCGCTTCATCAAAAACCCATTTAGCGCAGTCAGCCACTTTGACTTCAACGCCTTCCAAGAAGTCGTCACCGTCGCGACACGCATGCTCGACAACGTGTTGGATGCCACCGCATGGCCGTTGCCGCAACAGCAGGCAGAAGCCATGTCTAAACGCCGCGTTGGCTTGGGCTTCTTGGGTCTGGGTAGCGCGCTGGTGATGCTGGGCATCCGATATGATTCTGAAGAAGGTCGTGAATTCGCCCGCCAGGTTTCCGAAACCATGCGTGATGCATCCTACGTTGCCTCTGCTGAATTGGCGAAAGAAAAAGGCGCGTTCCCACTCTTCAATAGTAAAGATTACCTCGCAGGTAGTTTTGCTCAGCGCTTACCAAAACAGGTGCGCGCTCTCATCAAGAAAAATGGACTGCGCAATTCTCACTTGTTATCCATCGCGCCAACGGGCACGATCACCTTAGCGTTTGCAGATAACGCCTCCAACGGTATCGAACCAGCGTTCTCTTGGGTCTATAACCGTAAAAAACGCATGGCCGTTGGTGACGCACGCATTTACGAAGTGGCAGATCACGCATGGCGTCTGTACCGCGCAATGGGCAACGACGTATCTGACGACAGCAAATTGCCACACCAGTTCGTTACCGCGCTCAATATGTCTGCCAGCGATCATATGAAGATGCTGCAAGTCGTACAGCCTTACATTGATTCTGCGATTTCTAAAACCGTGAATGTACCTGCAGATTATCCGTACGCCGACTTCCAGAATCTGTATCTCGACGCATGGCGTGCTGGACTCAAAGGTTTGGCAACGTATCGTCCGAATAGCATTTTAGGTAGCGTCTTGTCTGTCGGCACGAGCACACCAGAAACAGCACCAGAAATCAAAGTGGTGCCGGATGAAGATCTGCTGCGGAAGCAATTCGATGGTCGTCCATTCGGCGATCTGGAATCGGTGACGTCTAAGATTCAATACATGACCTACGAGGGCAAGAAAACCGTGTACCTAACGGTAAGCTTTATCCACGTTCAAGGCATGGTCGGTGGTGAACGCGTCACGATAGAACGTCCGTTTGAGTTCTTCATGCCAGCAGGCCAAAAGAATGACGGTCAGCAATGGATTTCAGCAAGTATGCGCTTGTTATCGATGGCAGCTCGTTCTGGTGGCTCCATCGCCAAAGCACTCGCGGATATGCGCGAAGTGGTATGGGATAAAGGGACTGTTCGCTGTGGCACCATTACCAAAGATGATGGTACACAAGCACCGCTGTTCCACGAATCGGAAGTTGCTGCCATTGGCTACGCATTGCAACGCATCCTCATGAAACGCGGCTATCTCGACGCCTCTGGCAATCAAATTCCAGTGCATGTTCTGGCAGAAAAATTCAAAGCCCGCATGCAACAATACAGCCTAGATGACCTCGCCTACGAAGCCGATAGTGCGCCGATCAGTTACATCCCAACAGGCAAAAAATGCCCCGATTGCGGCGCCCACGCGCTGCAAAAAATTGATGGCTGCAGCCGTTGTGTCTCCTGCGGTTATGTTGGTGCTTGCGGGTAATTGAGATCGCCAGCGCCCGTTTGATGTGAGACCTGAGTAAATCAAACAAAAGGTTTTCACCTACAGCGGGCGCGCATTCCTACCACGTTTTTTTAATGTGGTAGGAATGACCCACATCCATCATCCCTTCTTCATTCATTAAAAATAAAAAGTCTTTTGTCAAATAGAGATAAGTCAAACTGAATCGCTTCGGTGAAAATACAGCTGCGCGTGTAGCAAGGTCAACTACTGTATAGTCGCGCTGTACACGTGTCGATCACCCTTGTCTCTTTTGTTCATGAAAAAAATCCTCTTCGCTTTTTTGCTGTCGTCGTTCTCCTGTCTTTCTGTCGCGACGCCTCTGAAGGTGGTTTATGCCAATTTACAAGGTAGAGATCCTCAACGCCAATTTAGTTTTGCGGTCTTAAATCTTGCATTAGAGAAATCTGGTCTCGACGTTGAACTTGTGAAGTCTTCACAGTCGATGACGGATGCGCGTGCGATCGTCGAGATCATGAATAAAAATATCGACGTCGCGTGGCTCGGTAATTCAGCGGAAGTCGAATCGCAATTGTGGCCGATCATGATACCCATATCACGAGGCTTGTTAGGCTATCGCATTCCTGTGATTCGCACTGACCTGCAAAGCAGGTTCAACCAAGTAAAAACACTCGCCGATCTACAAAAGTTTCAAGCTTGTCTGGGTGTCGGTTGGCCCATCGCCACCGCTTGGGATGATAACGCCCTCCCGGTCACTGCGGTTGGTACGTTTGAGTCCCTCTTTAAAATGACGATTTCTGGACGCATGGACTACATTCCGTTTGGTGCGGGAAGTGTTCATGGCTATGTCAAACAGTATGCCGAAGATAATCCAGCGCTCATGATCGATCAACATGTGGTCATTGTTTATCCTTACTATGACTTTTTCTTTTTTGTGAATAAAGAGAATAAGATATTGCATGAGGCGATTGAGATGGGATTTAAAAAAGCATACGAAGATGGATCGTATCGAGACCTCTTTCTCTCGCATCCGGAGTTCGCCGGTCTGAAAAGCCTTCAACTAGAAAAGCGTCAGTCGATCCGTCTCAAAAACATCCATGTCACACCACAAGATATCGAGATTAAATCGAAATACTGGATCAACCCACAAACGCCTTTTCTTTTCTAGGAAACTAGGCTTCCCTATTTTGTAGCATCATTCAAAGAAAACATGGAGAACGACACAATGCGGCGACTTCTGACCGGAATATTGATGACTTTTGCTTCACTCAACGCTTCTGCACAAGACACTGTTGTCATCCGCAACCCGCAAGTAGAAGCGGTAATGCGTGCCATTACCGCTTCGCAGATTCAGTATTATGACGACCATTTGGTGGCGTTTGGCACGCGCAATACGCTATCGGATACCGTCTCGGAAACCCGAGGTATTGGGGCGGCGCGGCGGTGGATTGCGGCTGAAATGAATAAGTGTGCGGCAACGAGCCATGGTCGGTTGACGGTGTCACTGAATGAGCACATTGAACCCGTCGGTCGACGGGTGCCGCAACCCACCAATATCGTCAATGTAGTCGCCACACTCAAAGGCACTGCGACACCGGAACGCGTGATCATTGTTAGTGGTCACTATGATTCACGGGCGAGTGATGTGCTTGATATTGTGAGTGATGCACCTGGTGCGAACGATGATGCGTCTGGTAGTGCCGCGGTGTTGGCAATGGCGTGTGCATTCGCGCCGTATGAGTGGCCTGCAACTCTGGTCTTTATGAACGTGGCTGGTGAGGAACAAGGATTACTGGGTGCAGAGCATGTCGCTGAAGTGGCAGCACAATCACATCGTCCGATCATTGCGATGCTCAATAACGACATCATTGGCTCTCCCGTCGGTGACGATGGGCAACGCGATGACATGCAGGTCAGACTGTTTGCGGATGGCTTTACACCTCTATTGAAAAATGTGCTTGATGCACAAAAAGGGACTGCATCGACATCCTCGACAACGTCAACACGCTCACCAGAAGAGGCACGCAAGATCATCGATACCATCGTACGAAGCGGCGGTATCGATGATACGCCAACCCATCAGCTCGGTCGCTACTTGAAAGAGACAGCAGAAGCGTACCTACCGGGCTTTCATGTCAATTTGATTTACCGCCGAGACCGCTTTTTGCGGGGCGGCGATCACATGCCATTTTTGGAGCGCGGTTATTCTGCTGTCCGGTTTACCGAACCCTTCGAAAACTTTTCTCATCAACACCAAAATATCCGCATTGAACATGGCGTTCAGCAGGGAGACTTATCTGAGTTTATCGATGTCAATTACATCGCTCGGGTTGCTCGCGCCAATGCTGCTGGGATGGGCAATCTCGCATTGGCACCGCAGGCACCCCGCGATGTGGGGATGAAAGTGGTTGATCTGAGCAATGATACGAGTCTGGTGTGGTCAGCCCCCGTTGATCCATCAGTCAAGGGATACCGGATCCTCTGGCGCGAACCCAACGCACTGACTTGGCAACATTCAAAAGATGTCGGACTGATAGACCATGATGTACTCAAGGGTATATCGAAAGATAACTATGTCTTTGGTGTCGCTGCAATCGGGCAATCTGGTGCAGTCAGTCTGCCTGTTTTCGCTCAACCGGTTAAGTAAGCCGCCCTCTCCTCCCCTCAAAAAAGAAGCGTCTTCGCATGAAGGCGTATTCACATCCCCTCTCAACGAGGGATGAGTTGAGGGGATTATTCTCATTGCAGCAATAATGAATTGCTGCCGATCATCTTTATCCCTCGCCCGCCAGTCACTACACTTCACTCCGTCACCATCAGAACAACAACACGCTGATGGATCAGCGATCCGCTTGGCTCCACCTGCATCGATTTTCAGCACCTGGTTCAACTGGAACGTTTTTTTGAAACTTGAGGAGTGCATCATGAAAACTAATTCATTGTTATTGGCCGTTATGGCTGGTGTCATCGCAATCACCACAAATATTGCTTCTGCACAAGACACATCATCAACTCAACGTCTTGATTTATTAGGCGACCCTGCTGCGGTTTCTGAAGCACAGCGCACGATTGTCATCACGCCAGATACAAAATATGTCAGCGTCACCGGAGGCGAGACAGTAAAATTTATCGTCGGTGAAAAAAGCTTTGCATGGCGTTTCGATGTGGCAATGACTGTAAGCGCATTTGAATTAGGCCAAGTCGCACCAGCAGGTCTGATCAACCAAAAAGTGGTCGCTTACATTACACCTGATCCCATGTACCGTAATCCTTAATGGTGACGTGACTGTGGTCACGTTATCGTAGCTCTCAAAAACACCGGCAGCAATTCAGATACCTTGGAGCCTTGCCGGTGTTTCATTTTTCTGTACGTTGTTACGTCAATAACGCATAGCACTAGATCGATCGCACTGTGAAACTTCCCACCACATCCGAAATACTGTTTTCGCTCAAATGCCTCGCTGCTTCGTTGCTTGCGCTGTATGTGGCCTTGGCGTTCGCATTGCCACGTCCGTTTTGGGCAATGATGACATGCTATATCATCGCTAACCCTTTCTCGGGCCCGGTGCGGTCTAAAGCGGTCTTTCGGGTGATGGGCACGGTCTTAGGATCAATCACTACCGTCATTCTCGTACCGCAACTGGCGAATGCGCCTGAGTTACTCTCGCTTGCGTTGGCGTTGTGGGTAGGACTCTGTTTGTTCATCTCGTTGCTGGATCGGACGCCGCGTTCTTACATCTTTTTACTGGCAGGATATACGGCTGCGCTGATCGGATTTCCATCGGTCAATGATCCTTCTGTGGTCTTTGATGTCGCCTTAGCACGGGTAGAAGAAATCAGTATCGGGATCGTTTGCGGCTCTGTGGTGCATGGATTGGTTTTTCCTCAGAGTTGGGGCCCAGTCATGTTTGGCCGCATTCGCCGCGTTGTTGGTGATATTCAGCAAACATTACGCGACGTCTTTGCTGGCGCAGATCGACAACGGCTACAAAACGATAAACGAATGCTAGCGTCGGATATCGCCGAGCTCAGAGCGCTCGCTATCCATTTGCCATTTGATACCTCGCATCTACGCTGGACTGCAGATGCCATTTACGCGATGCACGAGCGCCTCTCTGTGCTCTTACCGTTACTCTCTGGTGTCCGTGACCGTTTAGAGCAATGTCGCGCCGCCAAACCATCCGATGTCCCTCCATCTACCATCGATAAGTGGGACGCCCTGCTTCTCCGCATTCAGCAATGGTCGATGCAAAGTCATACCACCCAACACAACCCACAGCGCAGCGAAGAAAAACGGTTGATCGAAGAAGCCATCAATGCTCTCATGCCCACCATCGATGCGAAGGCAACTTGGTTCGATCTATTACAACTTAACTTGGTACGTCGCTTAACAGAATTAGTGCGTGTTATGGACGATGTGCTCACACTCTATACCGCCATCGAATCGAGTGCGAGCGGTGCATTCCCGTCCTCGCAGACGATGCCCGCCAAACAAGGACATTTGCTGACCCCTTTACATCATGATTATTGGATGGCAACGATGTCAGCCACCGCCGCGATTGTGGCCATCCTCGGGTGCTGCGTATTTTGGATAGAAACAGGATGGCCGTCCGGTGGCGTCTCAGCCATGATGGCAGCGGTTTTTTGCTGCTTATTTGCGGTACAAGATAATCCTGTTCCGAGTCTGAAGACCTTTTTATATTTCACCTTACTGTCGGTCCCACTTTCCGCGCTTTATGTCTTGTGGATTCTCCCAACGACCCACAGTTTTGAAACGATGGCGCTCTGCGTTGCTCCCTTATTATTCATTCTCGGCGTCTATCTAGCGCGACCACAACACGGATTAAAATCGCTCTCCATGACATTGGGCGTCCTCGGTAGTTTTGCATTACAAGACAATATTGGGGTCGACGTGGGCGTCTTCATGAATGCAACCATCGCGCAAACAATCGGCGTCATCGTTGCCCTCATCATCACAGGCTTGATCAGCGCCGTGAACAGCGATTGGCGAGCACGCCGCTTAATCGCCGCTGGTCGTCAAGACTTGGTCGATCTCGTTCACAGCACGAGCGCTCCGCAGATCGCGACCATCGCGGCAAAAATGATGGACCGCGTCGCACAACTTGCGCCACGCCTATCAGCCTTACCACAGACATCGACCGCGTCAGCATCACAAGATATCGATGCGCTGCTTGATTTCCGTCTTAGCTTAAATGTGGTTCAACTCTTGCGTTTCCGCTCATCGTTGAAAGAAGAGATCGGCTCATTCAAACCTTTGTTCCGAGAGTTGGGTGTCTTTCTTTCGACATCCACTCACGATGGGCAACGATTACTCACGTGCATCGATGACAGTATTCGCGAGATAGCCTCAAGCAAAATAGTCGCTGCATCTACGCAAGCCGATGAGATCTCATCGGCTCAGGAAGCATCGACGGCAGCCTCGACAGCGTTGACCGCATTGACTGCACTGACGGCGATCAGACGTGATCTCTTTCCTGACGCGGTCGCCTATGCACCCATCACTTCGACCAACCACACTATTGCCCCTGCGGATGTCTAAATCATGATCGCCGAAATCAATCTGGATGGCATGTATTTCCCAACGCTCTTACTGTTGGCGATTGCTGCTTTTTTTCTGACCAAACTGGTGGTCTTTCTTCTTGCCCGTTTGGGTCTCTATCGCTGGGTCTGGCACCCAGCACTGTTCGATTTTTCTTTGTTTATTGTTGTGTTGACTGCTTGCACGTCGGCATTGACGCATTTTGCTTTTAATTGGACCTAATATGACAATCAAAAAAATACTGGTCAACGTCGTTCGAGTGGCAATCACGATTGCCATCGTGGCATTGGCACTGCTGTGTGGAAAATGGTTATGGCTACATTACGAGGTTGCCCCATGGACGCGCGATGCACGCATCAAGGCGAATATTGTTCAGATTGCGCCTGATCTGAGTGGCGAAGTCACTCAGTTAGCGGTTCATGACAATCAACAAGTCATCAAAGGACAGTTACTCTTTGAAATTGATCGTGCACGCTATGAAATTGCCTTACGTCAGGCAGAAGCGCAAGTCAAAATAGCGCGAATCAACCTTGATCAAGCAACGAAAGAAGCTCGCCGCAATGCGGAGTTACGTGAATTAGTCGCGCAAGAATCCAAAGAACAAGGCCAAACACGTCTTGATCAAGCGAAAGCCGCTGTGGAACAAGCCCAAATTGCGGTCGACCTTGCAAAACTCAATCTGGAGAGAACGCGTGTTTATGCCGCCGTTGATGGCAGTATCACGAATCTTGATCTGCGCGTCGGCGCTTATGTCACAGCAAGTCGTCCCGTGATGGCCTTGGTAGAAAATAATTCATTTTATGTTGAAGCCTACTTTGAAGAAACAAAGCTACCATTCATCCATGTGAACGATAAAGCATCGATCACGCTGATGGGGTCACAACAGGCACTCACTGGCACGGTCGATAGTCTTGCAGCGGGGATTGTTGATCGCGATCGTAGCACTGGCGCTAACTTACTACCCAACGTCAATCCGACATTTAACTGGGTACGTCTCGCACAACGTATTCCAGTGCGTATTCATCTCGCACCGTTGCCAAAAGAGACGCGATTGATCGCAGGCGAAACCGCCACTGTCTCGATCGACACCGCGATTCATCCCAACGACCAGCATGGAGGTGCCCGATGAACACCCATCAAACCCAGGGTCGCACTCCTCTCTCGTTGATCGCGGGAATCATCGTGAGCCTCAGTATCAGTGCGTGTACCACTGTGGGGCCAGATTATCATGTCCCCAAAGAAGCGATGATCAACCATGATGAGGTACAACAACCACTGGTGGCGTCGCAGGAAAAAGCATTCAGTCAACAAGACCTACCCGCCGATTGGTGGCGTCTCTATCAGGATCCTGTGCTCGATACGCTGATAGAAAAAGCATTCACTGCCAATGCCGACTTACGCGTAGCTGCAGCGAACCTGCGCGCTTCGCGTGCGGTCGTCGCTGAAAATGAACATGAAAAGAAACCGAAGATGGGGGCGAGCGTCGCTCCGGGTTACGGGCGGCCCTCCGCAGTAGAGATGGGATTGCCGATCACCTTACCTGATTCAGGCAATTACGATATGGGCCTGAAAATGTCGTATCAGGTTGATCTTTTTGGCAAGATCGCCCGAGCCATTGAAGCCGCCAAGGCAGACGACGAGGCGGTCGCTGCTACGTATGATGCCGTTAAGATTACGGTAGCAGCAGATACAGCACGTGCTTATACTGACTTATGCGCCGCTGGTCAGCAAATGAACGTACAACAAGCAGCGCTCGCGCTTCAAGAACGCTATACCCAGTCGCTGTCTGACCGAATTCGTATTGGTCGTGGTACTGCCTTAGACATGAGCCATGCGCAAGCACAGCTAGCGCAGATTCGGTCGCTTTTACCCGCCCTCAAAGCACAGCAACAAGTCGCCAGATACCGTCTTGCCGCGCTGCTCGGAGAAGCACCGGGGTCCGCGACAACAGAAGAGCTAAGGTGTGATCAGGTGCCCCGCGTGACCAGTGTTATTCCCGTAGGCAATGGACAACAATTAATGCAACGTCGCCCTGATATCCGTAGAGCAGAACGTTCGCTCGCCAGTGCCACGGCAAAAATCGGTGTTGCCACCGCGGACTTGTATCCACAAATCCAATTTGGCGCTTCTGTCGGCAGTACCGGCTTGTTGCCAGGATTTGGTGATGCAGGCGCGTTCCGTTGGGAAGTGGGTCCTTTGGTATCGTGGTCGTTTCCCGCCACCAGCAACGCCCACATCAAAATTGCCTATGCCACAGCAGGCAGTGAAGCGGCTTTAGCACGGTTTGACGCGACGGTACTTGGCGCACTGAAAGAGGCCGACAGTGCGCTCACCGTCTATGCCCGTGAGCTGGACAAACACCAGCAATTAAGCTTGATGCGAGATCAAAACAAACTCTCTGCCTCGCAGGCGGAGCGTTTATTTCGATTCGGGCGCATCGACTTTTTTGCCATGCTCGATGCCAAACGCGCTGTGATCAGCGCAGATAATGCGCTCGCAGCCTCTGACGCGATGCTCGCCAACGATCAGATTAGTTTATTTTTAGCCCTCGGTGGCGGCTGGCAAACCGCCGCAAAATAGTCCTCTAGGAAAAAAATAATGAACAATGGCACAATACCCCTCAAACAGACAAAAGGGCTTGTGACTATGGATAAACTCATTGCCATGCGGGTATTTAACGAAGTTGTTAAATTCGGCAGCTTCGCGCGGGCGGCGGAGCATCTGGACATGGCGGCTTCCGTCGTCACTCGCCATATTGCGGCACTTGAAACAGAGCTGGGATCACAGCTCTTACTGCGGACGACCCGTAGTTTATCGCTAACCGAGAGAGGAGAAATTTACCTTGAGCGCACTCGGCAGATTTTAGAGGATATTGAACGCACTGAAGCCTTGGTCAGTTCAGCAAACAAAGCGCATTCTGGTCCAATCAAATTAGCTGTCACCACCAATTTTGGCTTGCATTTTATGCCGGCGATTATGCACCGGTATCAAGAAATGTACCCCGACATTATCTTTGACGTCATGGTCCTTGATGAACCCGTTGATCTGGTTGCGCGGGGCTTGGATCTGGCGATCACCTTTGCCCCAAGCGTACTCAATGTCGATACTGTGACACGTAGTCTCGCATCCAATAAGATGATTCTTTGCGCGACACCAACGTATCTATTACAAGCACCACCACTCAATGACATTGGTGATTTGATTCATCATCAATGCATCGCTCTCTCGACTTACACCGGTGCCAATGACTGCTGGGAATTGCTTGATACGCAGGGGGTTGCACATCTCGTGCCCATCAAGCCGAGCATTATCTGTAACACAGCGGCGATGACCTATCAATGTGCGCTCACAGACCTTGGCGTGACACGATTCACCTCGGTGCTGGCACGGCACTTATTAAGCAGCGGACGCCTCACTCGCGTTTTAGAAGAGTACGAAGCACCCGGTCTAGAGCTCGTTGTTGCTTACCCAAGTCGCCGCTACCTCACCACCAAAGCGCGAAGCTTCATTGAATTTTTAATGGAACACATGGGAAGCAATCAGCTCGTGAGCGGCATGTTTACCTCCCGTCCTTGATCACGCGGTCATCGTTATCAGACTAGGATGACAATGCGCTGACACCGAACCAGCGCGCATGCACATGATTGGTGCATGGAGACAATTGAGAGTGGCGTCGAAACTTAAAATGTCATTAAAAATTCATATTTTGACATTACTTTTCTGACATGCTTGCGGACTGTGATTTTTAGCGCGGAAAAACACGTGCTGCAACTTCACTTTTTTCCTCAACGAAGAACCCACTATCTCTACAGGATTCCCCATGTCGATTTCGAAAAACGCATCGATGCACTTTTCATTGAGTGCGATCGCTGCGGCTGCAACGATTTTATCTGCTTGTTCTGGCAGCTCCTCTCCAAACAATATCACGCTTAATGGTGTCGTCTCCGCCAGTGGTTTTGTACCAGGATCAGCAACAAACCCAACGATCAAAGCAGGTTATTATCAAGGCGCGATGGTGTGCGTCGATGCCAATAACAATGGTAAATGTGATCCAAGTGAAAACCCAGTTACCACCGATAGCAATGGCAAATTTGCGATCGCGATTAGCGCAACGGCACCTTTGATCGCTGACATTGGTACCTCAGCTACAAATACCGCGACAGGTCAGAAAGTAACAACGCGTAACGTCTTCCGCGCGACGATTGATCAAGTCAATGAACAAGTTGGCGGTACGATCGTTCTGAGCCCATTGTCTTCCGAAGTTGCGCGTTTGACGGAAGCAAATAGCAGTACCTACGCCACAGAAAAACAAAATCTGGCAACACGTATTGGCGTTCCTGTCGCAACACTACTGACCGACGTCAATACAGCAACAGGTACAACGCAAGCTGCGATGCTGACCGAAGCCAATGCACTGAGCAACCGCTTTGCATACGCGATCACCAAGCTGGATCGTGGTGATCTGTACCCAGATGCACTGGCAGTTCCAGGTGGCGACCCACGTTTGACAGGTTTGACAAACGTCACTGCCTTAACAGCAACAACGGCAGATACACGTACACCGATCACTTTCTTACAAGCGCAACAAGCAGCATTCAACGTCGAAGGTATCCCACGTTACGATCATATTTTTATCGTTATGCTGGAAAACAAAGCGACATCGTCTATTCTGAATTCGCCATTTGCACCGAAAATCAACGGCTATCTGAAAGCGGGTAATCAGCTGACTAGCTACTACGCGACAGGCTATCCAAGTGAGCCAAACTACACTGCATTGGGCGGTGCTGATGATTTCGGTATTACTGACGACAGCCAATGGAACTGTGATGCAACAGGTGCAAATGCAGTACAAGATTTGCCTGTTCCAGACAAAACACAACCTGGTCTCGCCAGCTCACCATTTGCAGCAACGTGCACACAAGCAGCGGCAGTCAACCACAATATCGTGGGCAAACCAAACTTGTTCAATGCATTAACAAGTGCAGGTTTGACATGGAGAACCTACTCGGAGTCCATGAACCCAGGTCAAGACTTCCGTACTGACAGCGTCGCTGATGCGGCCGTTGTTGCAAAGGACAATGTCTACGCGCCGGGTACTGCAGGTGGCAACACCACTACCATCGGTAATGCACAATTGAATTTGACATTGCCAGCAAGCCTGTACAAAACGAAGCATCACCCTGGTATGGCTTACCAAAACGTTCGTAGCGCTCCTGAGTGGAAATTCAGCAACCGTACACTGGGTGGCGGTCAGTGGGATGCAGCACTGTCTAAGAGTACTGCTTACACGATTCCATCAGGCTATGACTACGACCAATTTAGCACTGATCTGGCCGCAGGCACTGTCGGCAACATCAACTTCTTGATGCCAGACCAATGCGACGATATGCATGGCATCACCATTACTGGTACTGTCAATGGTGTCGTGACAACGGCAAGTGACTGTTCCAGCGTTGCCAATAACGTCGCAGTCGCCACAGGTGGCGCGATTATCACTCGCGGTGACAACTACGTTGACAAAATTGTTCAAAAAATTCAGGCGTCACCGCTCTGGAAAAATCCGCAAAAACGTGTTGCTATCGTGTTGATGTTTGACGAAGGTAACGCAAGAAGCGGCTTGAACTCTTGCTGTGGTTGGAACGTCGCTAATAGCACTGTTGCGAAGCCGTTGAAACAAAATGCGGATGGCAGCTGGTCTCCAGATAGTAGCGTCAACAACTACGCCAACGGCAACCGTGGTCACGGTCAAAGTATCTTCGGTATTCTGACAAACACAAGTGGTCCAAAAGGCGTGTCAGATAGCGATTCTTACAGCCACTTCTCATTCGTTCGTACGCTGCAAGATATGTTCCAATTGGCGGATCCTGCCGTTGATTCGAGCTACATGAATCGTTCTAAGTACACAGAAAAATTCATCTCTGCAAACATCCTGAACTTGCCGGAATATGCTGGCAGCGCTGATACGCACTTTGACTCTGTACGTCCTATCAATCACGCCTTTGTGATTCCGAAGACTTATGTCCAGAAACAATCTGCTGACGTGACAACACCTGCACAAGTGGGTGCTGATGCGACACAGACTAACGTTTGGGCAGTCAAGTAAGTAGCAAAATAAGGTAGCAATGACCTGGCGGGGGCGTTCCTTAGGAACCACCCCGCCCTTGTTTCAGAGGTTGTTTAGGTTTGCTTAGAAAATTGGTCAATATATGCATCTGAATATACGTTTTGCCGTCAGTCTTCTCGCACTGACATTGGCTGCTTGCGGTGGTCCGAATAGCAGCTCAAGTTCGTCAACAACGACATCAACGACAACAGGCCCATCTCAGCCTGGCCCAACAACAGGGACATCGACGCCTGCGACAACGCTCAGTCTGGCTGCCCAAGTGGGACAAAAGTTGTTCTTCGATCAGAATTTATCTGGATCTGGAAAAATGTCCTGTGCGACATGCCACGATCCCAATTCCGCTTATGCGCCATCGAACAATCTGGCGGTGCAATTAGGCGGTCCCGGTCTTAATTTGCCAGGGACACGCGCGGTACCCTCACTGCGTTACAAGAACGTCACGCCTGCCTATGCAGATTTGCTCGACAATCCGGATGGCGTGAGTGCTCCGGGTCCGGGTGGTGGCTTTACCGCCGACGGTCGAGTCGATACGCTGGCACAACAAGCAGCAATTCCACTGCTGAGCCCTATCGAAATGGCCAATACCAGCGCTGCTGACGTGGTCTCAAAAATTAAAGCAGCGAGTTACGCACCACTATTCATTCAAGCATTTGGAGCGAATGCCTTCGCTGATAGTAATGCTGCATTTACCAACGCCACTGCGGCTCTACAAGCATTTCAAATGGAAGATCCCAGCTTCCATCCCTACACCAGCAAATTTGATTTACACATCTCCAACAAAATCGGGGGCACCCTCACACCAGCAGAAGAGCGCGGCTTGACGATATTTGCCGACCCGAACACCGGAAATTGCGCATCGTGCCATTATCAGGGAGCTGGTTTTGGTGGTACATCGGGCTTATTTACAGATTTTTCTTACGAAGCGATTGGTGTGCCACGCAATAATGCCATTGCAGCAAACCAAGACCCGAAGTACATGGATCAGGGGATCTGTGGTCCATTCCGGACAGACCACTTACCCGCATCAGCCAATGCACCTGACGCATTTTGCGGCATGTTTAAAACGCCGACTTTACGTAACGTCGCGACACGGAATGTCTTCTTCCACAATGGGGTCATTACGTCCTTACTGCAAGCAATTCAGTTCTATAACACGCGTGATACCAATCCTGAAATTTGGTATCCAACGGTGGGTGGTACGCCATTAAAAACAGCCAGCGCCAGTTTCCCTACTTATGGTTTGATCACAACCCAATACAGTGGCGGCCAAGTGCAAAAGTTTAATGACCTTCCAGCAGCGTATCAAAGCAATATCGACAAACAACTGCCTCTTGATGGTCGCAAAGCCGGATCAACGCCACCAATGACAGCGCAAAATATTTCAGATCTGATTTGCTTCCTCAATATCTTGACGGATGGATATCAACCCGGCATTACACCAACCAGTCCCAACTGCACAAACTAAGCAGGTAGCGAGAGACTGATTTGGACCGTTATTAAACCGCTTTTTAGAAACAACAATGAAAACTATTTCCTGCATTCTTTTCACTGTCGCAGCACTCTCTGCGTGCAATAGCAAAACTGATTTAAACAAAGAAAATCTGACAACCGGCATGGAAGCATACCTCGCTAAACGCGGTGATCTGTGTTTGGCAAAAAATGTCTGGCCAATCGACGTCACGCAACGAGAAATTGATGCGGGTGGTCGCAATGCCATTCAAATGCCTATTCTCGAAAAAATGGGACTCGTCAGTTATTCCGTCGCAACGGTCAGAGCAACCGCCGATGGTATCAGCGCTGATATCAAAGTGCGTCGCTACGATCTGACTGATGAGGGGAAAAAATATTATCTCCATAAAGAAATGCGTAGCATCAAATCAGATGGCGATATCAAATTTCAACAAGGTGATTTATGTGCCGCCAAATTGACGCTCGATAAAGTGGTTGGGTGGGAAGTAAGTAAAACAAGCGGCAATGAAAAAATGGTGGTCGTCAACTACACCTACAAAGCAGATGCAGCACCGTGGACTAAAGACATCGATGTACAACACGTGTTTCCGATGGTCGATCGCATCGTAAAAGGTGCTGGTACGATGCAGTTACAGGAAAGCTTTAAATTAACACCAGATGGCTGGGTTGCGGTTGACCTGTAATCACTAACGTGGATTGAACATGAGTACGATTGTCCGTTTTTCGCCTGAATTAAGTGCCTGGATCAGTCAACACCTCGATCAGGGTGCAGCGCCAACAGCACTGGTTGCTGTGATGCGTGAACAGCAAATGGAAGAGTTGGCTGCGCAGGCGATCACACAGGCCTTCGTCAAGGCGCGGTGCACAGGACGTGCCGTGCCTGTCGATCATGTTGTCATCGACGAACTCTCCCTCGACTACTTGTATCCCACACCGGTGTTTCGTTCAGGCAATCGTATTCAGACGGCAGACCGTTTGGTGCACATTAACGCACGTGCAGAACGCCCTTTCTTGGCATCATTGAGTAACGTGTTCAGTGCGGAAGAATGTGCCCAACTCATTGAGATTGCACACCCACGCCTCACACCATCGACGATTGTCGACCCAATGACGGGAAAAAATGTTGTCAGCAATAAGCGCACGAGTTACGGCATGTTCTTTCAGTTGAACGAAAACGCCCTCATTGCAAGCTTGGATCGGCGCATTTCCGACATCATGAATTTACCAGTCGAGCACGGTGAAGGTATTCAGATTCTTTACTATCCAACGGGGGCTGGCAGCGAACCTCACTTTGATTTCCTCACTCCCGCCAACCCGCTCAACCATGCTTCATTAAACCGTAGTGGCCAGCGATGCAGCACGCTGGTGACTTATCTGAACCACGTAGAAGCCGGCGGAGAAACCGTGTTTCCTGAAGCGGGATGGTCGGTTTCGCCGATACCGGGTAATGCTGTGTATTTTGAATACGCCAACGCACAGGGACAAGTCGACCATGCGTCGCTTCATGCAAGTAACCCCGTCATCGAAGGTGAAAAATGGGTAGCGACAAAATGGATGCGTCAACAGCGGTTTGTTTCGGCATAGCCTCATCCCCCCCTTTGCTGCTAGATTGATGGTCGTTTTGCAATGGTTTGCTATGGACATCGTCAAAAATTAGCGATAATGAACGCCTTATTATTGCTAACACTGTTGATCACATGGCATTCCTTGGATATAACAACGCTCAGAAAATCACATTACGCCGTATGCGCTGTAACAGCATCGTCGGAGCCCTCAGCCTACTGACTTTGCTCATCACAGCCATTCCGGCATCCGCAGGCGATACAACGCCAGAAACCAACAAAAATAGTGCCGCTGCCGCGCCTTCCCCCTCTGCCAGCGCGGGGACTCTCCCTGCATCACACGATAAAGTGGATGCGGCGCAGATCAAAAAACATCGGATGGTGAAACTCACTGAACGCTTAACAACCGATGAAGAAACGCTGAAAAAGTCCTGCCGGTATGAATCAGATATCCCTCTTACCCCACCTGCTAAAGAAATAGCACTCACCTTTGATGATGGACCTGAGCCTATTCAAACAGAATATATTCTAGCGATCCTTAAAAAACACCGTGTTCCCGCGACCTTCTTCATGATCGGTGAAAAAATTCAGACCCATCCAGAATTGGTCAAGTTAGTCCAAGAATCGGATTACGCCCTCATCGCGAACCATTCGTGGAGTCACCCCAATTTTCATGATATTTCTGTTGAAGAACAATCGCTCGAAATTCAAAAAAGTAACGCCATCAGCGAAACCTTCAATACCCATCAATTATTTCGCTACCCGTACGGCAATGCCAGCTGCGAATCCAATCAATTACTAAAATCGATGGGACAAAAGATCGTAGGCTGGCATGTCGATTCCTGCGACTGGGCGTTTGACCACAAAGGAAGTGTCGACCTCAAAGAAGCACTGAGTTGCGGCGTCTTGGCGCAAAACCGTAAAAATTACCTAGAACATGTCATTTCTTCTGTTCATGCACACAACGGTGGTATTGTATTAATGCACGAGATTCATCCAAATACACTAAAAAATTTAGATGAGATCATCACGCGCTTACTCGCGGATGGTTACGTGTTTAAGAGTCTCGCGGATGATCATTTTCAGAAATACTTGAAATAAGCGCTGCACTCAGTACCCATTTTCATTTGTAGGAGTCTCGTATGATAGATGTCTGTTCGACCATTCACCGCTTTAATCAAACGCGTGAACCAGAGCGTTTATCGATGAAATATCGCAACATGCGTATTTCACCGTTTATTTTTTTGCGTGCAACATGCCATCTGTTTTACGAGCGCGTCGCACCGGATCTTCATGCGCTCCCCACGCCATTAACGTGGTGTATGGGCGACATGCACTTAGAAAATTTTGGTAGCTACAAGGGGGACAATCGGCTGGCTTATTTCGATCTCAATGATTTCGATGAAGCCGTTCTGGCACCAACGAGTTGGGATCTGATCCGATTTTTGACCAGCATTTTAGTGGGTGCAAAAAGTCTCGGTATCGATAGCGATGACGCAAAAGAACTGACAAAAGAATTTTTATTCAGTTATCAAACAGTCCTTGCGAGCGGTAAGAGCCGTTGGGTGGAACGAGAAACATCGACAGGACTGATTCGTAATTTACTCACTGCAGTGAAGCTGCGCCAGCGTTGTGATTTTTTAGATCATCGCACGATCTTTAAAGGCGACGAGAGACGCATACGCATCGATGGAAAAAAAGCCCTCGCCGTCACGCCTTCCCAACGAAAATTGGTCACGGCTTTCTTGAAAGAGTTCGCACAACATCAATCGGATAAAAAGTTTTTCAAACCCATCGATATCGCTCGTCGGATCGCTGGCAATGGTAGTCTCGGCGTTGATCGGTATATCATTTTGGTACAGGGAAAAGGTAGTCCCGATCAAAATTATCTGCTGGATTTGAAAGAGGCCGTCCCATCGTCGCTAGCCCCTTACCTCAATACACCACAGCCTGCATGGGAATCGGAAGCACACCGTGTGGTGGCCGTTCAGAAACGGATGCAAGCTGTCTCTATGGCGTTTCTACAACCAGTAAAGATGGGCGGAAAGCCGTTTATTTTAAGGGCGCTACAACCGTCAGAAGACCGCGTCTCGCTCGACGGTTCTGTCAGCACATTAACTGAAGTCAAAAAAGTGATTCAGGTTATGGGGGAGATCGTTGCATCAGCGCAATTGCGTAGTTCAGGCCGACAGGGTTCAGCGAATGCCGACGAACTGATCGCTTTCGCGCAAGGAAAACAATGGATGAAGCCCTTGTTAAAACTGAGCCAGCAATGTGCAAAGCAAGTCAATGAGGACTGGAAAACCTATTGCAAAGCCTATGATGCGGGCGACTTCCAGATCGATCTGACTGGCCATTCATAACATCGCATTGACCTATGACACCACGTGCGCTCGGCAACGTGAGGGCGCCGGTGGTGATCACTGATCACTGCAATGTCGATTACGCTCGCACCACTTTATTTCGACCTTCGGTCTTGGCCTGATAGCAAGCGAGATCCACTCGATGAAACGTATCATTTGGCGTGCGGTCGACACTCCAGTCAGCGACACCAACGCCAAAACTCGCTGTTAAGGGGACATGAAACGAATCGATCTGACATGGAGTATGGAAGAGATCTTTCCGTAGATTTTCTGCCATCGTGTAGGCTAACTCGCTTGTCGCTCCAGGCAAGATGATGACAAACTCTTCCCCCCCGATACGTGCCATTACATCGCTTTCTCGACGAAGATGTTGACGCAATATCGTCGAAAAATGTTGGAGACAACGATCGCCACCAATATGACCATATTTATCGTTAATTCTTTTAAAGTGGTCGAGATCGATAATAATGAGCGCAAGTACCTCTGTTTTACGGGCGGAAATTCGCCATACATTATTCCAGGTCGATTCGTAACTACGGCGGTTAGGCAAACCAGTTAACGCATCGGTCAATGAGAGCTGCGCAACTTCCGCCTTGCTTTGGATCAAACTAATCTCTGTCTCTATCTGCGTCTTATACTCTTTCGCATTCCGTTGCAAATTCATGAGGAGATAGAGAAAATAAATACACACAGTCACGCCAATCGAGCGCAATTCGACTGCATAAAAAAGATAAACCAAGGTGGGTGGAAGAACAAAAGCAACCATACACCACCGTGCTTGACGGGGATGCATCGCGAAGGAGTGACTGACAGCGGTACTGAAGGCAACATTGGTAATCATCGTGATGATCACGGCATTATTGGCTCGTAATTCAATAGCGCAAGTCAACGCAACAATACTACTCCATAAAATAGCACCCGCATGAACCAGATACCATTGATGCCGATTCCACACGCGGTATTCATCTGGTGCAGCATCAGCTTGCGGCGGCTTATGTGCATAGCGCAGTCCACCTAACATCGTAAACAAAGCAATGGGTAGGGCAAGCATCCATAACCGACCTTGGTAAAAATCAGATAAACCGATGGTCATCAAGGTGGCAATTAAGTAAAAAAATGGACCAATCAATGACCGACTATAAAAGTCATCCGCCATCCTTCGATTGCGATAGGCATCGGCCTCCCGCGTCATCATTACTGGCGGACTCTCTATCGATATTATCTGTGGATCAGTAACAAATTGCATAGCGCAAATCTCGAAGAACTACTCATGAATTCAGGTACTGGAACAATGCATTACATCACCTTTCCCGCAACACCAATCACCATTGCATTAAAGCAAAATACGCGACGGTCAGCGTAATTCAATTCAGGGAAGGTCAATTGCAACAACGATCCAGACGACGTTTGTTTGCAAGCTACAAGACCGCCTATTTTCAAATGAAGCCGTCTTTTATCTTTTTATTTTTCATCACAGATCCATCATACACATCAAAAAAAATGCGCGTCCAACAGGTTTTAACGATAAGCGACAAAAGTGAAAGTTAACCAATCATATTTAACATTTTTTTTGCAGAACAGTTAATAAGAATTGCACTATTCACACCTACAATACCGAAGTGTCAGCGTTCTTTGTTTTTGGTAATCTTTCATCCTATCAATCGAACATTACTACTCTTCCATGAAAATTACCGTCTTATTTCCAACACACACAGAAGCAAGTTTATTTGAACGCCCAGACGTGACGAAGATCATCTCTGGCGTCGGACTTACAGCAACGGCGTACGCCACTGTCAAAGCGATTCAAGATCGTCCTGACATCCTGATCCTTGCTGGCATCGCCGGTGTTTTCCCCCACTCCAGTCATCGTGTTTATGATGTTGTGCTCGTCGAAAGCGAAGTTGAGGCAGATTTAGGTTTCTTCACCAACAATGGTTTTGTCCATCTCGCTCACCTCCCAATCGACATGGCATTTGAGCGCCGACACACACTCACGTGTGGTGACTTACCAACAACGCCTCTTTTCCCTTTAGCAAAAAGTCTTTCTGTCAATGCGGCAATGGCGCCGTTTATTGACAGTCGAGAAGTCGACTTAGAAAACATGGAAGGCGCTGCCTTTTTCCACGTCTGCCAACAAGAGCAGCAACGTTTTCTGGAACTACGAGCGATTTCAAACGTGGTGGATATCGACAACGATCAATGGGATATGGAAGGTTCTGTCAAAGCACTGACCACAGGCTTGCATCAATTAATTGATCATTTACAGCAGGGCAAATAATCGCGATCGGCTTCTAGACACGTCATAGATTTGATTTGATCTGATCTGAGAGTAAGAGTAGTCTATTTTCAACACTTTTCAGCTGGAGTTTTTCGATGTCGAACATCGCTTTTCTAGAATCGAGCCAACGCATGATCATCGTTGCGACAACGTTTTGGATTCTCTGGGCCATCCTTGGCGGAATTGACGCGCCCTACAATCCTAGTAATTTTCTGATGATTATTTTTTGCCTGACCGTCGTGATGGCGTATTTAATGAGCATGTGGATTGTATCCCCATTCATATCAGGGACGATGCCGCTTTTATTGCGGTTTCCGATGCTGGTAGCGTTTGCTTTGGCACCACTGACAGTATTGCTCGTTGTTGGCCATTTCATTGTTATCGGGACCATTTCCCTATTAAGCTAAATACGCTAACAATAAAAAACCACGGACAACAAGTCCGTGGTTTTTGGGTAAAACGCTGGGGAGCAAGATGAGACTGCTCCCATGAGAAATCACTCAGTGCTGAAGTAAGGCATTCACTTCTACCAAATCAGACTCCTTCAAAATACCCGAGGCAGCCTTCAGTCGTAAACCACTCATAATCGTGTCGTAGCGCGCTTTGGCGAGGGTCTGACGCGTTGTGTAGAGCTGTTGTTGGGTATTCAATACGTCAATGTTGATGCGGATCCCCACCTGATATCCCAATTTATTCGAATCAAGAGCAGATTGACTAGAGATCTCCGCTGCTTCATAGGCTTTTACCTGCGCTAATCCACTCGTTACGCCAACATAGGCCTGACGCGCCGCTAATGCCGCCGAACGGCGCGCGGATTCCAGATCATTACGTGCTTTATCCTCTAACGCAATCGCTTCATTGACTTTACTGTTCACAGCAAAGCCCGAGAAAATTGGCACACTCCATTGAACACCGATGGTATTCGCGGTCGACACGCCAGATGGGCTTAACACGGATTGGCCACCAGACGAACTCCGTGCTCGTCCAGCAACGATATCCAACGTTGGATAATGACCAGCGCGGCTAATTTCAATCGTCCGTTTGGCGATTTCGACGCCAACCTGTGAAGCAACAACATTAAAGTTTTGCTGTTCAGCTGATGTGACCCAATCTTCGATCCGTGCAGGCTTCGGTGCATCCAATTTAATCCCGACTCTCAGCATGGCAAGATCACCCGCTTCTTTGCCGATAATCTGCTGCAATGCAGAGCGCTTTACCTGCAAATCACTTTGTCCGGCAAATTCTTGCGCAATGACGAGGTCATAACGCGCCTGTGCTTCATGCGTATCTGTGATCGTCGATGTACCCACATCAAAATTACGTTTTGCTGAAGCCAATTGCTCGGAAATCGCTGCTTGTTGCGCCTGAAGCGTCATCAAATTGTCTTGTGCCGTCAGAACGTCAAAATAGGCTTGCGCAACCCGTACGATGAGATCTTGCTGGGATTGAGCAAATTGGGCGTCGGACGCCACGACTGCTAATTTTCCTTGCTCATACTGCTGCCAGTTCGCCCAACGAAACACGGGCTGCACTAATTGCAATTGCCAGACATTCGTATAGTTGTCGCCTTTGATGCTGCTCACGCTACTATCAGAGGCAAAATCGTTATGCGCTTTCGTATCGCTTCCTGACAGAGAAACAGATGGTAATAAACCTGCACGACCTTGCACTGCCTTCTCGGCACCCGCAACTTGCGATGCACGTGCACTCGCATACTGCGCATCATTGGCAAGTGCATCTCTGTATGTTTGCAGCAAATCAGCCGCATTGGCCTCGATAGAACAAAAAGCCGTTGCCAACAGGGCCGCAAGAACAGAATTACGTACAGGATTACGCATTAAGACGCTCCGGGAAAATAAATGAGATTAATAGGTCGGCATCGAAGGATCGACTTGCAATGCCCACGCATGCACACCACCCGTCAGGTTTATCACTTGTGTAAACCCCTGACGTTCAAGAAAATTCGCCACCTGCATACTACGACCGCCATGATGGCAAATACAAACAATCACCGCTTCTTCGTCCAGCTCATTGAAACGTGTCGGCACAGTCTGCATTGGCATTAACTGCACGCCGCCAATGTGACAAGTTTCATACTCCCATGGTTCCCTTACATCGAGTAAAACCGGTGGTGTTTTTCCGGTATCAGCAAGCCACGCTGCCAGCTCTGTTGCGGTGATGTTTTGCATACGTTCTCTAATCTAATGTTATCTGACCAATTAAAACGTAAATTGCGATGCAGGAACCACGCCCGCTAACGGTGCTAACACGGTGTCAAAAACGCTGCGATCTGTCAAACCACCCGCAGTACGGGTAACAACATGAGCATGCATCATGGGCAGTTGGCCAACAACAGCCAGCAAGCGACCATCAGCATTTAATTGCTTGGTCAGTGACTCTGGAATTGTTTCGACAGCGCCAGCAACAACGATCACGTCATAAGAACCTGAATGTTGACCAGACAAGCCGTCGGCGAGCAATACGGTCACGTTACGAACACCGTCAGCATGCAGATTTTTTTCTGCTAATTCTTTCAGAACAGGCGACGATTCCAGCACGGTAACGTGGCGGCCAGCATAAGCCAACAGTGCTGCCAAGTAACCAGATGCTGCACCGATCAACAACACGGCATCTGTTTTTTTCACGTTCAGCTCTTGCAGAATACGCGCTTCCACTTTCGGATTCATCGCTTTCGAACCATCTGGCAGCGGTAGTTCAGTGTCAAAAAAAGCCAATGTCTTTTGATCTTCAGGGAAATAATTTTCACGCTTGACGACAATCAGCATGTCCAGAACATTTTTGTCGAGCACGTTCCATGGACGAATTTGTTGTTCTATCATGTTAAAGCGGGCTTTTTCGATAGTCATTTCTTCACTCGATTGCAAAATTAAGGGAACCCGCATTTTATCAAAGCACATGCCTAGATTGATCATTACTGGAGCATTTTCATGTAAACCAAGCATCTAAATGTATTCAACTTGGCTAAATAACATGAAAAATATTTAAATATTAACAAATTTTCATCACTAAAGGCATGTTTCTCAACCACACCTCCATACCATGATCAACAACCGAGCTTCACGATGCGCTATCCAGACCGCTTACTTCCTTATCATTAATCCGTGCATTGCGAGATCAATGTAACGCTCTAAGTAGTCGTTTAATTTGTGTTCCTCAACCATACAAACACCCGCTGAATGCTTCCACATCATCATCATCATCATCGGCGCGATCAGTAACCGCGCATCCACTTCTAAGTCAAACGAGCGGATTTCACCACGCTGCACACCGCGCTCAAGCATCGTCGCCACTAAGCGTTCGCCTCGGTTCACTACTTCTTCCTGATAAAAGCGCGCTAATTCAGGAAAGTTTCCCGCTTCGGCCATCATCAGCTTTGGTAAGCCGGACAACTTCGTCATCCCCATGTTTTGCCACCACGTGGTCATCATGGTTCTGAATAATTCTTCACTCGTCCCTTCAAATTCGCCGATCATTCCTTCCGCTTCACCAATGAGCGGGATGATACTTTCTCGGACAACGGCCTTGAACAAATCCTCTTTGCTCGAAAAATACAAGTAGAGCGTTCCTTTGGAAACACCCGCAGCCTTGGCGACATCGTCTAAACGTGTCGCGGCAAAACCGCGCTCAACGAATAGATCGAGCGCAGCCGCGAGCAGCTCCTGCGGGCGTGCCTCTTTACGGCGTTCCCATTTGGGTTTAAACGGACATGACATGGTTTCTGACGTGATTAACTGATGACCAACGGCATAATTGCCTATAATTACCCGAAGTTCGCACAAAAAAGCGATCATTCAAAATAACTTACTCTTGAGTCAGTAATGTAATCGTCTATGAAAACAGCGTCAAGCGCCGATTGATTGCTATGATCAATGAGACTTGGTTCCATCGCCACAGGAATGCGATGAAACGCGCATTTTTCATGCTGAAACGACAAAATGGCAGGATTAATGTCTTTCTGACAGTAAAACATAACCGCGTGGATGCGATGAACACACAGCCATTGACGTACTTCGACTCACGAGAAGAGTTTTATCAAAATACCACGCTTTAAGAAACAATGCAGAAAAACAGCAGTGAAACCATGAATTGTCGTCCAGGCTGCGCAGGGTGCTGTATCGCTCCCTCGATCAGCAGTCCTATCCCTGGCATGCCCCATGGCAAGCTAGCGGGCGTCCCCTGTGTACAACTCTTAGATGATTTGCGCTGCGCCATTTTTGGTCAGCCAGAACGTCCGGCGTGTTGCTCGGGCTTACAAGCGTCTGCGGAGATGTGCGGTGAAACACGCGAACATGCGTTGATCTGGTTGAGTGCGCTTGAAAAAGCGACCGCACCAGTTGGACAGGCGTCAAAAAGTCAGTCGATTCTCAAAGAATGACTGACCCGATGTGTCCCGCGAAAGCGATGTCTTTCGCGTTAATTTGGCGATGAATCAAAGCTTAATACGCATTTTGTCGCCATTCAAAAACAGCATCGAAATGCCATCGTCGTGCGGCTTGACTTGAACGACTTGTTGCTCAAAGACATTGGCGTACACGTTTTTACCATCTGCCCTGAAAATACCAAGCCAACGCTTACCGGTGGCAAACACTCTCGATGCGGAGTGAGCAGCCACTAAGAGGTATTCACTATCGCGCACTTTCAAGCTAGCCGATACCAACTCACCCCGCGAAAACATCGATGGTAAATGCGCAGAAATAATGCGTTTCTCTTGACGTTCAACTTGCATCAGCATTCCTTTCGCCGCTTTAAACGGTACGACAGTGAACTGATAGTCGCCCATCTGCACTGGGGCTTTTCCTGTAATGGCGACCTTTTCTTCAAACGCAGAAAAATAGGATGGACGCGCATCTTCTATCTCTGGCATCGAGAAGAGTGGATGACTGGATTCAACGTTGCTGGTCGGTGTCGATGATAAATACATGGTCTATCCTTCGTCAGAATAAGGGACAAAATGATTCGTACCGGTGCCAGCAAGAAACCCGCTTTCAACGGTGAGAATGGAGTATCTGCAGATTCGATCCTGATCTCAATTTAAACTTAAAAAGTATTAAAAAACGATACTATCGGTGTTATTATTTTCTTTTTGATAATATCGAAAAGATAACACATATTATAAAAAAGTCACTATTTTTATCCATCCTGTTGCGAAATCGCAGCAACACGATCAGGCAAAAATCCATGCCTTGGTCAGGCCCTCGTGGTAAGCTTCGTGCCGATTAAGATCTTTCAATTTTCGACCTCCGCAGAGGGCCTACATACCGTATCCCCCGTTCATCTTCCCCCCACGCTCTGTGGCGGCATGCAATGAACACCAGCATCGACATCGCTGCTACGGTACAGACAAGGCAAGCGGATGTGTCAATTAACGCCAGAGAATGGGCAGAGTAAGTAGTGTCATCATTGAGTCATTCCAATCAGTTCAGTCATACCGAAGAACACGCATTGCACCTGCTGCAAACGGTGTTTGGCTATCCGGCGTTCCGATCACAACAGGGACAAATTGTTGAGCACGTAGTGCAAGGCGGTGATGCCTTGGTGCTCATGCCGACCGGCGGCGGTAAATCGTTGTGCTATCAGATTCCCGCATTGATCCGCTCTGGCGTTGGCATTGTCGTGTCGCCCTTAATCGCCCTCATGCAAGACCAAGTGGATGCGTTGGCTGAGGTAGGTGTTCGCGCCGCGTTTCTTAATTCGACACAGAGTTTTGACGAAATCTTAGCCGTCGAGAAAAAGATGCGCGAAGGCGATTTGGATCTGGTGTACATCGCTCCAGAACGTTTGTTGACGCAACGATGCCTTGAATTACTTCAGATCATCGATATCGCTCTCTTTGCCATCGATGAGGCACATTGCGTCTCTCAATGGGGACATGATTTCCGCCCGGAGTACATCCGCTTATCGGCGCTACATGAGCGTTTTCCCCACGTTCCGCGCATCGCATTAACCGCCACCGCGGATCAACAAACGCGTGACGAAATTATTCATCGTCTGCAACTTGAAAACGCGCTGCAATTTGTTTCCTCGTTCGATCGCCCCAATATCCGGTATCAGATCGTCGAGAAAGCCAACGGGCGCAAACAATTACTCGATTTCATTCAAGCGCAACACAATGGTGATGCAGGTATTGTCTACTGCCTGTCGCGTAAAAAAGTCGAAGAAACCGCTGAATTTCTAAACGAAAATGGCATCACTTCCCTCCCCTACCATGCGGGGATGGATATGCAAGAGCGTAGCCGTAATCAGGCGCGGTTCCTACGAGAAGAAGGTATCGTGATGTGCGCGACCATCGCGTTTGGTATGGGCATCGATAAACCTGACGTCCGCTTTGTTGCGCATTTGGATTTGCCGAAAAGCGTGGAAGGGTATTACCAAGAGACGGGCCGTGCCGGTCGCGATGGCGCCAGCGCAAATGCTTGGATGGCCTACGGTTTACAAGACGTCGTTCAACAACGCCGCATGATTGATGAATCTGAAGCGAATGACACGTTCAAACGGGTACAAGGCGTCAAGTTGGATGCCATGCTCTCCCTCTGCGAGACCCTCAACTGTCGTCGCGTCCATATTCTGGCGTATTTCGGCCAAGCCTCAGAGCCTTGCGGTAATTGCGATACCTGCCTCAATCCGCCCACCTCCTTTGATGGCACCATCGCCGCACAAAAAATTCTGTCTACGATCTACCGCGTCGATCAACGCTTCGCCGCAGGACATGTGATCGATATCTTACGTGGGATCGACACGGAGCGTGTTACGCAATGGCGTCACGATCAACTATCAACGTATGGCATTGGCTCGGATAAAAGTGAAGCAGAATGGCGCGCCCTTCTGCGCCAACTCATTGCGCTAGGTCTGGTCGCTGTTGATTATGAGAATTTTAGTTCTCTGAAATTAACCGAAGCCTCCCGCGCTGTTTTGCGTGGCGAAACCAAGGTGCAACTTCGTCAGTATAAAAAAGCTGAAAAAGCCGTGAAGCATAAACGCCAATCAGCGAAAGACTATGCCGAAACCGAGCTCAGTAGCACCGAACAAACGCTCTTCGATAAGCTACGTTGGTGGCGCGTCGAAACAGCCCGCACGCATAACGTGCCCGCTTATGTGATTTTCCCAGACGCCACCCTGCGCGAAATCGCCCGCCAAGCCCCCGCTTCCCTCATCGCCTTACGGGCGATCTCGGGTGTTGGCGATAAAAAGCTGGAGAGTTATGGTGCGGAGATTTTGCAGTTGATTGAGGAACTTGAAGCGAGCTAATGCAATGTCGCTATTCCTTTGTATTTGTTCGCCAACATGGGCGCAAACCAAATGCTCATCGGAGTCACTATGCCATCCATTTCTTCAGAGAACCAAGCGTCATTAGAAGCAGCATCGCACATCCTCGCTCAAAGACGACGTAGTGGCGTTCGGGGTGAGCGCTTATCGATCACACTTCGTCCTACCACGATCGATGATGCTATGGAGATTCAACGTCGGTTATCACACCACATGCAATGTGACATCGCAGGTTGGAAATGCGCCGTCCCTGCCGACGACAAAATCGTTCTCGCGCCGATTTTTGAGACGACAGTTTTCCGGGAAAAGGAAAGCATCATTTGCTCCGTGAGCGATGACAAATCGGTCAAGATTGAACCTGAACTTGCGTTTGTTTTAGGGCACGATTTGCCACCACGTGAATTGGCGTATTCTGACATGGAAATGCGGGCGGCGATCTCCCATGTGCATCTTGCGTTAGAAATAATCGGATGTCGTTATGCTGATCCGACTTCCGCAAGTTTTCCAGAACTACTGGCGGATGGCTTGTTTAATCAAGGTCTATTTTTAGGCGCGCCGCTTGATCTGGCGATAGCGGAGACCGTGCAAGAGATCGCCATCACACTTCAGGTCAAGGACCAAGTCACGCAAACGTTCGCTGGCAAGCATCCTGCTGGCAATCCCCTTGCACCACTGTACTGGCTTGTCAATTATTTGCGTCAAGAAGGCATCGGCTTACGCGCTGGGCAAGCCATTATTACTGGGTCGTATGCTGGAAGTCCGGACGTACCGCTCTACACCGATATCCACGTGCAGTTTGGGCAACTCGGTGCGATCAATGTGCTTTTTAAACAGACCGTTCGCAACGCATCTGATGAGACACTCATTGCGCCGTAAAAGCGAGCGAATCAATGTATTGCCGAATATGGTCAATCAACCACGTGGCGGCTGGAGACAAACTTCTCCCCGCTAACGTGACGATTCCCATTTCGGCATACACCTCAATTTGATCGGGCATTCTCACCTCACACATCGCGCCTCGTTCGATTTCAGCTCGGACAACGGCATGGGTGCTCAGTAAAATGCTATTGCTGTGCAGGCACACGTAATGAAGTAGCGAGGGATTATCGCAAGTCAATGCGAGATCAAACGTCTGCTGCGCAGATAGCTTAAAAAAATCATGCAACGCGATTTTAACTTCGGCAGGTAAGCGTACTGAAACCAATGGATACGCGAAAATTTGCGCTGCTGCCGAAATGTCTTGCCCTGCGAGTGGATGTTCGCGCCGACAAAAGAATCCCCCATATTGCCGAGCAAAGCGCTGTACCTCAATGGTGTTATTAGGCGTGATGTTATGCACATCAGCAATAAAAAATTCTATTTGCTCATCCATCAGTTGCAGCAACAAGGTGTCCCAATTATTAATCGTCACTTCGGTTCGCAACTTCGGAAATGCGTTTAATAATTGCGCCAGTACCGGAGGTAAAAAAGTGGAGCCTGGCAAAGGACCAACACCAAAATGCACATCCCCCATCTCATGGTGCTGCATCTGGTGGACTTCATGACGCAGGTTATTCGCCTCCAGTAACAAGGCTTTTGCGCGCTGGATGACCTGGTGACCGATTGGCGTAATGTGGACACCGTGGAGCGTACGGTCAAATAACTTACCACCCAGTTCTTCTTCGAGGTTCTGAATACTGCGACTGAGGGCAGATTGGGTCAGATTTACCTTTTGTGCCGCGCGCGCAAAATTCAATTCTTCCGATAAAACAACAGCATGTCGTAGTTTCCGCAAATCCATCATGGTCACCTTGTGTCTAGATTGGTCTCGCTTAGCTCAGTAATGCGTTTTTCTCATTACCAATAGCCAAATAATGCATTGGACGACAAGCAATGACAAGAGAAGAATGAGAGCCAACGCTACCTGAGAGAGCGATAACAACAAGACAAGCCCGCTTGTCACCTATCCGGAGACTCACAATGAACCCAACCCAACTTATCGTCATTACGGCGATTTATTTTGGCTTTGCCTTATTTGAAATCATCACGGGGCGTTTTTTTAACCTCGGCGCATCGAAAGATGACTGGAAAATTGATACCGCCATGTTGCTTTTGCTGCTGGTGCTGATTCAGCCAGGGATCGTGGTTGTAGTGAATTTTCTAGGGATGCACTATTTCCCCTTGCTGCATAATGCTTATAGCTATCTGCCAGCTTGGAGCATGTTCCTCATCCTTTTCGTCGCAGATGACCTCACGCAATACTGGTGGCATCGTTTATCACACACTTCGTGGATGTGGCCGTTTCATCGCGCCCACCACTCTGCGGCGTACATGAGTGTCCGCGTAGTCTATCGGAATAATTTTTTCTATTACGCTGCCATGCCGGGTATTTGGATTTCGTCCATCTTGATTTACCTTGGCTTTGGAAACGTCTATGTCGTGTACGTCGTGCTGAAGTTGGCTGTCATCATTGGTGCGCACAGCGCCAACCCATGGGATAAAGCTTTGTATAAGCTTCCGGTGATCAAACACGTGATGTGGGTCGTTGAACGAACGATCTCAACGCCAGCAACGCATTATGCTCACCACGCGCTGACGATGGATGATGGTATCGGTCATTACCGCGGCAATTACGGTAACTTCTTATTTTTATGGGATGTGATTTTCGGTACAGCGCTCATCACCCGTCAATACCCGCCCAAAGTCGGCTTGCAAGACGATCTGCAATTTGGAAAAGAAAACTGGCTGACTGAATTGTTTTACCCGATTCTTAAATCGAAACGCAGCCATTCAGCGCTGGGTAAAGAGAAGGTAATTATTGAATAGCCTCGACGATATCAGAATGTTTCGTCAGCAATAAATCGATGCCACAGGGCGCTGTCGTCGCCCTCCCCTCGTTGTGTTTATCTGTACAACATAGGGGGAGGGATACGATGGACGTGTCGTCCGATATTAGATTTTGGTGAAGACCAAATCCCAGACACCGTGGCCCAAACGCAAACCACGATTTTCAAATTTGGTCACTGGACGATAGTCCGGACGAGGTGCATAGCCGTCTGCGGTGTTTTTCAAGGTCGGTTCAGCGCTGAGTACTTCTAACATTTGTACCGCGTAGTCTTCCCAGTCGGTGGCGCAATGCAGATAGCCACCTGGCGCCAAGCGCGACGCCAATAACTGTACTAAGGGTCCCTGAATCAAGCGGCGCTTGTTATGACGCGCTTTATGCCATGGATCAGGAAAGAACACATGCACCCCATGCAATGACAACGGGGCAATCATATTGGTCAATACTTCAAACGCATCGTGCTGAATGATGCGCTGATTTTGCAATCCCATTTCATCCGTGAGCTTGAGCAAACTTCCGACGCCAGGCGTGTGTACCTCGACCCCGATAAAATTTTTCTCTGGCATGCTGGCAGAAATTTTGGCGCTAGTTTCGCCCATCCCAAAACCGATCTCAAACACCGTGGGCGCTTGACGACCGAATGCGGCGTCAACATCCAAGATGGCTTTTTGGTAAGGAATGCAAAAACGTGGCCCGAGCGTTTCAATGGCACGTGCCTGCGCATCAGACAAACGTCCGGCACGGGTCACAAAGCTACGAATACGGCGCTCAGTAGGATCATAAAATAACGGCTTTGCGCCATCAGCAGGTTTGGAATCTGACATACGGGAACTTAGTAAAAGAGGAAGAGACGGAACAGTGAGGCCCCATTAACATCAATGCGCCACACATTACAAACGATCAGACAACGCGTTATCAGATCAACCAATGCGCCAGACCAATTGAACGCATTTCATTCCGCAAAAGGCGTATTTTAACAGAGCATGAGGGTGAATTAAACAGAGATGCCAGAAAAGCAATTCTCTCGTTGGGGCAGACTCGCTCAACGCTCACAGATCTCGCGCGAAGACGACCACTGGTAAAAATGGCTCTCAACAATTGAAATACACCCCAAAAACTTGGACATAAGAGCGTTAGGACGACACAACGTCATTATTTACGGCGATGCAAGATTGTATCGCCGATGAGATAGGCATTAGTTCATGTTCAGCTCATATTCCGTTAGCAAAGTGCATTCATGAAATTGAAGCAAAGGTGACGCGGAGATGATCTGGAAGTACTGCTTGCGGGGAGGAGTGCGCTGCTATTTAACTCAAATAGCACTTAGAAAAGGCGAAGGGGCACAAGGCCCCTTCATTCATTACAGTGTAGGTTTGAGTCAGTGACCTATCAATGTGTACACACGAAATATACTGCTTGATCATAACCGAGTCAAGCTCTCCTTCCGAATGAAAGGTCATTAATGCTAGACTGATGCATCATTTTTTAACATTTGTACTTATGTTCAATCCCATTGAATTACAAGAATTGCAATTGATTACTTCAATGGCACGCCTTAGCTCTTATCCACGACATCTTGGAACCGCTAGCGCCGCTGAATCTTACGGAGCGTACATGTGGAGCATGGCGATTTCGACAGCTTTCTCCCCCTTAGTACACGCGTTGGAGGTCGGTTTTCGAAATGCTCTTAACAAAGAGCTATCCATTCACTACGGTAATGGATGGTTCGATTACTGGGTAACGAAAGATGCAAACGAGCTAAGATCAAAGGGAACAATCCAAGCAGGAAAACTTAGTACAGGTGAGCGTCTAATCCAAGAGGCGATAAAAAAAATCACATCACGCGACTATCCAAATGGCGCTCCACCGGGGTATAAACCTGCTTGGCAGCGTGTACTAGCTGAGATGACATTTGGTTTCTGGGTTAATTTTTTAGTAAAGCGGTTCTGGGATATTAACAGCAAATCTAAGCTGTGGCCAAATCATGTTACTACCGTTTTTCCTGGTGCCCCATCTCATATGCGAGCAGTTGGTCCATTACACAAAGCCTTTGACGAGATTGTAAATCTCCGAAACAGAATTCATCATCACGAGCCCTTGTGGAAACACCATACGGTCAACTCATGTTCAGACGCTTTGATTCATTTAAATGGACAACTTACGTCAACATTGACCAAGCTAGACTACTTGGGCTGCGGGCAGCGAAGAGCATTGGAACGATATGGTGTTGTTGCTGCTATCGAAGAGCTGTGCACCCAAAGCGCATTCGACCGCTTTGCAGGTAGAAGCAAAGGCTACTCAAAACCATATCGATTAGCTAAAAAAGATCTAGGATTACTAAAAAAACAGACAAAGGATATCGACTGCGTTTGGGTTACATCAGATACGAGTGATACTGTGCAACTAGTGATAAGGAATGGCAATCGTCGTTTCTTTTGAAGCGCGTTCGAAAACCGTCTTTTGAGGAAATATTTCAGAATTGCGGAAATTTAAGAACGAAAAAACCAACTAAGTCTTTGATTTTATTGGAGCGGGTGAAGGGAATCGAACCCTCGTATGCAGCTTGGGAAGCTGCCGTTCTACCATTGAACTACACCCGCCTATGACAATGCAGATTATACGGCTTTTTTATTGACCATTAGCGCGTATCCACCTTCGTCGGATGCCGATCCCAATGACTCTTCATCTAGATCAACATGGTCAATGTTGATCAGGTCAATGGCGCAATTATTTCGCAGGGGTAGCGGTCGTCGACGGTGCTTGCTCATCCTTTCGGCAGGACTGCACGCACTGCCCATAAGACTGATCACATGCATTGGATTTCTCTCTGGTCACATTGCGTAAATCCGCTTTTTTATGTGCTTGATACTCAGAGAGGCTTTCGCCCGTATTTCTTTCCGTGTTCGTCCTGAGGATGGGGTCGACCATTAATTTTGCATCAGCTTCGGCATGCGACAAACATTGTTTTTTCTCTGAAGTACATAGCGAAGGACAGAGCGATTTTTCTTCCGCATAGGCCACTGTAGCCAGTGTACAGATGAAACTCATGATGACATAAGGGACGACTTTCATAGGGTGCTCTTTCTTTTCGTAAACGGAACATCAATGCATAGACACTATATTAACAACAATAATACCACTATACAGTTGTCATTCTTGAAAAATAATGGCGGCAAGAACCATGTTCCTTGCCGCCTGGCGACGAATCTAACGCAAGTAGATGACGCTATTTACGCTGCGAGCAACGCCTCCTCTTGCGCAATTGGTAGCCAGAGTGTCACAGTCGTTCCTACATCTTTTTCGCTTTGCACATCGACGCGTCCGCCATGCAATTCGATAATTTCTTTAACAATACACATTCCCAGCCCTGTTCCCGGGATGTTGCCAGAAGGATCGGCGCGGAAGAAGCGTTCAAACAGGCGTTCCATTTGCGCTGGTGTTAGGCCGATGCCCTGATCCTTCACACGCAGACCAATTTCTGTCACGCCGTCATGCTCTTCACTGAGAACAAACAGATCAATATTGCCACCGTTGGGTGAGTATTTATACGCATTACTCAATACATTCATAAGTGACTGACCAATTTTCTCCGCATCGACTTTAACGACCGGTAGATGCTCATCGATATTCACGTTAATGCGTCTTGGATCGTTATGAACGAGTAACGCAGCAACCGCATTCTCGACGATGGGTGCGATGGGCTGGACGGTGAACTTGAAGTCTTTACCAGCGCGGGCTTCAATACGAGCAAGATCGAGTAACTCGTTAATCAAGTTAATCATAATACCGGCCTGCCGGTTAATGGTCCCTAATAAATCTTTCTGTGTTACTTCATCATAGTTACGACGAAGTAACAGTTCTGAGAAACCAAATATACTCGCCATCGGTGTACGCAGCTCATGGGCGGCGGTCGACAAAAATTCACTCTTGATACGATCAATTTCTGTTTCACGGGTCACATCGCGGAAATAAATGACCTGCTCCAAAGAGCCCACTGCCACAGTGCGGATAGAACGAATAAGGATTCGAGAATACGGCGCAGCTAAGTAGACCATTTGCTGACTGGAATGTACTAATTCATCTTCCGCATCGAGCACCAAATTCATCATCGTTTCTTCTTTTGCAGAGACATAGGCATGTGCCGGATCAGCCAATGAGGCCATGAGCGCATCAAACTCGTCCATGGTCAGATCAGTGAGTGTGATATTGGTAAATCCTGTCATTTCTAAAAAAGCGGGATTCACGTTGGTCAACTTACCGTTGGCATCAAAGGCCACGACGCCGTCTGGACTGAGTGTACAAATGGCGTCAAGACGCATGGATCGGATGCGAAGATTTTCTTCTGCCAGCACACGATCAGTAACATCGTTCTGGCTGCTCACATAATGAGTAATGAGACCATCTTGATCAATGACCGGTGCAACCGATAATTCATTCCAGAACAAGCTGCCATCTTTACGATAATTACGCAGCAGCACCTTACATTCCCGCCCCTCTTGGATGGCTTGCGAAATCTCTGCAATCTCCAGCTGGAACCGATCTTCTGCCTGCAGAATACGACAATTCATTCCCAGCATTTCACTGGCGCTATATCCAGTGATACGCTCAAAAGCAGGATTGGTATAAATAATCGGCTGACTTGGCATGCGCATGTCGGCGATAGCGATACCGTTATTTGCTGCCTCAATCGCTTTTAACCTCAGCTGAAGAATCGCTTCAGCCATCTTGTCGTCGCTAACATCTCTCACCATGAGTGAGTAGTTGATTTCATCATTCTGATTAAACTGACTCAGCGAAACGGCAAGCGGAAACTGGTCACCAGAAGAGCGGATACCAAACGACTCAACGCGGGCACTACGCATGGTGCTACCGGCATTGCCGTAACTATTAAGAATGTCCTCCAGCTTGTTCACATCCATACCATCAATAATTTGCTGCAAAGGAAAATCACGTAATTGATCGTTACTAAGACCAAAAATATGCTCTGCTGCTAGGTTTACTGATTTGACGATACCGTGACCATCGACACGTAAAATACCATCCGCTGCAGAATCCAATACGGCTCTGAGCGTGTTTTCACTATGACTAAGTTGTGTTGTCATTTCTTTTGCCATACCAAATGCGCGGTTACGTGTCGCCGCTAAATTTGTCACGACAAAAGTAAGCAAAATGGTAACCGCAACCCCTGCGACAAAGATCATATGACTGATCATATTGTTTGAGAGCGCCTCAAAGGTGGGCAGGCTAGAAAAGCGTAATGTCCATGTTTTCCCTTCAAACTCCATTTGCCGGACATTGACATAACGGGGAGCAACGCCAGAATGATCTGGGGCACTGGAAAAGAGTAATTTATTTTGATCAATTTCTTTGCCATCATAGACTTCAACACCGACACTACTATCGACATTGAACAATACATTGCGCATCATATCCTCAGCACGGAAGGGGCTGTAGACATACCCTAAAAGGGATTCGCGACGCTCTTCCACCGAGCCCCTAGGCAATCCATTTTTATATACCGGAATGAAGAGTAAAAAACCTGCCTGATTTCCTTCCTTGCCTTCTTGAACTAATTTCACGCGGCCCGTTAATGCAGGCTCACCCGTATCACGCGCTTGATCTAGCGCGGCGCGTCTAACATTTTCCGATGAGAGATCATAACCAAAGGCGTGCAAATTACGTCCCCAGAACGGCTCAAGATAAATCACCGTCATGTACTCATGACGCGGCGCAGTTGGGTGGATGGTATATTCAGGATAGCCCTCCGCACGAATCTTTGCTGTATGCGCGACCTTCTCACTGTCAGGAACGCGGAGAATGAAACCGACACCTTGGATGCCGGGCGACGTTTCGTCCAATCGCAAGCTAGAGACATAGGTGCGCCATTGCTCGCGGGAGGTATTGTTATTCATATTAAACAGCGCGGCACCACCCCGTAAAATCTGCTCGTTGCTATTCATGCGTCGTGCAAGAGATGTGCTGATCAGCTCTCCAGTACTGATAAATCGCGCCCGATCAACATCTTCATGATTTCGAATGCTGATCGTCCAGACAACGTAGGAAATACTCAGGCCAGCAATGAGAATGAGCGACCCCAGCCATTGCTTTCTGAGTATTTTAAGATAGCGGTAATACCAGGGACGCATCTCTTGCTGTGGTTGAATCTGGCTCATCATTGTCTCCTACCCTGTCGATTGGGCTGGCTGCCAGACTCTGCAAGTCAGCAGCGACGATTTGAAGTTGCGGTGTCGATGAAAAGTACGTGGTCGACCATTTATTGACGAACACGTTCGGTGACTCGATCCACTTCATCAAGTAACTGTGAAAAATTAAAAGGCTTTTCAATAAAGGCATCTGCGCCGAAATACATACCGAGTTTTTTTTCATCCTGCTGAAAAAAAGCAGTCAAGATAATGACGGGCGTAGCAGATAACGCTGGATCGTTTTTGATGGCACGGCAGAGATTAAAACCGTCCACGCGACCCGGCATCCGCAAATCGATAATCACACAATCCGGTTTGTATTGATGGGCCATCGCTAATGCTTTTTCACCATTCGCTGCTTCAATGATATTGTGGCGCTCCAGCTCCATCACCATCCTCACGAGTTGGCGTGAATCAGATTGGTCATCGACCACCAAAATGGTGGAAGTCATGCCAATACTCCAGTGGCTTCAATTTCAGCAAAATACTTATCAATGGTGTCCATCAGCTCTAACGGGCTAAAGGGCTTAATCATGTAAGAATTGGCACCAACTTTGAGCCCAGTATCAATATCGGACTGCTGCCCCCTTGCGGTCAGCATGATAATTTTGGTCCGTGCGTAGTCTGGATTTTTTTTCAGTTTTTCACATACTTGTAAACCATCCATACTCCCTGGCATCATCACGTCGAGCAGAATAATATGAGGGGCAACAGTCAGTGCCAGGTTGTATCCACTATCGCCATTATCGGCTTCATGTAATTCGTAATCACCAAAATCGAGCGTCATGCGAATTAATTTCCGGATATCTGCCTGGTCTTCAACGATCAGGATACGTTTGGTTTTCATTTGTCGCCTCCGTACTACATTGATCTACTGCATTGTTGGTCTACTGCATTGTTGATCTACTACATGAAACATCGATTACTTTTTCTCTGCTGCCTGTACTGCCTGTGCTGCTCTCGCTGAATGCATCCGCTGCATCAGTGCCACCATGTCATGGGCATAGCGTTGTGCCTGCTGTGCATCGAGGACCTGCGTGTCTTGGACAGGTGCGCCAGTCGCCAATTCGAGATTAAATTCAACAATCTCTTCGCCCTCTCCCTCCGTCACCGTCATCCGTCCACCGTGCAAATGCAAAATTTGCTGACAGATCGGCAATCCCAAACCGGGTCCCTTTTTGGGTGTGCCCGGTGCTTTTGGCGTGCTTAACTTCTTGTCTTGAATGTAGTCTTCGACTTGATTGAAAGGTACAAACATTTTCTTTTGCATCAGGTGCTTACTCGTAAATTGTCCATGATTGCGCAAACTTAAAATGACGTGCGTGCCAGTGCAGCGTAATGCAATCTCTAATCGAGATTTCGGTACAGCATGGCTCGCGGCATTATTGATCAACTCTCTGAGTGCTCTCGTGAGCCAAATACTACTGCCATAGACGGGCGGTAACTCCGCATCTAAGCCCTCTAGATAAACTTCTAATCCCCTTGCCACTAAGTGTTTGTTTTCAGCGTTCAAGGCTTCGTTGATCATCGTTTCGAATAGCAGTCGTTCCTGATCAACGAGCGGAGACGTACCGAACAATTCAGCCAACATTTCGATCCGTTGCAAACGTTCTGAAATCGCTTTACCGTTTGTCACCAGTCCTTGCATTTCAGGCGATGTTTCTTCATTGGCAAAAAAATCGAGTTGCTGAGAAAATTGGTGAATAGGTCGGGTCAAATCAATACGAATAAATTCATAGAAATTTTTCAGTGTCATTTCATAGAATTGTTTTTCAGTCTGAATCTGCGTCACAATTGCGTATTGGTTTGCGATCGGTAAAGGCATCAATTGCGCGATGAATCCAGCAGGGCTTCCTAACTGGGTTGGCAATGGCACACGCATCGGCGGCTTTCCAAACCCAGCCGCCAAATCACGCACACCTTTAACGATACGAGGATCTGGAAATGCTTCACCGATTTTCGCTGAAAACACTGCAATTCCTGGGGCATTCATATATTGGACGATGCCCTCTTTATCAACGATCGCGACGCCATCGCTCAATGCGTCGAAAAAGACTTTCATTTGTGGGTTCACGATTTGCTCCTGCGTACGTTCCGTCTTTGTTGCTCAAGATGCGCACTGATTGACGTCACAAGATCGTTGATCACGACGGGTTTTGGGTGGCATTCAATCATGGGAGGCAATCCTCCCAGCGCGTCCAACTGCTGTTGCGTCAGACTAGTACAAACAATTACCTTCATCCTCCCTATCTGATTGCTCCCCGCCAATAGGCGAAGTAATGCAACGCCGTCTACGTCAGGCATGTTCACATCGGTAATGAGGACATCAGGCGACTCTTGGCCGATTTTGATTAAGCTTTCAAGGGAGCTTTGTACAAATTGAATGCGAGGACGGAGACCCGCCGTTGTGGCGAAATACCTATCCAAAGAAGCATGCAAACTTTCATCATTGACAACGAGCAGTGTAATCGTCGGCGTGGGTTCAGTGATCGCAACGGCACCTGCACTTGCACACATGGCATCGACCGACGCTTTAAATATCCGACGATGTCCACCCGGCGTTTTCCAGGCATCAAGCCGTCCCTGCGCGACCCACAATTGCACAGCCCTAACGCTCACTTTGAGCCTCGCCGCCGCATCTCTCGTCGACAGCGTTTCCAACTCAACCGGAATATGACTGACCGTTTTCATGACTGATCTCAGTTCGTTTTTTTCATACTATGCGTCTATTTCATATTTACAAGGAGAAACATTTCAACAATTGTTAAATACACTGATTTATATATTTAAAAAAATTTCTATTCGCTTATCCTTGTGAACTTGAAAAAGATTGCAGTGCAGCATTACCTCGATGGATTTGTAGCAAAAGCGATCACGAATTCATCAAATTAAATGCGAGGTATTTCGGCAGCACAACAAAAGGCAGTTACAATCACGCCTCAACTTCAATTTCGATTTTCCTATGGCTCGTCTGCAATTACAGTTTCCTGAAAACCAGTATTACTACTCCACACCACTGACGGTACGCGTCACAGACATCAACGGCGCCAATCACCTCGGTAACGACTCGATGATTTCGATGATTTCGGAAGCGAGAGCGCGGTTTTTATATGAATTTGGTATCCGTGAAACAGCGCAAGATGGCGTCGGCATTATCGTGACGGATCTCGCGACCACCTACAAAGCAGAGGCCCATGCACGTGATCAGTTGCTGTTTGAAGTCGGCGTGATGGATTTCAACAAATACGGTGGTGACATCATCTTCCGCATTTCCCGCCCTGCGAATCAAACGCTCGTGGCGATGGCAAAGTCTGGTTTCGTCTTTTTTGACTACCGGAGTGAAAAGGTCGTGCCGATGCCTGAGGATTTCAAAGAGAAATTCTCTCGGGTGAATTACATCGACTAACATCGACTAACATCGATTAGCATCGTTGTGGTTTGATAACTAAAAACGAGTAGCGAGGGAATAAAGCAACGCCAGAGGATGCATGCATCGGCGTTGCCATCCTCCGCGCTGGCGGAGGAGACAGCAGAACTGGGGTTACAGGTAGAGCATGCGGTGACGCTCTTCTTCAGAAGGCTCAATGCTGCGTTCTTCATAGAATGCGTAGATCGCATCGACAATATTGGCTGGCTCATCAATCAATTGCACGAGATCCAGATCTTCTGGTGCAATCATGCCATTGGCCACCATCTGCACTTTCATCCAATCGATTAATCCACGCCAAAAGCTAGTGCCAACCAGAATGACTGGAATATGGCGCGTTTTTCCTGTCTGCATTAAGGTCAGCACTTCACTGACCTCATCCATGGTGCCAAAACCACCAGGGTACACAACATACGCGTCGGCATATTTCACAAAAGCGACTTTACGAGCGAAAAAGTGACGGAATGTGAGGCTAATATTTTGCCAAGGATTACTTCTTTGTTCATGGGGCAATTCGATGTTTAAGCCAACCGACGACGACTTCCCTTCGTAGGCCCCTTTATTCGCGGCCTCCATAATGCCCGGACCACCACCAGAGACGACGGCAAAGCCCTCATCCGACAAACGTCGTGCCAAATCCATGCAATTTTGATAATAAGGATCGTCTGGTTTTGTGCGTGCTGAGCCAAAAATGGTCACCGCGGGGCCAATATTCGCAAGGCGCTCGGTAGAGTCGATAAACTCTGCCATAATCGTGAACATATGCCATGATTCGCGCGCTTTTAAGGCGGTTGCCTTATCTTTGTCCATCATTTGGCGCAACCTTGTCACATTTTTTCTGTTCTCGTTCATATGCAAAATACCCTGTTGTTAGTTGATGGTTCCAGCTATTTATACCGTGCTTTTCACGCCATGCCGGATCTGCGTAATCCGCAAGGCGAGCCGACCGGTGCCATTTACGGCATGATCAATATGTTACGCCGTCTTCGTAGTGATTATCCGGCAGCATACATGGCGTGCGTATTTGATGCAAAAGGGAAAACATTTCGCGACGACTTATACCCAGAATACAAAGCCCAGCGCGCGCCGATGCCAGACGACTTACGTTTGCAAATAGAGCCGATTCATGAGGTTGTTAAGGCCATGGGATGGCCGATTTTGATGGTCGAAGGTGTTGAAGCGGATGACGTTATTGGCACCCTCTGTATTGAAGCCACCAAACTCGGTATGCAGACCGTGGTTTCCACGGGCGATAAAGATCTGGCGCAACTGGTCAATCCTCAAGTGACGCTCATTAACACCATGACCAACGAGAAAATGGATGAGCCTGGCGTCTTGGCCAAATTTGGTGTTCCACCGAACCGCATCATCGACTACCTGACATTGATTGGCGATACGGTCGATAACGTCCCTGGCGTAACCAAGTGCGGTCCTAAGACTGCTGTCAAATGGCTGACCGAATTCGACAGTCTCGATGGCGTCATCGCCAACGCCGATAAAATCAAAGGTGTCGTCGGTGATAATTTACGTGCTGCTCTCGATTGGTTACCACGTGGTCGTGAGCTGATTACAGTCAAAACGGATTGCGACCTCACGGGACACTATGCATCGATTCAGGCAAGCCTGGTGAGCCAAGAAGAGAGTAAAGAAGCGATGGTGGCATTTTTTAGTCGCTATGGCTTTAAAACTTGGTTGCGTGAATTAACCGGTGATGCGGTTGCAGGCGCGACACCACTCAAAGGCGGCGCAGCATCCAACTCTTCAGGGAATACACCAGCGCAGGCGGGCTTATTTAACGAGGATACCAACCCGGATACACCGCCACCCGTTGTCATCAAAAATTACGAGACCGTGCTAACAGAGGCGATGTTGGACACATGGATAGAACGGATTACGCAGGCAACACTGACAGCCGTCGATACAGAGACAACGTCACTCGAACCAATGACCGCGCAACTGGTCGGTATTTCGCTGTGCTGTGAAGCAGGTCATGCTTGTTATATCCCTGTTGCCCACAACTACGGGGATTGCCCATCGCAGTTACCGCGTGAACTAGTTTTATCTAAACTCAAACCTTGGCTAGAAGACGATAGTAAAGCCAAGGTAGGCCAAAATCTAAAATACGACGCCCATATTTTTGCGAACCAAGGTATTCATTTACGCGGTATTCAACACGACACATTGTTGGAATCGTATGTCTTTGAATCCCATAAGTCACATGATATGGACAGCCTCGCATTACGCCATCTTGGTAAAAAAACGATCAGTTACGAAGAGGTCTGCGGTAAAGGCGCGTCACAGATTTGCTTCGATCAAGTCGACATTGAACGTGCGACTGCTTACGCTGCAGAAGACGCTGACATCACTCTCCAATTACACCAAGCCATGTGGCCAGAGATTGAACCCGACGCCAACCTCCGTCGCGTTTATCACGACATCGAATTACCAACATCGATCGTTCTACAAAAAATCGAGCGTAACGGGGTCTTAGTGAACAAAGACCTGCTCGCAACGCAATCAAACGAAATCGGTCTGCGTCTCATTGAGCTGGAACAAAAGGCCTACGAACTCGCTGAACAGCCATTTAATTTAAATTCACCCAAACAACTCGGTGAAATCTTTTTTGGAAAATTAGGACTGCCTGTCGTCAAAAAAACACCCTCTGGCGCACCTTCGACCGATGAAGAAGTGTTACAAAAATTAGCCGAAGATTACCCGCTGCCAAAAGTGCTGCTGGAATACCGCGGCTTAGCCAAGCTGAAGTCAACGTATACCGATAAGCTGCCTAAAATGGTGAACACCACGACAGGTCGCGTTCACACCAACTACGCGCAAGCAGTAGCGGTGACAGGACGTCTGGCATCGAATGATCCGAATTTACAAAATATTCCAGTGCGCACCGCTGAAGGGCGTCGCATTCGCGAAGCATTTGTTGCTGCACCAGGCAATGTTATTGTCTCTGCCGACTACTCACAAATTGAGTTACGGATCATGGCGCACATTTCTGGCGATGCGAGCCTGCTCAAGGCATTTGCCGATGGCGAAGATGTTCACAAAGCCACCGCCTCAGAAATTTTTGGGGTGTCATTAGCAGAGGTCACCAGCGAACAACGTCGCTATGCCAAAGTCATTAATTTTGGCCTCATCTATGGCATGAGCGCGTTTGGACTGGCAGGCAATCTCGGCATTGAGCGTAGCGCTGCGCAAAACTATATTGACCGTTATTTCCAACGTTATCCCGGCGTCGCACAGTACATGGCAGATACACGGACGAAAGCAAAAGCGCATGGCTATGTCGAAACCGTCTTTGGACGTCGCCTCTGGCTCGCAGAAATCAATAGCCCGAATGGTCCACGTCGCCAAGGTGCCGAACGTGCGGCCATCAATGCACCAATGCAGGGTACGGCCGCGGATCTCATCAAACTGGCGATGATCGCTGTCCAACAGTGGCTGGAAGATGATCAATTACAATCAAAAATGATCATGCAAGTACACGATGAATTGGTGCTGGAAGTTCCTGAATCAGAACTCGAACTGGTGAAAACAAAACTCCCTGCGCTCATGGCAGGCGTTGCACAACTGAACGTGCCTTTGTTGGCCGAGGTTGGTGTTGGTCACAATTGGGAAGAAGCGCACTAAACGTCGTACATTCAAAAAATGCCGCGCTATCAGAGAGACTGTTAGCGCGGCATTTTTTTTAGTTCATTCGCTTATTTCTTTTCTGCCAGCCACTGAGAATGCGCTTCTTCCGCCGCTTTGATCGCACGATCAATATGCTCTAAAGCGCGGTGACGCAATTCATGTGCATCCGGATTGTCTTCTTCTTTATCGATATCACTGTGCGCTTTTTTCAGCGTTTCAATCGCTTTTAACAAACGGCTACCATGCTCTTTCACATCGGCTTTTGGATGATCATGTAAATCCTTACCATCATCGATAGAAGCGCGTTTAATCTCACCGATCGCTGCGTCGATTTCGTTGATACCCTTATCCTCACCTGCGTACACCTTCGCATCACCTGCTTGATGTTCCAAGAACCAACGTGCTGCGCGCAAATCAGTCAACGCATGTAAATACGCTGGGTGCTTTCCAGGCAGAACTTGCGCCATCGATACAACAGGAGACAAGCCAGCAACGAGTGCGAACGGGATCAGATATTTAACGAGTTTGTTCATTGCATTTCCTTTTTGGATAATGAAGTTTATTTTTTTTGCAGCGTGATCGATCTGTTTTATGCCAATGCGATGACGCTGCAGTGTTTCTGTTAACGGCAACGCTACAGGTCGGTTGACAGTCGCATATCATTGTTATGCGCGCCGTCTTTCCCACCGATCGTAGGACTGCCAAGGCGCAGATCATATCCTTGCAGCAATATATTTGTGGGTATGAAAATGCATCGTCTTGTATCAAAACCATGACAGTTTGTAAGATGCTCTACATACTTGCCGCACTGAGGAAAAAAGAAAACAAGAAAAACGCCATAGCGTCGATAGTCGATAGTCGATAGTTTGTGGTGACACACGACTTCTTTAACTCGCTTATACTTTCTTATTCACCAATCCTTCTTTTCGTTTATGCGCACGATCATCCAAGCTGATTTGCAGCAGGCACAACATGCCAAAGACCTCATTTTTCTATTAAATGCTTATGCATGCGACCCGATGGGCGGTGGAGAACCGTTATCTGATTACGCAAAAACCCATCTGGCGGAAGCCCTACAACATCGACCAACGGCGGTTGCTTTTCTGGCGTATGAAGATGATCAACCGGCGGCATTTTCTATCTGCTTCGAGGGGTTCTCGACTTTTGCGTGTCAACCCCTCTTGAACATTCACGATTTTGCTGTCCACCCCGCGTTTCGTGGCAAAGGAATTGCCAAAGATTTAATGCGCTTCATCAGTGATGTCGCGCAAGCGCGGGGATGCTGTAAATTAACGCTGGAAGTATTGGAAGGAAATGCACCAGCGCGGGCTTTGTATGTTGATCAAGGCTTCGCTACGTATGAATTAGATCCAGCGATGGGTGGCGCCATCATGATGCAAAAAAAGTTCGCGTGAACGTCGTGTAGTCGCGTTGAACGTCCAATACCCACCTGTTCAATCAGCACGGCACTTGCAATACGGTTGGGGGTGTTGTACATATCATCTACGAGTAACTCAATAACAACCAACAAAGGAAGACAAATGACACTTGATTTTAAAGGCCGCGTAGCGATCGTCACTGGTGCGGGTGGTGGCTTAGGACGTGAACACGCCCTCGCACTTGCTGCGCGTGGCGCCAAAGTCGTCGTCAATGATTTGGGCGGTGCACGTGATGGTTCGGGCTCATCGCTCTCCGCAGCGCAAGCCGTCGTCGAAGAAATCCGCGCCGCAGGTGGTGAAGCAATCGCCAATGGCGCTTCCGTGACGGATTTTTCGGCAGTGCAGGCGATGGTGGCTGAAACCATGGCGCAGTGGGGTCGTGTTGATATTTTGATCAACAATGCAGGCATTTTGCGCGATAAAAGTTTCGCAAAAATGGATATCGACGACTTCAAGCTTGTCATGGATGTGCACTTGATGGGCGCTGTCCATTGCTGTAAGGCTGTCTGGCCGGTCATGACTGAACAAAAATATGGTCGTATCGTGATGACCACCTCATCTTCTGGTTTATACGGCAATTTCGGGCAATCCAATTACGGCGCAGCCAAAATGGCACTGGTCGGACTGATGCAAACCCTCGCACTGGAAGGGGCGAAATACGATATCCGCGTCAATAGTCTCGCCCCTACTGCAGCAACCCGTATGACGGAAAGTCTCTTCCCACCTGAGTTTTTACAAGCACTCAAGGCGTCAGATGTTGTACCTGCGATGTTGGTCCTGGCCGCCGAAGACGCGCCAACCCGGGCCATTTTATGCGCTGGTGCAGGAAGTTTTGAAGCAGCCAATATCACCTTAACCCAAGGTGTATTTGTGGGGCGTGAGGCAGATGCACCGGAGCAACTTGCTGCTCGCTTATCAGAAGTTCGTCTGCGTGACGGAGAAAGCGTGCCTGACAGTGGTGCGGCACAAGGACATCTTGAGTTGACCAAAGCAATGAGTCATTTGCAAAAAAAATAAGCATTTTTTTTATAAAAATAGCATCGCTTGCTTATCAATATTACAAGCAAGCGAAATTTATACTCCCCCTGAGTACCCTTGTCTTTTTGCTTGATAGCCTTTTTTACCAACGATAACAAAGCGTAATAAAATATACTCCCCTTATTATTGCTATTTACTTGAAGTTAAATAAAACAGATTGCTGACGCCAGCGAAACTCTGTGCCACACTAAGCTCATGACACTCACAGAATTAAAATATATCGTTGCCGTCGCAAGGCAAAAACATTTCGGTCATGCAGCAGAAGCGTGCTTCGTGGCACAGCCGACCTTGTCTGTTGCGATCAAAAAACTCGAAGACGAGTTGGGCGTAACGATATTCGAACGTGGCGGCACCGAGGTTTCCACAACCCCGCTTGGTGCGCAGATTGTTGCCCAAGCAGAACGTGTGCTGGAGCAAACAGCGGCGATCAAAGAAATCGCAAAACAGAACAAAGACCCGTTGGCGGGTCCCTTCCGGCTTGGCGTCATCTATACCATTGGGCCTTATTTACTGCCAACGCTCGTCAAAACAATGATCCAGCGCGTTCCTCAAATGCCGCTGGTGTTGCAAGAAAATTTCACGGTCAAGCTCATCGAATTATTACGCCAAGGCGAATTAGATGCAGCCATCATGGCCTTGCCACTCCCAGAGCAAGGAATGATGATACAACCCCTCTACGATGAACCATTCGTTGTGGCGATGCCGAAAGACCACGCCTGGGCAGATCGTAAAGAAGTATCGACGGCGGAATTAAAATCCGAAACGATGTTATTGCTGGGTAATGGTCATTGCTTCCGCGACCAAGTCTTGGAAGTGTGCCCAGAAATGGCACGTTTCTCCACCACTGGCGATGGCATTGCTCGGACTTTTGAAGGCTCATCACTCGAAACCATTCGCCACATGGTTGCATCAGGTATTGGCCTCACGGTACTGCCGATTGCGTCGGTGCCTGATATGGATAGCACGGATGGTATGCTGCGCTATGTCCATTTTGCGAAACCCGTACCGGATCGTCGCGTCGTGATCGCATGGCGTAAAAGTTTCACCCGCCAAGCAGCGATCGACGCCATCCGCGACGCCGTCCTTGCGTGCGACTTACCAGGTGTTACGATGCTTGATGAAGGCATCAGTGTCCAGTAAGAAAGCGTGATTCGCTGGTCTTTGACCACACCCAGCGGCAGCGACGATGTAAGAACCGACGCGCCGCTGCATTTTGAATGATGGTCTATCCTCCCTCAATTTTTCCTTGTCCCTTCTCCGCGCAGTTGGAAAATCCAGTGCGCGAGTCTGCGCTCTTGATGATCGAAATAAGTCAACGGTAATGCCAATCTGTACACAACTACGGCTATACTCTGGGCTTTTCTGAACCAGTCGCCGCAGAAGGAGTCTATCTGCGGTTTATTGTGGATAGAGCGTCTGAATGGCTATGATATTGAACCGGATTCTATTGGTATGTGCTGGTATCGCGATGCTCAGTACAACGACCCTAGGTCATGCGCAAGCGAATCAACAAAGTGCAGTCAATGCGCAAGTCCCTGAGAATCGCCCTCGCATCGCGCTCGTCCTTTCCGGTGGCGGCGCTCGTGGCTTTGCGCATATTGGTGTGCTGCGTGCACTACGAGAAATGCATATCCCCATTGATATCGTTGTCGGCACCAGCATGGGTGCTGTCGTCGGTGGCGCTTATGCAGCGGGACGTACGCCAGAAGAGTTAGAAAAAACCGTTCGTGATACCGATTGGGATAACGTGTTGTCGGATCGCCCTGCGCGTAATGACCTCGATTTCCGACGCAAAGAAGAAGATACCCTACTGCCCACGCGCATTGAATTTGCGGCGACAAAAAAAGGCGTATCGTTACCGCAGGCAGCAGCAGGTAACGCGACCCTCGAAAATGCCCTGACGCAATTGCTACCTGAGGGCATGCGGGACCAGCCAGTCAATCAACTTCCCTTACCTTTCCGCTCAGCAGCATCCGATCTCTTAACCGGCGATTTGGTCGAACTCGATAACACCCCTTTACTAGCGACAATGCGCGCCTCACTTGCGGTACCGGGGGTCTTTGCCCCTGTGAGGATCAAAGAAAAATTGGTTGTTGACGGTGGATTAGTCAGTAATTTACCCGTTGAAATGGCAAGAGCAATGGGAGCGGATGTGATTATTGCCGTCAACGTCGGAACACCTCTTGCGAAAGAACACCAAATTCAAAGTGCCGTCGATGTCGCGACACAAATGCTGCAAATTCTCACCGAACAAAATGTACAGCGGTCGATTAAGCAACTGAAATCACAAGATATTCTCATCGCACCAGCACTCGACGGTCTTTCATTTTTAGATTTCAGCCAATACCCTCGCGCTATTCAAGCAGGCGAAGAAGCGACGCGTCAATTAGCCTCCCAACTTCAGGCATTGAGTATTGCACCGGATAGTTTCGCCTCCTATGAAGCTAAGCGACTCCATACGGGCGCTGTCACGAAAAATCCGATCACCGCCTTACCTGTCGCAAAAATTGAAGTGCAAGGAACGCAGTACATCAATCCCGTTGCCCTAATTTCGCAAACTGGCATTGAAACAGGTCAGATCCTGACACAAGAACAAATCCGTGCGGCGACGACCCGTTTATATGGTCGTGGCGACCTCGATAAAGTCGAGACAATTCTGACAGATCATGACGGTATGCGGGATATTCTCATCAAACCAACAGAGTCCAATTCAAGTCGAAACCGCTTGCGTGTAGGCATGGAACTCGCCAGTAATTTTTCTGATGAAAATACCTTCGCTCTCGACTTGTTGCACGTCGCCTCCTCACTCAATGCTTACGGTGCAGAACTGCGAACATTAGCAAAAATAGGCAGCGTAAGGCAGTTTAATACGCAATTTTGGCAACCATTGGCACCCGCTTCACAATGGTACATTGCGCCATCCATTAATTACAAATCGACGAATCTCAACGTGTATAAAGACGGCGTAAAAACGGCCACCGAGGGCACGACCAATAGTAGCGCCACACTGCTATTAGGCCGTCAATTTGGCCATTGGGGTAGTCTAGAAGCCGGTGTTTCTCGAGGATTTCAAAAAGTAGACTCGGCACTATCATCGGATCCCTCGCTCAGCTACGATCTTCATTCGAGAATTTATGACAGCTTTGAGTTCGTTAACTTTAAAATCGATACGCTCAACTCGCTAGCGTTCCCAACCCGGGGAAGCTTTGTGAAGGCAATTTGGCAACGCTCACCGAACAAAGTATCCGGTCAGGCATCTGCTGCAACATCCGAATTCGACGCGATGCAAGCCTTTGAGTCAGGCGATTGGTCAGGTCATTTGTACGCAGAATGGACAAGGACACAAAATGCGCCGCCGTTGTCACCATTGGGTGGATTTTTAAGATTATCAGGGTTACCAACAAACTCGCTGTCAGGAAACGAAAGCGTCTTTAGTCGGATTGTCGTTGCCCGAAAAATTGGTTCATTACCAGGTACCGTGGGCGGTGCAATCCGTCTCGCGCTCTCTGCTGAAATCGGTGGCACCTATGGCACGACGACCTCATTCAATCGAAGCATTTTAAAACAAGCAGGTAGCGCCAGCCTTTCCGTCGATACCCGCTTTGGACCACTGTTTTTCGGTGCTGGAACGACCCGAGGTGCGGGATCGGCAGTTTACCTTTTCTTGAGTCCAATATGGTGAGTGATACTCGGTAGATCAGGTTTTGCCTCTGGCCGCCTGAGCGCGGTCAAGGCAGAAAACTCCCAAGATTGAAAGCCCACCAATAAGGTATAGCCATCACGCTCATCAGCCTGTAGACGGCGATCTTCTTGCTGTAGACGCGCAAGCTCTGCAGCGAGATGCTGAATCTTTTGTACGATCTCCAGTGCACTGCGTCCCGATACGCGGGCAGGAACGCAGAGCAGGGTTTCACCACTCCGATCAAAGGTGCCTCTAAAATAATCGCTCACGACGTGGTCACGGAAAAATTGCTGCACGGGACCATCCGGACGCCAGTGGAAGGCAGGCGATACGTTCAAGCGATAACGATTGTTGGGTCGAAGTTCAATTAATTCTAATTTATCGAGTGCGATGAGATGCAGGATACATTCTGGCTCACTTAACTCGTAAGTTTCAACAATCTGCTCAAGCGTCCAATGGCCAAGGCAAGAAATCGCCACCAACAATAATTTCGCATCAGCAACCAGCGATTTTTCCTGCGCAAGGGTTAGGGTGTCTGAATGTGGTGTGACATCAGCAGCTTGACGAAAGACATCCTCTAATGCGATCCCCGCCGCTTTGCAAATCTCCGCCAGGCGCGACAAGTTCATGTCTTTTTGGCCGAACATCCGCTTCACGCTGGATTCGCTCATCCCTATCCGGTCAGCAAGTATCTTGTAGGTCACGCCAGCAGCGCGCAGCTCGGCACGCAAGACGCTCAGTAATATCTCCGGTGAACTCATGGCATTCCAATCTAGTCATCATTTGTCAGTAATAGTATCAAATTACAGTACCAAGCATACTAAAATCTAACCCTTAGCACATTTTACTGGTTACCACGGTAGCGCATTGAGACACTACAACTCGTCAACAAAGTTGGTCAACACTCCTCACCGGCAATCCTATCTCCGGATCAGGCGATCGCTGCAACAGGAGACCTCAATGGAATACGCAATCAGACAACGAAGGTGTTTATGAATACACTCATCCGATATAGTGCTTGCCTACTGATAACAGGCGTGGTGTTTGCTTCAGGATATGTATTAGGGCAACATCAGGCAACGATACAGACGGTTTCTTTTGAACAACAGGATCTGTCAACCTTGGTCAGTGAAACAAGCAATGCAGACGGTCGTGTGACTGAAAACAAGACGCCACGCCGCAAACTGGGATTCATCATGTAGCAAACTGCGAGCACCATATGATGCTCGCTTCCGTTGCTCTACTAGCAGAAAAGAAGTCACGTCGACTTAATCAATACGTCGCTGCGTTTGTGGATCAAAACGATGCATACTATCAAACGTGAAGCCCGCAGTCGTTTTTTGACCTGCTGTAACGGGTGTTCCAACAGGTGCACGCACCACGAGTGCTTGTCCCGCGCAACGTCCGTGGATCAACAAATCTGCCCCTAAAGACTCAACCAAATCAACGTCAAATGGCAATCCGGGCATCCCAATAAATAAGTGCTCTGGACGGACACCTAATAGCGTTTCCTCATCGGTGTCTGTTTTACGTTGTAGATGCAATGGATGGAACGGCAGTTCAAACTTCGTGTCACCCATTGTCATCCAGTGTCCATCACTACTGATCGTTCCTTTCAGAAGATTCATTGGCGGCGAACCGATGAAACTCGCAACAAAGCTTGTTGCCGGTTGAGAGTACACTTCGTCCGGCGTCCCGATCTGCTCCGCCACGCCCCCATTCATGACAATCATCCGTTGGCCCAGCGTCATTGCTTCCACTTGATCGTGGGTCACATACAAACTGGTTGTCGCCAAGGTTTTGTGTAACTTCTGAATTTCAAGGCGCATTTGCACACGCAATTTCGCATCGAGATTCGACAACGGTTCATCAAATAAAAATACGGCGGGTTCACGCACAATCGCACGCCCCATCGCAACTCGCTGACGCTGACCACCCGATAAGGCACGTGGTGTACGGTCTAGTAAGTGCTCCAATTCCAAAATTTTTGCTGCTTTATGAACGCGCTCGGTAATTTCCGTTTTTGAATAACCACGAATCTTCAATCCATACGCCATGTTTTCAAAAACGCTCATGTGAGGATAGAGTGCATAGTTTTGAAATACCATCGCGATATCTCTATCCTTCGGCTCTAGGTCATTAACGACGCGATCACCAATGATGACATCGCCTTCGCTAATTTCTTCCAGGCCAGCAATCATTCGTAACAAGCTAGATTTGCCGCATCCCGATGGCCCCACAATGACAACAAACTCACCATCATCGATATCCACTGAAATACCATGAATAACGTCTACCGCTTTTTTGCCGTGGCCGTAAATTTTCTTTACATTTTTTAAGTGAACTTGTGCCATCGTTAATCTCTTTGTTTCATCTCTTTTTTTAAATCTTTGCAAGGAATCGAGTCTGTTGCCTCATCGCGACATTCAACCACGTGAGGATTACTTTTCAGCGTCGACTAAGCCTTTAACAAACCATTTTTGCATGAGGACCACAATCAATCCTGGTGGGATCATCGCAAGTAATAAAGTTGCCATCACTAGATTCCACTCCACCGCTGCGTCACCACCGGCAATCATCCGCTTAATACCTACACCAATCGGATACATGCTTTGCTCTGTAGCGACCAAGAGGGGCCAAAGATATTGGTTCCAGCCATAGATAAACATAATCACGAACAAGGCGAGCAAATTGGTGCGAGACAATGGGAGGATGACATCTTTAAAAAAGCGAATTGGACCAGCGCCATCGATCCGCGCCGCCTCAGCCAATTCATCAGGAATCGTGAGGAAAAATTGTCGGAATAAAAAAGTCGCCGTTGCTGACGCGATTAAGGGGATGGTTAATCCAGCGTAGGAATTCAGCATGCCAAAATCGGAAATTACTTTATAGGTTGGGTTAATTCTGACTTCGACTGGCAGCATTAAGGTCAGAAAAATCATCCAAAAAAATAGTCGACGCCCAGGGAAACGAAAATACACCAAGGCAAAAGCAGACAGCATCGAAATCGAGATTTTACCAACCGCGATCAGTAATGCAGAAGCCAGACTCACCCACATCATTCGAGCAACAGGGCTGATATCGACATTCGCGCTACTTCCCCCATTGAGGACCATGGCTACGTTATGGAAAAATTGATCGCCAGGAATCAAGGAAATAGGAGCTAACGCTGCTTGCTCTGCTGTTTGTGTACTCGCTACAAAAGCAATGTAAATCGGGAAAGCAATCAACATCACACCGACAATCAACACCGCATGACTGATCGCATCGAGAAAAGGTCTACGTTCTATCATGATCAATACTGCACTTTCTTCTCTACATACTTAAACTGCAAGACCGTCAGCACCACCACGATCAACATCAATACGACTGACTGCGCTGCTGCGCTTCCTAGGTCGCCGCCTTTAAAGCCATCATTAAATACCTTGTACACCAAAATCTCTGTTTCCTTACCGGGTCCACCTTGGGTCGTCGCCTCCACGATGGCAAACGTATCAAAGAACGCATAGACGATATTGACCACCAAGAGGAAAAAACTAGTAGGTGTCAGCAAAGGCAAGACAATCGAGAAAAAACGACGGACAGGACCTGCACCATCAATCGCTGCCGCTTCAATCAATGACTTGGGAATCGACTGTAATCCTGCCAAAAAGAAGAGAAAATTGTAGCTAACCTGTTTCCATACTGCCGCTAGCACGATGAGAATCATCGCATGCTGCGCATTGAGAAGATGGTTCCATTCAATACCAACATGACGCAAAAAATGCGCCACAACGCCCAACGTCGGATTCAACAAAAACATCCACAACACCCCCACAACCACCGGAGAGACGGAGTAAGGCCAGATTAACAATGTCTTATAAACAGAGGCACCTCGGACAACCCGATCTGCAAAAACAGCCAAGATCAACGATACCGCTAAGCCAGTGACAGCGACCAGCACAGAAAAAATACCTGTGGTTTTAAATGACGTGAGATAAGCGGGATCGTCGAATAAGGTTTTGAAATTGTCAAACCAGACAAATTCACTCGATAAGCCAAATGCATCTTGCAGTAACACGGACTGGTATAACGCTTGTACTGCAGGCCAGAAAAAAAATAAAACGGTCACAGTGAGTTGTGGTGCTAATAAAGCATAAGGCACCCACCGTGAGCGAAAACGCGCTCGTTTTTCCAAGAATCACCTTCTGATATAAAGAGAGAGTGCTGTCGACAGATCACGAGAGCCACGACAGCGATACAGCACAGACGAGAAACATCACCTACAAGGGAAACAACTCACCAGCATCGTCGGCGTGAACACACCGTCACGCCCTATTGATCCTCGCTTATTTGTTCGCCTTCTCAAAGCGCGTCAACAAATCGTTGCCACGGGAGACCGCAGAATCCAGTGCGTCTTTTGCCGATTTTTTGCCAGACCATACCAATTCCAGCTCTTCATCAACGACTGTGCGGATCTGCGGAAAACTACCTAAACGGATACCGCGTGACTTATCCGTTGTCTTCACAATCATCTGCTGAACAGCTACACCCGTACCTGGATTTTTTTCATAAAACCCGGACTTTTTAGTCAACTCATAGGCTGCGTTGGTAATGGGTAAGTAACCTGTTTCTTGATGCCATTTCGCTTGCACTTCAGGCTGGGACAAGAACTTATAAAATTTCGCAACGCCTTTGTATTCTTCATTTTTCTTACCGGCCATTGTCCACAACGAGGCACCGCCGATAATCGTATTTTGCGGTGCGCCGGGAACATCGCTGTAATACGGTAAGGGTGCTACACCAAACTTAAATTTTGCGTTTTTGACGATGACACTATAGACCGAGCTTGATGAAGTCAGCATCGCGCACTCGCCAGAATAAAACTTCGCATCAGCCTCGCTCTTGCGCCCTGCATACACGAAATAACCTTGCTTTGCCCAATTCGACATATCTTCAATGTGCCGGATATGGACGGGGCTATTAAATTTCAATCGTGCATCGAGGCCACCAAATCCGTTATTTTTGGTCGCGAACTCCACGTTATGCCATGCAGAGTAATTTTCTAACTGAATCCACGTTTGCCATCCTGTCGTGTAGGGACATTTACTACCAGCCACTTTGAGACGCGCAGCATCTGACACCATTTCCTGCCATGTTGCGGGTGGTTTGTTGGGGTCAAGGCCAGCTTTAGCAAACAGCTCTTTGTTGTAGAAAAAGACAGCGGTTGAACTGTTAAAAGGGAGCGACAGCATTTCTCCGTTGGGTGCTGTGTAGTAGCTGGCCACAGCGGGGATATAAGCAGCAGGCTCGAATTTTTCGCCGGCAATTCGCATGACTTCTGAAACAGGTTTGATCGCACCTTTGGCATACATCATTGTCGCCGTGCCGACCTCAAAGACCTGCAAAATATCCGGTGCGTTACCTGCACGGAAAGCCGCAATCGCCGCAGACAACGACTCGTCGTATTCTCCTTTGTACACTGGAACAACTTTGTACTCGGTCTGACTTTTATTGAATTGGTCGGCCAAGTTGTTCACCCGATCGCCGAGGGCACCTGTCATCGAGTGCCACCAACTGATTTCTGTCACCGCAAAGGCCGGTGCCGCTTGCGTGAGCATCACCGCAGCTGTGGTTGCGGCGCCTAATTTTCTAAAAAATGTCATGTTTTATTCCGAATTACCAAAGTGTCAGCAATGCTCATGCAAAAAACCTCGCCGACATGAAGTCGAGGCGGGGTATCAGAGGAAAAACCAAGGATTTTTTGCAGAAACGATCAATAAATGATGAGGTGGCTAAGATAGCATTGCGACCACACATTGTATAGAGGACTTATAATTCCACATGATCGAAACAACAGACTGGTAAAAATGAACGCTTTTGTTACACGTTGTCATTGGTATGTCAAATTAGTACGCTTAGATAAACCCATCGGCATCGTGCTGCTCCTGTGGCCCACGTTGGTTGCAATCTGGCTCGCCTCGGCAGGAAAACCAGACTGGACTATCGTGACTTTATTTACCGTTGGTACGGCGCTCATGCGCTCTGCCGGTTGCGCCATCAACGATTACGCAGACCGTGACTTCGATAAGCACGTCAAACGAACCGCAGAAAGACCAATCACTAGCGGAAAAATTTCAGGCAAAGAAGCGTTGGCAGTCGCTGGCACGTTGGCAGTCCTGTCCTACTGCTTGATATTGCCGCTCAATTTGCTCACCAAAGAGCTTTCTGTTGTCGCTGTCATTGTGGCGGGGACTTATCCTTACTTTAAGCGTTTTTTCGCCATTCCCCAGGCCTATCTCGGAATTGCATTTGGATTTGGCATTCCAATGGCGTATGCCGCGATTCAAAATACGGTGCCGATGGATGCATGGATATTGCTTATCGCCAATATTTTCTGGGCTGTCGCCTACGATACAGAGTACGCGATGGTAGACCGCGATGACGATCTAAAAATTGGCATCAAAACGTCGGCCATTACCTTTGGTCGCTACGACGTCGCAGCGATTATGTTCTGTTATGCAGCGAGCTTTGCGTTAATCACTTTCGTCGCGGTCAAGGTCGGACTTGGTATGGGGTTTTTTATCGGCATGGCGATCGCCACCGCTTGCGCTCTGTACCACTACACTCTCATCAAAGATCGTGACCGGATGCGCTGTTTTGCTGCATTCCGTCATAACAATTGGCTCGGTGCAGCGATCTTCGCTGGTGTTGTCTTAGACTATGCACTAAAGTGAAAGGGAACACTAGAACGGACATCCGATGAAGTGATTTCCGGGGCAATATTGATCCATGACAAGGCTGCATCGTCGCCCTGCTCTACACTAAAGATGCGTACCTCGACATGGTACATGAACCAACACTTTCAACTACTTCATATCAAAGGAATGATGATGAGCACAACAGAACATCAAAAGGATCGCTTGATCGATGACCTGAATCAAGTCATTCGCGATGCAGAGGACATGCTGAAAAACACCGAGCAACAATCAGGTGAAGGCTTTAAAGCGGCGAAAGCGCGTTTTGAACAAACGCTCGGCGCTGCTAAGGCAGAGCTCGCGCGCGTTGAAGAACTCGTGGTGACACGCACCAAAGAAGCAGCCAAAGCGACGGACGTGTATGTCAAAGAAAATCCATGGCAATCCATTGGTATCGCGGCGGGTGTAGGCGTTCTCATTGGCATGCTCATCGCCCGTAATAAATAACGATGGCGATACTGAATTCGCTCGGTCAGTTACTGGCAACATCGCTCAGTATTGTCCACACGCGACTAGAATTAGCGTCCGTTGAAATTGAGGAAGAGCTGGGGCGCTTTTTTTCGCTCCTGCTCTGGTCGCTAGTGGCGTTATTTTGCGCTTGCTTTGGCTTGGTCCTATTGGCGGTACTACTCATCGCCGTCTTCTGGGATAGCCATCGCATTGCGGTGGTTGCGTCGCTCATCACGTTCTTCTTTGCTTCTTCCATTGGTCTTGGTTTCTGGTTGCGCGATCAGTTTGGTAAAAAGCCACGATTATTTGCTTTTACCTTAGCCGAACTCCAACAAGACAGCGCTGCCTTGCGTGGCACCACAACCTCATCCGAAGAAACGTCGTCATGAAGCGCAGACCTGATCAACTCGCCCTGCGTCGCGAGGCATTGTTGCTAAAAATCCGCGCACAAAGACAGCTACTGACATTGCAGTTGCAAGACGTCAAGCAATCAACGGAAGTCGCTGAATTGGGCTACCAATGTGCGAGCAATGCAGTCGGTGCATTGCGTCGCAGGCCGTTGCTCGCCGTCGCCATCGGCGCAGGCCTGCTATTGGTCAAACCCTCTAAGATCGTCTCACTATCACGCACTGCGTTGAACACGTGGCAGATCTGGAAGATCATCGCCCCCTTGATCAAAGAGTGGAAATCGAGTGCACATTCTGACGAATAACACGTCCTTATTTTAGTGGGCGACGCGCACTACTCAAGGCCAATTGATTCGTCATTTTTTTGGCTGCAAAAAGCCATAGCCGTTCGTTATCATCGCCTGGACGCGCGCCCTCCCACACTAACTCCCAATGCTTATCCTTGAGATACTCTGTTGGTTGTCGTTGAAAACCATCGACCAACAAAAGGTCACAACTGACATCCGGTGTTGACTCTTGGCGGTAAGTATTGATACCCACGAAGTACTTCAACATTGCACGCTCAGACTCGCCGAGATCTTTACTCGCCATACAATCAAAATTGCGATCCATTGCTGTTTGCATCGATGAAAAAACACTACGATAGCTCTTTGCATGGTCAACCCATGGCATCAATAACTGGCAAATCAACATCCAGCTTAGTCCTACACCGGTCACCCAACTAACGAGCCCACGTCCTTGAATGCGCGAGAGTTGACCGATTCCCGCAAAAGCAAGCGCGGTAATGATCGCTGCAACCAAGACATGACCAAATTCAAAATGCGGCACGAATTCACGTGGTAAGTGGCGCAACAAAAACAACCACTCTGGCGGCGCACCATTGATCGTCATCAGTGCCCAGACGGTCCAAATAAATGCGATGACGAGACCAAAAATGAGCCGAGCACTCCAATCCCACGCTGCATCCCACCCGGCACTCAACTGACGTGCAGCAGGGGCAGCAATGAGCGCGATCGGCAAGAGCAGCGGCAAGGCATAGTTATCACGTGCTGACGCGGCACGCCACAAAACCAGCAACATCATTAAAAATACGAGTCCGCATGCCTGAATCGCCGAGGATTGAAAGATCGTCGATCGCTGACGCCAGACCGTCAACACGGCTAATGGCAAGGCGGGAAAGGTGAACCACGGCAAGGTCGTGATCCAGAAACCGTCGGTATGCGGCGCACCCAATTGGGCGACAGAAAATCCAAAGAACCGCCCCACGTTATTGAGCCAGAACCAATCCATAAAGAGTGTTTCTGAACGCAGATACAAACTGATAGGCCAAATCAGCAACCATGGTGTGGAAAACAAGAACGCCACCAAAAGTACACGCCCATAGGATCGCGTCCGCCATTGCTTAAACAGCACAGGTAACAAGACAGCCGTGAGACCAAATACACCCAACGCCAACACACCTTTTGCCATGAAACCAATACCGATGCCCGTACCAAGTAAGGCACCAGAACGGTAAGGATTGTTCTCAATGTGAACAAAACCCGCTGTGGCTACGGCAAAACCCGTCAACAAAGGAACGTCTGTGAGCATTAAATGGGAATGAAAAACGAGACCAAGACACCCTAACAGCGCCATCACGGCATAGCGACCAACTCCCTGCCCCCACCACTGGCGTGCCGACCAACCAGCAGCAGCACAGGTGACAGACATGAAGAACCCCGTTGCGAGCCGCGCACCATCGTGCAAGCTTAGCCATGGGTAAAACGTCTTAGCAAAAATGGCGGCAACCCAATAATAGAGTGGAGGTTTTTCCATAAACGGCTCACCTGCCATTGTCGGCACGATCCAATCACCCGTTTCAATAAGGTGATGAATAATGCCAAAAATATATGTTTCATCCTGTTTCCAAGGATCGTGGCCAATGAGGCCAGGTATCAAATAGATACCAATCAGGGATAACAGGGCGCACAATGACCAATCGACAGAAATGCCAGCCACTGTGTTTTTATTGGCGAGCCCCTGTGAGCGATCACTGGTTTTGTTTGTATCGACATTGTTACCAAAGATCTGAGTTTGTAACAAATGAAATACAAAGACGCGAAACCAAACAAAAATTGCCATACTAAACCAGTAAAAAAGGAAAAAATATCTGCGATTTACAGGCTTAATTTCTCACGAGCAATAGATGTCGTCTACGAAAATGGTAAAACGCAAAATGGGAAGGTGCGATTGCATCCCTACAAAAGGATACAAGCAGTGGGTAACGTATTGTATCTCATTGATACATATACCTTCATGACAAACCCTTGAAATAAGAGTCCTTTCACTAATTTGCGGTACTCAAATGTTGTAATGTGGTCGTTTTTATTTCCACAAAGAAAAAATGCAGCGAACCCGAACGGGACGCTGCATTTTTATCGTCATGAAAAACCGATTTTTCGCTACCTGTCAGCAGGCAACAAACCGATCGTACACATCAAAGTGAAAACAACACTCACGCTTGTTGACCAAATTCCTCACCCAACGCGGTCGCTCTCGATGCCGCCGCTTTGATTGCGGTGATGATGTGATTTTTCACATCACTTTCTTCCATGCTGCTCAGTGCTGCATAGGTCGTGCCACCTTTCGATGTGACACGTTCACGCAAGACAGCGACGTCCTCATCCGATCGCATCGCCAGTTGCGCTGCACCTTCAAAGGTAGCGATTGCAAACTGTGTCCCCTGCTCTGGACTTAAGCCCAGTTCCTGCGCTGCCTGTTGCATCGCTTCGATGAAATAAAACACATAGGCCGGACCACTGCCAGAAACCGCAGTTACCACGTCGATTAATTTCTCTTCGACAACCCACGAAGTGGAGCCCACTGCACGCAAAATATCATCCGCACATTGTTTCTCGGCCTCAGTCACTTCTGGCAAGGCAAATAAGCCCGTCACCCCTCTGCCAATCAACGCTGGCGTGTTTGGCATCACGCGAACGATTCTTGGATAGGAAGATAACCAGCGAGAAATATCCGTCGCGCGGATACCCGCAGCGATCGAAATCAATAACTGGTGACGAAGATGGGGAGCGAGCGCACCGACAACATCCCGTAGCTGTTGTGGCTTGACGGCGAGGACAATCACATCCATTTGTTGCAAATGTGCATCAATTTGCAAGGAGGTGGTGACATTAAATTCTGTCTCTAGGCGATTTAAATTCGCTTGGTTGACGTCAACAACATGAATATCTTTGGCATGTGTTCCTGCTTGCAGTAGGCCAGTAATCAGTGCAACTGCCATGTTGCCACCGCCAATAAATCCAATTTTTAACTTACTTTGCATAATCTCTTTTCCCAAAAATGGCGGTACCGATTCTGACCATCGTGCTGCCCTCAGCGATCGCCGCGTGTAAATCACTACTCATCCCCATGGATAACGTATCTAAAACAATACCTTGCGCGACGATCTCGTCATTGAGCTGCTTCAATTGTCTGAATGCGGCGCGCTGTTGCTGTTCGTCATTGGTCGGTTCAGGCACCGCCATTAAGCCACGCAAGCGCAAACCCGGTAAGGCATGAATCCTCTTCGCAAGAGACACTGCATCTTCTGGCAATGCGCCGCTCTTCGTCGACTCGCCGCTAATATTTATCTGTAAGCAAATATTCAGTGGGGGCATGTCTGCAGGGCGCTGCTCGGACAGTCGTTGCGCGATTTTTTCACGGTCAACAGAATGTACCCAAGCGAAATGCTCTGCAATCGGTCTGGTTTTATTACTCTGGATCGGTCCAATAAAGTGCCACTCGAGATCAAGTTCAGGTGCCGATTGACGAATAAACGTGATTTTATCCACCGCTTCTTGCAAATAATTCTCGCCAAAGGCGACCTGCCCCGCATGTGCTGCTTCCAGCACGGCGTCTGCGCCAAAGGTCTTGGAGACGGCCAATAGGCGTACTTGCTGCTCAGAACGGCCACAATCAAGCGCGGCGCGTCTGATATCAGCACGTACGGCTTGCAAGTTGTCGGAAATTAAGGACATAATCAGGAATCTTGTATGTAAATTACTCGTTGAAATCGGTCACTTTTTTGCAATAGATCCTAATCTCAGGCAGCCATTGCGTCTGTCATCTGCGACACACTCATTACCGGAATTATAAATGGACATTTCTGAACTCCTCGCGTTCTCCGTCAAGAATAATGCATCTGATCTTCACTTATCATCCGGCTTGCCCCCGATGATACGAGTACACGGTGATGTGCGTCGTATTAATTTGCCGCCGCTGGAGCACAAAGATGTGCATGAGCTCATTTACGATATTATGAATGACTCACAACGCAAAGCCTACGAAGAACACTTAGAGGTCGATTTTTCTTTTGCCATTCCTGGTCTTGCCCGCTTTCGTGTCAATGCATTTAACCAAGAACGTGGCCCAGCCGCCGTCATGCGGACGATTCCTTCGAAAATTCTGTCGCTAGAACAATTAAACACACCCAAAATTTTTGCTGATCTCGCGCTTAAACCTCGTGGTCTGGTGTTGGTCACAGGCCCCACTGGCTCAGGTAAATCAACGACCTTGGCAGCGATGGTGAACCATTTAAATGAAAATGAATATGGCCATATTCTGACCGTCGAAGATCCGATTGAATTCGTGCATGAATCTAAAAAATGTCTGATCAACCAGCGCGAAGTCGGACCTCATACGATGTCGTTTAATAACGCACTCAAGTCTGCACTGCGTGAAGATCCTGATGCGATTCTTGTCGGTGAGTTACGCGATCTCGAAACGATCCGATTGGCATTGACTGCCGCTGAGACAGGTCACCTTGTTTTTGGTACGTTGCACACGTCTTCTGCCGCAAAAACGATTGACCGTATCGTTGACGTCTTCCCCGCCGAAGAGAAAGAAATGGTGCGTTCTATGCTCTCCGAATCGTTACAAGCCGTCATTTCTCAAACACTGTTGAAAACCAAAGATGGTTCTGGCCGTGTGGCGGCACATGAAATCATGTTAGGGACACCAGCGATCCGCAATCTGATTCGTGAAGCAAAAGTAGCGCAAATGTATTCTGCAATTCAAACAGGTAGTAATTTGGGCATGCAAACCTTGGATCAGAATCTGACCGATCTGGTGCGACGGAATGTGATTTCTGTCGGCACAGCACGTGCAGCGGCGAAGATCCCAGAAAATTTCCCTGGTTAATTGATCTCCAATAAGTCAGCAACGACTGACCACATATAACGACCGAACGATAGAGCACATAGGATAATCACAGCGATGGAACGCGATCAGGCAACCAAATTTATGCATGACCTATTGAGGCTCATGCTGACCAAGAATGGCTCAGATTTATTTATTACTGCCGATTTTCCACCTGCATTTAAGATTGACGGCAAAGTCACACCGGTCTCAAACCAACCGCTGACGCAAGCGCATACGATTGATCTGGCACGTGCGATCATGAACGATAAACAAGCGGCCGAGTTTGAATCGACCAAAGAGTGTAATTTTGCGATTAACCCTGCAGGCATGGGACGCTTCCGCGTATCGGCTTTTATGCAGCAGGGGCGTGTTGGTCTGGTACTGCGGACGATTACCACCGCTATTCCTAAACTGGAAGATTTGGGTCTGCCGGAGCATCTCAAAGAAGTCGCGATGACTAAGCGCGGCTTGGTCATTGTCGTCGGTGCGACGGGATCAGGAAAATCAACCACGCTCGCGGCGATGGTTGGTCATCGAAATAAAAACAGCTACGGTCATATCATCACGATCGAAGATCCGATTGAATATGTGCATCCCCATGGCAATTGTATTGTCACGCAACGTGAGGTGGGCATCGACACGGAAGACTGGAATTCAGCACTCAAAAATTCGCTCCGCCAGGCACCGGACGTCATTCAAATCGGCGAGATTCGTGATCGTGAAACGATGGACTTTGCCGTTGCCTTTGCAGAGACAGGTCATCTGTGTCTCGCCACACTCCATGCTAATAGCGCCAATCAGGCACTGGATCGGATTATCAACTTCTTCCCAGAAGAGCGTCGGGCGCAGTTGTTAATGGACTTATCGCTGAATCTGCGTGCGGTCGTTTCTCAACGCCTATTACCGATTAAGGGACGCAAAGGCAGGATTGCGGCCGTTGAGGTATTATTAAATTCACCTCTGATCTCCGATATGATCTTTAAAGGTCATGTGCACGAGATCAAAGACATCATGAAGAAATCACGTGAATTAGGCATGCAAACTTTTGACCAAGCGCTGTTCGACCTGCACGAAGCAGACAAGATCACCTACGAAGATGCGTTGCGCAATGCCGACTCAGTCAATGAACTGCGTCTGGCCATTATGCTGCAAGGGAAAGAAGCCAAAGAGCGTGACCTTACCGCAGGTACCAATCATTTAGGAATACTTTGATCATGAATGCCCTCGATTTCAATGCCAACAATTTACAAGGCCAACCAGTTGACCTGAAGCAGTATCTCGGAAAAGTCGTATTAGTCGTCAATACCGCCAGCAAATGCGGCTTTACGCCCCAATACAAAGGCTTGGAAGAAATTTATCAGCAATTTAAAGACAAAGGCGTCGTCGTTCTCGGCTTCCCTTGCAATCAGTTTGGTCATCAAGAACCAGGATCTGCCGACGAGATTGGTAGTTTCTGCGAGAAAAACTATGGCGTAACGTTTCCCTTGTTTGAAAAAGTAGATGTCAACGGAGAGCATGCCCATCCTCTCTTTAACCATCTCAAAGAAGCGGCACCAGGATTGATGGGAACCAAAGCCATCAAATGGAATTTCACCAAATTTTTGATCAAAAAAGACGGTACGGTATTTAGCCGCTATGCACCACAAACGGCTCCTGCGGATCTGATTAAAGACGTCACGAAGTTACTCGCCGAGTAAATCACCACCCCCCCTCAGTGTGACGGATATGATCGATGTCCGTCACGTTCAAGATGGCGCATTACTGTGCTAAATCACACCAAGTAAGCGTAAGGCAAAAGGCAGCACCAGTGCGGTAAGCAGCCCGGATAACCCCATGGCCAGCCCAGCAAATGCGCCCATTTGCTCATTGATTTGAAACGCCCGAGCAGTTCCAATCCCATGTGCACTCACACCCAAAGCAAAGCCGCGGATCGCGTCGTCACGAATCTGTAGCAGATTTAAAATCGATGCCGATATCATCGCACCAATGATCCCTGTGAGCATGACCAATGCCGCCGTCAATGATGGTAAACCACCCACTTTCTCACTGACACCCATCGCAATCGCCATCGTGACGGACTTCGATGCCAGCGATAATACAGTGGTACGCGAAGCACCCAATACACTAGCGATCATCATCGCCGTGGCAATTGCAGACGCACTGCCTAGTACAGCGCCAACTAGAAACGCTCGCCACTGATCGCGCAACCGGCTCATTTGTTGGTAGAGCGGAACCGCCAATGCGACCGTCGCTGGTCCCAATAAAAAGTGCACAAATTGCGCGCCAGCAAAATACGTTTGATAGGGTGTATCGGTCGCGACGAGAACGGACACAATCAATATGACGGATATAGCCACTGGATTTGCCAAAGGACTAAACCGGCACTTGGTATAGATCAGATACGCAAACTGGTAAGCGATTAACGTCGCGGTCAACCCTAATAATGGTGAAGCAGCGAGGTAGACCCAGACATCGGAGAGATGATGATGGTTCATTTCTGCAACCATTTCACACACAACGCCGTCACTACGATCGATACAGCCGTACTGATAATGAGTGCCAAAGTCAGTGGCAACCATTCTTCCATGACCATCTTACCGTGCACCATAATGCCAACACCTGCCGGAATAAACAGAAGCGACAAGTGCCCCAGTAAAGTCTGCACACCCGGCACGAGCTTCGCTGCTTCCGTTTTTCTCATCAACAAAAACACAAACAACAGCAGCATCCCAATGACGGGACCCGGCACGGGTAAGCCCGTCAAATAAACGAGCCCCTCGCCCAGGCATTGGAAGATCAACAGAATAGAAAACGTACGAATCATGCGCGCTGATTCCGATCAAGCTGCCGTCAATGCCCGGTCAATCAATTCAATCCAGTGTTTCACTGGTGTCTCGGTACCCGACTGTAAGTGCGTCAGGCATCCAATATTGGCGGACAAGACCATATCCGGTTTCGTCGCTAATAAATTCGCCAATTTGTTATCTCGTAATTGATACGATAAGGTCGGCTGCAGCACAGAATATGTGCCGGCAGACCCGCAGCATAAATGACTGTCAGCACACAACTGGACATCAACACCAATGGCACGTAGTAAGCCTTCGACCTTACCGCGAATTTGTTGACCATGTTGTAACGTGCATGGCGGATGCCAAACGATGCGCTCAGCGATTTTACCTTTCAGCTTGTCGACCAATTGCACCTCGAAATCCGGCAAAATCTCACTCAGATCACGGGTCAGCACAGAAATTCGTTCTGCCTTAGGTGCGTAAGCGGGATCATGGGCAAGTAAATGGCCATATTCTTTGACCGTGGCACCGCAACCAGACGCTGTCATCACAATCGCTTCTGCCCCTGCTTCTACGTAAGGCCACCATGCGTCAATATTTCGGCGCATGTCGTCTAACGACGCGTCATGATCATTCAAATGATGCCGAATGGCACCGCAACAGCCTGCTTTAGGGGCAACGATTAATTCAACACCAAGGAAACTTAATACACGTGATGTCGCCGTATTGATATTGGGTGACATACTTGGTTGTACACAGCCGTCCAGCAACAACATTTTGCGTGTGTGGCTTGTCGTTGCCCATGCACCAGAAGGCTGCGCGGCTGGTACTTTATTTTTTAAACTTTGCGGCAACAGCGGACGCAAGGACTGACCGAGACGCATCGCGGGCTGAAAAATCCATGGACGCGGCAATACCGCCTTGAGGGTCTCACGGACGATTTTTTGTGAAATCGATCGTCCCACTTGTTTCTCGACAACCTGACGACCTATATCGAGCAAGCGTCCATACTGCACACCAGACGGACAGGTCGATTCACAGTTACGGCAGGTTAAACAACGGTCCAGATGTTGTTGCGTTTTTTCGGTGGCGGGCTTTCCTTCTAGCACTTGTTTAATCAAATAAATCCGACCACGTGGACCATCAAGCTCATCACCCAATAGTTGATAAGTCGGACAAGTGGCTGTACAAAAACCGCAATGGACACATTTGCGTAAGATCTCATCGGCATCCTTGCCGGCACGCGTGTCCTTGATAAAATCAGCGAGATTAGTTTGCATAGCGAATTAAAAGTCCTTGTACATGCGACCAGGATTGAAGATCCCAGCAGGGTCAAACGCCTCTTTTAGACGCTGATGTATCTTGAATAATGGTGTCGAGAGTGGTGTGAATACCCCGAGATTTTTATTTCCGCCACGGAATAAAGTCGCGTGGCCACCAGCGGCAATCGCCGATGTACGAATAGTCGTGGGCGATTCATCACTGAACAGCCAACGCTGGGCACCACCCCACTCGATGAGCGATTTACCCGTCAAAGGTAATGGCCCCGTGGTAGATGGGAGTGAAAGACGCCATAAGCCGTGCTCTTCGTCTTGCGAGAAGAAATCATGCGTCTGTTCACGCAAGGAGTGCCAGTAGGTCGAGGCATCCTGCACTTCTTCCCCGCCCAATACGTGTTTGGCAGCCCGTACCGCTGCTTCCGCTCCCGACAAACGCAACATTAAACGACCGACATGCCAGCAACTGCCTGAGATAGGTAAAGCTTGTCCGGCCCACTGATTCATTTTGCGAATCGCATCGGCCTCAGACAACGCAAATACCAAGGTGGTCTCTGCAAATGGACGTGGCAACACTTTGACTGATACATTCACGACCAGTCCTAGGCTTCCCATCGCACCTGCTAGCAATCTCGATACGTCGTAGCCAGCAACGTTTTTCATGACCTGACCGCCGAATTCCAGCACTTGTCCTTTGCCGTCCATGAGTGTCGCGCCTAATACGAAATCTCTGACAGCGCCAACATAAGGACGTCGTGGACCGGATAAGCCTGCCGACAACATGCCCCCTAAGGTTGCACCTTGTCCCGATTGAGAAAAATGCGGGGGTTCGAAAGCGAGCATTTGGTTTTGCTCAGCAAGGACGGACTCGATTTCCGATAAGGGTGTACCGCACCGTGCGGTCAAGACCAACTCGGTTGGCTCGTAGGCAATAATACCGCGGTAAGCACGTGTATCGAGGACCTCGCCCTCGACTGCTTGTCCATACCAAGACTTGGTGCCACCACCTCGGATTTGCAATGCGCTTCCGTGTTCTGCAGCATGCAATATGCGTTCACGAAAGTCCTGCAATTGGGTTGTCATTTCTGTAGTCATCAGAATGTTTCGTAATAAATCGGAAAATTAAAAACGCGGTAAATCGGCGAAAGGAAGACGCCCTTTTTTCACGTGCATACGACCATATTCGGCACACCGATGTAAGGTCGGAATAGCTTTATCTGGATTCAGTAGGGAATGCGTATCAAAGGCGTTTTTCACTGCAAAAAACGCATCGAGCTCCTCACGTGAAAACTGCACACACATCGAATTAATTTTCTCGATACCGACACCGTGCTCACCAGTGATGGTGCCACCAACAGCGACACAGAGCTCTAAAATTTCAGCGCCAAAGGCTTCAGCACGCTCAAATTCTCCTGGCTGATTCGCATCAAACATAATCAATGGATGCAAGTTACCATCGCCCGCATGAAACACGTTGGCGCATCGCAGACCATACTTGGTTTCCATGTGCGTAATCCCAATGAGAACTTCTGCGAGACGCTTACGTGGGATCGTCCCATCCATGCAATAGTAATCAGGAGAAATCCGTCCTGCCGCTGGGAATGCATTTTTGCGGCCCGACCAAAACCGTAATCGTTCTGCGTCACTTTGCGACACAGCGATCGCCGTCGCGCCAGCATTTTCTAATACGGTCGTCATACGCGCGATTTCTTCTTCAACCTCTTCGGCAGTTCCGTCGGACTCACATAACAAAATGGCCTCCGCATCCGTGTCATAGCCCGCCTTTACAAACGGTTCGACCATACGAGAAGAAGTTTTGTCCATCATTTCCAACCCTGCCGGAATAATGCCCGCTGCAATTACATTGGCGACCGCATTGCCACCTTTGACGACGTCATCGAAAGACGCCATGATAACCCTCGCTGTTTGTGGCTTGGGCACGAGTTTCACAGTGACCTCACTCACAATTCCCAGCATGCCTTCAGAGCCGATAAAGACCGACAATAAATCCAATCCCGGCGCATCCAAGCCTTCATTACCCAGTTCAATGACATCACCATCAACAGTGACCACCCGCACGCGCAGGACGTTGTGTACCGTCAGACCATATTTGAGGCAATGAACACCACCCGAATTTTCAGCAACGTTGCCGCCGATCGTACAGGCAATCTGTGATGAAGGGTCGGGGGCGTAATACAAATTCAAAGGAGAAACCGCATCAGAAATTGCCAAGTTACGAACACCTGGCTGCACCACAGCGGTACGAGAATAGGCGTCGACTTTCAGAATTTTATTTAATTTCGCCGTCGACACGACCAAACCATCGGCGATGGGCATCGCACCGCCAGACAAACCAGTTCCCGCACCACGCGGCACGATCGGCACTTGGAGTCGACGACAGACTTCCATCACTGCAATAATCTGCGCTTCATTCTCCGGCAAACAAACCACCATGGGCAGTTGTCTAAACGCGGCGAGGCCATCACATTCGTAAGGTCGAATATCTTCCTCATCGTGCAAGACGCAATGTGCGGGTAAGACTTCACGTAACGCGTTTGCGACGTCACTTTGTCTTTTGGCGAAAAGATGATTTGAACTGATTTGCTCCATACCACACCCTTTTATTTATTTTCCATCCAGTGTAATCAGCTTTAATTGACTCTGCGATGAATAGTTTGCCGCAACTGCCCTGAATTGTTTTCAACGCATAAAAAAAGGACGCCTCAGCGTCCTTTTTTCGCAACTTCGACTCAGATTACACTGAGAAAGAAGAGCCACAACCGCAAGTCGTGGTGGCGTTTGGATTTTTGATCACAAACTGTGCACCTTCGAGGTCATCTTTGTAATCAATCTCTGCGCCCACCAGATACTGGTAGCTCATGGAATCGATCAACAAATGCACACCATTTTTTGTCATGGTCGTGTCGTCTTCATTCGTGATTTCGTCGAAAGTAAAACCGTATTGAAAACCAGAGCAACCACCGCCTTGCACGAACACGCGCAATTTCAGATCTGGGTTACCTTCTTCTTCAATCAATTGCGCAACTTTAGCAGCAGCGCTTTCGGTAAAAACAATCGGTGCTAGCATTTCGGCAACGGCGTTCATTTCTTGCTCCTTCAATCTAAGATACTACCATTATAGTCCTGACTGCAAAACTATGCATTGGACGCTGCAAGCATTAATAAGGCAGGTTCGTGCAACACGTCGTGCGTCAGTTTTCCGGAGACCAGCGCACCGCTTAGCATTTCTAGGGTCTTGTAATGCACATCACCAGAAATACGGGCCTTCGGTTGCAATTCTAATAATTCTGTCGAAAATACAGGGCCGTTAATTTGGCCATTCACAATCACATGGGCGGCACGCACTTCACCATCAATGATGGCTTGTTCGGAAATAATCAGCATGGTGGAAGAACCAGGCTCAGCAATCACATTCCCCTGAATGCGACCGTCGATACGCAAACCACCGGTGAAATGTAAATCACCCTCAATCTTTGTACTGACGCCAATCAAACTATCTATCGTGTTTTTTGCTTTTCGGTTAAACATGAAATCTTCCTTCTTCGGACATCTTCAACGTATCACGCAAACCACACTAGGCGGCGCTGCCTCGTTGAAAAGGTTTATAAATTAACAGCCTGCTGCGCACGGACAACGCCTCTTTCAAGCACTTTGACTTGCACGTTTTTCGTTGTTGCGCCATCTGGAATAGTGATGACACCTTCCAATCGCTGGTAATGTTTAAACGACAATTTCAATTTACCAGCCTCGCCCGATTTCGGATCGGGAAACAGCATCGTAACAGGTTTACCCGCTTGTACCAAGTTGACAGAGAATTGCAGTTCTCCCTCAAAGTCTTTGGTATTTTTCACGCCCTGCATCACCAAAGCGCGATATCGTAATTGACCTGGCCCCTGTGCCTCGATTTTTAAATTTTGCACGGTGATACCGTCTGTACCGGTACCCGAAGGCATCAGCCCCTCAAAGAAGGCTAAATCATCTTTCAGCTTCTGGTTTTCCGTTGTCAGCGTTTTCACTTGCTCTGCCAATTGCTTTTGCATCGAATGATCGATATTCAGCTTACTTTCAATGGTATTGGCATCGAGTTGTAATTTGTCGCGTTCTGCGGTGAGCCGATCAATGGTGGCTTGCATCTCTTGCAATTGATTCCGATTAAAACGAGAACCAAAAGCAAAATTACGACCCAAGTCATACGTCCACCATGCCAACACAGCCACCAAGGCCAAAACAAGTACAGCAACACCTATTTTTACATGCCATGGCCAGGCGTGAGAGATGGTGAGTTTCGGCGCCAGATAGCGCCGATTTGTGAAACGTGATTTAGCCATATCAGTTATGGCAAGACCGGAACGTGATGCAAGCCTGTGGTCTCATCGAGGCCAAACATGAGATTCATGCACTGCACAGCCTGACCTGAAGCCCCCTTCACCAGATTATCTTGTACAACCAAGACAATGACGGTCTTACCGTTTTGAGGACGGTGTAGCGCCAACCGTAACATATTCGATGCACGTGTTGATCGCGTCTCCGGATGGGATCCGAATGGCATCACATCGACAAACGGCTCATCTTTATAGGCCTCGACAAACAACGCCTGAAGTTCTTCGTTGCTAATGTCACGGGTCAAGCGGGCGTATAAAGTGGAATGCATCCCGCGAATCATCGGCACAAGGTGAGGTGTGAACAACAATTCAACAGGCTGCTTTGTCAAACGCTGTAATTGCTCTGTCGTTTCTGGTGTATGACGGTGCCCGGAGACGCCGTATGCTTTAAAACTATCACTGGCTTCGGAGAACAAAATCCCAATTTCTGCTTTACGTCCTGCGCCCGAAACGCCTGATTTGCAATCAGCAATCAGACTACTTGCATCAATGACATCAGCTTTGAGTAACGGTGCATAACCGAGTTGCATCGTTGTCGGGTAACAGCCAGGATTACCAATCACGCGTGCAGATTTAATCGCTTCACGGTTCAATTCTGGCAGGCCATAAACAGCTTCTTCGAGGACATCGGTGCAAGTGTGTGGGATGCCATACCATTTTTCAAACTGCGCCACATCTTTTAAGCGGAAGTCAGCGGCGAGGTCGATGACCTTGACACCAGCAGCCAATAGTTCTTGTGCCTGCGCCATCGCCACACCGTGTGGTGTCGCAAAGAACACGACGTCACATTCGTGGAGATTCGCTTTATCAGGAGAGGAAAACGCCAAATCGACCTTACCGCGCAATGAAGGATACATATCTGCGACTGGCAAGCCGTCTTCTTTACGTGAAGTGATGGCTGTTAATTGCACATGAGGGTGAGTTGATAATAAGCGGAGTAATTCAACGCCTGTATAACCTGTACCACCTACGATGCCTACTTTGATCATTTACTTTCCCCAGTAAAAGTTTTTTCACTATTTTAACAGCAGAGTGATGCATCTCATTCGACACGTTAAAAATCGTTACACGAAATGTAAAATAAAAAAGCCGCCCAAAGGACGGCTTTTTGATCCAGCGAAAAAAAATTAACGCTTGGAGAATTGCTTTGCGCGACGTGCTTTGCGCAGACCAACTTTTTTACGTTCAACTTCACGTGCATCACGTGTAACGAAACCAGCTTTTGACAGCTCAGATTTCAATGCTGCATCGTAGTCGATCAATGCACGGGTGATACCGTGACGAACTGCACCAGATTGACCAGATTCGCCGCCGCCGTGAACGTTAACCATAATATCGAATGTTTCGAGATTGTTAGTCAGTTCCAGTGGTTGACGGATAACCATCAGGCCAGTTTCACGAGAGAAATATTCGTTTGCTGGTTTGCCGTTCACAACGATCTTGCCGCTGCCGGATTTCAGGAATACGCGAGCAACTGCGCTCTTGCGACGGCCAGTTCCGTAGTTGTAATTACCGATCATGGCTAATCCTTAGATGTCGAGTACTTGTGGTTGCTGTGCTGCGTGCGGATGCGTTGCATCTGCATACACTTTCAGCTTCTTGATCATTGCGTAGCCGAGTGGGCCTTTAGGCAACATGCCCTTAACAGCTTTCTCGAGTGCACGACCTGGAAAACGCGCTTGCATTTTCGTGAAATTTGTTTCATAGATACCGCCTGGGTAACCAGTGTGACGGTAGTATGTTTTGTTCAGAGCTTTAGTGCCTGTCACGCGCAGTTTGCCTGCATTCACTACAACGATAAAATCGCCAGTGTCAACGTGTGGAGTAAATTCTGGTTTATGTTTGCCGCGTAAACGGAGTGCCACTTCGCTGGCAACACGTCCGAGTACTTTATCTGTCGCGTCAATCACGAACCAGTCGCGCTGAACCTCATGGCCCTTAGCGGAAAAGGTTTTCATGTTGAATCCTAAAAAGTTAAATACGCCTTTGTGCGGTGGTTCTGCCCATGTTTTGGCAGACTCTCCCTTGTGAATTTCTCGCTCAGGCAAATCGAGAATCGGAAATTATAAGGTTTTCAAAGACTTAGTGCAAGAACTGTTTAAATTTTAGGCATAAATAGATACGCGTAAAACAAATTGCACAAAAAAATAGCCCGAAGACCATGCTTCGGGCTGAATCCACCAAAGGTGTAGGTGGAGGAGACAATTGCTTGGTAGCTGTCGCAATTCACAACGTCAAACTCAGTGTCTAGATGCAATAACTAACCGATGAGTCAATAATAGGACAAGAAATTGTGCAGTGCAAGATAAATGACGCAAAATATGAGAAGATTTCTTCTAAATTACCTGCTTAACCTTTTTCGTCGCGCTGTACAGCTTACCCACTTCCCGCTCTCTCAGAAAACCCAGCGTCATTGAATGCAGTACAATTTGTGGTCGACAACATCTACCTAACAAAAGAGGACATTATGGAAACAACAGTACGCTGGACCGGCCCGTCTGGTATGTCATTTCTCGCTGAAACCGGTTCTGGTCATGCTGTATTGATGGATGGCGCTCCAGAGGGTGGTGGCCATAACCGTGCGCCACGGCCCATGGAGATGGTTTTATTGGGAACTGGCGGCTGCACAGCCTATGACGTTGTGCTGATTTTGCGCAAAGGAAAACAGGATGTACGTGCTTGTGACGTCACATTAAAAGCCGAACGCGCCGACACAGAGCCAAAGGTATTTACGAAGATTCATTTTCATTTTACGGTCCGAGGTCGTCAACTCAAACCGAATCTTGTAGAGCGCGCAATCAAACTATCGCACGAAAAATACTGCTCAGCCTCGATCATGCTGGAAAAAACAGCAACGATCACGCACAGTTTCGACATCATCGACGATCTGACCGATGAAGTTGTGACAGAACAGACGGCGTAAGCCACCTGTTCTTCTACGCGTCAAGCGTGGGTATCGATTTCCGGCTTACCAAACATATCGCGGTAAGTCGGATAAAACGAACAATATAAAATCGTAGTCAGCACGGCCGAGATGGGCAGCATCGCCAGCATGACCGCGACGGCATCACCAATAATTACCGCCACAAAAACACTAAAAATGGCAGGCAAAATGCCAGCAATGAACATCCAAGCGGCGGCATAGCGTAAAAATGCTTTACCCGCATGTTTGACCGAGAAAAAACTATAAAAAATCGCTTTTCCAAGCGGCATTTTTTTCCACATGATCAAGGGCGCAGCAAACCAGAACGCCATTAACGCTGGAAGATAGATCAATCCTGCCACCAGAATGCCTAAAAACAAACGCCCATCAGGTAATGCTTTGGGATCAGTTGGCTTCTGATTAGACAGGAAATCAAACAGTGCGCCCCCATCAACCCAGCTGGAAATGAAAATAGCGAGCGCGATCGCAATAACGTATAAGGATCCCAGCGCCAACAACCGCGTAAATGCTTCAGAACGAAACCCCACTAAAAGCAAATTAGGGTAGACCTTGACACCGTTTTCGATACGATCACATGCCTGCATGAAACTCATGCTAAACACTGGGATTAATAGCAGCGGCAAAAATTCGCCAGCAATGGGAATAAATCCAATTCCCATCACAATGAACATATAAGAAAAAAACAGGGTCAGCATTTCTGTCGGTTGCTGCCGAAACAGAAAGAATCCCCGTTTTACCCAAAGCCAACCTGCAGTTGGCAGTATTTGATTCATCATGTCGTTGGTAATGGAGGTACTGGCAGTGACTCACGTAAACGCAAAATACGCTCAAAATGGGCTGGATCATGCGGCGTCAGCATTTCGGCATCGCGTGGTTGATAGTAGTCATATAGACGAGATAACCAGAAACGCAATGCGGCAGCCCGTAACATGGGTTGCCACGCAATCGTCTCTTCGCTGGTAAACGGGCGCACGCTGTGATAAGCATCCAAAAGCGCCTTCACTCTGGTTTGATCCAACGCCCCTGTCTCGAGATCGATACACCAATCATTGACGGTCACAGCAACATCAAAGATCCACGTGTCGCAACCAGCGAAATAAAAATCAAAAAAACCTGTCAGGCGATCGCCATCGAACATGACGTTATTTCTGAACAAATCGGCGTGGATCGGCCCACGAGGTAATGCTTTATAGACAGACGTGCTATCAAACGCGTCCTGGAAATGGACTTCTGCACGTAATAAATGCTGCAATTCATCAGAAATAAATGGCAACACCTTCGGCGTCGTTTCATGCCACCAGCTTAATGACCGAAGGTTATCCTGATGCAAAGGAAAGTCTTTACCGACCAAATGCATCCGAGCAAGCATCGCACCGACTTCGGCGCAATGTGATGCTTGGGGCATCATCTGCGAACTACCCTCGAGCTTGCTCACGATCGCTGCAGGCTTACCATGCAGGGCCACCACAAGCTCACCGTCTGCATTGGGAACAGGTGCAGGAACCAGTACGCCATGATCTGCCAAATGGCGCATGAGTTTCAAATAGAATGGCAACTGCTCAAAATTCAGATTCTCAAAAATCGTCAGAACATATTCACCAGCTTCGGTCGTAATAAAGAAATTGCTATTTTCGATACCGGAGGCAATCCCCTTGATGGCAAGTGCATCGCCAAGTGGGAATTGACGCATCCATGCGCTCAGATCATTGAGGGTAACTGGTGTAAAAACTGCCATTATTCATTCACAAAAAAATACTCAACTGGTTCACTTATCAGTCGCGCTTGCGGAAGCAGCTTGTGCTGGTGCCGGAGGCAATACTGGTAAAGGCTCGGATTCTTTATTCTCTTTTTTTCCACCAAATTGGAAGAGGGTCCATTGTGCGGGCCGATTATTTGTCCCTTGTGCAGTCCCCTTTGGTGCATTGCCAATCTCAGGGTCGGCTTTCAATACATAGTGGCTGCCACCTGACTGCACTTGAACCTCAGTGACTTTGCCGGTGTTATCGCGTATTTCTTTTGTTTGATTTCTGGGTTCTGCCTTACCTGCTTTGACGTCTGCTTCAGGCGGACCTTCTTCAAGCACTTCCAGTCTTGGTGGCGGCGGTGGCGGTGTCAGATCACTTTTAGTTTGTGTGGTTGCAGGTCCCGTCGCCGTCTGAGCATCAACCGCCCCTGCAAGCAGCAACACCAGTGCTGAAGTACCTAGTCCCACGCAGAGTTTGAGCGTTTTTTTCATGATGGCTACCTGTTGAACTTTTCGTACAGTCATTGTAACAAATCAAGCCCACTTCAGTGACGAATAATCGACGACATTTGTACCGTATCAATCTGAAATAAAGGGACAGAGAAGACAAAAGATCGATTGCTGTCTTTTTCGAAGAAATAAAAAAAGAGCGGTCAAAAGACCGCTCTTTTTATCAACTCATCGTATCAGGCAGATGCCTGATAGAAATTAGAACTGGTGACGAACGCCAGCTGTGATTTCGTTGATGTTTGCGCCAGCTGCTGTTTTCAGGATGCCACCAGCTTCGAAGCCTGTAGATGTGGAATCTTGGTTTGTACGAGCATATGCTGTGTACAGGTCAGTACGCTTGGACAATGCATATTGGTAGCCCAAAGCGAATTGCTTAGCGGAACCAACTTTTGCGCCAGTAGCAGCAACCAGAACTGTGTCATCTTTCACGTCTGTGAAAGTTGCCAACAATTTGCCAGATGCGTCAACAGGAACTGTTACACCCAATGTGAAGATCTTACGATCGATTGGTTGTGCAGCTGCTGTACCGTCAGTTTTCACTTTTTGGTAGATGAATACTGGAGTTGCAACGCCGAAGTTGTAGTTAACAGCGATTGTGTTTGCAGACTTCGCGTTTGTTACCAATTTTGCGTCTTGTGCGTTGTCTTTGAAGTAGTTGTATGCAACATCCAGGCCGTCAGCTTTGTAGCCGCCTGTGAAGCCGATAGAACGACCTGCAGAGTTGTCACCAGCAACTTCGCCAGCGCCGTATTGAGCTACGCCGTAGAAACCACCGATGTTGCTTGGTGTGTAGTAGAACACGGAGTTACTTACGCGACCACGTGTGTTTGCATTTACGCCAACTGCAGTAGCGCCGCCACTGATGGAGTAGATACCTTTCAAGCCGTTACCGTTGTTGATGAAACCAGAACCGAACGGATCAAAGTTGTCAAACAATTGGAATGTTGGGCTCTTGTCGCGACCCAGATTAACAGCACCGAAATCGCCAGACAAACCAACGATAGAACGACGACCGAATGTCAAACCGCCTTGATCAGAAGCGCCAGTATCCATCAAGATACCTTGTTCCAATACGAAGTTAGCTTTCAAACCGCCGCCCAGATCTTCAGTACCTTTGAAGCCCAAACGGGAACCGGATTCTTGACCGCTTTCAACGCGTGCTGTTTTACCTGCACCTGCGCTGAAACCGGAAACGCCAACGTCAGCGATACCGTAGATAGTGACTGAAGATTGCGCGAAAGCCGCACCGGAGAATGCACTCATCAGAGCAAGTGCGAGGAATGATTTTTTCATTGTCTAGTATCCAAAAATGAATGTTAATTTTTTTGCTGCAGCACAGAATCCATCGCGGCAAAAAGCTGAATTGCAGGTCTGTTAAAGCCTTGAATCGAACTTAGACTCAATGACAAATGTCACAATACCTGCTGAAAATGACATTTTAATGAAATCAGACTACTTTAAAAACAAGGTCTTACAAAGCGTTGCAATATAAAGACACAGTAAATCGTAATTAGTTCAAATAAACAAAATGCGATGCGTTGTGACTCAAGCCATTATTATAGGCAATTTTTCACTATGCTGCACAGCACAACCCAGATAAGGCAGTTTTGCCGCTTTTCAAGAGTCTTCGTTCATTGTTTTTAATTATTTTTTAATAATAGGAATTCTGGCGCTAACTCAGCCTCATTTTTCTACAGCCGGCGCAATAAAAAATTACTAAAAAACAATGCTAATCCTGCATTAACCAATCGTTTCCCATGGACTTTGTTTTTGGGCAGTCATTGCACGCCAGTAGGCGCGTCCTGTGTACCACATGACGATCGCAATCAAGACGCAAGCAAACTGCCCGAGTGCAAGGTATAACGGCGACTGATCCAGCGCAGGCGCAACGACGCCAGCAATCACGGCACCAAGCAGTGTCACGCTCGCAGACTGGCAGGACGCAACGATACCGCGGATAGGAGGGAATAAATCCAACACTTGCAGGGTTGCGCCAGGCGCCACTAATGACATCCCGAATGTGTAAAAAAAGAGCGGCATCACTGACCAGAACAACACCGGAGGCGACAGCAAATTAAAGATCACATTGAATATAGCTGCCCCGCCTAAAAAGCAAAATCCGATGGTAACTTGTTTCCATACAGTCATTTTTCCAGCCAGCCTATTTGCCGCCAAAGCGCCTAAAAAAATGCCGCCGACAGAAGGAATAAACTGCCAACCGAATTGATCCGCATGCAGTTTTAAGTGCTGAGTGATGAAGACAGGTGCAGAAGAGATGTAAAGGAAAAGCCCACCAAAGTTGAAGGCAATCGTTCCTGCTTTTAAATGGAAAAGAGGAGATTTAAATACTTTTAAATAACTTTCCCAAAGAAACTCTGGGCTAAATTCTTGTCGCTTACTTTTGGGCAACGATTCGGGAAGAAATTTGTAACATGCGACAAAAAGGAGCATAGTGTAGGCAAATAACAACAGAAAAATGCCCCGCCATGACCAAAAAACGACAATCCAACCGCCCAAAATTGGTGCAATGGCTGGTGCGATCGAAAAAATCATGGTCACCATCGATAGCAAACGTTCCGCTGGCGCACCTGCATACAGATCGCGGATGATCGCCCGACCAATCACCATCCCAGCTCCAGCGGAAACGCCCTGCAATATCCGAAATCCCCACAGATAATGAATACTATGTGCTGACGCGCAGCCAAAACTAGCGACAGCAAACACCAATAGCGCAATCAGAATCACATTACGACGACCAAAAGAATCGGATAGAGCACCGTGCCATAGCGTCATTGCCGCGAACGACAGCATATAGGCCGTCAAGGTTTGCTGCACTTCCAGCGCACTGGCACCGAGCGTTGACTGAATCTGCGGAAAAGCGGGGAGGTAGGTATCAATAGAAAAGGGGCCAAGCATTGCCAGCGCCGCCAGTAATGTTGCCAACCCTGCGTTACTTAGCTTGTTGTCGTGTGTACTGCTTGATGCCATAAATACCAATCATTGACCGCGTGAGCGGTTGTATAAAAAATTCGGGCGGAGGAAATTCCGCCCTATTGAAAGCTCTCGATGTCGAAGGGCGATGAAAGCGCCCTCCTTCAATCCGTCGTTCTTTCAGTGCTAACGACGTCCATCCACATATTTAGATTACATGCCACCAAGACAGAGATACTTCATCTCGAGGTATTCATCCATGCCGTACTTTGACCCCTCGCGTCCCAGACCAGATTGTTTCACACCACCAAATGGCGCAACCTCGTTTGACATCAGACCTGTATTAATGCCGACCATGCCGTATTCCAGCTTTTCAGCGACACGCCATACGCGACCGATATCACGCGAGTAAAAATAGGACGCCAAGCCAAAATCAGTATCGTTCGCCGCGGCAATGACTTCGTCTTCTGTTTCAAATTTCATCACAGCAGCCACTGGTCCGAAGGTTTCTTCCTGCATGACTTGCATGGTCGGTGTGACATCACACAGCACGGTTGGTTCATAAAATAAGTCGCCAGCAACGTGTACACGACCGCCAGTCACTAAACGAGCACCTTTTGCTTGCGCGTCCGCCACATGCTCACTGACTTTGGAAATGGCTTGCGCATCAATCATTGGTCCCTGCTGAACACCCGCAGTGAATCCGTCTCCGACCTGAATTTTTTTTGCACCGATCGCTAATTTTTCAACGAACTGGTCATAGATCGAGCTATGGACATAGAAGCGATTGGTACAAACACAGGTCTGACCTGCATTTCTAAATTTCGATTGCAATGCCCCTTCAACAGCAGCATCGACGTCCGCATCGTCAAAGACGATGAATGGAGCGTGTCCACCAAGTTCGAGCGCGAGTTTTTTAATCGTCGGTGCCGATTGACGCATCAAAATACGGCCTACTGGTGTCGAACCAGTAAAGGACAAATGACGTACAACTGGGCTATCGCACAACACTTTGCCCACAGCGATCGAGCGATCAGCATCGGCAGTCAACACATTAATGACACCTGCTGGAATACCTGCACGATGGGCTAGTTCGACCACAGCCAATGCCGACAGCGGGGTCTGTTCGGCAGGTTTAATCACAATCGTGCATCCCGCAGCCAATGCTGGCGCCACTTTACGCGTAATCATGGCAATCGGGAAATTCCAAGGTGTGATCGCTGCACAGACACCAATTGGCTGCTTCAACACCACGATACGCTTATCGGTCCATGTCGATGCCATGACATCACCGGAAACGCGCTTTGCCTCCTCGGCAAACCATTCCAGAAAACTGGCTCCATAAATCACTTCGCCTTTGGCCTCAGCCAATGGCTTACCTTGTTCAGCCGTCATAATGGCAGCCAAATCATCAGCGTGTGCGATCATTAAATTGAACCACGTGCGCATCACCGTGGCGCGTTCCTTGGCTGTTTTCGCGGCCCAAGCAGGAAAGGCCGCCTGTGCGGCAGCAATTGCGGCTTCGGCATCGGCTTCCGACACATTGCTCACCTGCGCGAGAAGCTGATTATTCGAAGGGTTAGTCACTGGAAATCGAGACGGCGTGGTGTGCCACGTCCCATTGATAAACGCTGCATCTCGCAGCAATGACGCATCTTTTAAAACGAGTTGGTGGTTGATTTGCGTTACAGACATGACAAGCTTTCTCCGATGTAATGATCACAATAGCCAATTCGGTGCTGTCACGTCGTGTGCCCCTCTTGTGGATGGGAACATGTCTGAAACAGCATCAGCACACAGGTAAGGGTAAAGCAAAACGGCCAGCTCTGCAGAGAACTGACCGTTGGAAATTAAAACAAAGATAACGACATCATTGATAATTAGTGAGATGCGTTCGGTTCTTTTGGTTTCGCTTCTTCGCGGCGATTGAACCCTGCCACCATATCAAAGCGGAACAAACGGCATTCTAATGCGCCGTTAAAGAATGGCGTTTTACGCGATTCTTTTAAGCGTAACATTTTAGGTACCGTCAGGTCGGCGGTGAATAAAAACACGCTCCATCCGGCAAATCGCTGCTTGAGCGTCGCGCTGAACGCACTGAAAAACTCTTTTGCCAGCTCATCCGTCTCTAACGAACTATCACCACGCACACCAATACGTTCACCATACGGTGGGTTTGTCAGCAATACGCCTGGCTGTGTGGTAGGCGCTTTGATTTCCTGCGCCTCGATTTGCTTGAGAGGTACTTCAAAGCGAATACCTGCTTTATTCAGGTTGTTTCGTGTCATCACAACCATATCACCAGAAATATCGCTACCAAAGATAGTTGGCTCAGCAGGCAATGGATTGGGTTTGACGCTTGATTTGATGGCGTCCCATGCGGCCTCATCAAACTGATGAAACTTCTCAAAGGCGAATTCGCGCTTCAGTCCTGGGGGGATACCTGCCACGATTTGTGCGGCTTCGATCAAAATCGTGCCGGAACCACACATAGGGTCAAACAAGGGAACGCCTGGTTTCCAGCCCGCTGTACGCAACAATCCCGCCGCCAGATTTTCACGCAATGGTGCATCACCCGTTTCCATACGCCAACCACGTTTAAACAAGGCCTCGCCCGATGTATCTAGGTAGATCGTGAAATTACGGGCGTCCATAAAGCCAACGATGCGCATATCTGGCGTTTTGGTGTTGACCGAAGGGCGTTGCGTGAATTGATCGCGGAAACGATCACAGATTGCATCTTTAATCTTGAGCGTGGTGAACTCCAGACTTTTCAGTGGCGACTTCACCGCTGTCACATCAACGCGAATCGTGTGATGATAGCCAAACCAGTCTTCCCAAGGCTGTTCTAAAACCAGATCGTAAATATCGTTTTCATTCACATAGCTCGATTGCGCCATACGCATCAGCACACGCGATGCGATCCGTGAATGCAAGTTAATACGCCAGCTGTCCTGCAAGCTACCGGAGCAATGTACGCCGCCAGGTACTTGATTGTGCACTGACATGGTTTTACCCATTGCAGCAATTTCAGTCAACTCTTCAGCAAGCGCGATTTCCATGCCGCGTGGGCATGGACAAAAATAGGAATATCTCGTCATGGGGAACCTTTTATCCGTTAAAAATCAAAAACCATCGCAATAACAATAACAACATGTTGATTGCGACAAAACTCAACACTACTTACTACTTACTACTTACTACTTACTTCCTACAACCCAACATCTTCAACACTGCACCGCGATCTTGATGGCGATCGCCGCTGCAAGATCCGCCGTGTTGAACAACTTCCTTAAAATGGTTTAACAACAACCATAATCAGCACGAGTAACAACAACACAACGGGTACTTCATTAAACCAACGGAACCAGACGTGGCTGCGTTTGTTGGCACCTTGCTCAAATTTTTTCAGCAAACTGCCGCAAGCGTGGTGGTAGCCAATCAGCAAAATAACACACGTCAACTTCGCATGCATCCAGCCATTGCCTGGCCCTTTGCCGATACCGATAACCAACCATAAGTACAAACCAAGCGCCAATGCTGGCACAGCGAGGATTGTCATAAACCGATATAACTTTCTTGCCATCAACAAGAGACGCTCTGTCGTCGCTGCATCATTTTCCATTGCCAAATTAACCAAAATGCGGGGCAGGTAAAACAAACCAGCGAACCAGGAAATGACAAACAAAATGTGAAACGCTTTTATCCAGAGCATCATTATCTTTCAGAGTTATTGACGAACTTCACCATGACCAAAGACGACATACTTCAACGACGTTAAACCTTCGAGACCTACTGGCCCCCGCGCATGCAATTTATCGTTGGAGATACCAATTTCAGCACCCAAACCATATTCAAATCCATCTGCGAACCGTGTCGATGCATTGACCATCACCGAGGCAGAGTCTACCTCACGCAGGAAACGCATTGCACGGCTGTAGTCTTCGGTAATGATCGCCTCGGTATGTTTCGACGAGTAATCATTGATATGCGTGATCGCTTCGTCCATATTCGCCACAATTTTTACCGCCAATATCGGGGCCAAATATTCGGTCGACCAATCCGCTTCGGTTGCCTCAGCAAGATAAGGATAACCTGCCAGAATCGTGGATGCGGCCGGATCACAACGCAGCTCGACTTGCTTTCCCTCATACAAAGGGCGCAACGCTGGCAATACTTCGGCAGCAATCTCCTTGGCGACCAATAAGGTTTCCATTGTATTGCAAGTACCGTAACGATGACATTTGGCGTTAAACGCCACGTCAACCGCTTTTTTCAAGTCGGCTTTGTCATCAATATACACATGGCAAATACCGTCGAGGTGTTTAATCATTGGCACAGTGGCTTCGCGCATCAACCGCTCGATCAAGCCTTTGCCACCGCGCGGAACGATCACATCCACATATTGAGGCATCGTGATCAACTCACCAACCGCAGCGCGATCGGTCGTCTCGACGATCTGCACCGCATCTGGCGGCAAACCTGCGCCGGCAAGACCTTCTTTCACAATACGGGCAAGTGCCTGATTGCAATGAATCGCTTCAGAGCCACCCCGCAAAATCGTTGCGTTACCGCTCTTAATACATAACCCTGCCGCATCAACCGTCACATTCGGACGTGCTTCATAAATGATGCCAATCACACCTAGCGGTACACGCATCTGGCCTACTTGAATACCCGTCGGCCGATATTTCATGTTTGAAATTTCGCCAATCGGGTCAGCCAGACTGATGATTTGTTCCAATCCTTCTGCCATCGTCGTGATGGCTTTATCGGATAACGTCAATCGGTCCAGCATTGCGGCTTCCATGCCGGCTGCACGGGCAGCAGTCAAATCGAGTTCATTCGCGGCGCGTAACGCAGCAGCATCGCGACGAATCGCGGCGGCAATCAAGCGCAATGCCGTATTTTTAGCGGCGGTATCGGCTCTGGCCATCGCGCGAGAAGCGGCGCGGGCGCGTGAGCCGAGGTCGGTCATGTAATGCTTTATATCCATGATGTCATTTCAATAGAGGAAATGCTCCCCTGAGTATTTGTAAACATCCTTAGTGGCTAAGGACAGATTATCTATATCTTCAGATACTCCCCTATTGTTAAGGAAAGCATGACAAATATTATGCGGTTCTGACGGTGTCTTTTGGACACACCTCAGACCGAGGCACATACCGTGTCAGTGACTAGGATGCACGGGCAACACGGAGCCCGAGTTGCAATAAGGCATCCCAGGCGTCGCCTGAAAATGCTTTGGCGCGTAAGCCCTTAACCATTTTATCGACTTGCGATGCTTCTTGCAGTGCGGTCTGCAAGGTCTGCAAACTTACCCGTCGCAATGCAGGATCCATGAGCTTTTCTCGCGGGCCCCAGATGCGATATTCTTTCAGCAGCGCTGATAAGGGACGCCCCTGGCTCATGCCTGATTTCAGTTTCAACAAGGTACGAATTTCCTCCGCCATTGCCCACAATACCAGCGGCAAAGCTTCGCCCTCACCTTTTAAGCCATTGAGCATCCGAGCTAAACGCGCCACATCGCCGCTGAGCATAGCCTCGTTGAGTTTGAATACGTCGTAGCGTGCCACATTCAGCACTGCATCGTGGATCTGTTCAAAACTCAATTTACCGATTGGATGCAGCAGTGCCAGTTTCTGTATTTCCTGATGTGCCGCGAGCAGATTGCCTTCAACACGATCGGCAATAAAATCGAGACTTTGGCGATCAGCACTTTGCTGTTGCATTGCCAATCGCTGGTTGATCCAGTTCGGCAACTGATTCCGCTCTACCAATGGAATATCGATATAGACCGCTGCTTGTTGCAAACTAGCGACCCAAGCTGCTTTTTGCGTCGCCCAGTCTAATTTCGGCAACGTGATGAGCGTAAGGTTATCGGGCGACAAATGGCTGACATAATCCTGCAATGCCTGACCACCGTCTTTTCCTGGCTTACCAGTGGGAATTCGTAAATCAATCAGCTTTTTATCACCAAACAGCGACTGTGATTGATTGGCAGCGAGCAATGCTCCCCATTTAAAGCTGCGTTCGACCGTTAAAATCTCACGTTCAAAAAATCCCTGCGCTTTGGCTGCGCGCCGGATTTTATCCGCGGCCTCGAGGGCAAGCAGATGCTCATCACTGGTGATCACATAGAGTGGTGCCAGTGTTTTCGCCAGATGGCCATCGAGGGCATCGAAGCGCAATTGCATCTTAATCGCCCACCTTCACGACGGCCAAGCGACGCATAATTTGCTGTACCAAATCAATTTGCATATCGTGGTAAAGCGTAGCCTCTTCGGATTCTTTCGCCAAAACAACCGCCTCATTAAAGGTCAGCGTGCGTTTTAATTGCATTTTGACGGGCTCCAGATATTCCTTGCCTTGTGCATTACGCAAACGGAAAGTGAAGTTGTACAGCAAGGTATATTCACGAACGCGGCCTTGACTGTTCAGCGACAAAATCTGCTTCTCTCTCGATTCTTGTAGCACATCCATAATCACTTCAGCACCATCGGCACTTTCCATCACTTGCGTCTGGCCGTTTGCATGGATTTGCCGGCGCAACTCGGCGCCAAGCGGTGAGGCTTCGGGTAAGGCAACATAAATCGAATGAAATGGGAGACTTACTGGTCCCCGCATTTTAAAACCGCAGGCAGACAACATCATCGCGACAGCCAGCATCAGTAACCATGTGTGCTGACGAGAAAAAATTTGACGCATGCGGCGTACTCCTGATTTAGTGTTGCCCATCAACATGAACAACGAATTCACTGACCAACATTAAGCAACGATGTTGACTAACTTCCCTGGTACAACGATGATTTTCTTCGGTGCACCTTCCAAGAAACGCTGAACCGCTTCATTGGCTAATGCAGTCGCTTCGATCGTTGCCTTGTCGGCGTCTTTCGCGACTTTAATACTGCCGCGCAGTTTGCCGTTCACCTGAATCATCAGTTCGATTTCGTCCTGCACTAACGCGGCTTCATCAACTGTTGGCCATGGCGCATCGATCAGCTCGCCTAACTCGGCAGCAAAGCCAAGTTCTTGCCACAAAGCATGCGTGATATGTGGGCACACCGGATACAGACCGCGCAGCAATACACTGAATGCCTCACGCAATGCCACAGCATGACCGTCCGCTTCTGACTTGAATGACTCGATGGTATTGAGCAACTTCATCGCACCAGATACGACGGTGTTGTACTGAAGACGCTCGTAATCGCCATCGATCTGTTTGAGGGTCAAATGCACTTCACGGCGCAAGGCTTTCACGTCTGCTGCAAAAGAGGCTGCCTCTGGACGCGTACCCGCACCCGCTGCAATTTTGTCTGACAGACGCAAAGCGTTTGCCCACAAACGGCGTAAGTAACGCGATGCGCCTTCCACACCACTATTGCTCCACGCTGCGCTTTGGTCTGGAGGACCGGCAAACATGGTGAACAAACGTGCGGTATCGGCACCGAACTGCGTGATGATATCTTTTGGTTCAACGACGTTGTTTTTGGACTTCGACATTTTTTCAATGCCGCCCATTTGAACAGGCTGACCGTCGCTCTTCAAACTTGCGGATACAGGACGACCTTTGTCATCGTGCTGTACTTCCACTTCGTTAGGATAGAACCAAGTTTTTTTACCGTTTTCTTCTTCGCGGAAATAAGACTCGTTGAGCAACATCCCTTGCGTGAACAGGTTTTTGAATGGCTCGTCAATCTTCACCAAGCCCAAGTCACGCATTGCTTTGGTCCAGAAGCGGGCGTACAACAGATGCAATACGGCGTGTTCTACACCACCGATGTATTGATCCATCGCCATCCAGTAGTCATTGCGCTCATCCACCATGCTCGTTGCATCTGGGCAGGTATAGCGCATGAAGTACCAACTAGAATCAACGAACGTATCCATAGTGTCGGTCTCGCGTTGCGCTGGCTTACCGCATTTCGGACAATCAACGTTCAAGAAATCAGCATGCGTTTTGAGTGGATTGCCTGAACCGTCTGGAATACATTCCGTCGGCAATACCACTGGCAAGTCTTCATAAGGCACTGGCACATCACCGCAGCATTCGCAATGAATAATAGGAATCGGTGTACCCCAGTAACGTTGACGGGAAATACCCCAGTCACGTAAGCGCCATGTTGTTTTCTTCTCGCCCAATTCTTTGGCTGCCAGGTCAGCCGCCACAGCGTCAACGGCTTCTTTAAAGTGTAAGCCGTCGTATTTACCGGAATTTACCATCACACCGCGCTGTTTATCGCCGTAGGAGTCGGCCCAAGCATCGGTAGAGAATGGCTCACCTTCGACAGCAACGACTTGCTTAATGTTGATGCCGTATTTTTTTGCAAAAGCGAAATCACGTTCGTCGTGCGCAGGGACGCCCATGACAGCGCCGTCGCCGTAGGTCATTAACACATAGTTACCAACCCAGATCTCCACTTGCTCACCAGTGAGAGGATGTGTCACAAACAACCCTGTCGGCAGACCTTCTTTTTCTTTGGTCGCCATTTCAGCTTCGGTTGTGCCACCTGCTTTGCATTCCTCGATAAATGCCGCCAGTGCAGGATTATTTTTTGCTGCTAACGTCGCCAAATGATGTTCTGCAGCGACAGCACAGAATGTCACACCCATGATCGTGTCTGGGCGGGTGGTGAAGACAAATAACTTACCGTCTTGTACCAAAGCGCCTGTTTCATCAGCGATCTGATGGGGGAAAGCAAAACGTACGCCCTCACTTTTGCCGATCCAGTTACGCTGCATGGTACGCACTTGCTCTGGCCAACCATCAAGCGTGTCGATGCTGTTCAATAATTCATCGGCATATTGGGTAATACCAAAGTAGTAGCCCGGAATTTCGCGTTTTTCCACCAAGGCACCAGAGCGCCAGCCACGACCATCGATCACCTGTTCATTTGCCAACACGGTCTGATCAATCGGGTCCCAGTTAACGACTTGGGTCTTTTTGTAGGCGATGCCTTTTTCCAGCATCTTCAAAAACAGCCATTGATTCCAGCGGTAGTAATTAGGGTCACAAGTAGCGACTTCGCGTGACCAATCAAACGCAAGACCCAGCGGCTGCATCTGCGACTTCATGTCTTCGATGTTGGCATAAGTCCATTCTGCTGGCGATTTTTTGTATGCGATCGCTGCATTTTCTGCCGGCAAACCGAATGCATCCCACCCCATTGGCATCAGGACGTTGTAGCCCTTCATGCGCAGTTGGCGCGCCAACATGTCATTGATGGTGTAGTTACGGACATGACCCATGTGCAACTTACCCGATGGATAAGGCAGCATAGAACAGGCGTAATACTTGCCTTTCGGGAAACGTGGATCGTTTTCCGTTGCCGTATAGGCATCAATTTTTTTCCAATGGGATTGCGCCGCTTGTTCGACGTCAGAGGGAGTATATTTTTCTTGCATGGCGTGACCGGAGATAGGTGCGAAAATGACTCAGAACCGTAGATTATAACTGCTTAAGTGATATTTCAGCGTCACTTATGCATCTGTTATCAGTTGGTTTTGATGGAGAAACGGGTTCAGCGCGGACTTTACCTTGGTATATCAGTAACAAAAGAGATCTTATTAACCCCTTTTGCTTGTACCATCGCCATCAATTGAGCGATGGTTTCGTAACGTGTCGACTTGTCGGCCCGTAGCTGTAAATCGGGCGGGATAGGCTGACGGCCTGCTGCATCCAGTTTTGCCTCTAATACCGGATACTCAATCACCTGATCATTGAGATGAACAATGCCATCCGCATCGATGGCGACATGCAAAACATCAACGGCAGAGGGCGATGCTTTTGCAGCGGCCTTCGGTAACTCTAGCTTTAACATCGGCGCCATCAACGGCGCGGTGATGATAAAAATGACCAACAACACTAACATCACGTCGACCATCGGCGTGACATTGATCTCTGCCATTGTTTGCAATGGCTTGGATGAGGCACTTCCTTGCGAATCAAATTGACCAAACGCCATCGTCACACCTGAGAGTGAATATTGGTTCGCCACATGTCAGCGCACTTGCCAACGGTGATGCTTCGTGAGATGGGCGTGCAAATCATGGGCAAATCCATCGAGTTCCGCGAGCGTTATTCGATTGATTCTATTGAATGCATTGAACGCCAACACCGCTGGAATCGCGACCATCAGCCCAAAGGCTGTCATGATCAATGCTTCGCCAACAGGACTCGCCAATTGATCAATTTGCACTAAGCCTGAGGCGGAAATGCTGGATAACGCATGATAAATACCCCAAACCGTGCCCAATAATCCAACAAAGGGCGCGGTGGCACCAACGGACGCAAGGATCGTCAAGCCGTTTTCGAGACGCGCCGTCGCCGTCTGTAACTCTTGTCGGAGAATTCGGGTGAGCAGGTCACTGATATCTCGCATCAATGACATTGCTCCCATTGCTCACATTGCTAGCAGAAGACAACGTCATACCCTGTTGCGGCTGTTCGGCAGCGTTCACTGCCGCTGTTGCCATGCTTGCAAAGAGGCGTTCATGGTCAGCGCGTTGCAACAACACCAACGCATCATGCATTGTCGGTGCGCTCCAGAACGTCTGGATCGCAGGCGCAGCACGGCGGATGCACCAGAACGACCATGCCTTGGTAAAAAGAAGCGTCCAACTCACCAAGGACATCAACAAAAGCAAGTAGGCTATTGCGTGTCCAAACTGGTCAGACTGCGCCCAATAATGGCTGATCGCAGCAGGCATGCAAAATTAACGCAGGTTCAAGACGTCAAACATGTCGAACAGACCTGTCGACTTGTCCGCCAAAAAGCGTGCGGCGCGGACACTGCCATGCGCGTAAGTCACACGACTAGAGGATTTGTGAGAGATTTCAACGCGCTCGCCGATCCCCGCAAATAACACCGTGTGATCACCAACGATGTCACCGCCGCGGATCGTTGCGAAACCAATCGAAGATGGATCACGCTCGCCCGTCACACCTTCTCGCGCAAACACACCCACTTCATTCAGGTCACGTCCTAACGCATCGGCAATCACTTCACCCATTTTAAGTGCAGTCCCAGAAGGTGCGTCCACTTTGTGGCGATGGTGTGCTTCAACAATTTCAATATCGTAGCCCGTTGCAAAGCTTTTTGCGGCCATCTCCAACAATTTCAACGTCACATTCACGCCAACGCTCATGTTCGGAGAAAAAACGATCGCAGTTGTTTCTGCCGCTTTGGCAATCGCCGATTTCCCAGCATCATCGAAACCTGTTGTCCCGATAATCATCTTGATGCCGTGTTCAGCGCAATAGGCAAGATGCTTCAGCGTGCCCTCGGGGCGTGTGAAGTCAATCAAGTAATCAGCGTTCGCTAATGCCACCGCCAAATCTGACTCAATCTTAACGCCAGTCGCCTTACCCAAAAATGCGCCCGCATCAACACCGATTGCTGGGGACGTGGCGATGTCTAACGCGCCAGTCAGTTCAAGGCCTTCTGCTGCTGTGATTGCTTCCACCAGCATTTGGCCCATTCGGCCGGACGCGCCAGCAACCGCTACTTTCAATACTGTCATGCTGAATTCTCTTTATCTTTTATTTTTTATCTTTTTTCTTTGGCGTACCGTCGAGATCGTTGAGGGATTCCACTTTTTCCAGACCCAGCGCTGATTCGGTAATACGTGCCAGATACTCTTTCTCGGTTGGTAAATTACCACCCTCAAACTTTGATACCGTATTATTTTTGAAATAAATCGTTACCAGACTAGAGACCTGCTCACCCTTTGGTTTCGTCAAACGGAAGGGAAAGTCCCAACGATCTTCATGAAACATATCGGTCAGCAGTGGCGTACCGAGTACGAAACGTACCTGTTCGCGCGTCATTCCCTGCTTAATCTGCGACATCATTTCTTCGGAAACAAAGTTACCTTGTTGTACACTGATACGGTACGGTGATATGTATCCAAGGAACTTCTTAGCGCCAGTCGGTGTGTACACTTGTGTGCCGGACGCGGTGTTTGGCACAGTGTCTGTGCCCGATGCATTCTTATCCGCAAGAAGAGACGGTGAAGAAGCGCAAGCAGTGACGCTGACCAACAATGCCAGACTTGCTATCCGTAAAACGTTAGCTTGACTCAATGTCGAAAACAACAATCGCATAGGTACCCTCAGTAATTGAGCAATATGCCCTAAAACCCGATATCATAAAGCAGATAGCCATCTTTTGACCGAAAACATGACAAACAGCACGACAAATCTTAAAGCAAGCGGTCTCAAAGCGACCTTGCCGCGTCTCAAAATCCTTGAAATTTTCCAAAATAGCAAGGTTCGACACCTCACCGCCGAAGATGTCTACAAGATTTTACTGAATGAAAACATGGATGTTGGTTTGGCAACTGTCTACCGGGTGCTCACGCAGTTCGAACAGGCGGGATTGCTTCATCGCAACCATTTTGAAACCGGAAAAGCCATTTTCGAACTCAATGAAGGCTCACACCACGATCATCTGGTCTGCCTCGATTGCGGTCGGGTGGAAGAATTTTTCGATGCTGAAATTGAAAAAAGACAACAAACCATCGCGTTAGAGCGTGGATTTAAGATTGCTGATCACTCATTAGCCATTTATGGGAGTTGCACAAAAGAAAATTGTGCGCACAGAGATAATTAATTGATAGCTCGACCCTCGGCATCTGCGGAGGGTCGCGCGAGAACCCTTCAGCCTGCTTTTGGCTTCATCTTAGCGACAACACCCGCGACGGTATCTAGAATTTTTTGTGCATTAAACGGCTTAAGAATAAAGCCGTGGATACCTGCTTGCACCGCCTCAGAAATCGTTTCGGTATCTTTACTCGCCGTCACCAACAACACGCGACTTTCAGGCAGCATATCTTTTATCTTCGGGAGCACTTCCAAGCCACTCACTTTCGGCATCACGACGTCGAGCATAATGATGTCTGGTCTGAGTTTTAAGGCAAGATCCAATCCTGTACCGCCATCAGTTGCCTCACCAACAACATTGTAATTTTCGCTCCGTAACACTACCCGCAATACTTCACGCGTAATATCGTTGTCGTCAACTAACAAGATTGAGACATTCTGGTTTGACATAATCAACCTTTCTATTGACTAAGTGCATTAGAGAGTAATTTAGCGGTAATGTCGACAATAGGAATGACTCGCTCATAAGCCATCCGAGTGGGACCGATCACACCCAAGGTACCAACGATTTTCCCATTGACTCCATAGGGCGCAGTAATAATGCTCATCTCATCCATGGGGACTAGTTGAGACTCGCCACCAATAAAAATCTGTACGCCCGTTGCTTTGCTCGAGACATCAAGGAGCTGCATCAGGCCCGTTTTTTGTTCGAACATATCGAATAATTTTCGTAACGAATTCATATTCGACGATAAGTCTTCGACATTGAGCAGATTGCGCTCACCAGAGATCACAACATCCTCGCCTTGGTCAGCCAACGCATCACTGCCAGCCTCGACAGCCGCCTGCATCAATGACGTCATGTCTGACTGTAACTGACGTAATTCACTGTTAATTCGGAGGCGTGCTTGATCAAAACTGAGACCACTAAAATTTTGATTCAGGTAATTCGCTGCCTGCACTAATTGCCCCGGTGTGTAATCCACATCAGTCAGCAACAAGCGGTTGTGAACATCTCCCGAAGGGGCGACGACAACCAGTAATATCCGTTTTTCTGATAAACGCAAAAACTCCACTTGCTGAAAAATCGACTCTGTTCGGGGTGTCATCACCACACCCGCAAATTGCGACAGCGACGACAAAATCTGTGCCGCGTTCGCAATAATTCGCTGTGGCGGCTGGGTCAAAAATCCAGGCTGTAAGCGCGAACTCAATGCACTTTCATCAATTTCTTGCACTGTGAGCAATTCATCCACAAATACCCGATAACCACGTGGCGTAGGCACCCGGCCTGCTGACGTGTGCGGACTCGCCACAAACCCCAGCTCTTCAAGGTCAGCCATCACATTACGGATGGTTGCAGGTGACAACTCTAAACCGGATATTTTGGACAACGCCCGCGACCCCACAGGCTGACCATCAGCGATGTAGCGTTCGACAAGGGCTTTTAAAAGCGTTTGGGCACGAATATCAAGTTGCATAACTGCATTTTATGTGAGGGTGAACAAGTTGAACATACTGAATATCACAACCATTGTGTCAAATCATGTAAATCGTTGAATTCTGCATCCGGCTTGATGTGCGCGTGATGCGGGTGCTCACTATGAAGACCGCGTCGATTCATCCATCCCGCTTGCAATCCTGCCTGTTGGGCACCCTGTACATCTAACACCAAATCATCGCCTACATACAACACTTCGTCTGGCGCTAAAGACAACTTTTCGCATGCTGCATGAAAAATTCTTGGATCTGGTTTGGCGCAGCCGAACTGATGCGCCGCAATCGATACCTCAAAATGTGGCGCTAATCCGATGCTGTGCAAGTCAGCAAATCCATTAGAGATCGTGCCTAATCTCACCCTCTTTGCTAATTCTGTCAAGGCAGGTGTGACGTCTGGGTAGAGTGCCACCGCATTCCTCGCTGCGGCAAAGACCGCCATCGCCGCATCCGCTTTCACTGGATCTTCGCCTTGTTCGACAAACACGTCTTGTAACAAGCGATGACGCAACGCCCACAAATCATAACTAAATCGGGGATCCGTCACGACCAACGCTTGACGTCTGGATCTGAGCGCGCTGATGTCGTAACTCGACACCACCTTGGGCACGTGATCTTTCATCCACGCATACAAGGTCGCCTCTGCGTGTTGAATCACCGGGGCAACCGGCCACAAGGTGTCATCTAAATCCAGCAATACTGCTTTAATTGTCATATCCCGCACTCAGTTAGTTCATTTTTTGCGTAATTATGGTCTAATCTGACGAATCACGTCACCCTACATTTTCTATGACTGTTCAGGCTAAAACGATTGCGCTCGTTGGTAAATACAATGCGGCTGGTATTAATCACTCGATGTACGAGCTGGCACACTTTTTAGATAAGGCGGGTCATACCGTCGTTCTAGAAGCAGAAACTGCCCACTACATTCAGTTAGATGGTGTCGAGTCAATGTCCGTTGCTGATATTGGCAAAACGGCCGACGCCGCGATCGTTGTCGGTGGCGACGGTACAATGCTCGGGATTGCCCGTCAGCTCGCACCTTACAACGTCCCGCTCATTGGAATCAACCAAGGCCGCCTTGGCTTTATCACCGATATTCCCTTAGACCGGATGATTCCCGTCATTAGTGACATGCTGCAAGGAAAGTATGTCTCTGAACGCCGCAGCCTATTACAAGCGATTGTCGTGCGCGATGGGGATCAGATTTTTAGTGGCATGGCGTTTAATGACATCGTTGTCGCTCGTGGTGCTGGTTCGGGGATGGTGGAGTTACGGGTCGAAGTCGATGGCTTATTTATGTACAACCAACGTTCTGATGGGTTGATCGTCTCGACACCCACAGGATCCACGGCCTATGCCCTCTCCGCTGGCGGCCCCTTGCTTCACCCCAGCCTGAATGGCATCGTCATGGTACCGATCGCCCCCCACGCGCTATCAAACCGTCCTATTGTGCTGCCGGATAGCAGTGAAGTTGTGATTCAAATTGCAGCAGGACGTGACATCAGTGTTAATTTTGATATGCAGACATTTGCGAGCCTGATGCATCAGGACAAGATCATCGTCAAACGCTCAACCCATACCGTTACGTTTCTGCATCCGCAAGATTGGAATTACTACAATACACTGCGGGAAAAGTTACATTGGAATGAATATCCTTCGGTCGAGGGCGCACTGAATTAATCGACAGTTGCTACAATATCATCCGGTGCGCTGGTATGGATTATCTGGATCATCCATGCCCGCCTCTGATTTTTTTCAATCGACGATAACCTAACTAGACTCCCGCTACTATGCTGCGCACGCTCGCTATTCGTGATTTTGTGATTGTTGATGTTTTAGAGCTAGAATTTTCCTCTGGCTTTAGTGTACTCACTGGCGAAACTGGCGCTGGTAAATCCATTCTGATTGACGCTTTAAGCCTGGCACTCGGTGGCCGTGGTGATGCTAGTATGGTCAGAGAGTCGGCATCGAAAGCGGATATTAGTGCCGAATTTTCACTCAGCGATGCCATCAGCCAATGGCTAGAAGCCAATGATTTCAGTGATCCCGACCAGCAATTAATACTGCGACGGACCATCGACAATGCAGGACGCTCCAAAGCGTGGATTAACGGCATTACTGCCACCGCCACCCAACTGAGAGAATTAGGCGACTTACTGGTTGATATTCATGGCCAGCACGCGCACCAATCATTGCTCAAAACCGACGCGCAACGTGCATTACTGGATATGCAAGGCGGCTTGGAGGCCCAAGTCGTGGATGTCGCCGCGTTGTATAAAGCATGGCGCAATCTCAGCAAGCAACGCGAAGAATTTGAAACCAATGCCAAAAGCGTATTGCAAGAACGTGAACGCTTAGAATGGCAAGTCGGCGAACTCGACAAACTCCAAATCAAAGCCGGTGAATGGGAAAATATCAGCCAAGAACATAGTCGCTTGGCGCATGCAGCAAGCCTGCTCGATGGTGCCCAAGAAGCCGCCGCGCTGATCTCCGAATCGGACCACCCTGTCTTGTCGCAACTGTCTGCCGTTCAGCAAAAATTACTGAAGTTACTCGATTACGACATCGCACTCAAGCCAGTAACGGATGCCCTTGAATCCGCTTGTATTCATCTGCAAGAAACGACGTACGCGCTCAACGATTATCTCAGTCGTACCGAACTCGATCCAGTGCGCCTGCGCGAAGTAGAAAACCGTGTTGAGGTCATTCACTCGACAGCAAGACGTTTTCATGTTGCACCGGAACATCTGCACGAAGAATTTGCCACCCTCTCCGCGCAATTGCTTCAGTTATCCAATGCAACGGACATGGATGCACTCAAAGCCGAAGAAGAAAAAGCACGGCAACGTTATCTAAAAGCCGCCGACAAATTAAGCGCCGCACGTAAAAAAATCGCCCATGAATTAAGCCAAGCAGTCACTACGGCGATGCAAGACTTAAGCATGAGCGGTGGTAGTTTTGTCGTGTCGTTGGTGCCATGCGAGGCAGCAAGTTATGGTCTCGAACAAGTCGAATTTTTAGTTGCAGGACATGCCGGCGTTCAAGCGCGCCCCCTCGCCAAAGTGGCATCTGGTGGCGAACTTGCTCGCATTTCTCTCGCCATTTCCGTCATAACGTCATGTGCAACTGCGACACCCACATTGATTTTCGATGAAGTCGATAGTGGCATAGGTGGCGGTGTCGCAGAAGTCGTTGGACGCTTGCTGAAACGCCTCGGTCAAGATCGGCAAGTGCTGTGCGTAACCCACTTGCCGCAAGTCGCCAGCCAGGCAAATCAGCATTTCCAAGTCAGCAAAACCAATAGGGAAGGAAAAACGATTTCGTCGATTACGCCACTGGATAATAAACAACGCGTCGAAGAAATTGCCCGTATGCTTGGCGGTATTGAAATCACCGCGACAACACGTAAACATGCCAGAGAATTATTGGCCTCTTAATTTTATTGTAAAGATCTACCATGCGCTTTCTGAAAGAACCTGAGTATTCCCACGGCAAAATTGCCAAAACAGCGGTTGTCTTGGTGAACCTTGGCACACCCGATGCACCTACGAGCTCAGCAGTACGACGCTACTTAAAGCAATTCTTATGGGACAGACGCGTTGTCGAAGTGCCTCGCTTCATCTGGTGGCTTATTCTTCATCTGATCATCTTGCCATTTCGCTCTAGTCAGTCTGCCAAGAAATATGCATCGATCTGGACAAACGAAGGATCGCCATTAAAAATTCATACCGAAAAACAAGCCCTGCTTCTGAAAGGCTATTTGGGAGAGCGAGGTCATGATGTGAACGTGGTCTATGCCATGCGTTACGGCTCTCCTTCTATCCCTTCTGTCCTTGAAAAACTCAAGTCAGAAGGATATGAGCGCTTGTTGATTTTGTCTGCCTATCCGCAGTATTCGTCCACAACGACGGCCTCTAATTTCGACGCCGTATTTACTCATTACCAGGAAGTCCGCAATGTTCCCGAACTGCGCATGGTAAAAAATTACCATGATCATGGCGCCTACATTGAAGCATTAAAGCAATCCGTGTTAAATCACTGGCAAACCTACGGACGCCCAGAAAAACTGGTGATGAGTTTCCATGGTTTACCAAAAGCATTTCTCATGCGCGGCGATCCCTACCACTGCGAATGCTATAAAACCGCTCGCTTGTTGGCAGAATCACTTGGATTAAGCAAAGAGCAATATCTCGTCACGTTCCAATCGCGCTTGGGTCGTGCGGAATGGCTGCAACCCTACACGGCACCAACTGTTCAGCAATTGGCAAAAGACGGCGTGAAACGTATCGACGTCATCTGCCCCGGATTTATTGCTGACTGTCTCGAGACCTTGGAAGAAATCGCCATGGAGGTGAGAGAAGAGTTTTTGCATGCTGGTGGGAAAGAATTCAATTACATTCCATGCCTCAATGAATCGCCTGCGTGGATGCGTGGCTTCGCAGAGATCGCCGAACAACACTTAATCGGCTGGCCAACCATGATGACGGCAAGTTTGCGCGAAGAGCAAAAACAGCAAGCCTTGCTGAGTCGGTCGGAAGCAAAGCGCCTCGGCGCAGAACGCTGAGAGAGCAATGTCGAGTACTTATTTTATCGGTGACATTCAAGGTTGCGCGGATCAGTTACGCGAACTCATTGAGGTCATCGAACGAACTTCGTCAAACAACTATTATCTCTTTGCCGGAGATCTCGTTAATCGCGGTCCCAAATCGCTCGACACCTTACGCCTGATCCGCACATTGCAACAGACAGGACGGGCTGAGAGCGTCTTGGGCAACCACGATCTCCATCTGCTCGCTGTAGCCAATGGCATACGACAACCGCACCGTAACGATACCTTAGAGGCGATCTTAGACGCGCCAGACAGAGACGAGTTATTGCATTGGCTGCGGCAACGGCCAATGGCGATCTTTAAAAATGACCATCTACTGGTGCATGCTGGGGTCTTTCCATCGTGGTCCGCCGAACAAACCATGTCTCTCGCACATGAAGTAGAAACCATGCTCAAAGGTGCTGACTGGTTGGACTTTTTGCGCACCATGTACGGCAACACACCTGATACGTGGCACGATGACTTGCAAGGTAATGATCGACTACGTTGTATTATCAACGCACTGACAAGAATGCGTTTTTGCTCTGCTGACGGACGCATGGATTTTGAAACGAAAGAAGGCGTCGGTTCGACACCGCCAGGCTACGCCGCTTGGTTTGATTTACCCAGAGCAACATCCTCCTGCACGATGGTTTTTGGACATTGGTCGACACTCGGATTAATACTGCGGCCAAATCTAATAAGCCTTGATACGGGCTGCGTTTGGGGAGGCAAGCTCACCGCTGTCGCGATGCATGAGCGGCATGTCGTTCAAATTGATTGTCCGCAACAACAAAAACCAGGTTAAATCTGTTGGGCATCACGCAATTTACGTAGAGCAATTTAATTTCCCAACAAGATAGCGTTTCTGTACGCTACTCTTTTTCCAGCTGTCTCCTCGCATCGTGACCGCCGATTTGTTATTCACTCTGCAGAATACGTCTTCCGTACTATTCAGCAATGGTTTTTTTTACCGATAACAATTTCTGGCACTCATGAAAGAGAGGCGGCGGCATGCTCTGTCATCACCCGGGTCGACGTGGTCGCGATTCACATCGTTTTCCAACGAAAATATTTTCAAAGTAGCAACATAGTTGTCAAAAATGTTAAAATCGCGCTCTATCGGGTTTTTATCGTAAGAAATGCGCATATACTTCTCAGACAAGAGAGCGACAACACTTTTTCAAACCGAATGACAAGGCCCCTAGGTACAAGCATGGACCCAAACGAACTTCTTCCCATCGTTCGCACAGAATTTCAAAAAGCTTTTTTGGAATCCTTAGAGGAAGCATTTCCACGTTCTGTTGAAGCCTTGTTTAAAAAAGCAGAAAGCGCCTACTCGTCGGTTGAACAGACGCATTATCTTCATGCCTGCAATATCCTGCGTAAGTCATCAGAATTACTGGAACAAATGCGGGCCAGTATGGAAGCGCTACTCACCCGTAGCTTTCAAACGACCTACAACACGTTTCGTCCAGTCTCCGCACTCAGCCTCAATAGCAACAATCTGTCATTGGTCGACACCCATGTTTTTGATGATGAGTTGTTGCTCAATGAGATTACGGACAAGTTCCGCATTGAAGCCAATGATCAAATTCGTGACTTAAATATCCGTATCGCCATTTTGTTTGCGCAAGACACGATCCGCGAGCGAGAAAATCCCTTTCGGCCCTACCTCCTGGCAAGAAGTATCTCGAACACCCTCGATGCGATGCAGCTTGAGCGGGCGTTATGCAATATTCTGGAAACACAGATTGCAGAAGATTTTTCGGCTCACGTACTGACGATTTATGAAAAAGTGAACGAGTGTATGGCGGCCCATGGTATCGCTGCCGAACTCCAATTCCGATTCAAAAAATCACCACAATCAGCGAACGCATCAGGCTCCAGCGCTTCTACAGGGGTGACTGACGAAGACAACTCCATCGAATCCAACGCGCAAGGACAACAGCCCTATGCACACGGCGGATCTCAGCCAATCGATCAGCCGACACCCGCTTCAGATATCGTTGATATTGGGGGCAAATTTTATAGTACGAGTGATAGGGAAGTCTCCACAGACCAACCACCCAACCGAATTGAACAGTTGGTCAGAGCCGTTCGCCATCTCGCCAGTGGATTGGGCAATGGTCGCGGTCGTCCTGCGGCTACACGCATGCAAAACGTCTCTGGAGAGACGGCGTTTTCTCCGCTCTCGCAACCTAGTGCAGCGAAGTTCGAAGGAAGCGATTCCGGCTTTTCGGCAGACCAAGGCGGTGGCGTATCACAGACAAACATGCGTCGCCAACAGTTCTCATGGCTAGGGCAACATCAGTCGATTGGCAAAGTACTGAGACAAGTATTTAGCGGTCGGACTACCGAAGACCAACATAGAGGATCGCCGATACAAGGAACAACTGACGCCGCTCCTATCGATGCGCTCGCTTCGACAACTGAGACAGAGATGTTGTCAGGTGCGGAGGTCATTACAGATGCCATGATAGGCTCAGAGGTGCCGGTATCGGGGATGGAAGCGAGTTCCCAAGCGCCTTACGTACATGGTGCAGGAAACGGTGAATACCAAGAAGTGCCGCGTCAATCGCACTCTGGCATTGTCCAGTCGGTACATCAATTACAACGAAGCCACACCGCCTCGACAGAGCATATGTTCGATCCGCTTGGCAGAATCCGTAATTTGATTCTGGAGCAGCGCGAACAACTCAATGACATGACAGACGACGTCGATGAGCAAATGACGATTGACGTCGTTGCGATGTTATTTGAGTTTATTCTGAGTGATAACCAAGTCCCTGCAGAGATTCGGGCGCAACTCGGACGTCTGCAATTTTTGGTGCTTAAAATCGCCTTACGCGACCAAAGCCTACTCACGCAAAAAGGGCATCCAGCCCGCCTGTTGATTAACCGTGTTGGTACCATTTCGCTGGGGCTGAAACAAATTGATCCGAGTGGCGTGCATATCACGCAAGAAATCTGCCGTATCGTCGAAACCTTGCTCGAAGATGAAAGCGAAAACTCGCAACTCTTTAGTCGCATGCTGGATGAGTTTGACGCCTTTATTGCCCGCGAATTACGGAGTAACGATAAGCAAACAGCCGATACGATCGAAGCGGTCGAGGAAGTACAGAACCGTACCCTGCGCATCGTCCACATCGCCGCTCAGCTGCAAGAAATAATCCAAAAACTGACCATCAATCCGTTCTTGCGAGAGTTCCTTGAAAACACATGGGTATCGGCGATCGAGCTCGTCGAACGCACGGATACCAAACGTGGAACCCGTTATCGTCTGCTGGTACCCGATCTCTTGTGGAGTATCGTCCCTAAAGCAGCGGATGAAGATCGTACGCAACTTTTTGCCCTCTTGCCGATCATTCTGAGCACCATTCGTGAAGCGCTCGGCTTGCTTCAATGCGACCAAGCGTATCAGAAACGCTTACTGGACTGGCTGGTGGATGCCCATACTGCGGCATTACGCACTGCAAAATCCGATATCCCATCACGCACGCTCTCCTTGCCCTCGATTCACCACCATTTCCACCCGTTTATTTATCCTGCGGATGTGGGCATCGAGGTGATGTTCAATGAGACAAAGCATCCTGAAATTCAGGAGCGTCTCGACAAGGCGATTCGAGAACTCGATATTCAGGTCGAGATGTTGGACCAGCTTTGCGATAACGAATTAACGTCAACAGCAGCGAGCACCGTCAATACAGACGTGGCGGCCAATGAGGTGACGCCTGAAATGATTAAAGAGCGGCTGCGTACTGGTGTCAGTCTTGAACTTCATTTAGGGTTCAAACCAAGCACCGGTAAACTAAGCTGGGTAGATCCACAATTACGGAATCTGGTATTGAGTTTGGAAGGACATTCGAAACCATCACTGGTTAGCGTCCGCATGTTTAGGCGCATGATTGCTCATGGCCGTGTCCGGTTTCTAGAGGCGGAACCGTTATTTGAACGAGCAGTACAAGCCCTACTGACCTCAGCGGATGTCATCGAACAACCTGAAGCCGCCTAAGATGCAGGGTGGTCTGCTGATAATGCCTCAGGCTGCTTGATCAGTGATGCCGAGTGCCTCGGCAACCGCCTCTCTGGCATGCTGGGCAACATGGCGTCGGTGAGCTCCCTCTGTGGCGATGGCTGGTAACCTGACTAACTCGGCGCTCATACGCGGCGCTTTGAGAATGACCGCCATACTCTCAGCAAACGTCATGTCACCGATAAAATCGGCAGCAGGATGAAATTTGCCTTGATCATCCACATACCGCAGGACGAATGGTTGAACGGGCACTTTGGCTTCAATCGCTGCCTCAAATAAGTTTGCATGGAACGCCAATAAATTTCCCTGCGCGGCGGTCGTACCTTCTGGGAAAAAAGCAATGCGCTTACCGTCCGCAATCTGATGCACTAAGCCTTCGTAGATTCTGCGCACTTCGCGCTGTTTGCCACGCGCCAGAAAAATTGTGCCCGCTTTTTCACACAAAAAACCGATCAGTGGCCACTGACGAATATCTGCTTTCGCGACGAAATGACATGGATGCAGCGTGTTAATGACAAAAATATCCAGCCACGACACATGGTTGGACACAATCATCGCACGGTCTGCAACTTGACCGCCGCTGGCATCAATAAATCGTACGTCGATTCGACAAATACCCAGAAGCTTCTTTGACCATTGGCGAACGTGGTTTTCCTGCTTCGTTGCATCGATAAACGGAAAAATAAAAATGCAGATGGATAAGCCAGACAGCAAATGAAGAAAGACGCGGAAGAATGACCAAAAAAGCATGCTGATCTCGCCAGATACTCTAAAAAGTATCAATAATTTAGTTAATTTTTATCGTAAAAAAGGGGAGTGAGGCGCCAATGCAGCAGTATCACCCGTGCTGCACCTGCCCTTGCTCCCACTTCGATGAATTGATCTGATAACCTGCCATTACAGCCAAAACGACATGCTATCCTGCCTTCAGCGATCGTCTGGACTAACAGTCACTTACCTTGATCCGCCGCAAATAACGGCCTGAGATGACATTTTACTGCCATCTGTCTCACACATTAAGACAATGTACTAAATGCGACACGGCCTTCAACGATCGTCGCTTTAACAACGCCCGGCAATTCATACCCTAAAAACAAAGTATGTTTACCCTGACTGACAAGCGCTTTTGCCTCGACCTTCCAGCGTTCAACTGGATCAAACACACAAAGATCGGCAACCTGTCCCACCGCCAACGTACCCGCGTTAATGCCAGCAACCTGCGCTGCACGCGATGTAATAGCGGCCAGTGCCTGTGTGAGTGTCACGTCACCGCGACTGTCTTCCACCCATTTTAATGCGAGAGACAGCAATAACTCTAAGCCCGTTGCACCTGCCGATGCTTCAGCAAAGGGTAAGAGTTTTTCATCATCATCCACGGGGGTGTGGTCGGAGCAAATGGCATCAATCGTGCCATCAACCAACGCGGCTTTGATGGCATCACGATCGCGCTGACTACGTAATGGCGGCGTCATGCGGGCATTCGAATCAAAGAAACCGATATCCGCATCGGTGAGATGTACGTGGTGGGCACCAACGTCACAACTAAGTGGCAATCCTTCTTTTTTAGCTTCGCGCACCAACGCTAAACCAGCAGCCGAGGAAATACGGCACAAATGCACCTTGGCACCCGTCGCACGCATGAGCTCAAACAAGGTATGTAATGCAATCGTCTCTGCCATCACAGGAACACCCGACAAGCCCAAGCGCGAGGCCAACGGACCGCTGTGTGCGACACCGCCTTTACCGATATAGGCATCTTGCGGACGTAACCAGACGGTGTAACCAAACGTCGCTGCGTATTGCAATGCACGTTGCAAGGTATTGGTATCGGCAATCGTCTCTTCTGCCTGAGAAAATCCAATACAACCCGCATCGGTGAGCGCAGACATTTCAGTCAATGACTCCCCTTTCAGTCCCACCGTCAACGCACCGAGCGGATAGACGTGTGCTTTGTTCTGCATCCGCGCACGTTGCTTGAGCATTTCAACCAATCCAGATTCATCCAGCACAGGATCTGTGTCAGGTGGGCACACTAAACTGGTTACACCACCACGCATCGCTGCCTGCAGTTCTGATTCCAACGTCGCTTTGTATTCAAAACCAGGTTCACGCAACCGCGCACTCAGGTCGACCAAACCGGGCGCAACCACGAGACCGCGTGCATCAATGGTTTGGTCTGCAACAAAACCATCAGGCGCTGTGCCGAAGCTCAGAATTTTTCCATCCGCAATAAATACGTCTTGAACGGCATCGTTGCCGCTGGCGGGGTCAATCACACGACCATGTTGTATTTGTATTTTCATGTTCTTCATTCCTCTTCCGTCGCCATTACAGTCATCATCGTTGTCCTTCTCGTTGAGCCTGAACGGCACGTGTAGTTATTCGCTTAAGCGTCGCCACCACTGTTGCCAGCCACGATACTCATCACCGCCATCCGGACGGCAATCCCAAATGTGACCTGCGGTAAAATCACGGCTTGCGGACCATCGGCCACGGCGGAGTCGATCTCAACGCCACGATTCATCGGCCCCGGGTGCATCACAATAGCGTCAGGATGGGCGAGTGCGAGGCGCTCTGGCGTCAGGCCGTAGCTTTTAAAATATTCCTGTGCTGAAGGCAATAAAGCACCACTCATTCGCTCGTTTTGTAAGCGCAGCATAATGATGACATCCACACCCTTGAGACCTTCGTTCATGTCACTAAAAACACGCACGCCCATTTGTTCCAATCCGCCCGGCAACAATGTACGCGGGCCAATCACGCGCACCTCAGGGACACCGAGGGTGGTTAATGCGTGAATGTCAGAACGTGCCACCCGGCTATGCAACACGTCGCCAACGATCGCTACCGTGAGCTTGGTGAAATCTTTTTTGTAATGACGGATGGTGTACATGTCGAGCAAACCTTGCGTCGGATGTGCATGGCGTCCGTCTCCTGCATTCACCACATGGACATGATGCTGGCGTGTGTCGTTGAGATGTTTAGCAATCAAAAACGGCGCGCCAGACGTTGCGTGACGCACGACAAACATGTCGGCATGCATCGCCGCCAAATTGTCGATCGTATCAAGCAAGGACTCGCCTTTACTCGTACTCGACGCAGCAATATTCAGATTGATCACATCAGCGGATAAACGCTTAGAAGCAATCTCAAAGGTGGTACGGGTACGCGTAGAATTTTCAAAAAACAAATTGAAAACACTTTTCCCCCGCATCAGCGGGACTTTTTTCACTTCACGATCGCTGACACTGACAAACGACGATGCCGTATCGAGGATGTGATTGATAATCGATTTTGGCAAGCCCTCTATCGTCAGCAGATGCTGGAGTTCGCCGTGTTTATTCAGTTGAGGATTATGCATGATCAATAGAGAAGCTCAGTGTGCCATCCTCTGCGCGTTGCAGATTCACAGAGACAGCGGGTTCAAATGGGGCGACATGGGCAACGAAATCGGCAGCAATCGGTAACTCACGACCACCCCGATCAACCAGTGCAGCTAACAAAATGCGCGCCGGTCGGCCATAGTCAAATAATTCATTCATCGCGGCACGGATCGTGCGGCCAGTGTAAAGGACGTCATCGACCAGCAAAATATGCGCACCATCGACATCAAACGGAATCTGCGATGGTTTCACTTTTGCATGCAAGCCTTTCGCTGCATAGTCGTCACGATAAAAAGAGACGTCGATTTGACCTGCAGCGACAGCACTGCCCAGATCGTTGACCAAACGCTCTGCGATCCACACGCCTCCCGAATGAATACCAACGATAGACAAAGGATGCGGATCAGCAATAAGGTGCGTTCTGATCTGACTCAATAACTGTTGATACAGTGTTTCTGCATTCAGGGTTGTGGCAAGTGTCGTCATGGATTCTCGTCGAAATATTGTTGCAGAATAAGGGCGGCGGCATCATCATCGATAAACTCACCGCGTTGTCCATTGAGTACTGCTGAGGAATAACGCTCATCAACCAATACCGTCGGAACATTAAATCGCCCCTGCAATTGGTTGGCAAAACGCTTGCAACGCTGTGTCATCTCGTGCGCCTCCCCATCAGGATGCATGGGTAATCCCACGACACACAACACCGGTTGCCAATTCTTGATCAGTGCCGCGACCTCGGCAAATTTGCCATCGTTGGTCGCTGCATGAATAATTCGTAAAGGTTCGGCTTGTTTAAGAAAGGTGTTACCAACGGCAACGCCAATACGCTTCAAACCAAAATCAAATGCCAGCACCGTGCCATCGGCAGGAGTGGATGCCGGACTCACCCCCATCAGGCATGCCCCGCGACTGGCGCCAACATCAATGGATCAATACCTAGCAGTTTGATCGCGGCATGAAATCGCTCTTCCAGCGGCAAGGCAAACACGATCTGCGGATCAGCTCGCACCGTCAACCAGCTATTATTGAGAATTTCCTTTTCCAACTGACCTGCACCCCACCCGGCATAACCCACCGCCATGAGTACACGCTCGGGTCCGTCACCTGCCGCAATCGCCTCCAACACGTCACGCGATGTCGTAAAAGCAATTTCGTCAGTCACTTTGAGTGAGGAGGTGTATTTTCCTGCGGGAGAATGCAAGACAAATCCACGATCATCCTGCACTGGACCACCGAACAAGACAGGTTCTTTACCTATCGGGTGAGAATCAGAAATATGTTCCAGTTTCAGATCAATGCGATCGAACAACCCCGACACGGTCATATCCGTCGGACGATTAATCACCATGCCCATCGCGCCCCGCTTGCTATGTTCACACACATAGATCACCGAGCCACCAAATACCGGATCCTGAATACCAGGCATTGCGATGAGAAAATGATTTGTCAGATTAAGCTCGGCAACCAACGGCTGCTCCGCAGTCGCAGATTCATCTGTGTCTGATAGCGCCATCGACGACGCGGACTTGTTGTCGCTTAAGTCTGTTTGAGGGGATTTTATTTGCTTCACCATTCCCGTATTCTAGCATTTTTGGCGGGGTTTTTCGATGTCTAAGCATCGGTGCGTTAAGACAATAAGTTGCAATAAAAGCCATAAATAAGCTTTTGCAAAGAAATCAACTTCGTGACATTCCTCGTATCGAGGGGCTCTTTTACAAGGGGGTTAAGGTACAAGGCTCAATAATAAATTTTCAATACCCAATAGAAATTGCATAAAAGCTAGGTCATGGGGAATGAATTGCAAAGAGAAATGGCTACATGATTTATGTGAGGAATGAGGTTTGTGTATTACCGATGGTCGTCTCCATCTTAAAATATTAGGGGTAGTTGGTGGTGATTGAGGGCAGGTAAAAGCATGCATCGTTGCATCATCACGATTTGATTCCAGCTATGAACATTCACAGTTAAACGCAATATTTGAAGGTTTATTTGAGTATGGACGGTCTTGTTTTACCAAGCCACCGAGCTTGCCATGCTCTCTGCAGCTAGCAACACACGCGTTTGCTTGATCTACAAATGAAGGCCGCTGTGCTAAATAACCTCCTAATACAAATATCGCGATGACGGAAATCATCGCAACAAGCGTGGGTACGCTATATCGGATTTTTCTCATACGATTTGTCTGATGAACATTTCAAATAATAGTTAAGCAATTCAATGGTTGTCGTTTTCAACCTCTTTGTGCTCGACACCGCCGTACCACACGGGATTAGCACGGCTCCAGCCACCTCAACGACACCGGAGGCAGTGCCACCAAATGTCGCCAGACCAGAGCCCACCACATGCCCGATTAAGAGGTTGTCAGGGACCGCCCGCATCATGGCATTACCAACAAATTCCCCCCTTGGAGGCTGCCGTCTTCTCGATCCCAATCGCAGCTCCCCCTCTTTCTTGTACATTGTTGAATAACTTCCTTAACAAATGATTGATATTGATTCCATGGCGCCCAACGACCCGTAGAAGTCCCAAGCCCCAAATGTTTATTAACACAATCCTCATCAACCTCTGGCTTCTGAGGTTCACAAGTCGCATTGGGCGCTTTAGACTGACCTTGGTGATTCACGACGTGTGTTAGTGTAAATGGAAGATCCATATTCCCTTGCCCTGGAATCACCCAAGGAGTCGCCCACATACCAGCTTCTACGATATCGGTTTTTATCCACTGATGATGAACTATGCCTAACAGTCGCGGCAATATGGGTCGCTGAGAGAAACCGGATTTCCCCGACATACGCGCATCATCTCTTCGAGATGTCGGTGGCTGAGTGGGTAAGCTGCATACCAACGAATACAGACGGCTATAATTTCTACTGGAAATCGCATTCGTTTCGTATCAAGCATGGCTGAGCATCAATTTTAAAAATGTGCGGAGCATAACCGATTTCGCTTTTTAAAAGTTAATGCGACGGAACCATTATCTAGTGCTGTCGGCCACTACTTTCTATGCTTTCGTAAAAAACAAATCCATCTAAATAAATAAATTAACAATACGCAACTCACGATAGTTAATGTGACCCAAATTTCCAGATTAGAGACAAACCGATTCTTTGAAAAATTTGGGCCAACACCAAATAAAAAAATTGTCTGGAGAACGCCAAATAAGCCGTAAATAAAAAAAGTAATGCATAAAATTAAACTAAAAACTAATATCTTATTTTGAATTAAATTTTTCATAAAATCGAAATTTCTATAACATTGCGTTATTAAATTAATTCGTTAATAAGACAAATGGAGGAGTTGAATTTTAACTTTTCTTTTTTCTTGTACATTGTTGAATAACTTCTTTAACAAATGATTGACATTGATTCCATGGCGCCCAACGACCCGTAGGAGTCCCAAGCCCCAAATGTTTATTAACACAATCCTCATCGACCTCTGGCTTCTGAGGTTCACAAGTCGCATTAGGCGCTTTAGACTGACCTTGGTGATTCACGACTTGTGTTAGTGTAAATGGAAGATCCATATTCCCTTGCCCTGGAATCACCCCAGGAGTCGCCCCCATACCAGCTTCTATGGTATCGGTTTTTATCCACTGATGATGAACTAAGCCTAACGGTCCCGGCAAATTGGCTGGTCGAGAACATACAGCAACAACAAGACCATCAGGATCAAATTTTGAAATCGGATCTCCCTCAACATACGCATAAGTATTAATCCCTCCACCCAAGCCAATCGGATCACTTTGGATATATCGCCCCGTAGCCGGATCGTAATCCCGGAAGTAATTGTAGTGCAGCCCCGTCTCCTGATCATAGTACTGACCCGCGAATCTCAAATTGAACGTAAAGTCGTTCGTTGTTCCCGTATGACCCGGATTCTGATCCGGCAAGCTCTCTCCAAACGGTGTGCTATCCCATCTCCATACGACATTGCCTGTGCTGTCAGTGATGACCCGCGGCGTGTTGATTTGATCTGTTTGGACATCATAAATCTTTGCTGTACCACTTGCTACCGTGACGGTGATTGGGGTACTGGTTGTGCTTACTCCTAAGTTGTCTGTTGCTTTAGCTGTAATGCTGTAAGTACCTGCTGCCACATTTGATCATGTGATGCTGTAGGTGTTGCTGTTCGGCGCAGTAGGACTGCTTGTGGTGCCCACTAAGATGCTGCCCTGATACAGGTCGATTTTAGTGATGCTATTGCCGGCTCCGACCGCAGTGGCGTTCAGACTCACAGTGATGCTGGCGGGTGCGACGAAGGTAACATTGGGTGCTACCGGTGTGATGCTGATGCTCGGTGGTGGGTTGTTATTACTACCGCCGCCACTGGTGGTGAAGACCTCGCGGTAAGCATATGCAGTTGGGCCACCGTTGGCGGAAGTGATATGGTTCGCCCATACCTCGCCGATGAAGGCAGAGTTACCAGCGCCGACGAATTTAATATCACCCTGATCGGCATAAATGCCTGCAGCGATTTTAGCGCCTTGGTAGGTGATGAAGTCACCCTGATGCAGGTAGAGCTTGAGTCGTTCCGGGTGTTGAGCTTGGATTTCTGGCACACCAATAGTAGCGTTGCAGGTACCTTCACTCATGTTCCAGCAGGTGGGGCCAGCATTGAGCGTGAAGCTGCTGTTAAGGTGCAAATTGACGCTGGTACTGTTGCTGGCGGTATTGCTGCTACCACCGCTTGTTGCTGGTGTGATTTTTAAATGGCAACTAGTCTGGATGCTTGCTTGGTTGATGTAGTAATCACCTGGTTCAAATTCCATGCTCATGCCGTTGCAATTGGCTAAATTGAGTTGGTGAATACGCGTACTATTCGCTCCCGCTTGGAAGTGCAGGATGCCATTGACCTGGAGAGTGATGCTTGCATAGTCACCTGCAGGAATGGTAACGACGTTACCTTGTTTGCTGATGAGCAGGCTTTGTCCCAAACTATTGGCACTGACTTGGCCATTGCCGCTGATCTGTTTCTGAGTACCGCCATCGTTGACGATGACTTGTAAGCTATTAGTAAAGTTGACGTTGAGTGAACTACTGGTCGTCTGGAACGCTGCGAGCGGTAAGCGGGTGATAGGATTGCCACTGGCACTGACTTTGGTCAGTGCAGCGCCTTGATTTTTTGTATCGGTGTTTTGACATTGTGAGGTCCCTAGTAGCCCTGCCTTATTAACATTAAGCACTGGGCTATCGTAAAACCTAAAGTTGCAATACGCCTGCGTATTAATCTGATCGCCTAAGGTAATACCCCCGTTGGCGAAGGCGTTAAAAACGCTGCCGCTGCTCGTTGTCTGGGGTTGATTAGGTTGGCTTTGTGCTTGCACCTGGTTGCAAAGAGCCACCAGAAGTACAACTGCACTCAGGGCGCTCATACGCCATGGATTTATTGGTGCGTGAAGTGTTGGAAGTTCGTGCTTCATTTTTATCTTCTATTTTTTCTTGTCATCAATGATGGGGTGATGTGTGGATGGTTTGTGTGCTGTGTGTGACTTACTTCAGCACGGCGACCGGTATATCGTCGAGGTAGACGTAATCCACATCGCTTTGTCCACTATGTTCACTGATGAGGTGGCCACGCTGATCGTAGTGATACAGGGTGTTGCCATTCGGGCTGCTCTTTTGTACGCGCTGACCGTAGGCATTGATGCGGTAGCTAATCGTGGTACCGGCGGTTGTTACTGAGACGAGACGACCACGGGCGTCGTAGTTCATTTGCGCATTACCGTTGTTGGTAGTGCTGCCATTGGCATCCATCTGAATACTCGTGCTCTGACTACCGGAAATCTGGGTTAAGCGGTTACTGGTGTTGCTGTAGCTGTAGTTGGTAGTGATCGATCCGGTGGCTTTACTTTGACGGTTACCCACGGCATCGTAGCTAAATTTTTGATTATTTTGCGGGGTCAGATAGCTGGTGAGACGGTCAACGCTGTCATAGCCATAACTGACCTGACGTGCAGTATTGTTAACTTCGTTGATGGCAATAATACGACTGGCAGCATCGTAGCTAATGGCTTGTACTTGGTTATTAAGGGTGAAGCTGGTAATGCGACCATCAAGATCAAAGCTTCGGGTATAGGCTTGCCCTACACTATTGAGGTAGCTTTGTACGCCACCGAAGGGGCGATAGACAACCTTGCTTAACACGGTGGCGGTGATGCCACCTTTGCTAGTATCAATCTGTATGATGTGACCAAGGCTATCTCGTGTATAGCGAATCTGTCTTCCGTTTGGGTAGGTGAGCTGTGTTAGCTGTCCCTGAATGTCGTACTGGTAGCTGGTGGTCGACACGATGGGGATCCCGATATTGCTGAGCGTGCGGGTTTCACTAAGAAGTCGGCCACGGCTATCATAGCTGAGTTGAATACTACCGTTGGTGTCCTGTATTTGCGTCAGACGACCTTTGGCATTGTTCCCCTGGTCGTAAGTGTAGTTCGCTACTTGCCCATCACTAAAGGTAATCCTTGTGACGCGATTTAAGACATCATAGGTGTAACGAGTCGTTTGTCCTTTAGCGTCGCTGGATGTCAGCACGTTACCAGCGATATCAACGGTAGTGCTAGTGGTACCGGTATCGGGACTAGTTAAACCGAGTTGATTACCCAGACCATCAATGCTATAGAGGGTCGACAACTGGCGTGCGTCAGTGACCTTAATGAGGTGATCGTGTCCATCATAGCTATAGCTGGTGACCTGGTTATTGGCATCGGTCTGTGTTTGCAAACGACCCAATACATCGTAGCTTTGTATGGTTTGCGCTTTTAAAGGGTTGGTGATCTTAGTCACATTTCCCAGTGCATCATATTCATATTGATAGGTGCTGTTTTGCACAGGAACAGAAGGTGACGGCGTTGACGTTACTTTCTGTGCCTTTGCACTGCTACTGATGCTGCCCATTGATAGGGCGGTCACATAAGCCAAGCTTGTTAACCGAAGGCTGATCTTTAATGGTGGTCTGTTCATTGTGTTGCTCCAGTCACTTGCTGGAGACGATTGAGTGTGTCGTAGATACGACTAACCTGACGGCTCAGATTGCCGCTTGCGTCTGTCACAGTTTCTTGAACACGGTTACCCATGTTGTCTAAAATGTAGTTGATGCTGTTGCCAACGTTATCGGTGATGCGTACCAAGCGATGTGCATCATCGTAGGTGTAGTGCACCTGGCTATTGTCCGGTAAAGTTACCTGAGTCATTTGCCCTACACCGTCATAGGTGTAGGTGGTCGTTTCGGTAACGCCGTCGGCACTGGTGCTACGACTAAGCAGCCAGCCACGTGGGGCATAAGTCAAGTTAGTCACAACACCATTTGGGTCGGTGATGGTGCCAACATGTCCGTGGGCATCATAGTTGGTCATGGTGGTGACATGTCCTGCCGCATTGGTGAGGCTGGTGAGATTGCCTTGGGTGTCATAGGCATAGGTAGTGACATCTACAACGTCGGTACGTGGACCGGTGACCGTCAATACTTGACCGACGCTGTTATAGGTGTACCGCCAGACGCGAGGGGCGCCAGTCACCGTGGCTGCTGCACCTTGACTACCACTCATATCGGTAGTCGTTTGCTGGGTTTTAGTTAAAACGTTTCCGTTGCTGTCATAGATGAATACAGTGCGCAATAAGGGTTCGTTGATTTGTACTGGTAAGCGGAATTTCTCATGCCAAGATGTGGTTGTTGTCTTCGCTAAAGCCGTACCTGCTGCTTCGGTACGGCTCGTTTCCAAGTTACGACTTAGGTCATAGCCGTACTTGGTGACAACACCTTTAAAGTCCGTGGTACTCGCGACGTTGCCGTTTGCATCGTAAGTGCGGCTTGCTATGTTATTACAATCTGGACAGGGTAGATCCATTCCAACGTTGAGGATGGTATTCAGAACCGATTTAAATTGGTAATTGGTCGAAGTAGACTGCGGTTCTGTGACAGTTCCTAAAAATGTAGAAACCTGCACAGAACTCGATCCATCTGGCTGTGTTGTGCCATAAGTCAGTATGACCTTGTCTACTCCCTCGGCGTGTTCTGAGGAGATTGCTCTCCCCTGGCAATCGTAATTCCAGCTCGCATAGACGGTACCGTCCTCATCAACAATGCTCGTTAGAGCATTAACGAGTGACCCGAAATCTGCACTCACATTTTTAGCTGGACACGCTTGTCCGTTGTTAACTTTGGCGAGTTCGTTGTAGTAGTACACACGCTTACTTCCATCCGGAAAAGTCATTGAAGTCAAGTTATTTGCAGAGCATGCTTGATTGGAAGTTGCACTTATTGCAAACGCCGATGTACCATCTGAAGGAGTTACACAACCGCCACTCTGACCATCGTAGGAATATGTAAATCTACCACCCGCAGGATCAATAAGAAGACTAATACGCCCTGCAATGTCATATTTCATTTGAAGTTGATGCCCCCAATTATCTGTAATGCAGAGTATTTTTCCTGCATCGATAACAGCTCCAGTTTGCGGTACTTGTGTACAGATGGGAGCATCAACTGGTATACGCCCCAAGTTCGGGTCGTTAGTGAAACCATTGCTATAAGTCAGTTTAAATTTAACGCCATTACGTTTAGATACCGACATCAAACGACCAATGGCGTCGTACTGCCAAGTTTCATCACCATCACCAGTTATTAAAAGCCAGCCAACAATAGTACCTAGATTGCGGTCAAAAATTGAAGTTAAGCGCTCATTAGTACTGAGGTCACTTTGCCAATTCATGCCATCACGTTTAAAGAAAATTTTATTGTCAGAGCCTATGGTGACAGAGACCGCATCAGGAATTTTGCTCGGATTAAGGTTGCTAGTATCATTCTCACAAAAAATGTTTTTATTATCAGACCTCTGCCAGCAAATCGATCGAGTGGTGTTTAACGTCACCGAATTTTCAGCCCGAATGCTAGACTCGAAGTTGTGTGTCCAGCGACTACCAAAGGGATGCGAATCAATGGAAGATACTTTCAAAGGATTACCATCATAGGTACGTATCAGCTTAAAAAAACTGGTATTACGATAATCGATTTCAGTTTGAATTTTCGCGCCAGTGGCAACAACAATAGGGTTGCCGGCAATTGGTTGAGCATTCGCTCCCGAATGGCATGGTGGACATGGTGGAGGCTCTGGGAACGGCGGAATAGCAGTAATCGCGGAGCAAGATCCTAGGTCTAAAAAATAACGCGTGTTAGAACCACAAAAATTCCATCTAGCATAATGGTAAGTCACATCAGGGCCATCCCATGTGGCATACCACCCCGCGTCAAGAATGCCATTTCCTGAACCATCCATTGATCCCCGTGTTTTACATCCGTCGGAATCAACTCCAAAGTGTGCAGAAAATGCACCGCACGCTTCAATTGCGGCTTCTCTATTATTCACTCTTGTAGATTGAGAGTCGAATAGAGAGGCCGAAAAAGCAGAGGGAATTGTATATCCGATTAACAAAAATAAGATAACGAGTCTTCTGTAAGTCATAATCACCTTGAGTTTTTTTAAGCCAAAGTTTTTCAATGAAATGACGTTCGTCATTGTGCTACTCCAGTCACTTGCTGGAGACGATTGAGTGTGTCGTAGATACGACTAACCTGACGGCTCAGGTTGCCGCTTGCGTCTGTCACGGTTTCTTGAACACGGTTACCCATGTTGTCTAAGATGTAGTTGATGCTGTTGCCAACGTTATCGGTGATGCGTACCAAGCGATGTGCATCATCGTAGGTGTAGTGCACCTGGCTATTGTCCGGTAAAGTTACCTGAGTCATTTGCCCTACACCGTCATAGGTGTAGGTGGTCGTTTCGGTAACGCCGTCGGCACTGGTGCTACGACTAAGCAGCCAGCCACGTGGGGCATAAGTCAAGTTAGTCACAACACCATTTGGGTCGGTGATCGTGCCAACATGGCCGTGAGCATCATAGTTGGTCATGGTGGTGACATGTCCTGCCGCATTGGTGAGGCTGGTGAGATTGCCTTGGGTGTCATAGGCATAGGTAGTGACATCTACAACGTCGGAGCGTGGACCGGTGACCGTCAATACTTGACCGACGCTGTTATAGGTGTACCGCCAGACGCGAGGGGCGCCAGTCACCGTGGCTGCTGCACCTTGACTACCACTCATATCGGTAGTCGTTTGCTGGGTTTTAGTTAAAACGTTTCCGTTGCTGTCGTAGATGAATACAGTGCGCAATAAGGGTTCGTTGATTTGTACTGGTAAGCGGAATTTCTCATGCCAAGATGTGGTTGTTGTCTTCGCTAAAGTTGTACCTGCTGCTTCGGTACGGCTCGTTTCCAAGTTACGATTTAGGTCATAGCCGTACTTGGTGACAACACCTTTAAAGTCCGTGGTACTCGCGACGTTGCCGTTTGCATCGTAAGTGCGGTGTGCGACGCGATCACAATCAGGGCAAGGCTGATCAATGTCGATATTTTTGAGAACATTCAAAATCGTCGCGTACGAGATTTTTATTGAAACCTGCTGGCTCTTTGTGGGTTTCCCTAAAGTATAGGTAACCGTCGTCACACTATGACCGTTAGGATCTGTTGATCCATAGTTGAGGTCAACACGACGAACACCACCAGCAAGTTGATTCGAAGTAGTACGCCCCTGACAATCGTAAGTCCATGACGAATATTGCACGCCATTTTCGTCGACAAGGCCAGTTAAACTATTAATGAGACTACCATACCCAGAACCAATCGGATTGGTCCCCGAACAAGGTAGTCCACCATTAATTTTTGCAGCTTCGTTGTAGAAGTATGTAATCGATTTACCGTCTGGGTAGGTAACGTTCGTCAGATTCCCGGCGAAACATGCGCGGTTATTTGTAACTACAGTAGGACACCCCGCTGACGGCCCGTCATAGGAATAGAGATAAGGTTGATTGTCAGGGTCAAATGCCTTGGTAACCCGACCATACTCATCATATTCAAATTGCAGTTGACGTCCCCAGTTAGCTGTAACGCATAACAAGCGACCCGCTGCCATCGCATTGCCGCTTTGAACGTGCTTACATACCGGTGCATTTACAGGGAATCGAGAGACAGAGGTGTCATTACTCGTACCTGAACTGTACGTCAACCGCTGTACCGCACCGTTACGTGAAGTAATGGAAAGCAGTTTTCCATCACTACCATACAGTTCCGTATCATCATTGCTTGTAGCAACAAGTTTCCAGCTAGCTATCACTCCTTTGTTGTCAACATTCGGAGTAAGCTTGTCATTAATGTCGGCGTCGCCCAACCAATTATTACCCACCCGACTAAAAAATAGCCGCCCGCCATTTGGTCTACTAATTGACACTGTCTGAGGCTCGGCTGCAATACCAGCAATTTTTGTGTAATGACAAAAGGTGTTACCTGTCGCAGTATTTTTTAAGCATTGACCACTGGGAGTATTTGGTTGCTGATCAACTTCCTGTCGCAACGCTGAATCGTATCGTTGTATCCACCGCAATCCAAAGCTGCGAACGAGTTCATCATCCGGGTTGAGCGGATTTCCATAGTAATAGCGTTTTAGTGAAAGACTATTTTCTTGTCCCATAGCGACCATATCTGTCGCCCACTGCATGTTTGTGCCATCAGCAGGGTTAATTGGATCGCCACACGCAGGACAAGGTGGTGGTGGTTTGGGCTTTGGGGGAGGCGCTAGTGTCGAGTCGTTACAATCGTCGGTATCTGTAAAGTGTGTTCCTGATCGACAAAAATACCAATTGAATATGTAGTACCGATAAATAGGATACGTATCAGTAAAGAAAAAAAATGCGTTTGAGACTTGTCTCGATCCTTGTAAATCGCTCCAAGAACATGGACCTCCACCAACACCCGCACTATCTGCAGAACAACCAGCAACTGCCCCTTGAAGAGAATCAGCCCAGTTGTTATGGACATAGTTGACGTATTGAACTTGTGCGTCAGCCCCTACATAACTAACAATCAATGGAAAGCATAAAAGGATAGATTTAATCAAGCGATCGCGACTGTGCACGAGAAGCAATGAACGAATGAAGGTCGATTTATATGCTGTTTTAAGAAGATGTCTAAACAACGTGATACAACACGGAACTAGAGATAACATAGAGGAAAAATCAAAATTTTGTAAGCTTTAAGTAGCTTGTTCTCAAGGCGTTATGAGAAGCAAAGCGACTAAACGAAGCGCACAAATATATTGATCATTCAACGCGAGCACACTAAGTATTACGAACAAATACTGAACTCACATCTACTTACACCCACGTCGTGAAGACGCTATTTTTCATGCCGATGTGGCATCAGGTTCATGTTGAGATAATTGATCCGATTTTAATTTACGTTTAGACATTGCCATTAAGATCGGTTTAATAGCAGGATCGGCGAAGCATCAACATACTCGTTATAATTCGATGTCTTTGATGTAAAGCCAATGACATTCCTCTGCTATTTTGCGATATCTACTTGAAGCATCTCATGAGCGATCACACCCCACAATTCCCCCTATCCTTAGTCTGGTTCCGTCGCGATCTGCGTAGTTTTGATCACGCCGCGCTTTATCATGCGTTGCGGCAGAGTAAGGCTGTTATTGGTGTATTCATTTTTGACAAGGCGATTCTTGATCATTTGCCATCCAATGACAGGCGGGTCAAATTTATTGCGGACAGCGTTCGGGAGTTGCAACAGTCCTTGCAAGAATGTGGTGGTAGCCTGATTGTTCGTTACGGCGATGCAGCAACCGAGATTCCACGGCTTGCAGCGGAATTGCACGCCAAGGCAGTGTTTGTTAACCATGACTATGAGCCTTCGGCGATCTCACGCGATGACAAGGTCAAGGCTGCACTCAAAGAGTACTCTTGCGAGATGTTGAGCTTTAAGGATCAGGTGATTTTCGAAAAAAGTGAAGTGTTATCGCTGTCGAATACACAGTTCTCCGTTTTTACGCCGTATAAAAATGCGTGGCTTAAAAAGTTTTATGCGCAGTCGGATGATTTTTACTCAAAGGCTTATCCCGTCGCGGCGTATGCAGATCGATTTCTTGCGGTTCCACCAACGCCCATGCCGACCTTGGCATCCATGGGATTTGCGGAAGCTGAATCGCAGCCCATCAACATCCCCGCAGGCATGTCTGGTGGTCGACAGTTATTCGACGATTTTGTGAATCGGATGAAAGACTACGATGTGACGCGCGATTTTCCGGCGATCAAAGGGCCATCGTATTTGTCAGTGCATTTGCGTTTTGGGACGGTGTCAGTGCGCCATCTTGTACGTGAAGCAATGCAACAAATTCGGACAGCATCACATCAAGGCGCGCAGACTTGGTTGAATGAACTGATTTGGCGTGATTTTTACTTCATGATCCTACACCATCATCCACGCGTCGAAAAAGCGGCTTTTAAACCTGCATACGACGCTATTCAGTGGGAAGATGGCGATGTGGCGGACAAGTATTTTAACGCTTGGTGCGAAGGAAAAACGGGCTATCCATTGGTAGACGCAGCCATGTTGCAACTCAATCAAACCGGCTATATGCATAACCGTTTACGTATGGTGACGGCATGTTTTCTGATCAAGGATCTGGGCATTGACTGGCGTCGTGGCGAAGCCTATTTCGCCGAAAAGCTCAATGACTTTGACCTCGCCGCGAATAACGGCGGCTGGCAATGGGCAGCCTCGTCGGGGTGTGATGCGCAACCTTATTTCCGTATTTTTAATCCCATCACGCAATCAGAAAAGTTTGACGCGGATGGCAAATTTATTCGCCGCTATTTACCGCAATTAGCTCGATTGGATAAACGTTCGATTCACGCACCATGGAAAGCGGCACCGCTTCTTTTACAGCAAGCAGGTGTCAAATTAGGGGACACCTATCCAACTCCGATTGTTGATCACGATGTGGCGAGGAAGGCGACGCTGGCGAGATATGCTGTCGTTAAAAAAGCAGATGAACCGACAACGGCAGAAGACTAAGCCCCATAGAATAGGGGTGCATGATCAATTGCACATAAAAAAAGCGGGGAATTCCCCGCTTTTTTGTTGAAGTTTGAACGCATCCGGCATCCTACAAAACGGTGACTTATTCTTTCGCCGTTTGTTCAGCATCGATGAAGTGAACAATCGCAGCCATCAGGTCGTCTTCACGATAAGGTTTACCAAAATACTCATTCACCCCTAACTCTTTCGCGTAGTTACGATGTTTATCTGCCGTACGCGATGTAATCATGATGATAGGAATATGGCTGGTACGGGCATCACTGCGCACGTTACGTGTCAGATCGAACCCATCCATACGCGGCATTTCAATATCGACGAGCATGACGTCTGGCGTCACCGATTGCAATTGTTCTAGTGCATCAATACCATCTTTTGCCAGAATGACTTGATAACCTTCACGGGTCAGCAAACGTTGCGTGACGCGACGTACCGTCAAAGAGTCATCGACCACCATGATGGTATGTTGTGTACGCAACCCTTGCACAGCCTCAGTATTGACTGCAAGTTGTTGCTGCGGCTGATGTAAATCAGCGACTGCACCGACATTGACGGTATCAACACCTTGTTGCGGTAAACGGGCATGTTCATATTCCATGCGTTGCGCAAGTGGTACTGGGTTAATGATGAGAACAATGTCACCAGAACCAAGCACTGTTGCACCTGCAATACCAGCCATCCGTGACAATTGCGGGCCAATATTTTTAACGACTACCTCGCGGTTACCAACGATGTCATCCACGTGAATCGCGACGCGATCAGAACCACTCTTCATGATCAGCAATGGTGTATATTGCTGCGACGTCGGGATATCATCACGGTAGCCAAGGAGTGCCGATAAATAATGCATCGACACGCGTTGATCTTGCCACATGACCGCAGCATCGTTATAGGCATTCGCCAAGGCGTTTGCTTTCAGATGTTGCACCTGTTCGACCAGTACCGATGGCACAGCAAACGTGCGTCCACCTGAACGCAGCAACACGACCTGTGTCACTGCCAATGTCAGTGGTAAGTGAATCGTGAACTCGGCACCTTTACCTGGTGTGCTATTGACCTCAACACGACCGCCCAAAGTTGCTGCTTCTGAGCGAACAACGTCCATACCAACGCCGCGTCCTGCCAACTCGGTCACTTCTGTTGCCGTAGAAAATCCTGGCTCAAAAATCATGTTCGCAGTTTCTGCGTCGCTGACTGTTTCGTCCGGCAGCAATAAGCCCAAGGACTGCGCTTTTTCACGGATGGTCGTTAAGTTGAGACCTTGTCCATCGTCATTGAAACGGATAACGACTTCGTTACCTTCTTGGCGCACTTCAATGAGCAATTCACCCGTTTCATCTTTCCCCTGTTGACGACGCGCCTCACGGGATTCAATCCCATGCACAATCGCATTCCGCAATAGATGTTCGAACGGTCCGACCATTTTTTCCAAAACGCCACGGTCCATCTCGACGTTGGTGCCGCGAATATCCAAGTTAACCCGCTTATCGATTTCTTTGGCTGTCTGACGAGCAACGCGGTAGAGGCGCTCAGACACACTGGCAAAAGGAATCATCCGCACACGCATCAAATCCTGTTGCAGTTCGCGCGTTAAACGTGCTTGTGCATGCAGGTTACTTGCTGCGCCATCAATCGTCCGGTTCAAGTTAGTTTGAACGGTCGCCACGTCGCTCACGCTCTCCGCCATCATGCGAGTTAATTCTTGCAAACGTGTAAAACGGTCAAACTCAAGTGGATCGAATTCACGGTCAGCAGAGTGCGCCATACGGGACGTAATCTGCGTTTCTGCTTGAATTTCTACCTCACGCAACTGATCACGTAGACGTGTGACGTTCTCGGTTAATTCACCGAGTGAGGAACGTAATGTACTGACTTCATTCTCAAGGCGTGATCGCGAAATGGAAACTTCACCGGCCTGATTCACCAAACGATCCAAGACGTCAGCACGGACACGAACGAGCGGTACAGGCGCACCAGGTGTCGCCGCCGCTGTCGTTGCGGCTACTGCCGGTGTCGTCGTTGCCTTTTGTCCTGCGTTGATCAATGGCATGACGGGCTGCAGACTTACCATCTCTGTAGCGTGCGGTATTTCTTTCTCTTGCGCAGCCTGTCCTTCTTGGAACTGATCGAGCTCCTGCGCTGCTGTGAGCGGGGCTTGCATCACAGGCATCGAGGCATAGGCTTCAGGATGCTGTAAGCGATCAAAGAGCTGCATGCTGAAATCGTGTCTTGCGAGCAGGTCTTCCAGTAATGGTTGACGCACCAGACTACCCACATGCATCAGACTCTCAATACGGGTTTCCATATCATGAATATGCTGCCCCAGGCCCATCGCGCCAGCCATGCGTGCGCTTCCTTTGATGGTGTGCATCAAGCGAGCGATTGACTGCGGAATGGCGGTATCACTTGGATGTTCCTGCCAGTTACGCAGCAGTTGCCCCACCATTGGCAAGAGATCATGCCCCTCTTCCAGGAACACCGGCAACAAGTCCAAATCAAGTTCATCGTTGATCTGAAGGCTGTGCTCTGTCATCGGTGTTGATGCAGGGCTGATCGACGATAAGGTCTCCGACGCAACCAATGGATCTGTTACTGATTCTGGCAGCGACTGTGGCTCGGTGTCCCATCCATTCAAATCCAATTTTTCATTGGTTGATGTAATGAACTCTTCATCAGCACCCGCATCAGAGCGTGCAATCACCTCTTGCATTAATTGCTCTAACTGTCGAACAACGTCTGGTGCAAACGCCGCCATTTCAGCAAGCGCAAATTTTTGCAACATGCGTTTCGCTGTGTCGAGCGCGTGCTCAAGCACATCGAACTCGGACGCCTCAAGCACGACAGGATGACGTTCGAGACGCTGCAAGACTAACTCAAGGCTATGCGCTAATTCTTGTAAGGGCTTTAATCCAACCGTCGCTGAACTACCGGCCAGCGTGTGGCTGGCGTGAATAGCATGCGTCGTAACGTTACGGTGTGGCTCGTGACGCCATTCTGAAAAATCCTGCGACAAGAAACGAACAATCTCATCCGTCTCTGCCATGTAAATGGAATACAACGGCAGACTGATTTCCAAATCGCCAATCCGCTTGATATTGTCATCAATGGTCGGAACGGCGACAGGTTTGATGAGGTCAGGGAACTCTAAAATTTTTGCACTGACCACCGGCGCTTCTTGTGGCTCAGGTGCGACGGGTTCAGCAGGTGTTTCTGCGAGCGTCTCTAGTGAGTTATGGGCATCAGCTTCATGTGTCTCTTCTGCCGCATGAATGTTTGGCGCGCTTTCCGACACGCTCTCATTCAGCGTGTCGTGATCCAATGACAGATCGGACGCGAGGGCATCAACTGGCGTCTCACCGACAGGCATTTCTCCAATCGATGGCAAAGTTGTCGCAGCAGTACCCAACGCAGCGGCCAACAGCTCATCCATCGTTGGCGTCGGAGACAAGTCGATACTGAACTCTTCAACCTGCAATGCGTCCAGCGCAGGGACCACATCATCTGACACCGTTTCAGCATCCGTTGCTGTTGACAGTGATGGCTCATTGATCGTCGTCAGGCTCTCCAACGGCGTCGGTGAAACATCATGCGATGGCTCGTCCAACACTTGCGCGTTGTTGTCATTGACAGGTACCGTCGATTCAATTGAATCGTCTAAATCAAAACGGAGATCGTCCAAACCGAGGTCGTCGATGGTGTGATGATCTTCATGTGCCGACGCTGCCGTTTGCAATGCTTGAGCAGGGAGTTCAATATCTTTAGTTGCTTCTTGTTCAGCAACTGGAACCGACTCAGCATGGATGACTTGCGCAGTCTCTACAGCACTGGAGGCGATCGGTGTTTCAGCAGCAATCGACTCGATCGCCTCACCCGCTTTCAAACGTTGCGCAGCTTCGATGATCGCTGCTCCACGACGGCTCGAATGACCATCGCGCTTCAGTTCTTCTACCCACAAGCCCATTTCACTAGCGGCGTGGGACAATAATGCATAGAGATCTTCGTTACCCGAACGCGATTCGGACAACCAGAGATTCATCACCTGCTCAACATTCCACGCTGTCTCGCCAAAGACGTTCAGACCCACCATCCGGCTGCTGCCTTTGAGGGTATGGAATGAGCGACGGAGGCTCGTGAGGTAATCTTGGTTGTCGTTATCTTTTTGCGACAACGGTAAAATTTCACTCACAAAAGTCAAGACTTCTTCGGCTTCGCTCAGGAAGATGTCTAAGAGCTCCGCATCAATCGCTTCATCACTCGATGGCAGCGCAAGATCGGCAACAGGTGCTGATGTCTCAGGAGCAGAACTCGTTGCGGCGACGATATCTTGCAGGCGTTCAGACGAATGTGTTGTCCCTGTTTCATCCAGCAAATCAATCGCAACTTTCGCACGTTCACTGGCGTCCGGATCATCAAGCAACGTCGCGACAGAACGCTCTAATTCCAACGAATCTTTGAGTTGTGCCTGCAGATCTTTGTCTTCAGGATGTTCTGCCAACGATACTGCTAATCGTGCTGATTCCTGCTGTTGTTGGACAAGTTCTTGCTCAGCAGTCGCTGCCCCATGTGACGAGGTATTGTCAGTCGTCACATGGTGTTCTGCCGTCGAGGTATTGGCCTCATCGATGACAGGGAGTAACTCTTTATGTGCAACTGTTTCGAGCAGGTTAGAACGGAAGATTCCAGCATCAGCATCAAAGCTGAATTTTTTCCGGACAGAATCAGGCTGGGCTTGCAGGGTTTCGATAAAGAAGCTCAGTGCACCAATGTTCTGTGCGACTTTGTGATGGGCGTCTTGACGCTCAATCACGGCGGCTTCATCAAACACATCCACAGGATCCTTGAATGTGCTGACGAGATGACGTGTTTGCTCAACGGCGAGCATGGCATCATCTTGATCCAACATCGCCAAGGCACCGCCAATTTGATGTAAAACATCCTCAACGGCGGCTAAAGAGCCGTGCTGAGATGGATCACGGAAATACTCATCGAGATTCTTTTCTACTTGGCGCAAGCTGCTTTGCATCTCGTTGACGAGGACACCCATCGTCTGACGTTGCTGCGCTTCACGAGAGATTTCACCCATCCAAGCTTTTTGCGATTGCGGCTCTTCGCCGGAAACAATCGACAACAACCGGGCTGTAATCTCATCAGCACGCTCTGAGAAATGGGCTGGCAAGCGGGTAATTTGGTCTAACGCGGTTTCAACAAACAACAAGCTCGTTGCCAGTTCGATATCTAATTTTTCTTTATCGCCAGAATGAGCGACATGGCGCGCGATACCGCTTAATTCACGCAACAATTTCGATAAGGCAGGCGCGTTAAATCCAGCGCCAGTTTCTGCCAAATCCTTCATCTTTTGTGAGAACTTCTCGGCCAATCCATTCTCGCCGTTCGCGATACGTCCCCACAAATTTTTTACAGCCGTGAGTTGTTCCTTCGCTGTACTTTGCACGCCCGCTGCGATCTGACCATAATTTTTCTGGTCGTAATCAACAGGGACCTTGTTATCGAGTTGATAGGCTTGGCGAATGCTATCGACAAACGGTGTCGGCGAGCGAACTTGAGCGAGGAAAAAGAGCGCGTCTCTTAACAAGCGTTCAGGAATAGCTGCAACACCTTCCACCAAGCGACGAATTTGCAAATTAATACGACCAAAAATCTGCTTCGCATAGGACTGATTATCGATACTACCGTCGGCATAGGCCTCGACAAATGCGCACATCACGGCCCAAAATGCCTTCGCTTGTGCGTTCGACTGGGCTGCAGCAATATCGCCGACCACGTCGCGCATCTGTTGCGCGGCATTTCGTTGCTGTGCGACGTCTTTGTTGGTCAATAACGTGAGAAGCAGCTTTTCAAATTTCTGACGCTCGGCTGTATAACTCACTGGTGTATTGGAGGACTTCACATCCAATACGGGCACTGTCTGCTGAGAAACCAAGCTTGGGAAAAATAAATCAGCTGGGTGAATACGCTCAGCACCTTTTAATTCCAACAGAGAACGATAGTAGGGGAATAATCTAACCGGCTGATGCGCAGCACCAGATAATAAGTCTTCGAGATACCGCAAGACGGCATGAAATGCATCGAGAATGACGTCGATGTGGGCCGCTGTAATGTCCAACTGCCCCGAGTGCAGGCGGTCTAACAGATCTTCAATGGTTTCTGTGACGATAGCAACGCCATCGATATCAACGATTTGCAACGCACCGTGCGCCTGATGCAGGTAGCTCTTGGCATGAAAAATAGACGTTGATCTTGCTTCAGCATCCTGCGCAAGTGCGTCTTTCAGCATCTTGCCGGCACTATTTACTGCTTCACGTACTTCCGCCATCACCCAGGATAGTGGTCCAGTATCAAACTGATCCTGAGGCAGATGTGACGAACTAGAAAAATCGGATGTCATTCGTGCTCCGCAAACTCAAGAGACGATGAAACTCGGTTCATCGTCTCGACATAGGATGAAACGGCATGAGCACGTTTCAAAGACTGAAAATCAGGCAGCGACGCGGAAACGTGCAACGGAGTTTTTCAATTCCTCCGCCAGCAAGGCGAGTTGCCTAATCGAATCCGCTGTTTGTTGCGTACCGTTTTGTGTCTGCTCGGTCACCGTCAAAATGTGTTGGATATTTTGCGCAACGCCGTTCGCTGACGTCGCTTGCTGTTCAGTCGCAAGAGAAATCCCTTGAATCAGTTCCGCAAGGCGATTAGAAACGCTACGAATCTCAGACAACGCCGTACCCGCCGCATCTGACAAACGGGCTCCCTCAACCACACCCTGCGTTGATTTTTCCATCGCGGCAACCGCGTCATGGGTATCCGTTTGAATCGTACGAACCAGCGCACCAATCTGCTTCGTCGCTTCCGCTGAACGTTCCGCCAGACGCTGCACCTCTTCCGCAACCACCGAGAACCCGCGTCCTGCTTCACCCGCTGACGCCGCTTGGATCGCCGCATTCAGCGCCAAGACGTTCGTTTGTTCGGTAATGTCGGAAATCAGCTCCGTAATTTCACCAATTTCCTGTGAGGATTCACCCAGTCGTTTAATCCGCTTAGAGGTTTCTTGAATCTGTTCACGAATCTCATTCATACCCTTGATCGCGTCTTCCACCGCATGCGCGCCCTGCTCCGCCGCAGCAACCGACTGACGCGCAACCTCTGCTGATTCGTTGGCTGAACGAGAAACGTCTGTAATTTCCGCCGCCATCGTCAAAACAACCTGACCCGCATCGGTAATCTCACGTGATTGTTGCTCAGACGCTTGCAGCAGATTGGTCGAAATATCCTGCGCTTCGTTTGACGCTGACGTAACTTGTTCCGCTGTTTTGGTCACACGTCCAACCAGTCCGCGCAACTCTTCCACCGTGTAGTTAACCGAGTCAGCAATCGCACCCGTAATATCTTCAGAAACGGTCGCTTGCACTGTCAAGTCACCATCCGCCACTTCTTGCAATTCATTCATGAGTCGCAAAATCGCAGCCTGGTTCTGATCGTTAGCAGCTTTCGCTTCTTCTTCTTGTTTCTGCGCTTGCAACATCTGTGCCGCAGCTTCTTGGCGACGTTCATTCGCCTCTTTTGCGCGGTTACGGCTATCTTGCAACAGAACCAGCGCGATACCAACCGCTGAAAGCAATGCCACCACACCAGACAAGAGCAACAGCCAGAATGTCAGACTGATCGAATCTTGCTGTTCTGTGTACGTTTTTTGCAGTTTGGCAAATTTTGTCTTTAAATCTTCGTTTTCATTAAAAATGAGCTGTTCTGATTGCTTTGCCGCAATAAAATTCTGCAAGTTACCCAGAATGCTGGAAACGGAAGCACGGTAGTCTTCAAATGTTTTTTGCAGCTCTTCCAGTTTGTCGCGTGTATCAGCATCCTTGGTCATTGCAAGGCGTAAGACATCACTACCTTTCAGGAAACCATCGACCAAGTCACGGAAAGTGTTGGTATCTTTACCCAACAAGAACGCCGTTTCTGGATTAACACCTTCCGATGTCAAGAATTCATTCGCACTACGACCCAGACGCTGCGTCAACATGACCAACTGGCCTGATGCAGAAATTTCACGTGCCGAACCACCGCCTTGCACCTTCAAGGTCGAAATTTGCTCTGTCAATTCCAACAAGGCAGGCGACAAAGCATTCAGTTTTTGCAGTGTTTCACCGAAACCAGTCAGCTCTTTACGACGCGCCAAAATGGTTTCCGCCGCTTTGTTCGAGTTTTGCCAAGTTTTTGATGTGTCGAGCAATACACTTTCCAGTGCTGAGCTTGCTTTATCGACATTACGACCCTGATAGGCACCACCTTTGAGCAGAATATTCAGATCGGCATTAATCTCTTTCCGACTGTCTTCCAATTGCTTAAACGCTTCAACGTTACCTTGAATCGCATTTGGTGCCGCTTTACCGATACGCTGCGAGTGCATCAGCATGTCACCAGAAATCTGTACTTGTGTTGATACCAGCGCAGACTGACTTGCATTGAGCCATACGAAAAACGCACCAACAACCAGTGCAGAACCCATCGTAATGGAAAGGACGCGCATCTGTTGTTGCAGCGACATTTTGCCAATAATTGGCAAGCGAATATCACCACCTTTTTCCAGCGCATCACCAATGAATGTCGCATCGGCGCGTTGATCTTGCGAGATCGCTGCTTCAGCACTTTGCTGAGGCGCGGCGGTCTCAGGTTCAGGAGTCAGCATTTTGACGTTGCTCGCCTCTTCCACTTCAGCTGGATCAACATTACCGAACGACCTTGCCGCAACATCTGCTCCGTCTATTTCCGGATCTTCTTTTCCCTTGGACAAGAACGGTAGCTTTAATTCCATTACTAAGTCTCCTAAACGATTGACGTGCTTTCAGTGTTGCTTAAAATACAAACTGACTATGAACCTATTTGTAAAAAATCCTGGTCTTGCACGAGTGCAGCCAGGCTGAGCTTATGCCAAATATTTCCCTCACGATCACGGTACTGACTTGATAGCCAGGCAGGCATACCGGACGTGCCCTCAACAGAAGTCACCTCTTCCATTTCGGCAATGTTACGCAAACCAAGAACTTGTGAGACCAAGAGTCCGCTATTGAAGGCGAGCACTGGTGCAAACGCAACGATGCGGCAACTTTGGTCGAGCTGTGTCGTATCAAGTCCTTGAAAACGAGGCAAATCAACCACACTCGTTAAGTTACCCCGGATGTTTGCCAGACCGACATACCAGTCTTTCGTCAAGGGTACGGAAGTGAGTGATGTGGCACTCACAATTTCACCCGCCTCGCGCAATTCAAGCAAATAACGGACCTGCCCTGCCATGATTCCGAGTTGATTCACCTGCGCAAAATCACCACGTTGAGCTGCCTGCATACGCTCAACCAACTGTGCCTGAAACTCACGCAAACGGGTGCGTCGCACACCGCTGTCAGGTTTGCTGACTTCCTGATTCGCCGTCACAGTGTCACTCAAATTCTGGGTCATGAAGTTATCCGGGGATTTCTAAAATTTATCGCGCAAAAACACATCTGCCAGCTCTCTGCATCATTGCAGAGCCATCGCCTTAACCAAGTGCAGCGATTTTTGCCAGCAATTCTTGTGGATCAATTGGTTTCACCAGATAATCACGTGCACCTTGGCGCAAGCCCCAAATTTTGTCTGTTTCTTGGTTTTTACTTGTGCAAATAATCACAGGAACGTCTTGCGTTTCCGGATCTTTCGCAATCGCACGTGTAATTTGAAAACCATTTTGTCCCGGCATGACAACGTCCATCAGAATCAACTGAGGCTTGTCTGCCTTAATTTTGGTTAAGGCTTCTTCTCCGCTTTCTGCAGTAGACACAGAAAACCCGTTTTTTACTAACACATCAGTCAGGAAATAACGCTCTGTTGGAGAGTCATCTACTACTAAAATTTTCTGAATAGCCATTTTTTTCCTATCTCACATAAAGCTGAATTATTTACTGTGTGCGTCAGAAGTGTAATTCCGCACAGTTTTCAGCAGACTATCTTTTGTAAAAGGTTTGGTCAGATACTCGTCTGACCCTACCATCGCGCCGCGTGCTCTATCGAAGAGGCCATCTTTAGAAGAGAGCATAATGACAGGGGTATCGCGAAATTTCGCACTTTTTTTAATCAATGCACACGTTTGATAGCCGTCCAAACGTGGCATCAGGATGTCGCAGAAAATCAAATCCGGATGAGAATCATTAATCTTCGCCAAGGCATCGAAACCATCCTCGGCCAATACAATTTTATAACCGGCTTGCCCGAGAAATATCTCAGCAGACCGACGAATCGTACTACTGTCGTCGATCACCATGATTTTCAGGTTGTCGTTGCCCGTCACTATTGACATAAAATCATCTCTTTTCAACAGAATTGTCTCGATTCAGCACTGTAGCAAAAAAGTCTTGCACTGGTGCTTATTTTCCGTGAATAAACATTTAATACAACTAAAAAAATGAAAATACGCGGTTAAATCGCAACCATTTCAAAGTCTTCTTTGCGTGCGCCACACTCTGGGCAGGTCCAATTCATCGGAACGTCTTGCCAACGGGTTCCTGGCGGGATTCCCTCATCAGGCAAACCTTGTTCTTCATCATAGACCCATCCACAAATTAAACACATCCATGTTGTAAACTGCTCTTGGCTACCGGTGTTATCACTCACGACTAAAACCCTTCAATCAAGTAAAATATGAGAACCAATGAATGAAATTTAAGAAAACGCCCTCATCTCATCATTTGAACTGATACAAATCTATTAAAGCTGGCTATATTAATCTACCCAACGTGCAAAACCAAATTTCTCCGCTCATTCTCAGTTTTGGTGCATCAGACCCTGTTACTGCCACCGGTCTGTTTGCTGATCTCGCCTCTTTCGCCGCCATGGGTTGCCATGGATTACCCATCGTTACTGCCATCCTCACCGGCGATACAGCACAAGTCGACAGCGTACATCCACTTGAGGCAGATTTGGTCGATGAGCAAGCAAGAACCATCCTCGAAGACATGGCGGTTGTCACGATTAAAATCGGGCAAGTCGGCAGTGTAGACAACGCTACCACGATAGCAGAAATTGTCTCTGATTACCCAGAGATGCCCCTGATCCTCGATCCGTTTCATAGCGCTGTCACAGAACAAACCAGCGATGCCGAAGACTTAACGTTGGCCATTCGCGAGTTACTGATTCCGCAAGCAACGCTGTTGCTCATTTCTGCCGTCGAATTGTCGCGATTAGCGGAAACATGGAAAGACAATCTCGATACAGAAGATCTCACCGCCGACGCAATGACCTTAATTGACTCGGGGTGTGAATATGTTCTCGTAACGGGCACGCCGTGTGGCAATGGCGAGGTTGCTAACACGCTATTTAATGAATCCGGTGTCGTGAGAAGAGATGTGTGGCCGCGTATTCCGGGGTCATTTGCAGGAGGCGGATCAACGCTTTCCGCTGCCATCGCAGCCTTGATGGCAAATGGTCTAGAAGTGCCAGAATCTGTTCTTGAGGCACAAGAATTCGCGCAGGCAACAATTGCCCACGCGCAGCAATTTGGGATGGGGAAACTTATTCCTGATCGTTTTTTTTGGGCGAGAGAAGAAACCTAAACCATATTCGATGTCCGCCCTGTCGGCGTGCAGGCGACAGACGTCATCGGCTTGGCTTCAGACGCTCCCTTCGTCATTTACCACTTACTCTGATCGCACATTATGACTACGCATAACGAAACCCTTTTTCACCGCGCGCAACAAACGACACCAGGTGGCGTTAATTCTCCTGTACGTGCGTTCCGTTCAGTAGGCGGCACTCCCCGTTTTATTACTCGCGCCAGCGGCCCTTATTTTTGGGATGCGGACGATCGCCGCTATATCGACTACATCTGCTCTTGGGGACCTGCGATTGTTGGTCATGCACATCCTGAAGTCGTCAGTGCCGTTCAAACTGCTGCAGCGCGTGGACTGAGTTTTGGCGCGCCAACAGAGGGTGAAATTCTGATGGCGGAAGAGATCTGCAAGCTGGTTCCGGGTGTTGAGCAAGTACGTCTGGTGTCCAGCGGAACCGAAGCCACGATGAGCGCGCTACGTTTAGCACGCGGTGCAACCAAGCGTGACAAAATTATCAAATTCGAGGGCTGCTATCACGGCCACGCCGATTCTTTGCTGGTAAAAGCAGGAAGCGGCTTGCTGACATTTGGCAACCCAACGTCAGCTGGTGTCCCGGAAGATTTCAGCAAACACACGCTCGTTCTCGACTACAACAACTGTGAACAGCTCGAAGAAGTCTTCAAATCAATTGGTGATCAAATCGCCTGCGTGATTGTTGAGCCGGTAGCAGGCAATATGAACCTGATTCGTGCGACGTCTGTATTCTTAGAAACAATGCGTCGCCTCTGCACTGAACATGGCAGTGTATTAATTTTTGATGAAGTCATGTGCGGCTTCCGCGTTGGCTTGCACGGCGCACAAGCGTTGTACCAAATTCAAGCTGATCTGGTATGTATGGGTAAAGTGATTGGCGGCGGTTTGCCAGTCGCTGCCTTCGGCGGCCGAGCCGATTTGATGGGTCACATGGCACCGTTGGGCGGCGTCTACCAAGCGGGAACGCTTTCTGGCAATCCAGTCGCCGTGGCTGCGGGGATGACGACGCTAAAACTCGTTCAAGAAGAAGGCTTCTATGAAAAATTAACTGCACAGACACGCAAACTCGTTGATGGTCTGACCGCGGCAGCCAAAGAAGCAGGTGTGTCCTTCTGTGCCGATGCGGTTGGCGGCATGTTTGGTATCTATTTTGCAGAAGAAGTGCCGACCTCGTATTCAGCGATGATGGCGACCGATAAAGAAAAATTCAATCGTTTCTTCCATTTGATGCTTGATGCGGGCGTTTATTTAGCGCCATCGGCATTTGAAGCAGGATTTGTGTCAATTCAACATGACGACGCCGTCATCGACGCAACGATCGCCGCTGCAAAACAGGCGTTTGCACAGCTCTGAGAATCCGTCGTGCAATGACGTAGAACGAACGTCAACGGACTGCCAGTGAAATAAGTTCACTGGCAGTTTTTTTTCGCCTCTGCGTCTAATGGCGGAAGTTCACCTGACATTGACGTCCAGGTAACGAGAGCGTTGCCACTGGCTGCGGTGTTTCGCTGATGACAGCACCACGCCGTATGACGTAACGCCTCACGGGGCGCAAGCGCAAGGCCTCGATTGGATCTCGCGCATCAAGAATCACAAAATCTGCATGACATCCAGGCGCTAAACCATAGTTCTCTAGACCAAGAATACGCGCAGGCGTACTTGTCACCGCATCAAAGCACTGCCGCATCGCTGCTTGGCCCGTCATCTGTGCCACATGCAATCCCATATGGGCGACCTCAAGCATGTCACCAGAACCAAGGCTATACCAAGGATCCATCACACAATCATGGCCAAAAGCGACATCAATCCCCGCCGCGATCATTTCTGGCACGCGTGTCATCCCTCGTCGCTTCGGATACGTATCGTGGCGACCTTGTAAGGTAATATTAATCAGTGGATTGGCAATGGCGGCGACACCCGCCTCGCGTATCAGCGGCAGCAACTTACTGACATAATAGTTGTCCATGGAATGCATAGAGGTCAAATGAGACCCTGTCACACGACCTTGCATCCCTAAGCGTTGTGAATGAAACGCGAGCGTCTCAATATGCCGCGACAAGGGATCATCCGACTCATCACAATGCATATCCACCCGCAGGCCTTTTTCTGCTGCAAATTCGCAGAGAATACGGATCGATTCAGCACCATCCGCCATCGTTCGCTCAAAGTGCGGAATACCACCCACCACATCAACGCCCATCGCAATCGCTTTTTTCAAATTATTGAATGCGTTTTTGCTGCGCAGCAAACCGTCCTGAGGAAACGCCACCAATTGCAAATCAAGATAAGGTGCAACCCGCCGCTTCACTTCGACCAACGCCTCAACCGCTAATAAACGATCATCACAGATATCGACATGAGAACGAATCGCCAACAGGCCTTTCGCAACGGCCCACTCGCAGTATTGCATCGCACGTGAAATTAATGCTTCTTGCGTTAAGCTAGGCTTTAACTCCCCCCACAGCGCAATGCCCTCCAAAAGGGTTCCAGACTGATTCACCCTTGGCAACCCGTAACTAAGGACGGCATCCATATGAAAATGGGCATCGACAAAGGGGGATGTCAGCAAATTTCCTTGTGCATCAATCTCTGGCAAATCCGTTGCCACGATCTGTCTATCGATATGTGCAATCCGACCTTGCCGAACGAGGATGTCGACACCGGTTCTGCCGTCCGCCAAGTTTGCATTACGTATCAGAAGGTCATTCATGTCAGTATTCCTGTTTTAAGAGTAAAGTACGCTCACCTACGAACCAAGCCCGATGCTGCGCCGCTTACTCGTCCGCAAAGCGCGCTAGCAGTGACGTTATTGATCAACGATCAATCCGTCGTGGTATGCAAAAATTTTAACCGCTTCATCGTTCCTACGGCATAATCTAGCCACAGAAAGGCAGGATTTTTATGGCAACAATGAAGCAAGTCGCAGAAAAAGCTCGGGTCTCGACCACGACCGTTTCACATGTGATCAATAATACGCGCGTTGTTAGTGAAGACGCACGAGAACGTGTTTTGTCCGTCATTGAGGAACTACGCTATATTCCAAGCGCAGTGGCGCGTAGCTTGAAAAATGATCGTACCCATACTCTGGGTATGATGATCCCCAATAACTCCAACCCGTATTTCGCCGAAGTCATCCAGGGAATCGAGGATGCATCATTTAAACTCGGCTATAACATTATTCTCTGCAACTCCTATGATGACCCTAAAAAGCAGGCCGCCTATATTAGGGTGTTAATGGAGAAGAGAATTGATGGGTTGATTCTCGTCTCCTCCGGGACAGATGAAGACTTAACGGAATTATTGGCAAACGAAGGTATTCCTAAAGTGCTGGTGGACCGCGAAGTGGCGGGAGTCACGGCAGATCTCATTGAAGCTGACCACGTTCAAGGAAGCTATGATGCGACACGTTACCTGATCAGTTTGGGACATAAAAAAATTGCCTGTGTGGCAGGTCCAAAAACATTGCTACCCAGCGGTGGCCGTGTGACAGGCTATCTGCGCGCTCTGCAAGAGGCGGGTATCAGTTTCAATCCAGATTACCTCATCCACAGCGACTTTACGAGTCAGGGTGGATTTAACGCTTTTCAGGAACTTCTGTCGAAAGCAGACCGACCGACGGCGATTTTTGCCAGTAATGATCTGATGGCAATCGGTGGCATTTGCGCAGCTAACCAAGCCAATGTGAAGATTCCGCAGCAGCTATCGGTCATCGGTTATGATGATATTGCCCTTGCGTCATTTAGCACACCACCGTTGACCACGATCTCGCAGCCAAAGCATGCGATTGGTCAGTTGACGGCACAAATTCTGGTTGATCGTATTGCACGCCCAGAAGCACCGATGCGAAGAGAAATGCTTAGTTCGCAGTTGATTGTACGGCAATCCACTGCGGCACCGGAAAGTGGCACTGGCGATTAAAAAAAAGTGGCTCGTATCAGCAGTTGATCCTGCAATGCGACGAGGACGCGATTAATCACTTGCAACAAAATAAGTGCCACCATTGGTGAAAAATCCAGCCCACCAAACGGAGGCACGAATTTGCGTAATGGTGCGAGTATTGGGCCATTTAACGCACGGATAAATGGAGCAAAAGGCGCGTGGGGATTGACCCAACTAAAGATCGCTTCCAGAAACAGCAGCGCCATGAGTCCGTAGACGATCCATTGGATCACACGAAATACGGCAAGAATAGAAATCACGACAACCGGAAAACGGGCTAACAACCAAAAGTCGATCGCTATGGCGACAAATGCAGCAAGGAAGACTGCAATCAAGCTCGCCCAATCATATCCCCGAAATCCAGGCACGATACGACGGATAGGATGCACGATCCAATCCGTCAATTGAAAAATCGCTTGGGCCAATCCAATCGGTGGCCGCACGCGCTGGACTTGCATCCAAAACCGCAGCAATAGAAAACCAGCCAGTAGGCCAGTCACCGTATCAATGACAAAAGATAGAATATCGCGCAGCACAAGTTGTCCTTAAAAAAAATACCCACCGGGTGACGAATCACGCAGTGGGTATTGTGCCTGAATTCAATCAGGCGTCAAAGCATATCAGCGATTATGCTGGGCGATTACCAGTTGGGAAAGGCCATGCTGCATTAGCGCTCACGACTGATTTTGCATCAGGTGTTGCTGCTTTCGCTGCGACTTTTTTTGCTGCTGGTTTAGCTGCTGCTTTTTTTGCTGCTGGCTTAGCTGCTGGCTTCGCTGCGGCTTTTTTCGCTGCTGGCTTAGCGGCTGGCTTAGCTGCTGCTTTCGCTGCTGGCTTAGCTGCTGCTTTTGTTGCCTTCGCTGCTGGCTTCGCTGCTGCCTTCGTTGCTTTAGCTGCTTTAGCTGCCTTCGCTACTGGCTTTGCGGCTGCTTTTGTTGCCTTAGCTGCTGGCTTTGCGGCTGCTTTTGTTGCCTTTGCTGCTGGCTTCGCTACTGCCTTTGTTGCCTTCGCTGCTGGCTTCGCTGCTGCTTTTGTTGCCTTTGCTGCTGGCTTCGCTGCTGCTTTTGTCGCCTTTGCTGCTGGCTTTGCTGCTGCCTTCGTTGCCTTTGCTGCTGGCTTCGCTGCTGCTTTTGTTGCCTTCGCTACTTTTGCTGCTGGTTTCGCTGCTGCCTTTGTTACTTTTGCTGCTGGCTTTGCCGCTGCTTTTGTTGCCTTTGCTGCTGGCTTCGCTGCTGCTTTTGTTGCCTTCGCTGCTTTTGCTACTGGCTTCGCTGCTGCCTTTGTTGCTTTCGCTACTTTTGCTGCTGGCTTAGCTGCTGCCTTTGTTACTTTGGCTGCTGGCTTAGCTGCTGCTTTTGTTACTTTTGCTGCTGGCTTAGCGGCTGCTTTTGTTGCTTTCGCTGCTGGCTTAGCGGCTGCCTTTGTTGCTTTCGCTGCTGGCTTAGCGGCTGCCTTTGTTGCTTTGGCTGCTGGCTTTGCTGCTGCCTTTGTCGCTTTGGCTGCTGGCTTCGCTGCTGGTTTTGCTACTTTCTTTGCAGCTGCTTTTTTAGCTGGCTTCTTTGCTGCTTCGTCTGGTGACGGTTGTGGTGCTGTTGCCATTTTGTTTCTCCTTCGATCGAGATGGAAAAAATCAGGTAAAAATTAAAATCCGCTCTATCCTTTCAAGCGGATTATTCATCGGCACAAACACGACCTCTGTTTGCGCTAATGAATCCGGCACCGGCTGAACTGCTGCATTGCCTCTGTAAATGCAGCACTTCAGCCATATGATTTACTCTTCATCCGTTGAATGAAAGTGGTAAACCAAAAAAAACGCCCGCATTACATGCCGGCGTCGGTATCTTTTTGTAGAACCCGCAGAGAACGACCAAAAGCCGCAAGACCCAGCATCACTGGGCATTGCGGCACTAACAGTTCAAAGTAATTTAATCTAAGACTGTCCATTCAGTTTGGTGAGGCCTCTCGAGTTTTACATCTCGTGCAAACCGTGACCATTCCTTTTCAGGAATCCGGGGCGCTGATTTCAGCTTATTACTCCCAACTCAGGGCTCCGCCGGTTTGATACTCAATCACGCGCGTCTCAAAAAAGTTGCGTTCTTTTTTCAGGTCGATCATCTCGCTCATCCACGGGAAAGGATTTTCTTCCTGCGGGAACAAAGCATCAAGACCAATTTGCTGTGCGCGGCGATTTGCGATGAAGCGTAAATAACCTTTAAACATAGGCGCATTTAATCCGAGCACTCCACGCGGCATTGTATCCTCTGCGTAGCGATATTCCAACTCCACCGCACGCAAAAACAACGATTTAATTTCATCGCGAAACGCTGCAGTCCACAAATGCGGATTTTCCATCTTAATCGTATTGATTAAATCGATCCCGAAATTGCAGTGCATCGATTCATCACGCAAGATGTATTGATATTGTTCAGCCGCGCCCATCATTTTATTTTGACGACCTAAGGCCAGAATTTGTGTAAAGCCAACGTAGAAAAATAGGCCTTCCATCAAGCATGCAAACACGATCAACGAACGCAATAAAGTCTGATCTGCTTCCGTTGTGCCCGTTTTAAAATCTGGATTCGTCAGGACATCAATGAATGGAATCAAGAACTGATCTTTATCGCGAATCGATTCAACTTCATTATAAGCGTTAAAGATTTCACCTTCATCCAGACCAAGCGATTCAACGATGTACTGATAAGCATGGGTATGGATCGCTTCTTCAAACGCTTGGCGCAATAAGTACTGGCGGCATTCAGGTGCAGTGATATGGCGATAGGTACCGAGAACGATATTGTTAGCAGCCAGTGAGTCTGCCGTCACAAAGAATCCCAGATTGCGCTTGACCAAGCGACGCTCATCTTCTGTCAAGCCATTTGGATTTTTCCACAACTCAATATCGCGCTGCATATTGATCTCTTGTGGCATCCAGTGATTGGCACAGCCTGCCAGATATTTGTCCCACGCCCATTTATATTTGAATGGTACCAACTGATTCACGTCAGTCTGACCATTAATAATACGTTTATCTGCCGCATTAACGCGACGTGCGATATCTTCATCACTCGTCACTTCAGCACGCGCAGCAACTGCTGGCGTAAGCAATGCTTCTTGTTGCATCGCACTTGGCTGCGCTTGTGGCGCTGCTTTCAATGCTGGTGCGACTGGCGCAACTTCATCATCCCAAGATAACATTTATGTATTCCTTACAAAATTAGTTTTCGTTTAAGGCCTTGAACGGTACTCAGACGAAAAAATACTTGAAAGTGCATCGATGGGTGATACACGTTTGTACCACCCTGCACGCATTCTTCAACGCTTATTGGCAAGCTTCACATTCTTCGAAACCTGGGTCGCCAGGACGCAAGTAACATGCTGCGCCTTCTGCCTCAGGTGCAGCAGCAACTGCGGGGGCCGCCGACGCTGCGTTAAAACCAGTACTTCCACCATCAACGGCCACGGCATTCAGTGCGCCTGTTTTGGACGTTGATTTTTCAGTGTGTGTCGCACCAATCGTACGCAGGTAGTAAGTTGTTTTCAAACCACGCAACCACGCCAGCTTGTAGGTCTCGTCAAGTTTTTTACCAGAAGCACCTGCCATGTAGATGTTGAGCGACTGAGCCTGATCGATCCATTTCTGACGGCGTGACGCTGCTTCTACCAACCAAGAAGGGCTAATCTCGAAAGCGGTTGCATACAACTCACGCAGGTCTTCAGGGATACGATCAATACGCGCCAAGCTGCCGTCGAAATATTTCAGATCGGCGATCATGACTTCATCCCACAATCCACGCAATTTCAGATCACGAACCAGATGTTCGTTAATTTCTGTGAATTCTCCCGACAGGTTCGATTTCACATACAAGTTCTGATACGTTGGTTCGATACAAGCGGACACGCCAATGATGTTAGAAATCGTTGCAGTTGGTGCAATCGCTACGCAATTCGAGTTACGCATACCGTGTTGTTTGATGCGTTCACGGACCACTGTCCAGTCCATTGTTTCGGAGAAATCAGCTTCCAGATAACCGCCGCGCTCTTCCGCCAACATTTTGAGTGAATCTTGCGGCAAGATGCCACGATCCCACAACGAACCTTTGTATGAACTATAGGTGCCGCGTTCTTCTGCCAACTCTGTGGACGCCAAATACGCGTAGTAGCACACTGCTTCCATCGACGTATCAGCAAACTCGACCGCTGCCATCGATGCGTAAGGGACGCGCATCATGTGCAAGCAATCTTGGAATCCCATGATCCCCATCCCAACAGGACGATGACGCAAGTTGGAGTCACGCGCTTTCTGTACTGCATAGTAGTTAATGTCGATGACGTTATCAAGCATACGCATCGCAGTACGGATGGTTTTTTGCAACTTAGCGTGATCAAGCTTGCCGTCTTTCATGTGCGCTGGCATGTTCACAGAGCCCAAGTTACACACAGCGATCTCAGATTCGTTGGTGTTGAGTGTGATCTCAGTACACAAGTTAGATGAGTGAACAACGCCAACGTGCTGTTGTGGGGAACGGATGTTGCAAGGATCTTTGAATGTGATCCATGGGTGGCCAGTTTCAAACAACATGGACAACATTTTGCGCCACAGATCGAGCGCTGGTACTTTCTTAGACAGTTCCAACTCGCCAGAAGCAGCCTTTGCTTCATAAGCCAAGTAGGCCTGTTCGAAAGCTTTACCAAATTTATCATGGAGATCTGGCACGTCGGATGGCGAGAACAATGTCCAGTCGCCTTTTTCCATGACACGCTTCATGAACAGGTCAGGAATCCAGTTCGCCGTGTTCATGTCATGCGTACGGCGGCGATCATCACCGGTGTTCTTACGCAAATCGAGGAACTCTTCGATGTCCATGTGCCATGTTTCCAGATAAGCACAGACGGCGCCTTTGCGTTTACCACCTTGGTTGACAGCGACGGCGGTGTCGTTAACGACTTTCAGGAAAGGGACAACACCTTGTGATTTGCCGTTGGTGCCTTTGATATGTGCGCCCAAGGAACGCACTGGTGTCCAGTCATTACCCAAACCACCCGCGTATTTCGCCAGCAATGCATTTTCTTTCAGTGCATCGTAGATACCAGCCAGATCATCGGCAACTGTTGTCAAATAGCAGGAAGACAACTGGGAGCGTTGTGTACCAGAATTGAACAAGGTCGGTGTGGAGCTCATGAAGTCAAAGCTCGACAACAAGTTGTAGAACTCGATAGCGCGGGCATTGCGATCTTTTTCTTCCAGTGCCAGACCCATCGCCACACGCATATAGAACGCTTGCGGCATTTCGATACGGGTACCACGAACGTGCAAGAAGTAACGGTCGTACAGCGTTTGCAAACCGATGTAGCTAAATTGCAAATCACGGTCAGACACCAAAGCCTTCGCCAAACGCTCGAGATCAAATTCGCCGAGGCGTGCATCGAGCAATTCTGCAGCGATCCCTTTTTGGATGAACTGTGGGAAATAAGTAACGTACTCGGCCGACGCATCTTGTTGCGCCACTTCTTTACCGAATACTTCTTTACGGATTGTATGTAACAACAAACGCGCAGTGACCAAGCTGTATGCAGGGTCTTTTTCCATCAATGCGCGGGCTGCCAAAATAGCAGACTTGTGCAGTTCTTCAACTGGAACGCCGTCGTACAAGTTTTTCAGTGTTTCCGTCAGGATGGCTTCTGCATCCGCTAATTTATCCAAACCAACACATGCGGCAGTAATCAGGGCGCGCACTTTGTCGATTTCCAACACAACGCGCTCGCCGTCGATCACGACATGGATCTTCGGTAATTGTGCTTGGGAGGCTTGTTGCGCTTCGCGCTGCAAACGACGCTCTTCTTGATGCTTAGCACGATAGAGCACATAAGCACGAGCCACATCGTGTTCACCCGAACGCATCAACGCTAATTCAACCTGATCCTGAATATCTTCAATGTGGAAGGTACCGCCTGTTGGCTGGTGACGCAACAAAGCAGCGACCACTGTCGCCGTCAATTGCTCAACCAACTCACGGATACGTGCAGAAGCTGCACCTTGACCGCCATTGACGGCCAAGAACGCCTTGGTCATTGCGATAGCGATCTTAGAAGGTTCGAATCCAACGACAGCGCCGTTACGACGAATAACGCGGAAATCGCCGTAGTTAACTGTGCTTGTACCCGTCGGGGAGCCTGCTGTGCTGCTGAGCACGCCAGATTCAATCATGGATGTCGTTGATGTTTCAGTTGAAGAGTGCATTGAGCCTCCAGTGTCAGTTATATCTTGATACGCCGCGAATCTGTCAAACAATCAGTCAAACAATCCTTCGCCGCGCACGGTTACGATCAGGTGTTGCGCATTACTACAAATAGCTAAACTTCGCTAAAAACCGCTAAAAGTGATGCTATTTCTTATTTTGTAAATCAATTGCAGGTGTGAAATGGGAAAAGAAGCAAGAAAGGTAAAACAAGAAAAAACCACTACATATAGTGCACAAATTTTGATTAGCCCTAATTCTAGTACCCCACCTCAGCAGATGCAACCGCTATTTCGATCTAAAAAAAATTTATTTTTTACGAAAATCAACATCAGGGGAATTGACTTTCAGGAACCCACAGTAACTCTTGGTAAATAGTGTAAGTAAGCACTAACGAGAATCCATTTTCATCCAATCGTGATCCCGTCAACAGCGCGAATTTGTGTTATGTCTCAGGGTAAGTATCGGCGAGAGCGCGTCAACCCACCATTGAAAGCGGCGTAATGCTTGTTCTACTTCGTCGCAGTTGAGCAACAAAGCATCACTACCGCGGAATCATGGCGGCATGATCACGGGATGCTTTTGAAAAAATGGCGGATTGTGCTGCGGGGAGTGGCCGCCGTCACTCTTGGATTTTGAGTTTCTGGATTTGGTAACGTAACTGACGGAAACTCACCCCCAGCAGTTCTGCTGCCTGCGTCCGGTTATTGCCAGTTTGTTGCAACGCACGACGGATCATTTCAGATTCAATGCCGTCCAGAAATTGCGGCAATGAAAACGGAAACGCAGGGCACGCAAAGACATCCCCTGCGATTGCTGTCGTAGGAGCTGGGGCATCGGCAGGTACCGAAGCGGAAGAAAGAGTGGGTTCTCTGGCGTCGTCAGGTTTGACGTCTCTCTGACGGTCGTCCAGCGTTGCGAGCGGTGATGACAAGACAGGAACGTGACCTGCGCCTTGCAGCACCAAATCATCGACCTCAATACAACTATCGTTGGCAAACGCAATCGCGCGCTCAAGAATATTCTCTAGTTCTCGGACATTACCAGGAAACGCATACGATGACAGCGCCTGCAATGCGGTCTGGGAAATGGTCATTGGGTCGGTGGATAACTTCCTTAACAAGGCAGTCGACAAGTCTTGGATATCTTCCAACCGTTCACGCAAGGGCGGCAAGCGAAGCTCAATGACGTTAAGCCGGTAATATAAGTCCTGCCTGAAACGTCCTTCAGCAACGCACTGCGCCAAATTCTGGTGCGTGGCGCTCACGATCCTGACATCAACGGCCTCTTCTGTTGTTGCACCGACTTTACGAATACTTCGCTCCTGAATCGCTCGCAGCAACTTGACTTGCATCGCCAGCGGCAAATCGGCGACCTCATCGAGCATCAGTGTACCGCCATTGGCTGCCTGGAAAAATCCCTCTCGGTCGTCAGCAGCGCCGGTAAACGCGCCCTTACGGTAACCAAAGAACTCAGCTTCCATCAAAGCCTCGGGAATAGCACCGCAGTTGACCGCGATAAATGGTAGCCCTGCCCGTGCACTACGCCGATGAATTTCACGCGCGGCCAATTCTTTGCCGCTACCCGACTCACCCGTAATGATCACTGGCGCCATACTGCGCGCTAACCGGGCGATTTGATCTCGGACTAATTGCATCCGCTCCGAACGCCCAATCAAGAAAGACGGTGCCGACGACTGAGCCGCCTCTGCCTCCATGGCTGGCTGGCCCTTCGCAGCGACTTCGTTCATTTCTAGCGCGGAACGGACTAATTTACGTAATTGATCTAACGCCACCGGCTTGGAGACGTAATCAAACGCCCCCGCCTTGAGCGCGATGACGGCATTGTCAGCACTACCAAAAGCGGTAATGACCGCAATCGGCGTGGACTTGTAATGCGTATTGACTTCTTCTACCAACTCCATACCAGACCCGTCTGGTAAGCGCATATCAGTCAACACTAGTGAATAGGCTTTTTTCGCCATGTAGGCACGTGCTTGTGCCAGATTCTCAGCACTATCGACGTCAAGCCCCATCTTAATGAGTGTAATTTCAAGCAACTCGCGTAAATGTGCCTCGTCATCGACGACAAGAATCCGGGGGCAAGTCGAGTTCGCCACATTATTTGTCATGGATTCACTTCAGAAAAATTGATTACAAACCGGCCACTTGGCTCTTCTTTATCCTGATCGATACGGTATTCGTAATCGAGCAATGCACGATTATTCAAACATAATTCACGCGCCATATATAGCCCTAGACCAGTTCCCATTCTCGACGTTGTGTAAAAAGGCTCAAATAAATGGGCTCTCACATCATAGCTGATGGGGGCACCATCATCCTGGATATGCAATTCTTGGCGTCCAGCGCTATTGGATAGTGCATATAAGCGAATACTGCCAGGATTGCCACTCGCATAGCGCACGGCATTTGACAGCAGGTTGGTAATAATTTCCACTAGATGTCCGGGATCAAATCGGACTTGAAAATCAACATTCTGATGAACTGCCACCAATCCTACAGGCAATGTTTGTGTTTCAACAAAATCCTGTACACACGAAGTGACCGCACCAATTAAGGAGTAAGGCTCAACATCGTTGCGCGCTTTACGTGATAATTTGAGGATATCTTCAATGAGTTGATTTAAGCGCGTCACGTTATCGTCGACAATTTTCAGAAGACGTTTAGCCTGAATTTTATTGTCCTCAATATGTGCAATATCTTCATTCAGCAATGAGGCTGCATAGGAAATAGAGGATAAGGGGTTACGTACCTCATGGGCGATACTTGCAGTCAGTCGTCCCATGGAGGCGAGTTTGAGTTGCTGCGCCTGATTCTCGATATCAGACACATCCTGCATAAAGATAATGACGTAATCACCCGCTGGCTCGTTGATGGCGATGACATTCACATCTTTCACCAACATGACACGCAACTTTAAATGCGTAACGAATTGCTGACGTTCACTTCGCGGACCAAAGCCGCTGCTATCGAAGTTCGACTTCGGGTTATTTTTATTATCGTCAACATAACATGGTATCGAAACAAAGCTTGTGCTACTGTCTCCAGCGCGTGTTGTGCCGTCCAATAGATGTTGACGCATTTCCGACAACGTCTCGATCAGAGGACGCAATGCAATGATCTGCGAGATCTTCACCCCGAGCATCTCTTTCGTCAGATTCCCGCCCAACATCCGTTCAGCGGCTGGGTTAATTTCAAACATGCATCCCGTATGATCGAGGACTAATACACCATCCCCCATATCAGCAATCACCAACCGATTGATCGCCTGCTGCATCGCCAGCTGATTACCACGTTGCGTCGCCAGTTTTTCTTGGCTAATTAAATTACTCGCCAGACGGTTGACGACATAGACCACCGCAAAATACGATGCGCCAAACAACCCAGCCTGGGAAATCACATTCCCATCACTCATTTCAAAAGAGCGGTATGCGCCCTCAATGAGCAACAAGAGACTCACAATCGAGCAGAAAAAGAAGGTCCACAACAGCGGCGTCAGAATCGCCACACCCGCCAGCGGAAATAAAAACAAGATGCTGAGGCCGCCTTTGCCTCCACCTGAACCAACATAAATCAGGGAAATAATAAAAATATCCCAAGAAATTTGCGACAGCAGTTGCAAAGCAAAATGCTGCTTACTAACGATTTTTAGGAGGGTAAAGCAGATACTGGTGAGGAGATACACCATGCAAATGTCGCGCGCTAACACATGGGTGAATATCCAGATATCTCTGAGGCTGTGTAGATTAAGCAAAAATAGCAGACACAGCGCGATGATCACCCGCGAGACATTGAGCGTCTGCAGAGAACGCCAAAAAGAAGGCGTCGGATCTGAAAAATGAGCAAAAACGACTGACATAGTCAGACGACGCTGTTGGTATTAGTGCAAATCAGCATGAGCGACCGAGCAATAGGACTGACCGCCGCGCACAATCGCTTCCGATCCTGGAAGGTAAAGTTGACAGTGTGCACAACACACCATCGTCTCTGCTGGAGGCTGTCCATCACTTCGCTCTGTTGTCCCAGCACGATCCTGAGACCCATTGGATGTGGACGATAAGGGCTTCGCTTTCTTACGCAGTGCGAGGATGACGAGAAGAAATAACAACAACCACATCAATAATTTCATGCCAAGCTCCGGTGTAACAAGACTTCGAGCACAAACCGGCTTCCTACGTAAGCCAATAATAAAGTCAAAAAGCCAGATAACGTAAAACTCAAGACCGTTTTTCCACGCCATCCACGCCAGTGCCTACCCGCAAGCAGTACCGCAAATAACAGCCAAGAAAATAATGAGAGGATCGTTTTATGATCCCACTTAAAGGCAACACCCAGCACTTGTTCTGAGAAAACCACACCGGACAAAACAGTCAACGTCAACAGAATAAATCCCAACGAAATTAATCTGAAGAGGATTTTCTCCATTTTCATCAGCGGCGGGAGATTATCGACGATCTGGTTTAAGCGTGGACTCAGGGGCTTGGCGCGCAACCTGTGCAAGTGTTTATCTTGCAAAGTCATAATCAAGGCATGGAATGCCGCAATGGTCAGCGTTCCGTAGGCGAGCAGCGCTACCGCAAAATGCCACGGGAACATCGTTGTTTTCCCATCCAACGAAATCAAGGTACCGGGAAAAGCCGCAGGCAACACCGTCGCCAGCGCCACCGGCGGCAACAACAGAAACTTTAAGCCTTCTAGCGAGAAATTCCGATTTTCAACCAAGTACACCGACACTGTCACCCATAACGCTGACGACAGCATGACCGCAAAACCGACACGCAAGGCGTCGCTGGCGAAGACACTTCCCCACAGGGTGACGCCGTGAACAAGCCACGCGAGTGCACTCAGGATAGCGCCAAGAGTCCGCAACCGCGTTGGGACGAATAGCACAGCAAGATAGAGTGCGGAAGCGATAAAAGGTAAATAGATTTGCATCATTCAAGTTTACACTATGTAGCCCTTTTTTTTGAACTTGGTTGTAAGTCTTGACTTTGATCAATCAAAAATGAGGCGAGTTTCAGTCCATCGATCCTCCAACGTTTCAAATTTAGGGCGATATGGAAGTTTAGATTACGCGCAATTAATCAATTTAAGAGTTTTTTTGAACTTTTTAAACGATGTAGGTACTAAAGCTAGCAATCAAAACAGGATGACTTATCCGAAGATCGCCGCTACAAGCAGCCATTTTCTTGCAAAAATTCATTGTTAATCTATTATCCAAGCTTGCCAACCACTTCAATTTATACAATAAAGATGAAAAAGACACTTCTCACCCTGGCAGTTTTAAGCACTTGCCATAGCGCCTATGCCGATGAAGGTATGTGGATGCCGCAACAGTTACCGCAGGTGGCTAAGCAGTTAAAAGCGGACGGACTCAAACTTGATCCAGCAAACCTCACCAAACTTACTGAATTCCCGATGGGTGCGATTGTCAGTTTGGGAGGGTGCTCTGCCTCATTTGTTTCACCTCAAGGTCTGGTCATTACGAATCACCATTGTGTCTACGGAAGCGTGGCCTACAACTCCAAGCCAGAAAATAACCTGTTAGCAAACGGTTTTTATGCAAAAACGCTCGATGAAGAACTGCCTGCATCACCAGGCTCTCGCGTTTTTGTCACGAAAGAAGTGACCAATGTTAGCAGCAAAATTATCGACAAGAACGTCGCCAAACTCACTGGCAAGAAGCGAGTCGATGCCATTGAGAAGAACTCAAAAGCCTTAGTTGCCGAATGCGAAAAAGACGCTGGACATCGTTGCAATGTCTACCCTTACTACGGTGGTCTTGAGTTTTATCTGATTAAACAGATGGAAATTCGTGACGTTCGCTTAGTGCATGCACCGCCAGAAGGCGTTGGTAAGTTTGGTGGTGACACCGATAACTGGATGTGGCCACGTCACACAGGTGATTACGGCTTCTACCGTGCGTATGTCAGCAAAGATGGGAAAGCAGCCGATTACAGCAAAGATAACGTCCCTTACGTTCCTAAGTTTTATCTGAAATTGGCACAAGAAGGCGTAAAAGAAGGCGATTTCGTCATGGCACTGGGTTACCCTGGTCGCACAAACCGTCACCGTCTGCCGTCAGAAGTCGCGCATACGTTCGACTGGAGCTACCCTGCTTTTGTGAAGTCTTCTGGCGAATCGTTAGCCATTATCGCGAAAGAGACGGCAAACGATCCGGATGCCAAATTGAAATACGCTAGCCAAGTCGCAGGCATCAATAATTACTACAAGAATCGCCAAGGTATGCTCGATAGCTACGCACAAAGCGATTTCTTAGCACGCAAGACAAAAGAGCATGAAGAGCTGAAAACCTGGGTCAACAGTAATCCAGCCCGCGCAAAAGAATACGCCGCTGACATCGCGCAAGTTGAGCAACTCATCGCAAAACGTGACGCGATGGAAAAGGCCGATTTCTATTTGGACCGCTCTTTCCCACGCTTACTCAATGTTGCCCGTGTGTTGTACCGCTTGGCCAATGAAAGCACCAAACCAGACGCAGAACGCAAATCAGGCTTCCAGACACGCGATCTGCCACGCATCAAAGCAAGCATCGAATCCGTTGAACGTAGCTATGCGCAAAACGTTGATCAAGCGCTGGTACTGCATAACTTGTCACAGTATGCAGCGCAGCCAAAGAACGAACGTAATGCCGATTTTGACGCCGCCATTGGTATCAAGGATGGCATGTCCGAAGCTGACTTGAAAGCCGTGTTGGATCAACTCTACGCAGGTAGCAAACTCGCCGACAAAGCAACACGCACCGCTTGGCTCACCAGCTCCACGGCTGACTTCAAAGCAAGCAACGATAGCTTCATTAAAGCGGCTGTTGCCATGTACGATGGCTTGATGAAACGCGAAGCAGAAGATGAAGAGTTGGCAGGCAATATTCAGCAAGCCTACGGCAACTACATGAAAGCAAAAATTGCGTTCATGCAAAGCAAAGGTCAAGCTGTGTATCCAGACGCGAACAGCACGCTGCGTGTGACATTCGGTAATGTAGCAGGTCGTGATCACGGCACAGCAGACGGTTTGGCATGGTCCGCATTTACGACCGTCAACGGCATTCCACCAAAAGCAACAGGTAGCGGTGAATTCAATGCGCCAGCCAACGAATTAGCTGCCATCAAAGCAAAAGATTTTGGTACCTTCGTTGATGCCAAACTGAGAACCGTACCTGTCGCTTATCTCGCAACACTCGATATTACTGGCGGCAACTCTGGTTCTGCGGCGTTGAATGCCAAAGGTGAACTGGTTGGTTTGGCATTTGACGGCACGCTCGATTCCATCATCTCCGACTGGGATTTCAACAAAGCGAACACCCGCTCGATCCAGGTTGATATCCGCTACATCCTGTGGAACATGAAGCATGTTGAAAAGTATGACCGTCTGATCAAAGAAATGCACGCTGAGTAATTCATTTCTTTCTTACAGTCACTCAAAACGCCGGATCATCCTCCGGCGTTTTTTTATTCTTCCTTTCCTCGATGTCCGGCACGGGAATTATTGTTGCGGAAAGAATCGAAACCACATCCATAACATCAGCCCCGCCATGCACAACCACGTGATCACGCCAACAGAGAGGGTCATCACCAAGGAAGTGCGTGTACTCAACACATACACAGTCGCAAGATAGCCTGCATAAGGAATCAACGAACATAGGCCAAATAACGCTGTTGTCTGTAGCTCTGCTGGCGACCGACTACTTCCCACCACAACGTGTGCGATCAATGCGAATGTCGGAAACAACGGTACTAAGCCCGCTAACACGAAATACCGGGAGGTGGACGCCAGAGCAATCAACAAGACAGCAAAGGCACCGGTAAAACACTTCAATAATAAGGAAATCATCAAACAATCACACAGGTTTCTCAAGATCAAACCTCAAGTCTAGCAGAGCCCGCGTCAGTACTCATGGATCGTTGTTGATCATATCGATGTAGTCTGATTGCCTTCTGATGCGATGACAATACTCACGATCCCCAGAGAATCGACAGCTCCCAGGCACACAACACCACGCAATAGCGTCCTTTTTTTAATGAAAATTTGGAAAGTTTGCTCAAAATCTTTCCCTAGTGAGATAATCGGGCATTGTTTTTAGATGTCATATTGATGGATAAGCCACTCACCGATCCCCAGATGGATCCTTCCTTGGGTCGCTCCCAAGACGCCCACCAGAGTCTCGATCCTGAAGACTGGGGCGCATTTCGTGCACAAAGTCATCAGATGCTCGATGACATGCTCGATTTCCTTGAACACCTGCGCGACCGTCCGGTCTGGCAACCCATACCGCAGTCGTCACGTGCCAAGTTTCAGGTATCACTCCCTCAACAGCCACAAAGCCTTGCCAGTGCGCACCAAACCTTCATGCAGGATATTCTGCCGTACGGCCCTGGCAACAGCCATCCCGGTTTTATGGGCTGGGTGCAAGGCGGCGGTTCGCCTGTTGGTATGCTCGCAGAAATGCTGGCAGCCGGTCTGAATGCCAATACCGGCGGACGCGATCAAATGCCCGTCGAAGTAGAGCGGCAAATCGTACGCTGGATGCGTGAACTCTTTTGCTTCCCTGACAGCGCCAGCGGCGTGTTTGTGACGGGTACCTCCATGGCAAATCTCATGGCGGTGCTGGTGGCACGGACTGTGGCATTAGGTAAGACTGTCCGTAAAGAGGGTGTTTGGTCTGCAGAAAAACAGCTCACTGCCTACACGTCCGTTGAGGCACATGGCTGCGTTGCGCAGGCCATGGATCTGGCTGGATTTGGTACAGCAGCATTACGTCGGATTCCAAGTAACGAGGCATTCCAGATGGATACCGACGCATTGCGCGCGGCCATCCAAACAGATCGCGAAGCGGGGTTCCAACCTTTCTTTATTGCAGGCACTGCCGGCAGTGTGGATGTTGGTGCCATTGACCCGCTCAATGAGATTGCCGATATTGCCGCACAAGAGTCTTGCTGGTTCCATATTGACGGCGCGTTTGGCGCGTTGGGAATGATGTCGCCGCACGTTGCCCCTTTACTGAAGGGTATCGAGCGCGCAGATTCGATTGCATTTGATTTCCATAAATGGGGACAAGTGCAATACGATGCTGGCTTCTTACTGGTTCGTGATAGCACTCTTCACATGGATGCCTTTGCTGCGCCAGTGGCCTATTTGCGTCGTGAAACGCGCGGCGTTGCAGGCGGCTCACCGTGGCCTTGTGATTTTGGTCCTGATTTGTCACGCGGTTTTCGCGCACTCAAAACATGGTTCACACTCCAAGTCTATGGTACGGAAAAACTAGGCACGATCATCTCCCAGACATGCCATCTCGCGAAGTATCTCAAGCAACAGGTCATTCAACAACCGTCGTTAGAATTGCTTGCACCGGTCGCACTGAATGTGGTGTGCTTCCGCTATCGCGATGCCGAAATAAGCGACACTGGTGCGATCAATTTGGATGATTTGAACCGAGACATCGTCGCGGATTTACATGAATCAGGCTTGGCCGTCCCGTCGACAACGACGATCAAAGGACAGCTCGCGATCCGCGTTGCGATTGTGAATCATCGCACCGATCAACGCGCCATTGATACGATGCTTCATGCGGTATTGCAATTCGGGCAGGCACGTTGTTCAGCTGCGAAATAACAAGATAGGTCCATCACCGAAAAGGAAAAGTATGTCCGATCGTCTTCATTATGCATCACAGGCGTTTGCACCTTATATTGGCGTTGCTCCTCTCATGCGCCATGCGTTTGCAAATGAAAACATGAAGCCGATCGGAGAGGCACTTCTAAAGCGTGCCGAAGAAAATGCGGACGATGCCCATGCGCTCATGGATTGCTCGAACTATTTACAAATCATCGGTCATCATGATTTAGCGCTAGAGATGCAGGCGCAAGCCATCAAAATTCAAGCCTTGTATTCCATACCCGCACAACAGGCCAATCCGGGCATCCGGTTGTTGGTCATTATGGGGCCTGGCGACTTGATGTCGAACACGCCCATCGAGTTCCTCGTTGAGGACTCTGATGTACATCTAGACATGCTGTATCTGACACTTGATAGCGACTGGCCAGAGATGGTCCCTGAGCATGACGTGATGCTTGTCGGTGTCGCAGAATCCGAAGCCAATCACCCCCTCCTGCATGAAATTGCATTATGGACCGCTCGGTGGCCCCGCCCCGTCATTAACTTGCCGGAGTATCTTGCGCGCTGCTCACGTGACGGTGTTTGCGCTGCTCTCAGTGATTGCGCGGGAATTGTCATGCCCCTGACAGTACGTGCAAACCGTGCAACGCTGGAACAACTGAGTCGTGGAACGATCTCGGTTTCAACCTTACTTCCTGGTGACCAATTTCCGTTAATTGTGCGTCCATTAGGGTCTCATGCAGGAAAAGATCTCGATAAATTCGATACGCCTGAGGACCTCATGCCCTATTTAGAACGTGTTGGAGCAGACGCGTTTTATGTCTCACGGTTTGTCGATTACCGAAATAGCGATGGTTTATTCCGTAAATATCGGGTGGCACTCATCGAGGGTAAGCCCTACATTTGCCATTACGCAATTTCATCACACTGGATGATTCATTATCTCAATGCGGGGATGAATGAAAGTGCAGCAAAGCGCGCAGAAGAAGCGGCATGTATGGCGCACTTTGATGAACAATTCGCCCAGCGCCACGCCGATGCGCTACAAATGATCTATGAGCGGATGGGGATGGACTATCTGGGCATTGATTGTGCCGAAACCCAAGACGGTGATTTATTGATTTTTGAAATCGATAATGCCATGGTGGTACATGCTATGGACCCAGTCGATATGTACCCGTATAAAAAACCTGCCATGCAAAAAGTCTTTGATGCGTTTAGACAAATGTTGGAAAACGCGCGTCAGAAAGCCGCCACAGAGGAACGTGAGCATCAATGATGCCATTGCCCTCAACAACGACATTATTGGTATCAGGCGGCGACTCACGTATCACGCCGGATCCGATCACGGGTCTCAATAAATACGGATGCAGCACCGAACCCGATACAACACTCGCGGCACTCGGTTCTTCAACGGCCTCCGTTATTTCAGAACGCGGTATGGCAGCAGCAAATGCATTACGTGAGAAATGCGCGGCACTGCTCATGCACGCGACGCCTGATACCGTTTATGAACAGCAACTCAGCGCTTTGCGGTCTGAGCTCCTTTCCTTATGCGGGATTAACGAAGGTGCTCACGTCGATGCACTGTTTGCTGCTTCTGGTACGGATATCCATTTGCTTGTTGGTCAGTGGTTGCAACCAGACCTCACGCTCATGATCGACCCAGCGGAAACGGGAAGTGGCCTGGCAGCCGCGCTAACGGGAAAACATTTCAGTACCGATTCCACATGCACTGGCGGCGTACCGACGACGGCGCATCTGGGACAGTGGCAAGGTGCGCTGAACACCTTTGCCGCTCGCGATCGCCAAGGCCATCCTTTGGATGCACATCACATTGAAACATCGCTGACAACCGCTGTAGAAAGTGCAGCAAAAGAAAATAAACGATTATTGCTTGTGCTCACAGATGTGTGCAAAACAGGACTCCTTTTTCCGGGAATCAGCGTCATTCAACGGTTGCGAGATCAATGGCCTGAGCAGATTCACGTCCTCGTGGATGCGTGTCAATTCCGTCTCTCACCGCAAACCATCCGCGCCTATCTGGCACAAGGCTTTTGTGTTGCACTCACAGGTTCGAAATTTTTAGGTGGACCGACGTTTTCAGGTGCGCTTTTGATTCCCCAGGCATTTTCGCTCGCTTGCGAAGGACGGATGTTGGATCACGCTGTCGGCGCATATTCCTACGCGAACGAGTGGCCGTCAGGTTACTCTGCCACACGCCATCTTCAACGCGGCGCTAATTTTGGACTGTTACTCCGATGGGAAGCGGCTATGGCGGAACTCCGGCTATTTTCGGCCTTGGAGGAAGCGCAACTGCAGCCTTTTTTACATCGTTTTAAAGAAGCCGTCGACACGTACCTAGAGCAGAACTCCCATTTTGAAGCTGTTCCCAATCCACCCCTTGACCGTCGTAGCTTGGGGTGTCCGCCTGCGTGGGATAACGAGCAAACTATTTTCCCGTTTATTGTGTATCAATGTCTGGAGAACGGCATACGACGACCATTAGCACGCAAGGCTTCGCTGCTTGTTTATCAGCAACTGCAACACCCGCCAACGAGCAGACCGAAGCAGCGACGTTTTCAATTAGGTCAGCCAGTATTATGTGGAGAGCGTGAAGGTATGCCGGTCAGCGCTTTACGTCTTTGCATTAGTGCGCCAATGTTGATCGATGCACAGGACCCCGTGATCGCAGAAAAAATGATCAACGATGCGCTTGCCGCACTTGATTGTATCGCCGAGATTGCCGATTCTTTCAGGGACTAGACCAGCGAGCGAAGTGCCGCGTGGTGCCGTGTAGTGTAGTGTGTGCCTTAAGCCGACTCGTGGATCAGACTACCGCTACCACCATTGCCAATTGTTTCTGAAAGAATGAGGGCTTCTTTCGATGGGATTTGGAGCAAGACTTGTTTAGTTTCTTGATCGACAACTTTCAAAACCATTTTGTTGGATTCTTGATCAACAGAAAATTCAAGGCTACCAAACTGGGGCTGAGAACTCTGATTCAAAGAAGCAGCGGATTTTTGTAAAGACGCCGATTCGGACGGCGATGATGCGCTGGTGGAACTCGCATATGAGGTGTTATTGGAGCCATTATTGGGGGCATTCACAGACACGACACCACCCTGCGATTGAGCAATTGACGCGGGCACAGCAGCGGTACCGACGACCGAGCTCCCGTCCGTACCGTTTTGTACAGACACGAATGGTAAAGAAACCGTTGTTTGCCCGGAAAGAGCAAGCGTGCCAACGTCCATCACAAACTCCTCAATCTTTTCCTACTACTTCATATTAGACGTGAAATCCGATATAGGCGAATTTTTTTGAATGATTTTCGTCAAAGTCGCGTGCAATACGGACACAAAATTTCAAATAACAGACGATCCAGTACTCATCTCCCGCTCTTCATCCGTCATTTCTTACATATTGGATAACGAGCTCGGCGATGGTGTCAGGATAGGATATGTCAATGCTTTACCCCAACGCGGATGGAGAATAGGTATTTCTCAACTGTAACTCAAATCGCGTTCTTTGTGGTTGCTACTTATTTCATCAACAACCCTCACTTGTAACACAAAATAACAAGCGTCGATATGCATACATACTCCCCATCTCACCTGCAAAAATGAGCCTTATACGACTGTAAAACGGTGCTCAGAAATAGATACTGGGGCATGTATCTACAAAAACAGTTATCTATGCAGATCTCATCCGCTTTTTCACAACACTTTTTTTGTTAGAAATCGTTAATCAACGGCCCCCAACATCATTTCATGGTGGTGATGTCGCTGTTGCTCCTCCATGACTAACAAACTCAACTCGCGCTTCAATGCATTAAATTCTGCCGTCGATGGGTCACGCAAGCGCGGCAAATCAATCATGAGGTCCTTTTTGATCGTTCCGGGACGGTACGTCATCACAACCACTCGATCGGCCAGATAAATGGCCTCTTCAATACTGTGCGTCACAAAAATGATTGTTTTTTTCAGTTCTGACCAGATGCGCAGAAGTTCATCCTGTAAATTACGCCGCGTTAAAGCGTCTAACGCCCCAAAGGGTTCGTCCATGAGCATGATCGGTGAGTCCAGCGCCAATACCCGTGCAATCGCGACCCGCTGACGCATGCCACCGGATAAATCTTTCGGGTAGCGTTGCCTGAAATCGGAAAGTCCGAGCATCTGTAAAAGATGACTCACGCGTTGCTCAATCTCCGTTGAATTCATGCCTTTGATTTCAAGACCAAAAGCAATGTTTTTCTCGACAGTCATCCACGGAAACAACGCGTATTCCTGAAACACCATGCCCCTATCAGGACCAGGTGCTTTGACTTCGTCGCCATTGGCAATAATTGAACCGCTGGTGGGAAGAGCGAATCCTGCGATCGCGTTTAAGAGTGTCGATTTACCACAACCCGATGGTCCCAGCAGACAAACAAATTGCCCCTCTGGAATCGTCAGATGGATATCACGTAAAGCAACGATTTCCTTATCGGCAGTGGCAAAAAGTTTATTCACACCACTGATCTGAATTTGTGCAGACATCGTACTCATCATTCTAATTTTCCAATCCACGGTGCCAGCGCAATAAATGTTTATTGAGCTTATTCATTGCCACATCAATCGCTAGTCCGAGTACGCCAATGCTCAGCATGCCGGCAATAATCTTGTCAGACCAAAAATACTCACGCGCCTCCAGAATCCGGAAGCCCAGACCGTTATTAACGGCAATCATTTCGGACACAATCACGACGATAAAAGCCGTTCCGATACCAATCCGGACGCCCGACAAAATGTACGGCACCGCTGCGGGCAAAATAACCCGAATAAACATCGTGGTCTGACTTGCCCCCAAATTACGGGCGGCACGGATATAGATACTATCCACGTGATGAACGCCAGCAATGGTGTTCATCAGCACTGGGAAAAATGCACCGATCGAAATCAAAAAAATGGCAGGTGGATTGCCTAAGCCAAACCATAAAATCGATAAAGGAATATAAGCAATCGGTGGGATAGGTCGCAAGACTTGCAACAATGGATTAAACCAAGTGTAGATACGCGCACTGGATCCCATCAATAAACCCAAAGGTAATGCCAGACCTGCGCCGACAAGAAAGCCAATCACGACGCGGTACATCGTCCCTATGGTGTCACGCAACAACTCCCCTGAGAACACCCATGAGAGCCAACTTTCGGCAGAAGGATCATAAGGCGTCATGGGTGACGCATATTCCAGCCATTTTTTCAGCACAGCGAGCGGCGATGGTAATACCTGGGGATTTACCCACTCCATCGCTGTCACTGCCTGCCAAATGGCAATCAAGATCACAGGCACCACGAGCCCAGCACCGATTTCACGCCACTTTAATGTCATAAGCACTTCCTGTTATTGTCCATCCGGTATGCAACGCCAACGAGATCAATGCGTTACATGCTCTGCCTTACGGAATATTGAGACTCTTTTTTGCCTGATCCAACAAATCTGTCTTCACCCACTCTTTCGCTACCGGTGGTTTCGCCATCCGACCCACGCCATACTTCTGCATCAGATCCGTCGTGATCTGAATATGTTCGGCAGTGATATCGTAGGTGTAAGGCGAATTCTCGATCGCATTCACAAAATCTTCGTGACTCACTTGGCCTTTGAACATATTGTCACGCACATATTTTTCAGCGAGAGCCTTATTGTCGATAAATGTTTTCGTCGCCTCGACAAAGCAGCGCATAAATTTTTCTGCAACGGGGCGATGGTCTTTGTAGAATTTTTCTGTCATTACCATCGTGCGGACTGGTTCCCCAATAGCTGTGTCGTAAGGTTTAATAATTTCTTTACCGAAGCCCTTACTGATCGCTTGCGATGAATACGGTTCAGACTGCATCATGGCATCGATATTTTTACCTAGTAATGCCTGATTCAAATCAGGAAATCCCAAGTAAATAATCTGTACATCCTTACCTGGCTGATCTGAGTAAGTAAGTCCGTTTTGCGCCAATTCAGCAGCAAGCAAAATATCCTGAATCCCGCCACGCGTTACGCCAACTTTTTTGCCTTTTAAATCTTTGACCGTCTGGACTGGTAAATCACTTCGACCAACCAAACGAACGCCCCCTTTTGCAAAACCCGCGACAAGGTAAATCGGCGTTCCACTAGCACGAGCAGAGATTACAGCCTCAGAAGAAACCGCAGCGACATCCAACTCTCCGGCAATGACCGCCTGCATCGCATCGAGCCCCTTAGGAAACACGCGCTCATCCACCTTAATGCCACATTTGGGGGCGATTTCCTTGATGTAGGACACCGCACCATAATGGGCGAACTTTAAGTTGCCTAAACGGACAGTTTCCTGCGCATGAGCGCCTAATGCTGTCATGCCAGCGAGCATCACCGCACTGAGGACGATTTTTTTGAACATAGTTGTCTCCTGTATTCTGAATAAACTTCGCACAGCGATCGTGCTGAAGGCGAGAAAAGCGACTGGCGCAGAGTGAGCTTATAGTACGTTCTTCTTACTCATTCCCCAACAGTTTGCTTGCCTATGATAGCTGAACTCTATGCAAAGTTGACACTTCGGCTGAAATGCGTCGTGTGCCAGACATGGCGTAACCAAAATACCCGCTCCGGGGTGCGATTTGCGACGGCAATAGGCCATGATCGGGTAAAATGCCAAATTCATTTGCAGCTTAACGAATGCGCCCCGGTTGGGTAGGCGTTAGGCAGATGCAATCATGTCTATTTTTAAAAGAAAATCTATTTTTCGCTATGCTTGATAACCTAACCCAACGCCTCGCCAAAGTCGTCAAGACCATGCGCGGCGAAGCTCGTCTGACTGAATCGAATACCGCAGAAATGTTGCGCGAAGTGCGTATGGCACTCCTCGAAGCCGACGTTGCCCTGCCTGCTGTCCGTGATCTGATCGCCCGTGTCAAAGAAAAAGCCCTCGGAGAAGAAGTCATTTCCTCTCTGACGCCGGGTCAGGCACTGGTCGGTGTGGTGCAGAAAGAGCTCGCTGCATTGATGGGGGCTGATCTTGGTGAAGAAGCCTCCCAACTCAGTTTTGCGTGTCAGCCACCCGCGATTATTCTGATGGCAGGTTTGCAGGGGGCGGGTAAAACCACAACCGTTGGTAAACTTGCTAAGTTTTTACGCGAACAAAAAAAGAAAAAAGTATTAACTGTTTCCGCTGACGTCTATCGCCCAGCCGCGATCGCACAGCTTCAGACCGTCACAGAACAAGTTGGCGCCGACTTTTTCCCATCGACGGCAGATCAAAAACCGGTCGACATCGCCTTAGCGGCCCTCGATTTTGCAAAAAAACACTACCATGATGTCCTGATCATCGATACGGCGGGTCGTTTGGGTATCGACGAAGCCATGATGCAGGAAATCGCTGCTGTGCATGCCGCCGTCAAGCCCATCGAGACCTTATTCGTTGTCGATGCAATGCTGGGTCAAGATGCGGTCAATACAGCAAAAGCCTTTAATGACGCGCTGCCATTAACCGGCGTTGTACTGACCAAGCTCGATGGTGACTCACGAGGTGGTGCAGCCCTGTCTGTTCGCCATGTCACTGGCAAACCGATCAAATTTGTCGGTGTCGCTGAAAAGCTCGATGGTCTTGAAGCCTTTGATGCAACCCGTATGGCCAACCGCGTTCTTGGTATGGGCGATATCTTGGCATTGGTCGAGTCTGCACAAAAAGGCATGGACGTTGCAGCAGCCCAAAATTTGGCGGTCAAACTCAAAGATGGCGGTAAGTTTGACCTCAATGATTTCAAAATGCAGATTTCGCAGATGAAAAACATGGGTGGACTGTCCGGCTTGATGGATAAGTTACCAGCGCAAATGCAACAAGCTGCAGCGGGTGCCAATATGGATCAGGCTGAAAAACAAGTACGCCGGATGGAAGGGATGATCAATTCCATGACACCACTGGAGCGCGCCAAGCCTGAATTAATCAAGGCATCACGCAAACGTCGTATCGCAGCGGGTGCTGGTGTACAGATCCAAGAAGTCAACCGCATGCTTGCCCAGTTCGAACAAATGCAAAGCATGATGAAGAAACTGCGCGGCGGCGGCATGATGAAAATGTTGCGCAGCATGAAGGGAATGATGCCCGGAAAACGCTGATTTTCTCTGGGTAAAATGTCGCGCAAAAAATTGCCGTATCAGAGGGAAAATCCCGCTGATGCGGCTTTTTTTTGCACTTAAATCCAACGAAGCTTCATTTCTCGCCTATTTTCGTCAAAAACCCACAAAAAACACTTGCATCACCGTAAAAAGCCCACCACTATTAGCAATGCGTAAAGTGACGCAATGCAGGAGCTTTTCAACAATGATCAAAGCTCCGTCCACGAAATTTGTGAAGGAGGCTATTTATGGCAACAGCACCAAAAAAACCAGCAGCTAAAACAGCAGCAAAACCAGCAGCAGCGGCAAAAAAGCCTGTAGCAGCTAAAGCAGCCGCAGCGCCTAAAAAAGCAGCAGCAGCGAAACCAGCAGCAACAAAAGCAGCCGCTAAACCAGCAGCACGTAAGCCAAATGCCGCGTTCATGAAACCAATGACAATCTCTCCAACTTTGGCAGCGGTCATCGGCGCAGCAGCAATTCCACGTACTGAAGTCACTAAAAAAGTATGGGAATACATCAAGAAACATAATCTGCAAGACGCAGAAAACAAACGCAACATCAACGCGGATGACAAACTGAAAGCTGTTTTCGGCGGCAAAAAGCAAGTATCCATGTTTGAAATGACAAAACTCATTTCTGGTCACCTGTCCTGATTTTTCAGTACCAGTGAACTAAAGTTGCTTTGGGAGACTTAAAGGGAAGCAGGTCGTGTCCCATCCCAAACAAAAATGCCCGCATCGCGCGGGCATTTTTGTATGTTGTTCCTACAGGGACGATTACTTCTTATATTCCCAATTCTTCCAATTCGCCAATACCGCGTTAGGATACTCAGGTTTGCCGCGACTACCGTTATAACGACCCAAGGCTAAGAAGAGATCGCCCTTCTCCATGTCGATATACATTCGCAAAATGGAACAGCCATAGCGCAAATTGGTTTGCATTTTAAACAGCATCTTGGCATTCCCATCGCCAACCGTTCTCGACCAGAACGGCATGACTTGCATGTAACCACGCGCCCCTACCACCGATGTCGCATATTTTCGGAAGGCGGATTCCACCTGCATCAGCCCCATGACCATCGCTGGATCAAGGCCGGCACGTTTGGACTCATACCATACGGTCTCGAGGAGTTCGATACGGGTTTGATAATCGGGAATACGGCGTTTTAACCTCGTCGACATCTCACCGAGCCAGTCTAGATACTTAATGCGCTCGTCAATGGTCTTAAAACTGGGTTTGGGTGGGCTGGGATCAGATACGGCTTTGGACAGCGCCAGACGCACCGAATCAGCCATTGCTTCTTCTTTTTGATTACCAGCGAGTGCCTGGTGTGCACCGCCCAACGAAAGCAGGACGATGCTACTCAAAAGGCAAATAAAACGAACAGGAATCAACTTCACTTTGGCTTGTTTCTCAATAAGAGGAATGCGTTTTCTGGCAGCGGCGCTACCCTGCTCTTCACTGGTCGCTCTACACGACGCAGGGCAACGTAGCACCGCTATCAGGCGAAACTTAGGCAGCGGGTGCCAGTTTTGCCTTTACAAACGCCAGCATCTCTTCGACCGGAACGATTGTCGCTTCAGCATCGCGACGGCCAACATACTCCAACTTGCCATCTTTCAGACCACGATCACCAATGACGATACGGTGCGGTACACCAATCAATTCCCAATCAGCGAACATCGCGCCTGGACGCTCACCGCGGTCATCCAGAATCACATCAACGCCTGCTGCTAACAAGTCTTGGTAGAGTTTTTCTGTCTCTGTTTTCACCGCTTCGCTACGATCCATCCCCATTGGACAAATCACAACTTCGAACGGTGCGATGGATGTTGGCCAGATAATGCCCTTGTCATCGAAGTTTTGTTCGATCGCGGCACCCAGAATACGTGTGACCCCAATGCCATAGCATCCCATCTGCAAGAGCTGTGGTTTGCCATTTTCATCCAAGAAAGTGGCTTTCATGTCTTGTGAATAACGGGTTCCCAACTGGAATACATGGCCGACTTCGATACCGCGCTGAATCGCCAACACACCTTTGCCGTCGGGTGAAGGATCACCATCAACCACATTACGTAAATCGGCAACGAGTCCTTCAGGAATATCGCGCACCCAGTTTGCGCCAGTAAAGTGGAAATCAGCTTCATTCGCGCCCACCACAAAATCAGCCATATTCGCGACGGTACGATCAGCAACAATATGGACGGGCTTTTTCGTGTTGATGGGTCCGAGATAGCCTGGTTTCGTACCAAACCATTCGATGATTTCTGCTTCTGTTGCCATACGGTGATTCGCTAAACCAGGCACCTTGGCGGTTTTGACCTCATTTAACTCGTGGTCGCCACGCAAGAGCAGCAGCCAGACTTGTTTACCTGCTTCGCCTTTTTCTTCGTCCTCGACGGTCAGAACGATGGATTTAACGGTGTTTTGCAGGGGGATGTTCAGCAACGCTGCAACATCTTCACATTTTGCTTTGCCTGGCGTGGCTGTTTTGGTTAATGCAGCCGTTGCTGCTGGACGCGATGCGCTCAGTGGCAGTGCTTCAGCGGCCTCCATATTGGCGGCGTAATCGGAGGTTGGGCAATATACCAACGCATCTTCACCGGTCTCGGCGATGACGTGGAACTCATGCGAGCCAGAACCACCAATGGCACCGTTATCCGCAGCCACGGCACGGAATTGCAAACCAAAACGCTGGAAAATCCGCGTGTAGGCATCAAACATGATCTGATACGACTGTTTCAGACCTTCCACATTACGGTCAAAGGAATACGCATCCTTCATCGTGAACTCGCGACCACGCATCAAACCAAAGCGAGGACGACGCTCATCGCGGAATTTAGTCTGAATGTGGTAAAAATTGACCGGCAACTGGCGATAAGAGCGAATATCAGAGCGAACAACATCGGTAATCGCTTCTTCGGATGTTGGCTGAATAATAAAATCGCGGCCATGGCGGTCTTTCACGCGCATCAATTCTGGGCCCATTTTGTCCCAGCGGCCTGTCTCTTGCCATAGTTCAGCAGGCTGAACGACAGGCATCAGCATTTCAATTGCGCCGGCGCGGTTCATTTCTTCGCGGATAATATTTTCCACTTTCCGGATCACGCGTAAGCCCATCGGCATGTAATTGTAGATACCCGAACCGAGACGTTTAATCATCCCAGCGCGCATCATCAGTTTGTGGCTGACGACTTCCGCATCGGCAGGGGCTTCTTTAAGTGTAGAAATAAAAAATCGAGTAGCTCGCATGACAGTGATTCTTTTTAAATGGAAGGTTATAATCAACTCAATTTTAAAGGATTAGCTGGCTAATGCGCCCACTCTTTGCATATTTGATGAAGGAAACTGCGTTTTGTTCGCCAGACTGGCTGCTGCCCGCTGAAAATTGGGCTCACTTTTTGACGTAACAGCGTTTTACAACAACTTCAATTGCATAGACACGCCATATAGCCACAGAAAGTGTTGAGGTTAACTATGCTTGATCGTGAAGGCTTTCGCCCAAACGTTGGCATAATTTTGCTAAACGCCAACAATCAGGTCTGGTGGGGGAAACGTGTGCGCGAGCATTCGTGGCAATTTCCACAAGGCGGGATTAAATATGGCGAATCTCCTGAGCAGGCGATGTTTCGAGAGCTGGAAGAAGAAACAGGTCTGTTGCCGGAGCATGTCAAAATTATTGGCCGCACCCGTGACTGGCTCCGTTATGAAGTTCCAGATCATTTTATTAAACGTGAAATTCGTGGGCATTACCGTGGTCAGAAGCAAATCTGGTTTTTGCTACGGATGATAGGACGTGATTGCGATGTCAACCTACGCGCCAGTAATCATCCCGAATTTGATGCGTGGCGCTGGCATGAATACTGGGTGCCATTAGATGTGGTCATTGAGTTCAAGCGTGGGGTTTATCAGCTTGCCTTACAGGAGCTCTCCCGCTACATTCATCGCAATGACAACACGGGCAATGCACGCCACCGTTCGCCGCGTCATTCGGGTAAGTCGGTCGAAAAAAGCCCCGAACAACCCAAAATTGAACAGGAAGAACACAAGTAAGGTATGCATTATTTAACACAACTCTCTCTCAACGCCGCTAAGCAATGGCGCCATCGCTCGTTGTGGCTTGGCGCAGCCTTGCTGACTGGCTCGGCCCTTTGCCAAGCGGGTCAAGCCACCCAGACTGGCGCGCCAGCGGACGATGCGGATAAAGAATGGTCGGAAGCGGCTGTCGTTCTTCCACCTGCCCCAAAACCCGAAGATTTGATTATTTTTTATAAAAGTAGCAATCTCTCCTTCGCCATCGATAAGGCATCCTTGAGTACAGCGGGTGACGGTACGGTGCGCTATACCTTGGTGTCGAGCAGTACGACCGGCGCTAAAAACGTCAGCTACGAGGCAATCCGCTGCGAAACCTTTGAGCATAAACTCTATGCGTTCGGTCGTAGTGATGGCACATGGTCGCGCTCACGCCGTAACGAATGGGACAGAATAGCAAGTACCGGCGTCAACAAGCAGCATTTCACCCTTTACTCGGAATTCTTGTGTGATGGTACGACGGTCGCTGGCAAAGTTCCTTACCTGATCAACCGTCTGCAAGGTAAAGTGACCTCACAGGATTACGCACATTAAAAAAAGCGCCACTGTAGTCGCCCATAGAAAAAGGGAGCAATCACATTGCTCCCTTTTTTTCGTTTTGGCTACAGTCCAATCAGCAAGAATGGCGATGACCTTGCTCGTTTTAAATAATCACCAAATTATCTCGGTGAATTAATTCTGGCTCTTCCACAAAGCCTAAGATCGCCGCAATCTCAGCCGATGGCTTACGTTTGATTTTCCGAGCGTCAGCACTACCGTAATTCGACAAGCCACGCGCCACAGCACGCCCCGCCTCATCAACACAGGTCACCAATTCACCACGCCCGAACTCTCCAGAAACATCAAGAACACCTATCGGTAGCAGTGATTTACCTTCCATGGTCAGTTTTTGAACGGCACCGGCATCTAGGGTAATTTGACCAACCGTTTGCAAATGATCGGCCATCCATTGTTTACGCGCCGCGAGTGGTGCCATGTCAGAGATCAATTGGGTACCGATCGCCTCACCTTCTGCAAGCCGCACCAATACATTCTCTTCACGCCCCCAAGCGATCACGGTGTGCGCTCCGGATTTGGCACCGCGTTTCGCTGCCAAGATCTTTGTCAGCATGCCGCCACTGCCAACGCTGGAGCCTGCACCGCCAGCCATGGCTTCCAATGCCAGGTCGCCCGCTTTGGCCTCATGGACAAATTGGGCATCGGGATTTTTACGTGGATCGGCAGTATACAAGCCACGCTGATCGGTCAAAATAATAAGGGCATCCGCTTCGATTAAGTTCGCTACCAGCGCGCCCAAGGTGTCGTTATCACCAAACTTAATCTCGTCCGTCACAACGGTGTCGTTTTCATTAATGATGGGGACGATACCAAAACGCAGCAAGGTGAATAAAGTTGAGCGCGCGTTGAGATAACGCTCACGATCAGCCAAATCCGCGTGGGTGAGCAAAATTTGCGCAGTACCGAGACCATGTGCACGGAAACTGGTTTCGTAAATCTGCGCCAAACCCATCTGCCCGACTGCTGCGCAGGCCTGCAATTCATGAATGCCGGTTGGGCGTTTTTCAAAGCCAAGACGTTGACGACCTTCAGCGATCGCCCCAGAGCTGACCAACACCACTTCTTTGCCCATCGCACGTAAGGCTGCAATTTGCGCTGCCCATTTTTGAATGGCGGTGCTATCGAGGCCCTTACCATCATTGGTAACCAGCGACGAACCTACTTTGATTATCAGCCGCTTGGCTTGGTGAATGACAGAATGCATAGTAACAATGAAACCTTGAGAGAGGCAGGAAAGCTTTAAATTATACTTTATGTTGATACTCGATGAATATTCTAAATTTAATTTAGATATCTGATATTTTCATGTCTGAATATATCGAATAATTTCTTTAATGCTATTTTTGGGATGCATCTGATCGGACCTCAAAGGAAATAGCGGACAAGCATACAGACGAAAAAAAACCTGATGATGTTGTCACCAGGTTTTTTGCGATTTCAACCGACACGAAGCGTCGGCGTAGAGAGAAATCGATTATTCTTCCCACACTTTGAAGCGTGGATCATCTGGATCAATCGACAAGATCCCCTGCGCTTCTTCTTTCATTTGCGTCTCTTGGGAACGTTGTTCCTGTGTCCGTTTTTCTTCGATATCTTTGTAGATCGCCATGACGAGGTCTTCACACCCTTCGCGGTTCAACGCAGAAATCTCAAATACAGGACCTTTCCAGCCGAAACGCTTCACAAAGTCTTTGACCTTTTTCTTACGCTCTTCTTCGCTTAATACGTCAAGCTTATTGAGAACCAACCACCGTGGCTTTTCATACAAACTTTCGTCGTATTTTCGTAACTCTTTGATCAGTGCTTTGGCATCCTTCACTGGATCGACATTGTCATCAAACGGTGCCAAATCAACAATGTGCAACAACAAACCCGTACGTTGCAAATGCTTCAAGAATTGCACACCCAAGCCCACGCCGTCCGCAGCGCCTTCAATCAGACCAGGAATATCAGCAATGACGAAGCTCTTTTCGTGGCTCACGCGGACCATACCCAGGTTAGGATGCAAGGTCGTGAAAGGATAGTCCGCAATCTTAGGACGAGCATTAGACACCGCGGTAATAAACGTTGATTTACCAGCATTCGGCAAGCCCAACAGACCAACGTCCGCCAATACTTTCAATTCAAGGCGCAACTCACGGCGTTCGCCTTCTTTACCCTCTGTACGCTGACGTGGCGCACGGTTGGTCGATGTTTTAAAGTGGATATTACCCCAACCGCCCTCACCACCTTTAACGAGTTCGACTTGTTGGCCATGCTCAGTCAAGTCAGCGATGACTTCGTCGGTATTGCGGTCAGCAATCAGAGTCCCGACAGGCATACGCAGGAAAATGTCTTCCGCCCCCTTGCCATAGCAATCCGCACCGCGACCATTTTCGCCGTCTTTGGCTTTGTGCAACTTAGAGTAGCGATAATCAACCAAGGTGTTGATATTACGATCCGCAACAGCCCAGATACTACCGCCACGACCACCATCACCACCATCAGGCCCACCGAACGGACGGAATTTTTCCCGGCAGAATGAGGCAACACCATTACCGCCATCACCGGCGATGACTTCAATTCTGGCTTCGTCAATAAATTTCATTTTTAAGCACCTAAAAAAGCTTGTATAAATCGTTGCAACCGAAAGGGGATTCCATTGTCTGATCAAAACAACAAGTGCAAACACCACCTGAAAAAGATATTTTAGTCAGGCAACAGCAAATGCAAAGTTTTAATTGTCTGTACGCGCTCGCGTGCAAAATGGGAGAGCAACCGATTTATACAGGATCTCTCGAAACTAAAAAGGCTCTACCAATGGCAGAGCCTTTTGTCGTCGTGGCTTGCGCCTGGTTTTGAATTACTTCAAAACTTACGCTGCAACAACAATCGCGTATTGATGCTTGTTAGCACCTTTAACTGCGAATTGTACTTTACCGTCGATCAACGCGAATAAAGTGTGGTCTTTGCCCATACCAACGTTTTCACCAGCGTGTACACGTGTACCACGTTGACGAATGATGATACCGCCAGCATTGATTGCTTGGCCGCCGTAAACTTTAACGCCTAAGCGTTTTGACTCTGAGTCACGGCCGTTGCGCGTGGTGCCGCCGCCTTTTTTGTGTGCCATTTAATAGCTCCTTGGATACTGGTAATAAACAGTTAATCTTACGATTAGCCGTTGATAGATACGATTTGCAGTTCAGTAAAGTTTTGGCGGTGGCCTTGACGCTTCTGGTAATGCTTACGACGACGCATTTTGAAAATGCGCACTTTGTCGTGACGACCGTGATCTACTACCTTAACCAGCACCGACGCACCTGCAACCAATGGAGTACCAAACTTGATGGTTTCTCCAGCACCCATAGCGAGCACTTGATCAATGGTGAATTCGGAGCCAATGTCTGCAGGTATCTGTTCTACTTTAAGTTTTTCACCAGCGACAACTTTATATTGTTTGCCGCCGGTTTTTATGACCGCGTACATGTGAAACCTCATCGAATAAATAAAAGGATTTTCTCCCCGCGTCGCTATGACTTGCTTAGGAATTCGGGAAAACCCCAAATTATACATAGACTTAAGCCTACCGTCAAAAACAATTTGCATATTTTTTCAGCAGGAAAATGCGCACTCTTACCACGCTCTTGTGTAAAAATTACCTCATCTTGAGTTAAAGCATGAAAACTCCTGCTTTTTAGCCCTCGTAAGAAGAGCAAATTTGATCACAACATCGTATAATCTCGGCGTCTTGGATTAAATAGCAGGATTACCCCTTGTCTGCCACCGTACAACAAAACCCCATTACCGACGTGATTGCCACAGACATGTCGGCGGTTAACCAAGTTATTCGCCAACAACTTCACTCTGACGTCGCCCTCGTTAACCAGATTGCTGAATACATCATCAATGCTGGGGGTAAGCGTATTCGTCCGGTTTTAGTATTGCTGGTGGCTAACGCGTATGGCTATCAGGGCAAGCATCATCATGAATTAGCGGCAATTGTTGAGTTTATTCACACAGCAACATTACTCCATGACGATGTGGTGGATGAATCCTCCCTGCGCCGTGGTCGTCAAACGGCCAACGCGTTGTTTGGTAACGCGGCTTCTGTATTGGTGGGCGACTTCCTGTACTCCCGTGCATTCCAGATGATGGTATCGATCAACAGCATGCGCGTAATGCAAATTTTGGCAGATGCAACCAATGTGATTGCTGAAGGCGAAGTCTTGCAGTTACTGAATATGCATGATCCGGATGTCACGGAAGAGCGTTACTTACAAGTGATCCGTTCCAAAACAGCCAAATTGTTTGAGGCGGCCGCTGAGATCGGCGCCTTAATCGCTGGTGCCAATGACGAGCAAGTGAATGCGGCTGGCGAATACGGTCGCTGTATTGGTACAGCATTCCAACTGATCGACGATGTACTCGATTACTCCGGTAATGCCGTTGATATTGGCAAAAATGTCGGTGATGATTTGCGCGAAGGCAAACCAACGCTGCCGCTCATTTACCTGATGAAACACGGCTCCGACGCTGAAAAAGAATTAGTTCGCCTCTGCATCGAACAAGGCGACGAGTCGCAGTTTGACGCGATTCTCTCAGCGATCACACAGTCTGGTGCACTTGATTACACAACGCAACAAGCCGTACTTGCTGCTGATCGCGCCTCGGCAGCGATCCAATCTCTGCCAGAATCCACGTATAAAACCGCGTTGCTGGCGTTGAGCCACTTTGCGGTACATCGCAATCACTAAGATCCGCGTTACGATCTACTCTATTTACTTCCGGCTGCACGTTGCATGCGCCGGAAGCAGCATTTTCCCTGATCGGGTATTCTTGTCTCATGCACGAACTCCGTGCGCGGCTCTTGCCTGATGGCAGGAACGAATGCTTTCGCCACTCGTGGAACGCAAAAAAAAACAGGCGGATCAGGCAGTAAAGACAACATTTTTTTTATGTAAACTGAGTCAACATGTAAAAAAAAGTTGGAAATCTTTACAAACGCCCCTATCAGTTGCATTATCGCGAAGCAACGATTGTTTTGGCAACCTTCACTTAGAGTCACTATGTCAGCAGCCCCACCATCTTCTGCAACACCCGTTTTGACCTCTGGACTAGCCCGCGCCCTGATGCAAGGTAATTTGCTCAATGCGACGCAAATTGACACCCTATCCAAAAAAGCCCAAGCAGAAAAGCTTACTTTTATTGATAGCCTCCTGCAGAGTCAAATGATCAATGCGCGCGACCTCGCGAGTTTTTGTTCTGAAACATTTGGCTATCCATTATTGGATCTATCGGCGATTGATGAGAGCATCCTGCCAGAAAAGCTCGTCGACCAAAAACTCATGCAGACGCAGCGCATGGTCCCGATTGCGAAGAAAGGCAACAAACTCACACTCGCCGTCGCAGATCCGACCAACAATTCTGCTTTTGACCAAGTCAAATTCCAAACGAATCTGGCGATTGAGTTGGTGATGGTGCAATATGACGTTCTGACAAAACTGCTCGAAAAAATCAGCAAGACGTCAGAACAAAGCCTTTCCGATCTGGCTGGCGATGATTTTGAGTTTGAATTCAAAGAAGATGAAGCCGGACAGGCTGCGGCAGATGCACAAGCCAACGAAGTCGACGATGCCCCGATCGTCAAATTTTTGCAAAAAATGCTGATTGATGCAATCAACATGGGCGCCTCCGACTTGCATTTTGAGCCATTTGAAAAATTCTATCGTATCCGTTTCCGGATTGACGGTGAACTACGTGAGATCGCCCAGCCTCCTTTGGCGATCAAAGACAAGCTGTCCTCGCGGATTAAAGTGATTTCTAAGCTGGACATCTCAGAGAAGCGTATTCCTCAAGATGGTCGCATGAAGTTGCATCTGAACGCGAAAAAATCCATCGATTTCCGCGTCAGTACGCTCCCGACCTTGTTCGGCGAAAAAATCGTTATGCGTATTCTTGATGGATCGCAGGCACAAATGGGGATTGATGCGCTGGGCTATGACCCTGATCAGAAAGAAATCCTGCTCAACGCCATTCAACGACCTTACGGCATGGTGCTCGTGACGGGACCGACCGGTTCCGGTAAAACCGTATCGCTCTACACCTGTCTCAATGTCATTAATAAGCCTGGGATCAATATTTCTACGGCGGAAGATCCAGCCGAGATTAACTTACCTGGCGTCAATCAGGTCAACGTCAATGACAAAGCCGGTCTCACCTTTGCTGCTGCACTGAAATCCTTCTTGCGTCAGGATCCGGACGTGATTATGGTGGGTGAGATTCGTGACTTGGAAACAGCTGATATTGCAATTAAAGCAGCGCAAACGGGTCACATGGTGTTCTCCACTTTGCATACCAACGACGCGCCATCGACATTGACACGCTTAATGAACATGGGTGTCCTGCCGTTTAATATCGCCTCTTCGGTGATTTTAATTACCGCGCAGCGCCTTGCTCGTCGCTTGTGTACTTGCAAGCGTCCGACAGAAATTCTCGATGAAGTGCTGCTGCAGGCAGGTTTTAAAGAAGAAGAACTCGACGGTACTTGGAAACCATATGAACCTGTCGGTTGCGAACGTTGCAGTGGCAGTGGCTACAAAGGTCGTGTCGGTATTTATCAGCTCATGCCGATCACCAACGCGATCGAACGCATCATTTTGGCGAGTGGTAGTGCCATGGAAATTGAGGAACAGGCACAACGCGATGGCGTCAGAAATCTACGTCAGTCCGGCCTGATGAAAGTAAAGCAAGGCTTAACCAGCCTAGAAGAAGTACTTGGATGTACCAACGAATAATCGGAGAGCAGTCACATGGCAACTAATTCGGCCAGGACCATCAAACCAGCAAAAGAAGTGATTTATGCTTGGGAAGGTAAAGATAAGTTTGGCAAAACAGTGCAGGGTGAACTGCGTGCAGGTGGCGAAGCGATCGTCAACGCTACCTTGCGTCGTCAAGGCATTCTGGTCACTAAACTGAAGAAAAAGAGCTATAGCTCAGGTAAAAAAATTACCGATGCCGATATCACTTTGTTTACGCGACAACTGGCAACCATGATGAAAGCGGGCGTTCCGCTGTTACAGTCGTTCGATATCGTCGCCAAAGGCAATGCCAACCCGTCCGTGTCGAAGCTGCTACAGGATATCCGTGGCGACGTCGAAACGGGGACGAGCTTGAATCAGGCTTTCCGGAAATTCCCCCTCTACTTTGATCCACTGTTCTGCAATTTGGTGGGTGCGGGCGAACAGGCCGGTATTCTGGAAGACTTGCTCACGCGTCTTGCCATTTATAAGGAAAAAACGCTCGCGATCAAAAAGAAAATCAAATCCGCACTGACCTATCCGATTGCCATTTTGTCAGTCGCTTTTGTCGTCACTGCCGTCATTATGATCTTTGTGGTTCCAGCGTTTAAGCAGGTATTCTCAAGCTTCGGTGCCGATTTGCCAGCGCCAACGCTGATCGTGATGGCGATTTCGGACTTTGTGGTCAGTTATTGGTATCTGATTTTTGGGTCGATCTTCGGCGCTTTGTATTTTTTCTTCCAGACATGGCGCCGTTCGCTAGAGATGCAACGAGCCATGGACCGGATTCTGTTGCAGTTGCCGATTTTTGGCGCGATTATCCGTAAAGCGACGATTGCCCGTTGGACCCGAACACTCTCCACCATGTTTGCAGCGGGTGTTCCACTGGTTGAGTCGCTGGATTCCGTTGGTGGTGCCTCAGGCAATGCCGTCTATCTGGATGCCACGATCAAGATTCAGACCGAGGTCAGCACAGGGACCAGTCTCACGGTAGCGATGCAAAATACCAATTTATTCCCGAACATGGTGACGCAGATGGTGGCCATCGGCGAAGAATCTGGTGCCCTCGATAGCATGTTGGGCAAGGTGGCTGATTTTTATGAGGAAGAAGTCGACGAAGCAGTCGCGTCACTCTCTAGTTTGATGGAACCGCTGATTATGGTGATTCTGGGCGTGGTGATTGGTGGTCTCGTTGTGGCGATGTATCTGCCAATTTTCAAATTAGGATCCGTGGTCTGATGCTACAAGAAATTCTTTTTAAGCTCCCCGGAAATAGCCTCAGCACGATCATCTTTGGCATTTTCGGGTTGTTGATTGGTAGTTTTTTAAATGTGGTCATTCACCGGCTACCGAAAATGATGCAACATGAGGTTGAAAACTTTGTTGCCCATGAGACCGGGAAAGAGTTACCCCACACCAGTCCGTATAACTTGATGGTGCCGCGTTCCGCCTGCCCGCATTGCGGACATCAGATCGGTGCACTAGAGAACATTCCCGTCGTGAGCTACCTCGCAATCAGAGGGAAGTGCCGCGGCTGTCAGGCGGCGATTTCTATTCGTTACCCCTTAGTTGAGTTGGCGACAGGTCTTCTCACTGCGGGGTTCATTTGGCATTTTGGAAGTGGTGTTGCTGGACTCTCGGCGGTGGTTTTTGGCTTTATCCTGATCGCATTGACCATGATCGATGCGGATACACAGCTCTTGCCGGATGATTTGACACTGAGTCTCATGTGGCTGGGTTTGTTGGTCAATATCAATGGCACATTTACTTCCTTGTCCTCAGCGGTCATCGGCGCGGCGGCAGGCTATCTCGCGTTATGGTCGATATATTGGGTCTTCAAACTGATCACTGGCAAAGAAGGCATGGGATACGGGGACTTTAAATTGTTGGCAGCGTTAGGGGCTTGGATGGGCTGGAGTATGCTGCCGGTAATCATTCTTTTGTCGTCCATCGTTGGTGCTGTCGTTGGATTAGCGATGATCGGTCTGGCCAAGCTAGGCAAAGACACACCATTGCCATTCGGTCCTTACCTCGCAGGTGCGGGCTTGATCGCCTTGGTGTGGGGTCCGGAACTGTCGCAACGTTATCTCGGTTATCTCTGATGTCTTCTTCCCCTTCACCCTCTTTGGCAATTGGTCTGACTGGCGGAATCGGCAGCGGTAAAACAACGGTCACTGACCAATTCAAAGAACACGGTATCGTCATCATCGATACCGATGCGATCGCGCATGCACTCACCGCACCATCCGGACAAGCAATACCGGCAATACGTCAAACATTTGGCGATGCTGCCATTGCAGAGAACGGTGCAATGAATCGAGCATGGATGCGTGAGTTGGTTTTTACTGATAGCAACGCTAAAAAGCAACTCGAGCAGATTCTGCATCCGCTCATCCGTCAGGAATGTGAACAGCAGACAGCAACAGCCAACAGTCCTTATGTTATTTTTGCAGTCCCTTTGCTCGTCGAATCAGGCAACTGGCGCCAGCGCGTGCAACGGATTGCCGTGGTGGACTGCAGCGAAGAGACGCAGATCGCACGGGTCATGAAAAGAAATCAGTTACGCAGAGAGCAAGTCGAGGCCATCATGCGTGCACAAGCGACTCGTGCCCAACGCCTTGCTGCCGCAGATGATATTATCGACAACGAGACTGACTTAGAGCGCGTGAGAACACAGGTCGACGCATTGCACCTACGCTATCTGCAACTCGCGCATGAGGCCCGCATCGCGGCACATTCTTGAAACGTACCCGCGCAATTCCCTCACAATCCGCTTGTAACACGTCAGAGACAAAAAAAACTTTACATGATGTTTGTAATTTTCAGGCGTATGGTTCAGAATCATGTGAAGTTCAGATTGGCACAAATTTTAAAACAGGGACACTATTTTGATTGTTTACGAATACCCTTTCAACGAGCGTATTCGCACGCTTCTGCGGTTGGAAGACCTGTATGAAAAATTTATATTTTTCCTGCATCAATCCGATCCGCTGCAACATCATGTTGCGCTAGCAACCATTTTCGAAATGTTGGAAGTGGCTGGTCGTGCTGACCTGAAATCTGATTTGTTGCAAGAACTGGAACGTCAGAAGCACACGCTCATTGGTTTCAAATCCAATCCGAATGTCCAGGCAGAAATGCTCGACAAAGTACTGGAAGACGTTGATCGCGCCAGTACATCACTGATTGCCTGCACAGGCAAAACCGGACAAAATATCCGCGATAACGAGTGGTTAATGAGTATTCGCGGCCGTACGATTATTCCTGGTGGTGCCTGTGAATTTGATTTACCAAGTTACCATGCTTGGCAGAAAAACTCGGCAGAGAAACGGTTTGCTGACATTTCAGCGTGGTTTGCCCCGATTGCCCCCTTGTTTGATGCCATTAATGTCATTCTGCGCTTACTACGTGAATCTGGCTCAACAACAAAAGTGATCGCACAAGCGGGTAGTTATCAACAAATGTTGCAAGGGAAGGTGTATCAATTATTGCGTGTTAGCATTCACCGCGAGCTTGGCGCGATTCCGGAGATTTCAGCGAACAAATACATGTTGTGGATCCGGTATATGTCGCAGGATGGCGATATGAAGCCAAAAGCGTTTGAAAACGATATCCCGTTTGATCTCACCCTCTGTAATTTCTGATTTCTGAACACCTGAATATGGCCACTGTTGTCAACTGCCCTACCTGTCAAACCAAAGTTGAATGGACGACTGAGAACCGTTTTCGTCCATTTTGCTCTGAACGTTGCAAACAAATCGATTTAGGTGCTTGGGCTGAGGAAAAATACACCATCCCAGCCGTGAACCTTCCAGAAGACCCCGAAGACGACAATCTGCATTAAGCCGACGCCTCGGCGATGCGCATTATCGTTTGCCGGGGATGCCGTATTTACGTAACTTTGTCGCAATCATCGAGTGGGACGTTTGTAGCCTTGCAGCAAGCTTTCGGCTCGATGGATATTGGGGATACAGCCTCTCCAGCAAAGATTGCTCGAAAGCATTGACTGATAATTCCCAGTTCTCCGTGTTGTCGAGGTTAACTTCATCCGCACTGATGCTTCCTTCTGCCCAGTCGAGATCAGCCGCATCAAGAACACGCTGATCGGACATGGTAATCGCCCGGAAAATCACGTTCTGTAATTGTCGTACGTTCCCCTGCCAGCGATTGGACACGAGAACAGCGCATGCTGACGAATTCAGGCGACACACCGGTTTTTGTGATTGCGTACATGCACGCTCGATGAAGTGGCGTGCTAGGGGCAAAATGTCATCGGGACGATCTCGCAGAGCGGGAACTTCAAGGTGCAGCACATTCAAGCGATAAAACAAATCTTCGCGGAATAAGCCTTCCTGCACCATTTTTCTCAGATTACGGTGCGTCGCACTGATAATGCGGACGTTGACTTTGATTTCCTTGTCGCCACCAATCCGGCGGAACTTACCATCATTTAAGAATCGCAGGAGTTTTGCTTGCAAGTACAAGGACATCTCGCCAATTTCGTCGAGAAACACGGTGCCACCATCGGCCATTTCGAATAGTCCTGGCTTGCCACCGCGCTGCGCTCCTGTGAATGCGCCAGACATATATCCAAAGAGTTCACTTTCCGCCAAACTCTCCGGTAATGCTGCACAATTCAATTCCAGAAACGGCGCATTCGCTCGGGGGCTAATGCCATGACATGCTTGCGCCAGCAGTTCTTTACCAGTGCCTGTTTCGCCGGTAATTAGCAAGGGTGCATCCACGATGGCGACACGTGCTGCTTTGCTTTTGAGAGAACGAATTTGCTCCGACTCGCCAATAATGAGATCAAATCCGTTGCCTACTGAATTTTGGAGGGCATGTAAGCGACCACCGATGCGGGCCGGAGTATGAAAACTAATGACAGCGCCGACCGAGCGTCCCGAGGGGGCGAGTTCAACAAGGAGTGGTTCTGAGACGGGGCTGACTTCCATAAAGAAAGGTTCCCCTTTCAAGGTCACCTCACGACTTGGGAGGCGAAAACTGGCATCAATCAGTTCTCGCTCCATGTCAGGATCATCGAGAATCTGACTTAGTGTCATACTGCACAGAATGGCTTCACTGGTCCCCGCAACGGCCGCTGCGGCCGCGTTCGCAATCAGAATACGGCCACACCCATCAACAGCTAGCACTGGATCTTCCATTGCTGCCATGACGGTATCGAGATGCAAGCGGCGGCGAATGCCGGGCAGCACGTCGAGAACCTGAATATCGCCTACGCCTTTGACCTGACGGCAATCTTCTTGCAAGGCAGGTAACATGTACTCCAACAGTTCGGGGCTATCAATGTAGATATGCGGAGGATCAACCTCAACAGCAACCACATTTAAGCCACGTTTCGCCAGAACAGCCAAAATTTCATGCGCGATACCGACGCGGTCCTTAAACTGAATATTAATACGCATTAAGTCACTTTATCTGGCGTGGAGTCTGGTGATGACGTTGGAAAATGCAATCCTAGTAAGGCTCGGGGATATAGCCGCGTGGTCGCGCATATTGACTGCGGAAAGCAGCCGTCGTCGCCAAACCGCGCAAACGGCTCAGATCAAACTGCTGTAACTGCTGAACGACTGCGCGATTGACAGTCATCTTCACTTGCATCATCAACAAATCAACGCTGTGTTGGCTCGAGCTACGGGATGGTACTGCATCAGCCTCTTGCGCCTCATCGTCGCTGTCCGCAGTCGTTGTCGCTTGCTGCTTCGCTGCTTTCGCCAACGCCCGCTCTTCCGCATCGGCAAAGCAACGATACACATCTGCTAAGGTAATAAAGCCGTTGCAGTCACGGCAATGCCAGGCATCTTTTTCTTTGGCGTCGCGTCCGACCAGGCCATCCTTACTCAGTGTTGTTAAGATAGAGCGAATCAGACGCGGCGTTTTGCCCGTCGCGGCAGCCAGACTGGTGACGGTCGCCGCACGCGGCATCACCATCATGGTTTGCGCCAGAATCTCGATCGCGGCATAAAAACGGGCATTCAGATTCGCATCTGCAAATACCTGGGTTGAGGATAGCAACTGTTCAAACTGGCTCATGCCAACTCCTTGGGGACAATGACTGGACGATTAATGCTGCCATATCGATCCATATATAAACCTTCAGTGGAAATTGCCGGACGCTTGCCTGAAACAAGATCCGCAATGAATTGCCCTGATCCACAAGCCATGGTCCAACCTAAGGTGCCATGTCCTGTATTCAGGAATAAATTACGATAAGGGGTAGGGCCGACCACAGGGGTACCATCTGGTGTCATCGGACGCAGTCCTGTCCAGAATTCGGCCTTACTCACGTCACCACCACCCGGGAACAAGTCAGTGACTGAAAATTCCAGGGTATCACGGCGATCTTTGCGTAAATCCAGGTTGTAACCTGTGATTTCGGCGGTGCCGCCTACGCGAATGCGGTCACCGAGACGTGTGATTGCCACTTTGTAAGTTTCATCCATCACGGTTGATTCCGGTGCCCGTTGTGCATCGGTAATCGGTACGGTTATTGAATAACCTTTAATTGGGTAAACGGGGATGTTGATGCCCAGTTCACGCAGAACGATTGGCGAATAGCTGCCTAAAGCGAGTACGTAACGATCTGCCTTCATCTCGCCTTGCGAGGTGATGACGGAAGTGATGGTGTCGCCCTCGCGCACCAGTCGTTCGATGCTCACGCCATATTTGAACGTGACGCCAAGACCTTCTGCCAGTTTTGCCAGATTTTGCGTGAACTTGAAGCAGTCACCGGTTTCGTCGCCTGGCAAACGTAATGCGCCAACAAATTTTTCTTGTACGTTCTTCAACGCAGGCTCAACAACCAAACACCCTGCTTTATCCAAGGTTTCGTAAGGTACGTCGTAGCGTTTCAAAATGTCGATATCAGCCTGCGCGCCATCTAATTGTGCTTGGTTACGGAAGAGTTGCAACGTGCCTTGGGTGCGTTCGTCGTAAGCAATCCCTGTATCAGCGCGTAATTGCTGCAAGACATCACGGCTGTATTCAGCCATCCGTAACATGCGACCTTTGTTTGTTTCGTAGCGTGCCGATGTGCAATTCATCAGCATCTGCGTGACCCAGCGCCATGTGTTGAGGTCAAATGTCGGACGAATTGCCAGTGGACTATGTTTCATCATCAGCCATTTGATGGCTTTGAGCGGTACACCTGGTCCTGCCCATGGTGCAGAGTATCCGGGTGACACTTCACCGGCGTTGCCATAGCTGGTCTCTAATGCAGCACCTGGCTGACGTTCAATGACGGTCACTTCGTGACCTGCTTTTGCTAAGAAATAAGCGGATGCTGTGCCGATAACGCCTGCGCCGAGTACGATAACTTTCATGTTGATTCTCCTGATGTGCTTGTCTGTGTATGCTGGTGATGAATGTAGGTGTCTTGTGAAGGAAAGACTACGTTGCTGGACACTCGTCCGAATACTCGCGGTAATAGCGTGTACCCAGACTGGTCAATATTTCGTAACCAATCGTGTTCGCTCTCGTAGCGACGTCATCCACGGTGTTGGTTGCCGATATGAGATCGACGAAAGTGCCCGGTTGCAAGTACGTTGGCGCAATATGCGTTACATCCAACGTAATTGTGTCCATAGAAACATTCCCTACCATTGGCGCTTCAAAGCCTGCAATGTGCGCCACTCCACGGTTACTTAAACTTCGTAACCAACCATCAGCATAGCCAACAGCAACTGTTGCTATGCGACTTGCTTCCTTACTGCGCCATGTTGAGCCATATCCCACGCCTGTTCCTGCTGGAATGTCGCGGGTTTGGATAAGGCGCCCTTGTAAATGGGCGACGGCACGTAAAGGATTCTCTTGTCCTGCCACAGGGGCAACGCCGTACAGCGCCGCGCCTGGACGAGCCAGATCAAAATGAAAGTCACTCCCCAAAAAAATACCCGACGAATTCGCCAACGTTGCTTTACTTCCTGGAAATAAAGTACGTAAAGCCTGAAAGCGTTCCAGTTGCTGACGATTCATTGGATTGTGCTGGTCTTCAGCGCACGCCAAATGACTCATCACATACTGCACATCAATGCCCGCATACAAAGATGGATCATTCTGCAGTGCCTCTACTTCTTGTGCAGATAATCCCATGCGAGCCATACCTGTATCGAACTGAACGATGGCCGGTAAGCGCTGTTGTTGACGCTGGGCCAATGCGCTCCAGTCTTGAATTTGTTGCAGACTATTTAAAACCGGCATACAGCCGTGGGCGATGAATTCAGCCTCACAGCCGACCGGAGAACCATGCATGACGATCAGATGGGCGTCAGAGGGCAAACTAGGACGCAAAGCGATCGCTTCTTCAAGATGAGCGACGAAAAAATGTCGACACCCTTCTTGGTAGAGTACGTTGGCTACCTGTTCCGCCCCGAGTCCATAGGCGTCCGCCTTCACCGCAGCACCGCATCGGGAAGTACCCAAGCGATTCTGAAGTAATCGGTAGTTATGTCGAACTGCCTGCAAGTCAAGCCGCAAGACAGCGCCGGTTCTTTCTGCTAGTTGTTGCATAGTTTTTAGCACTCCATCGCTTTAGAGAAAAGTTAACGTTCTCTTAGCAATGCCCGTGCCACTAATAATTATCAAGCAAATTCAAAGACTTACAAAAAAATTACCCAACACCGACAACAAACTGTATGGATTTCAATACAGTCAAAAGTGAAGCAGGTTCTTTTGCGACCGAGTATTCCCTCTACAGCGTATTGAAAATAGAACGGTGTATTTAAAATGATACACCGTATTTTTTTCAATACATATAATAATTAAAACGAGTAAGGATAGTCTCAGCCTGAAATGCATCAGGCAATAAGTAGAAGTACGGAGTGAGTTGCGTTAACAATACACAAAAGCGGTAGAGTTGACAGGCACGAAAGTCCGATGAGACACAGCCCTGACGCCAACCGTCGAAAGAAGGTATCAGGGTGGTATTGATCAATCGCACAAGAGTGCTAAAAGTGAAACGGATGACGAGGTCACACCAATGCAGGCAGATTTATGCTGGCATACGACTGACATCGCTTTGGAGCAAGCCAAGCCATTCGAGCAGCGGGATAGTGGCAGGCAACAGCGGCGTCACACCGACCTCGCCTTGCCAAGCAAATGCCTGACCTTCGAGGCTTTGTGGCTCCCCCTCCCATTCACGACTAATATAGAAATGCAGTCGCACATGGGCGTGAGGATATACATGCTCAACGCCACACCACGGTGTCGCACTGAGAATGTGTATCCCCAGCTCTTCAAGAAACTCGCGTCGAAGGGCGTCAAAAATCGACTCATCGGGCTCTACTTTCCCGCCAGGAAATTCCCAATAGCCTTCGTAGGGTTTGCCTGCCGGACGCTGCCCCAATAAAACATCCCCATTGGGCTTCATCAAAATGCCGACGGCCACATCAACGGGCTGAACTTTTTTCATTGCCACTTCAGACATGATCGTTGTCCGTTAATTTACCCGCGTAGTCTCGTGCAAATTGCCATGCCACCCGACCAGAGCGGGATCCGCGTTGCAATGCCCAGCGTAATGCGTCGGCCCTCGCAGCCGCGATCTGCTCATCGTTACAGTCAAAACGCTTTAACCAGTGACCAACGATTTCAAGGTAATCATCTTGCTTAAAGGGATAAAACGACACCCACAGACCAAATCGTTCAGAGAGAGAAATTTTTTCTTCCACGGTTTCACCGGGATGCAAATCGCCATCGTCAGCGTGCTGATAGCTGGCGTTGTCGGACATTTTTTCTGGCATCAAGTGACGACGATTCGAGGTCGCGTAAATGAGGACATTGTCTGATTGCGTCGCGATACTGCCATCCAATGCGACTTTCAACGCTTTATACCCCGCTTCGCCTTCTTCAAACGAGAGATCGTCGCAAAAAATCACAAACCGTTCAGGGCGTTCTGCCACCAAATCAACAATATCCGGCAAATCAGCCAGATCTGCTTTATCTACCTCAATCAAACGCAAACCTTGATCGCTAAATTGATTAAGACAGGCTTTAATCAATGACGATTTACCGGTGCCTCTAGCACCCGTTAACAACACATTATTAGCAGGTTTCCCACGCACAAATTGCAAGGTGTTTTGTTCAATCAGTGTTTTCTGTGGAGCGATATGATGTAAGTCATCAAGGCGAATGACGGATGCGTGACGCACTACTTGCAAATATCCCTGACCACCCCGTTTTCGCCAACGGAAGGCGTTCCCTAATTGCCAATCTGGTGCCGTAATCGTCCCGGGCAATAACGCCTCTAAGCGGGTAAGTACGTGCTCAGCACGCGCTAAAAACTGATCAAGCTGGGTCATCGAGTTCATCACCAATCAAAAAACCGCCCAAGGAGATGTAGCGGGGGCGGTTTCAACGAAGCTAAAAAGGACTTTCCCACAATGGCTCCAACGCAGAAATGCGATTGAACGCCGCGAGCACGTTGTGGGAAACTCCGACTAATTAAGAGCGATAATCGGCATTGATCGAAACGTAATCATGCGACAGGTCGCATGTCCATACCGTTGTCTCTGCGTCGCCGCGGCCCAATTGAACGCGAATCGTAATCTCACTTTGCTTCATGACGCGCTGACCGTCTTCTTCACGGTAATCTGGATTGCGTCCGCCGCGTTTCGCCACTAACACGTCATCGAGGTACAAATCGAGTTTATTGACATCCAGATCAGTCACACCGGCATAACCGATGGCGGCGAGAATGCGACCTAAATTTGGGTCAGAGGCAAAAAACGCCGTTTTGACTAACGGTGAATGCGCGATGGAATATGCAATTTTGCGACACTCTTCCAAGTCACGACCTTGTTCAACAGCGATAGAAATAAACTTCGTCGCTCCCTCACCGTCACGAATAATCATGTGCGCGAGTTTTTGGGATAAATCGGTCACCGCCTTGGACAAAATCGCATATTCAGGAGAATCAATATCGTTGACTTCCAGCGTACCAGCGCCGGTGGCGATGAGCATGAAGGAATCGTTCGTTGACGTATCACCATCAATCGTAATGCAATTGAATGATTTGTCTGCGGCTTGCTTGATCATGTGATCGAGGACGGGCTGCGCGACTTTGGCATCCATTGCCAAATAACCCAGCATGGTTGCCATGTTAGGTTTGATCATGCCAGCACCTTTACTAATGCCGGTCATTGTCACGGTATGCGCACCCACTTGCACAGTTGCGGAAGCTGCCTTCGGCTGTGTATCGGTGGTCATAATGGATTCTGCAGCAAAGAACCAGTTATCTTCTTTCAGGTTAGCAATCGCTTGAGGCAAACCCGCAACGAGACGATCCACTGGCAGTGGCTCAAGAATCACGCCTGTTGAGAAAGGCAAAATTTGTGCTGGTTCACATCCCAGTAATTCTGCTAATGCAGCACAAGTGGCATTCGCAGCAGCTAAACCGGCATCTCCTGTACCCGCATTGGCGTTACCCGTATTCACAACCAATGCACGGATTGGTCCAGCCGACATCTGGAGACTTTCCAAATGTGCTTTACAGACTTGAACCGGTGCGGCGCAAAATCGATTGGTCGTGAACACACCCGACACCGTCGCTGTCGGTGCTAACTCCATGACCAATACATCTTTGCGATTCGCTTTACGAATACCTGCCTCGGCATGTCCGAGACGAATACCGGCAACTGGTTTTAAGTCAGCAGCGACAGGGATAGGGGAATTGACGGCCATAGTAGCTTCCTTGCGTTGAAATCAAGCCGTCATTGTAGGGCATTTTTATTGCCGCGCCATTACCAGTGAAATGAAATTTATTGAAGAAATGAGCAGGAGGCGGCAGTGTGTTCCTTCCGAACACACACTGTGCTTTCATTGCAACGACCTTGAGTTACGTGTTGACCTGCGTCTCCACGATCGCAGACAGCATGGACTCATTGACCCACGTTTGCAGCCAACCCGCGATCTGCTCTGCAGCATCAGGATTCACCTGTGCAGCACGCTCACAGACGTTAGCAAAAGATTCACCTTGGCTCAGCGCTTCCAAGGCTTGCGATTCCGCGACCGATAGTGAACGAAAATGCGGCTGTAGCTCTTTTCTCCAAACAATCCAATGCACGGGTGTCTCTGTGGAGACCGGCGCTGGTGGTGCTTGTTCTGAATCCAGTGCGAGCCAGACCTCAACGCTGTTCCATTCAAGCGATACACGTTGCAAAGAGCTTGTTACCTCGAAGCCAACAGTTTCCCAATCGCTGACGCGACCGATGTCTTCTAAACGCAGGACAGGATGATCAATAGCATCAAATGCCAGCCCTAGTACCCACTCAAATTGGGCTAACTCGGCAACTTGCTGGTGTGACGCGAAATAGTGCTTCAAAAATTCTGGGAACCTATCACCGAACCATCGCAAATTACGAAAGGTCGATGGATGTTCATCAATGTAAGAAAGACATGCCGCATAAAATAAATCATCCCCGAGATATGCGTGGGTTTTTGAAAAACTTTCTGCTAATGCGTCACGCAAACGCACTCGGTAGGCATGATGGTAAATTTCAAGACGCGTGGTTGAACTGATACCTGGGTTTGCTGACACCATCGGTAGCACAGAGGTGGCGTCACGATGGCCTAAAATATAGTCCTGAAAACACATCTGAGTGACTGCTAACGCCGATGTCATGCCGCACTCTTTTGTGAAGCCTTCATGGTGCGTGCGGCAATATCTCGCGCAATCTGCAACTCACTGAGCAAGTCGTTTAAAGGAGGGATGTGATCGTCACGTTCAATCATGGTCGCAACAGAACCAAATCGAGCGATCGTCTTGGCATATAAATCCCAAACAGGGTCGGCGACTTCTCTGTCATGCGTATCAATAATATAGTCACCATGATCATGATGTCCCGCCAAATGAATCTGTTGTACGCGGTCGATGGGGATGCCACGAATGTAATCCATTGGATCAAATCCATGGTTGACGCTACTGACGTAAACATTATTCACATCAAGCAAAATCAAACTATCTGACTCCTCGGCAATGGTCTTGACGAATTCCCATTCCGTCATACTATCGCTGCTATACGACAAGTAGCTCGACACATTTTCTAACACCAGTGGTCGTTCAAGCACATCTTGGACGCGACGAATATTGTTAACCACAATGGCAATCGTCTCTTCGTTGTAAGGGAGTGGAAACAGATCGTGCATATTTTTACCATGCACACCTGTCCAGCAAATATGATCAGAAATCCACAGCGGTTCAACTCTGGCAATGAGCTTTTTTAATGCCTGCAAATAAGCGAGATCAGGCCCATTGGCGCTGCCAATCGACATCGATACACCGTGCATCACCATGGGATAATCGGCGCGGATAGCATCAAGCATCGCTAGCGGCTTACCACCTGCGACCATATAATTTTCAGATAAAATTTCAAACCAATCGAGGTCAGGTTTTTCTGACAGAATGGCGTGATAATGATCTGTACGTAATCCCAAACCGAATCCGGGACTGGCGATGCGATGCGATGAAATCGAGGTCATAAGTGGCGTGCTCATGGTAGGAAAAGCCCTCCCTCTATGGCGACGCATACAGGGAGGTAGGCTCAATTATTTGTCGAGATCAATGATCTTGCCGCCTTTAGCGAGGCACTGTGCTGCGCCCGTTGCAACGAATCCATGACCTTTGCAGACGTTTTGACCTTTGCAGGCGTTTTCTGCTGTTTTGCAATCACTTGTACCTTTGCAGCTGTTGATACCAGAGCAATGCACAACATCACCAGCACTCACTGTGCTTGTTGCTGCGATTGTCATACCAGACACTGCCATTGCTGCCGCTGCTGCTGCGATCATTGCGCCATATTGAATCGATTTTTTCATTTTGAGTCTCCAAAAAAAATTGAAAGTAAACAGTAAATCAAAGAAAGATCTGTGCTGATTCACTCAGGCGCTACCGGCAACCCCTCAGCTTCGCAACAGAACTTGAGCATCAGTCGACGCAACTTCGCATTTACTTACATCTAACTCAAAAAAAATTTTGCCTATTGCTACCCACGATTGCCTGATGGCATCGGACGTCGTCCATTTTTTGCAGTCGACAAAGAAAAAGGGGATGAATTTCTTCATCCCCTTTGTTGATTACATGAGCGTCAATGCGATCAATAAAACTAAGCGAGCTTACCGTGACACTGCTTGTATTTTTTTCCACTTCCGCATGGACAAGGATCGTTACGACCCACTTTCAATGCGTAACTCAGTTCAGGCTGTTCGGCAGCGGTATAGGCTGCTGGTGCCATGATTTCTTCTGGCGATGCGGCGGCGTCAAAGTCAGCGTGCTGGAAATGCACATTTTCCACCTGTGGCTGCGCCATTTGCTCTTCAACAGCTTCAATTTCTTCGCGTGACTGAATACGAACGGTAACGACAGTACGAACCACATCGTTTTTGATCATATCAAGCATTTGTGCAAACAACTCAAATGCTTCACGTTTGTATTCTTGCTTCGGATTTTTCTGTGCATAGCCGCGCAAATGGATGCCCTGACGCAAATGATCCAATGCTGCCAAATGTTCGCGCCAGTGCGTATCAATGCTTTGCAACATGACACTACGTTCAAATCCCGCAAATGACTCTTTACCGACGATCGCGACTTTTGCTTCGTAAGCCTGATTCACAGCTTGCAGAACACGGTCCAGAATATCTTCGCCCGTCAAGGTTGGCTCAGAAGCCGCCATTTTGACCAACGGCAAGTCGATGTTCCACTCTGCTGCCAGTACTTTTTCTAAGCCAGGGAGGTCCCACTGCTCTTCAACGGATTCTTGTGGTACGTGTGCATGAACGATATCAGCAAACATACCGTGGCGAAGAGATGACATTAACTCTGTCATGTCATGTGCTTCGAGCAACTCGTTACGTTGTTGGTAGATGACCTTACGCTGATCATTGGCCACATCATCGTATTCCAATAATTGCTTACGGATATCGAAGTTACGCGCTTCAACTTTGCGCTGCGCCGATTCAATGGAGCGAGAAACGATACCTGCTTCGATCGGCTCACCCTCTGGCATTTTCAGTCTGTCCATGATGGCGCGAACACGATCACCAGCAAAAATACGCAGTAATTGGTCGTCCAGTGACAGATAGAAACGGCTTGATCCTGGATCACCCTGACGACCAGAACGACCACGCAACTGGTTATCAACACGACGAGATTCATGACGTTCCGTACCGATGATGTGCAAACCACCCGCTTTGACAACGTGCTCATGCAAGGAAGCCCATTCGTCACGCAATTTCTGCGCTTGGGTTGCTTTATCAATCTCCGTTAACGCATCGTTCGCTTCAATCAACTGGACTTGCTTAGCAACGTTACCACCCAATACGATGTCGGTACCACGACCCGCCATGTTCGTCGCAATCGTGATCGCTTGTGGACGGCCAGCTTGGGCAATAATTTCAGCTTCACGTGCATGCTGTTTCGCATTAAGCACATTGTGCGGTAATTTTGCTTTTGTCAGGATGCCTGACAGCAATTCAGAATTTTCAATGGACGTAGTACCAACCAGCACGGGCTGTCCGCGCTCGTAGCAATCTTGGATGTCTTTCAACATCGCGCCATATTTTTCTTCTGCCGATTTATAAACCTGATCTTGACGGTCTTTACGCTGAGAAGGACGATTCGGTGGGATCACGACGGTTTCGAGACCGTAGATTTCTTGGAATTCGTACGCTTCTGTATCGGCGGTACCTGTCATCCCCGACAAGCGGGTGTACATACGGAAGTAGTTCTGGAAAGTAATCGATGCAAGTGTCTGGTTTTCATTCTGAATACGAACACCTTCTTTTGCCTCGACCGCCTGATGCAAGCCATCGGACCAACGACGTCCTGTCATCATACGACCAGTAAATTCATCAACGATCACGATTTCATCGTTCAACACGACATAGTGCTGGTCTTTGAAATACAGTGCATGTGCACGTAATGCTGCATACAGGTGATGAATCAGCGTGATATGCGCTGGATCGTAGAGCGACGCGCCTTCAGGCAACAAGCCCATTTGCGTCAGAATTTTTTCTGCTTTTTCGTGACCCGCTTCGGTCAGCAAGACCTGATGCGCTTTTTCATCTTTGGTGTAATCACCCGGTACTTCAACGGTGCCTGTGCCATCGGGAGTTTCTTCACCGATCTGCAAGGTCAGCAGCTTAGGTACTTCGTTAATCTTGTAGTACAGCTCTGTGTGATTTTCAGCCTGACCAGAAATGATCAGCGGGGTACGTGCCTCATCGATCAGGATCGAGTCCACTTCATCGACGACAGCAAAATTGAGCCCACGTTGCACACGGTCTTTGGCTTCGAAAACCATGTTGTCGCGCAGGTAGTCAAAACCGAATTCGTTATTAGTACCGTAGGTAATGTCAGAGGCATACGCAACTTGCTTCGCGTCGTGGTCAAGCTGTGACAAGTTGATGCCTGTCGTCAGACCCAACCAGCTATACAAGCGACCCATCCACTCGGCGTCACGCTGCGCCAAGTAATCATTGACCGTGACCACATGCACGCCTTTACCAGACAGCGCATTGAGGTAGATCGGCAATGTACCCATGAGCGTTTTACCTTCGCCCGTACCCATTTCAGCAATCTTGCCGTAATGCAAGACCATACCACCGATCATCTGCACATCAAAGTGGCGCATTTTCAGGACGCGCTTACTTGCCTCGCGACAGACGGCAAAAGCTTCCACCAAAATGCTATCGAGCGTCGCTCCTTCGGCCACACGTGCTTTAAATTCAGCAGTCTTGGCTTGTAACGCCTCGTCTGACAAAGTCTCCAGCTGGGGTTCCAATGCGTTGATCTCACGCACCGTCTTTTGGTATTGCTTCAAAAGCCGTTGATTACGGCTGCCGAATATCTTGGTCAGGAATGACATGCTATGAACGGAAAGTTAAATTCTGAAAAACGCCGCGGCAAAAACTTGCTTGCACAGCAACAATATAGGATAACTCACGATTTTACCATGCTGTTCGGCATTGACCATGAAAAGCCTGAGCAAAACCTTCCAGCATTTTTGATTTGGTGGCAAATTGCGCAAAAACAAGTCTATTTTTGCTTAAGGGCGGCAAGTTTGGCCTGATTGGCACCAGCGGTGAGGAATTTGTTCGGATCCTGAGGCACGTCCTTAATCCGGACCTCAAAGTGTAAATGCGATCCCGTTGAGCGCCCTGTCGAACCAATGTCCGCAATATGTTGACCACGCTTCACAATATCGCCCAACTTGACGTACACCTTGGACGTATGAGCGTAGCGGGTGATCAACTCCCCGCCGTGATCAATTTCAATCATATTGCCGAATTGAGGATGGAATTCTGCCGCAATCACCACACCACCCGCCGCAGCCACGATTGGTGTTCCGGTCGGCGCAGGAAAATCGATTCCCTCATGAAACGCATTATGCCCAGTGAATGGATCAAGACGCCAACCAAAGCCAGATGCATTATATGCAACATTCACAGGTTGAATTGTTGGCAATAATTTAGATTGAATTTTAAAACCCATCAAATTCGTTTCAACGACATTGAGGTAATCCGAACGGTGGTCAACGTCCTTTTGAAAAGCATCAAGCGCTGCCTGCAACTCAGCGATATTGAGCTCTTGGGATGGGGCAGCGGTGATTTCAGGACCGCCACGGCCCGGCGACTCTTTAAAATTGAATTCTTCTGGTTTGACGCCAGCCAACCCTTGCACCCGCTCGCCCAACGCATCAAGCCGCATCAGTTGGGCTTGCATTTCACCGAGCTTGACCGCCATGGCTGTCAGATTTTCTTTGACGTAACGGTCTTTTGCATTCAGATCGCCCGATAAAGGGGATGAGGTAGTTGCTGGTAAAATGTTGCGGAGAATAGGGAGATCCGCGCTCGCCAAGCGTAACGTCAAGGTGGCCATCAATGCCCCACTGAGCGCCATCAGTATCACAAACCCGATGACCGCGTACACAACGTGACGTGTCGATAGCGTGACCGATTTAGCCTGGGTAAACCGAGAATGCATCAAAATAATCTGCATCAGTCATTTCCCTCTGAAATGGCGTGTTCAAGCTGCGTGAAAATACATTGTCTGTGGTAAGGTGTGCATTATGTCAGCACCTTTACCACCACCCAATCGTATCCATATTAAACGTGGCCGCGCCGTCTCCATGACGAGCGGCGCGAGTGATTTTTTGCGTGCAAACGATAAACTCGCTCCGTTGCTCCCCGCAATCCAGCGCAATTTGGCGCTGCAAAAAGATTGCGAGTCGATCTTATCGTCCTTGTTCGAACATTGTGAAGTCATGCAAGTCGCTGACGGCGAACTTGTCTTGGGTGCAGCCAACGCTGCCATTGCGACAAAGCTCAAACAACAATGTCCAAAATTACAATTACAATTACAGCAACGCGGCTGGCAGATTAACGCAATCCGCATCAAAGTACAAGTGAAGCGCGTTGTTGAAAAACCGCCACCAGTCAAGCAGTTAGCGATCCCAACAACAGCCCTGCAAGCATTGAGCCATCTCGAAAAAACCATCGAAGACAACGCGCAAAATGCAGGACTTCGCGCGGCACTATCCCGCTTGCTGGCGCGTCACTCGTCGTCTGACAAGTGAGCGCCCTCAACCTCCATTTTAACGGTGGCGATCTTTTTCCCACAAGACATCGTTTCCACCATCAACGCGATTGAGCACTCTCGATAAAACAAAGAGCAAATCAGATAAGCGATTCATGTATTGGCGTGGATGATCATTGATCGCTTCACTTTTCCCAACGCTCACAATGGCACGTTCTGCGCGACGACAGACGGTACGGCAAACATGCGCGATCGCAGCAGCGCGAGAGCCTCCGGGCAAAATGAAATCCTTGAGTGGAGGCAAATCGGCGTTGTATTTTTCTAATAATGCATCAAGCCGTGCGACCTGTGCATCCGTAATTAAGGTATAGCCAGGGATACACAACTCACCACCCATATCAAACAAATCGTGCTGGATAGAGACTAATTCGTGCTTCATCGTTGGCGGCAACGGCTCGCAAAGCAGGACGCCGATGTGCGAATTTAATTCATCGACATCCCCCATGGCATGCACACGTAATGCATCTTTATCTACTCGGCTGCCATCCCCAAGTCCGGTGGTCCCCGCATCGCCTGTTCGCGTTGCAATTTTTGAGAGTCGATTACCCATAATTATTTTCAATATAAAGAAGTCGCTGAGGATAAGCCAAAAACGGCGAGAATGCACGAGCACCATCATCGTTGGTCAGGACAAAAAGAAACAACGTCACAAACCGACGACACGCCACGCATTGGTGACTCATTAGGTAGACAATTTCACCAAAAACAGAATAATGTTTAGCGTTTGGGGCGTGCGAAACTGCAATTGACAGCCAAAATCACGCTATCATACGACATATCTCAGGCTGCTATCGCCCACGAACTCAAGAGGAAATGTCGATAACAGAGCCCAATGCAACACAACAAATATCACACCCGTGGTATTGATCTCAACATCCATAAGATGGGTTCCTAGCGGCGACACCTTGCGTAGGGTGCGCAGTCTTGAGGCGACCGACAGCATATGCGTACTGATGCAGTAATACCGGTGCAGTAAAAATACGGCAACATGAATCATTCCCGACCACCGTTGATCGGACGATCCATGTGCTCATCACGTCATAACAAAGAAGACATCAGGATAAAGAATGGCAACAAGACTTCCCCCAGTGCATGCACTCTCGGCCTTCGAGGCGGCGGCGCGCTTTGGTTCTTTTGCAATTGCTGCTGAAGAGCTCTGTATTACTCCCTCTGCGCTGTCACACCGCATCCGGCTACTGGAAGAGCATCTGTGTGAACGCGTGTTCGTTCGTGAAGGACGTAGCGTCACACTCACCGAATTTGGTCGCCGTTATTTAGATGTCGTCAGAGCAGCACTGCGGACCTTATCTGATTTCCCTTTGCCCAATAAAGTGACGCAGAATCAGATGCGCGTCAAAGTCACGGTTCCACCGACCTTTGCTCGGTATATGTTCATGCCACGCCTGGCTGATTTCGCAAAGAAATATCCCGATATTGAAATCGAGGTGTATTTGTTTGTTCCTCTCTATGATCTGAGTTTATCGGAGAGCGATGTTGAAGTGCGGTTTGGCGCGGGCGAATATCCGAACTTGGTCACCAAAAAATTGTTCGTCGAACCCAGCTTTGCTGTTGCTAGTCCCGGCTATTTAAAAACAATTCCACCCATCAAGACCCCCGCTGATTTACGCCATGCCAATTTGTTGCGTTCTGCCTTGGAGCCATGGCAGCCTTGGTTCGAAGTAGCAGGATTAGATTGGCCCGAACCCGCAAACGGCTTGCGTATTGATGATCTCGGGTTATTGCTCGAGGCAATCAAGCATGGCCATGGCGTCGGTTTAACAAGGCAGCATTTTGCAGAAGACATGATTCGATCTGGCGAAGTGGTCAGACTCTTCGACACCCAACTCGCAACGCCTCCGCACGCTTATCATCTTGTACATGAAGCGCAACCCGTGTTGCGGCCGGAAGTCGACATCTTTATCAATTGGATGCAATCGACGTTTCAGACGCCTGACACCCAAAAAACGTCCTAAAACTTCCTAAAGCGCTTTAAAGCACACTAAAGCGTCTTCCTCGTTTGAGACAAAAGGTCAGAGCAGCGCATCCTCAATGCGTCTGCTCTGTTTTTTTATGTGTGGGCGATGAGGCGACTGGACGCTCCATTGCACCTCCTATTGCACCTCTTATTGCACCTCTTATTGCACATGCATTGCGAACCATCAAGTCACCGACGGGACGAGGTAGCCAACGCCAAAGCGCAACTTGGTGCACAATGTTCACTCAATCGTCATCACAGGATCGTTGCTTTATGTATTACGGAGAGAAGTTCAATAGCATTACCCACCTCGCAGGCGCTGCATTAGCGATTGGCGGTGCGGCCGTTCTCATTACAGTGGGTGCACGGCTTGGTGATCCCTGGAAAATTGTGAGCTTTAGCATTTATGGGGCGATGCTTTTTTTACTGTATGCGATATCCGCGCTCTACCATAGCCTGCGTGGAAAAGCGAAAAATGTCTTTCAGAAACTAGATCATTGCGCCATTTACTTGCTGATCGCTGGTAGCTATACACCGTTCACCCTAGTGACGCTGCGAGAGCATTCAGGGTGGATTATCTTTGGACTGGAATGGGGACTCGCCGTGATTGGCATCGTTCAAGAAATTCTGTTCGCCAAAGGCGCGCGATGGTTATCACTCGCCATCTACGTCATGATGGGTTGGCTCGCCATCGCCGTTATCGTGCCGCTCATCGCCATCTTACACAATGGATTTTATTGGCTGGCACTCGGCGGCGTTTTTTATACGGTAGGAATCATTTTTTATGCCACCGATGAAAAACTCAAACATGGTCACGGCATCTGGCATTTGTTTGTTCTCGCAGGCAGTATGTCACAGTATTTCGCGATTTTATTTTACGTCGCATAAACAATCGGGGAAGCGTCTTCGCTCCCCCGATTGATCCCTCAATGCTTGCCTCGTTACGTCGATCCTAATCAACACCCTTGCCTGCGGAAGCACACCATAATCGGAACCAATGTTCGCGCGATAAGGTATGTTGACAAGCCAACGCCGCCTCTTGCAACGCAGCGACCCGACCCGAGCCTGTCAGCACCAGTGGACGAGAGGGATGCTGCAAAATCCAAGACAAGGCAATCGTACTCGCAGGTAAATTTAACTCAGCAGACAACGCAGAGAGTACTTCTCTGACACGGACCACTTGCGGATCTGTCGCTGCCGATGCTCGGAACAAATCCCCTCCCCCTAACGCAGACCAGATCATCGGCGCGATGCGCAATCGCTGACATAAGTCCAAGGTACCATCGTGCAGCGGATTGAGATGCAAGAGCGACAATTCGACTTGATTCGTCACCAGAGGGAAGCGTGATGCCAATAATTCAAATTGAGACAGCGTAAAGTTGGAGACACCAAAATGCCGCACTTTACCGCTACGTTGCAGGGAATCAAAAGCGTCAGCCATTTCATCGGCGTTCATCAGCGGATCAGGACGGTGGATGAGCAATAAATCCAGTTGTTCAATCTGCATCGCGCGCAATGAATTTTCTGCCGAAGCAATAATATGCGCACGGCTCGTATCGTAGTGTTGAATGCCGTGTGCTGGACGCGCTGCGGAGATCAGTTTAATGCCGCACTTACTGACGAATTGAAACTGGTGGCGCAATTCTGGTGCCAGTTGTAAAGCTTCGCCCAGCAAAGTTTCGCTTTGGTAGTCACCATAAATATCCGCCTGATCGATCGTAGTGATGCCCAGATCAAGTGCTTGTTTCAGAAAGCTGACGCGCTCTTGCGGCGACATACGCCAATCGGCCAACCGCCATAAACCAAGGACGACACGAGAAAATTCCGGTCCATTCGGAGCGATTTGAATGCGGGGAAGATGAGAAGAAGGAGATGAAAGCGTCATAGAAATAGGGCTTATCGACGATGTTGAAGTAGATTGATGATTGGACGAGCAGAATTATTGTTGACTCAACACATGCTTGATCGCAGCGCGTAATTCGGTGATTTTGGTATAACCAGCAGCGATCATATGCAGTGCTTCGTTGTGCACAATCAGTAAGCCGGGAAATCCACGAATACCCCAACGCTGGCACTGCTCAAATTCAGCACGAACGTCTGACATACATTGTGGCGAGACAAAGGTTTCTATAAAACTTTCTTGGTCATAACTATCTTCACCATCGATGTTATTGAGCGCATTAACAACGACCTCGGCTAACACCGATGTTTGCGTAATATCGCGGCCCTGCGCATAAAATGCAGCCTGAATCGCGTGAAATACTTGAAGTAATTGCTGACCGTTCAAATGATCTGCAATGATTTTAGTCGCAACGAGGGCGCGACAAGCGGGCTCTGTATCGTAAATAAACCCAGGTTGTGTCATGCCGACGTCTGAGAACGGTAATCCACTCGCTTCTGCGACATGCTGCCAGTGCCCGCGAATCATCGTGCGCTGCGCGTCATCCATGGCCTGCTTGTTATAAGCACGCAAACCACCCACAATAATTTCGAGGCTTGCGTTAGGTGTCTCGTTCATAAGTGCCGTGAGCTCAGGACCAAATCCATAGCACCAAGAACACATGGGGTCAGCGATATAAATAAAATGTGGCATAAAAGTAGTGAGTAAGTATGGAAGACGTCATACATTCCAGCGCACCTCGATATCAACTGGCTGTTTTTGCAACCGACACCGAGACCATCCAGCTATGCTGGGTACAACGCACCAAGAATCCGTGAACCATGCGCGCCTGTCACTGCCGGCAAATTACCCGGCTGACGCAAACAAAACTGCTGCGCCAGCCAAGCAAAGGCGAGAGCCTCAACATGTTCCGGCGCAACACCTAATTGTGCCGTACTTTGGACTTGCGCGTCGGATCCGGCCTCGGTTAATGCCGCCTGCAACGAACGCATCAGTGTTGCATTGTAAGCGCCACCGCCACAGACATAGACGGTCTCCGCTTGCGTCGCATTGCGAACGATTGCTTGCGCGAGACTGTGTGCAGTAAAGGCACATAAAGTCGCTTGCACATCGACCGCAGCGATCGTCGGGAAATGCTGTAAATGTGTTTGTAGCCAATCGGTATGAAATAAATCGCGCCCGGTGCTTTTAGGTGGGGGCAATCCCAGAAAAGGCTCAGCCATCAGCCGCTGTAATAAGGCTGTGTTCACGATACCTTGCGCAGCCCACGCACCATCCGCGTCGTAACTGCGATGCTGATGGCGTCCAATCCAATAGTCCATGAGCACATTGCCCGGTCCGGTATCAAAACCGATTGTCGTGCCATCCTCACCAAGGACACTAATATTACTAATGCCACCGATATTCGCCACCACGCGACATTGCCCTGCATGAGCAAAGATTGCCCGATGAAAAGCAGGGACCAAGGGAGCACCTTGTCCACCAGCCGCCACGTCACGACTACGGAAATCTGCAATCACATCAATACCCGTCAACTCGGCCAATAAGGCAGGATTGTTTGTTTGTCGTGTAAAGCCGAGTTCGGGACGATGTCGAATGGTTTGACCATGAACACCGATGGCACGGACCGCGGTTCGTGGGTGCGGCGTAGATAGCGCCGTTAATAGCTGTGACACGCACGCTGCATAAGCATGCGCCAATGCATTCGCCAGCGAGGCCTCACGATGAATTTCATTGTCACCCGCTTGCTGCAATTGCGCAGCCTCTGAACGCAGTGCCTCGTTAAAGGGAACGTAAGCAGTGCCGAGTAATGCCATGGGCTCTCCAGCGGCAACGGGTAGGCGTACCAACACGCCATCCACACCATCAAGACTCGTCCCCGACATGAGTCCGATATAGATGGAAGATGGCAGCCCTTCCTCAGACGTAACGTATTTCATCGACACCCTCAGCCTCCCTAGGCAATCTATGACGGCTCACATAAAAAAAAGGCCGAACATGCAGTTCGGCCTGATGATTCAGAATCGATTTAGCTCGCTGCTGGTTTACCATTTTGAGCCAGACGCTCAGGGCGCAGTAAATCAAAGCGGTGATGCATATCATTGGCAACGGCCTTAAATCGCGGCAAATCAGTGTTGGATAACGCTTGGACATTCGTCACAACCACCGACATTGGATCACGGGCATCATTGTTCACGCGGAACTCGTAATGAACGTGCGGGCCGGTTGACCAACCAGTCACACCAACATAACCAATGACGTCACCTTGGGACACATGCGCCCCTTTGCGGATACCGGGTGCAAATCGCATCATGTGGGCATAAGCCGTGCTGTAACCACCCCAATGCTTGATCACCACCAAGTTACCATAACCGCCACTCATCGCCGCCGAATCAACGACACCATCCGCGGTAGCACGAATTGGCGTACCCAACGCCGCCGCAAAATCAACACCTTTATGCTGTTTCCATTGACCAGAAATCGGATGCACACGCATCGAAAAACCAGAAGAAATACGCGTGAATGCCAATGGCGACTTCAGGAACGCTTTTTTGAGTGATTTACCATCAAATGTGTAATAGCCACCTTGACCGGCGGCCTCATCAAACCAAACTGCCTGATAATTTTTACCTGCATTCGTAAATTCACCTGCCAATACACGACCTGTTTTTACTTTTTGGCCATTTTGCCAAAAGCTTTCATACACAACATTAAACTGATCGCCGCGTTGTAATTTGCGGAAATCAATGTTGGTTTCAAACATGCTGATGATCTGCGAAGCAATGCTATCCGGAATATTGGCATCATCCGTCGCCGCAAACAGGGACGATACAATGTTACCCGACGCCATTTCGACACGACGCTCAAGATTCGCTTCGGAATCCACCGCCTTAAAATGGCCGTTCTTGTCACGCGTAATTTCCAAAATACGGGCAGGTTTATCGCCACCATCGACGATGGTCGTTTGCAACCATTCAAGTTCACCTTCGTCATTGGTTTTGACACGAACCGCTTTGTCCGTACGCAGTTGCAGTAATGCGCGTGCAACGCTGTCGGTCTTGATGAACTTATCCGCTTCTTCGTCTTCCACACCCAAGCGCAATAGCAATGCACTCAAGGTGTCTCCACGACGGATGGTTTCCTCACGAACAAAATGCTGTTCGCTGTCTTCAATGGCAGCGATCTGTTCGTCGAGCTTAGGAAGCGGCAGTTCTTGGATAATTTTTTTGACTGGCAAATCCGCGGCATCTGGCGCCAACGGAGCAACAGCGGCCGCGCCAATCGCGCACACGGCAAAGAACAAAGCAGAAATCGATACCGCGCGAGAAACGCGACTGGATCCGAAAAGCTGCCTTCTGCCAGAAGCGAAATGAAGGAATTTATCTAATGGACGCATGCAATAAGTTAAAATTAACTGTTTTAATCGAAAATTCGTGGTTGCTGTCGTCATGGTCTGTGGAACAATGTTCAGCACATTGTGCTCGACACCTACCCTTAGTGATGTGCCTCTTGTGAAATAAATATCAACTATTTCAACGTACTAGGAGAGACACCTCGGCGACAAACGAAGACGGGATTATAAAACAACTTAGCCTGGTCCCATCAATAAAACCAACACCCAGAATTTGGCAAACGCTGATTATGGATTCAGAATACGAAACCTGACCAGCGGTGTTACAAAAAAATGTGATGTAAATTAACTATGACTTCTGTACAAAATTCCAATTCCTCCCCGGCGACATTGCCACTTTCTGATGCGGTTCAACATGCACTCGCTGTGACGAAACGCGGTGTTGACGAATTACTCATTGAATCTGAATTCGCCCAAAAACTCGCACGTAGTGAGCAAACTGGCAAGCCTTTGCGTATTAAACTGGGTCTCGATCCTACTGCACCAGATTTGCACTTAGGTCATACCGTTGTGCTCAATAAGATGCGCCAGTTGCAAGATCTGGGCCATACCGTCATCTTTCTGATTGGCGACTTTACCTCCATGATTGGCGATCCATCTGGTCGTAATGCCACGCGTCCACCACTGACGCGCGAGCAGATTGAAGCCAACGCCCAGACCTACTTTAAACAAGCAAGTTTGGTATTGGACGCCGCCAAAACAGAAATCCGTTACAACTCAGAGTGGTGCGATCCCCTCGGTGCACGCGGCATGATCCAGTTGTCGTCTAAATACACGGTCGCCCGCATGATGGAGCGCGACGACTTTACCAAACGATTTAAAGCTGGCACACCAATTTCTGTGCATGAATTTCTGTATCCATTAATGCAAGGTTACGACTCGGTGGCATTGCATGCCGATCTCGAACTTGGGGGTACCGACCAGAAATTCAATCTGTTAGTTGGGCGCGAGTTGCAAAAAGATTATGGACAAGAACAACAATGCATTTTGACCATGCCATTACTGGAAGGTCTGGATGGTGTTGAAAAAATGTCAAAATCCAAAAACAACTACATCGCCATTACAGAACCCGCCAACACCATGTTTGCGAAAGTAATGAGTATTTCCGATGAAATGATGTGGAAATACTATGATTTGTTGTCATTCACCTCGATAGAACAAATTACAAGTTACAAGAAAGCGGTTGCTGAAGGACAAAATCCACGCGATATCAAAGTCGCCCTGGCGCAAGAAATTGTCGCTCGCTTCCATAGTAAACAAGCCGGCGAGGATGCCTTAGCCGATTTCGTCAATCGCTCTAAAGGCGGCATTCCGGATGACATTCCAGAAGTCAGCCTGAGCGGTGCACCAGTGGGTGTTGCTCAATTGCTCAAACAAGCAAATCTCTGCGCCTCCACATCGGAAGCCTTGCGGATGGTGGAACAAGGTGGTGTTCGCGTTGACGGCAGCGTGATCAGTGACAAAGGACTGAAACTGGACGCGGGCACATTTGTCCTGCAAGTGGGCAAACGTAAATTTGCCCGCGTGACCTTGTCAGCATGATCGCATTATTACAGCGGGTAACGCAGGCCAGTGTCGTTGTCGATGGCATCACCATCGGCGCCATCGATGCTGGTCTGATGGTGTTAGTCTGTGCAGAGCGTGGCGACACAGAAAAAGAAGCGGATGCGTTACTGACCAAATTACTGAGCTATCGCGTATTTTCTGATGCTGCGGGAAAGATGAACCTCAGTATTAAAGAGACCGGTGGCGGCTTATTACTCGTGCCGCAATTTACACTTGCCGCTGATACGAACTCTGGTACGCGCCCCTCATTCACGCCAGCAGCGCCACCGGCGATTGCCAAGGAATTGTTCGACTATTTTCTTCAGCAAGCTCAACGCTTGCATCCGTACGTTGCCAGCGGGCAGTTTGGCGCGGATATGAAGGTTTCCCTGACCAACGATGGTCCGGTCACGTTTTGGTTAGAAACCAAACGCGCTGCATAACAATCATTACCTCATGACTGAAATTTTATTAATACGCCATGGTGAAACTGCATGGAACGCGATCAAACGTCTGCAAGGTCACTTAGACATTCCCCTGAATGGGGAAGGTACTCGCCAAGCCAAGGCGCTTGCTGCAGCGCTGCAAAATGAAAAGTTAGATGCCATCATTTCAAGTGATTTGCAGCGAGCCGTACAAACCGCAGGTGAAATCGCGCGGCTTCAGGGGTTGAGCACGCGGCTCGATGCGGGATTACGTGAGCGCTGTTTCGGTGGCTTTGAAGGTCAATTGTATAGCGACTTACCGCATCTGTTTCCCATTGAGCATGCGGCATGGAAATCGCACGATCCGGATGCGGCGTTTCCTCCCGGAGAAAACCAGGGCGAGACCATACGTCAGTTTCATCAGCGTATCGTGACACACCTCAATCACTACGCAGAGCAATTCAGTGGCAAGAAAATCGCCATCGTGGCGCATGGTGGCGTGTTAGAGTGTGCTTATCGCGCCTCAAAAGATCTCCCCTTAAACGCCCCACGGGAAGTCACCATTTACAACGCCAGCATTAATCGCTTTCACTATGAAAATGCTCGTTTGCAATTAATTTCTTGGGGTGACATCGCGCATCTCGATGCCGATGCAATCGATGAAATTAATCAAAATACATAAAAAAATGATCTGCTCTTAGAAAAAAGGCGACGATGCTAAACAAAAAGTGATCACGATGTTGAGGTGATCACTTTGTCGATCAAGCAAAAATCGCCATTCTTTTTCACTGCATCGCAATAAAATCAGCGAGACATTGCGCGATGAAGATAACGAAGAACAAATTTTTATCGCTAATTTAGAATAGCAAGTCTAAATCTATCTAAAACAGCTATTCATAGAAATAAATATTCCTATAAACCGTGGGGAATTTTGCCAATTATTTAGGCAAGTTTCAGGTAGAATAGCGCTTCTTCAAATTTCCCCTGATCCTCATCGTGCAAATCGGTTCCTATGTCTTGCGTAATAATATTTTTGTTGCTCCGATGGCTGGAGTAACAGATAGGCCGTTTCGGCAATTATGCAAAGAACTGGGTGCGGGCTATGCTGTTTCTGAAATGGCGGCGTCAAATCCGAAATTATGGGAAACCGAAAAATCAACCCGACGCACCAATCACGAAGGTGAAATGGAGCCGAAGGCTGTGCAGATTGCAGGAGCAGATCCTGTCATGTTGGCTGACTGTGCAAAGTTCAATGTCGATAAAGGTGCGCAAATCATCGATATCAATATGGGCTGCCCAGTCAAAAAAGTATGCAACGCGTGGTGTGGTTCTGCGCTCTTGCAACACGAAAGCCTTGTTGGGCAGATTCTCGATGCCGTTGTAAAGGCTGTGGATGTCCCCGTGACGCTGAAATTCCGCACTGGCTGGGATCGCTCCAACAAAAATGCACTAACGATTGCACGAATGGCCGAAGCAGCGGGCATCCAAATGCTGACGCTACACGGTAGAACCCGTGCCGATGGCTACAAAGGTGATGCCGAATACGACACCATCGCTGCTGTCAAAGCGGCTGTTGGCATTCCGGTTGTTGCTAATGGTGACATTACGACACCAGAAAAAGCGAAGTTCGTTTTGCAATACACCGGTGCTGATGCCATCATGGTAGGCCGCGCCGCACAAGGTCGACCGTGGATTTTCAGGGAAATTGACCATTACTTACGCACAGGTGAACACTTACCTCCACCACTGATCAGTGAAGTCCGGCGTCTCATGGATAACCACTTGAAAGAGCATTACGCGTTTTACGGTGAGTATCTTGGTGTTAGGACGGCACGCAAGCACATCGGCTGGTACGTACAGGATCTGGTAGGTGGTGAGGAATTCAGGCAAGAAATGAATCTCCTGACCGATTGCAACGAGCAGTTAGCAGCAGTCAGTCATTTTTTTGATCGCATGGCTGGGGAACGGTTACAATACCGCCCCTTTGAAGAAAAAATGGCCGCATAGCGCACTCGTTGTAAAACCTGAGCAACACAGTAACAACCATGGCGCCAGAACGTCCGCCAAAAGTGGACTTTTCGCTGGCCAGCATAACCAATTAGTGACAATAAAAATATGAGCAAAGATAGCATCCAAGACGCCGTTCACAAAAATCTGGAAAAATATTTCCGTGATCTGGGTGAGCAACCTGCATCCAATATTTACGATATGGTCGTATTAGCCGTGGAAAAACCTATGCTTGAAATGGTCATGACACGCGCTGATAGCAACCAGTCCCAAGCAGCGGACATGTTAGGGATTAACCGGAATACCTTGCGCAAAAAATTGCAGCATCACGGTTTGCTTTAAGCCATATCCACCCAACATTATGTCGCTCTCTGACACCGATTTCCTTACTCTTTCATTCTCATCATGATCAAACAAGCCCTCATATCCGTCTCAGACAAGACTGGTGTGCTCGATTTTGCACGTGAATTGTCGGCACTCGGTGTCAAGATTTTATCGACTGGCGGTACAGCGAAGTTACTTGCAGATAACGGTCTCGCCGTGACTGAAGTTGCTGATTACACGGGCTTTCCAGAAATGCTCGACGGCCGCGTCAAAACACTGCACCCTAAAGTGCACGGTGGTATTTTGGCCCGCCGCGATTTTCCTGAGCACGTCGCTGCGCTCGAAGAGCACGGTATTCCAACGATCGATATGGTCGTCGTGAACTTGTATCCATTTCAGCAAACTGTTGCTAAAGCAGAATGCTCTTTAGAAGACGCGATTGAAAACATCGACATCGGTGGTCCAACGATGTTGCGTTCATCTGCTAAAAATCATAAAGACGTTACTGTGATCGTTGATCCAAGCGATTACGCGATTGTGCTCTCTGAAATGAAAGCCAACAATAACGTCGTGAGCTATGACACGAAATTCACGTTGGCAAAAAAAGTCTTTGCTCACACAGCACAATACGATGGTGCGATCACCAACTATTTGACCAGCCTCGGCGAAGACAAAGCACACACAACGCGCAGCGCTTATCCGCAAACGCTGAACCTGCATTTCGACAAAGTACAAGAAATGCGCTACGGCGAAAACCCACATCAATCTGCTGCGTTTTATCGTGATTTAAAAGCGGTTGATGGTGCATTGGCTAACTACAAGCAATTGCAAGGCAAAGAACTGTCCTACAACAACATCGCCGATGCTGATGCAGCATGGGAATGCGTGAAGTCGTTCAATGAATCTGCCTGTGTGATCGTCAAGCATGCTAATCCATGTGGCGTAGCTCTCGGTGTAACGCCGTTTGAAGCCTACAGCAAAGCCTTGCAAACCGATCCGACGTCTGCGTTCGGTGGCATCATCGCCTTCAACCGTGAACTCGATGGTAAAGCGGCAGAAATCGTTGCCAAACAATTCGTTGAAGTATTGATCGCGCCGTCTTTCACAGCAGAAGCCAAAGCCATTTTTGCCGCAAAACAAAATGTGCGTCTGTTAGAAATTTCGTTGGGCAATGCTGTGAACCAATACGACGTCAAACGCGTCGGCGGTGGATTGTTAGTGCAAGCACCTGATGCGAAAAATGTGTTGCAAGAAGAACTGCGCGTCGTTTCTAAATTGCAACCAACGCCACAACAAATGGCGGACATGATGTTTGCATGGCGCGTGGCGAAGTATGTGAAATCCAATGCAATCGTGTTCTGCGGTAACGGAATGACATTGGGCGTGGGTGCAGGTCAAATGAGCCGTATCGACTCCGCACGGATCGCATCCATCAAGGCACAAAATGCAGGTCTGACACTGGCTGGGTCTGCTGTTGCGTCTGACGCATTCTTCCCATTCCGCGATGGCCTCGACGTTGTTGTCGATGCAGGTGCAACGTGTGTGATTCACCCAGGTGGCTCCATGCGCGATCAAGAAGTGATCGATGCAGCCGATGAACGCGGTGTTGTGATGGTCTATACAGGAACACGTCACTTCCGTCATTAATCTGCTCACGCAGTGTCATCGTGAAAATATCGCCCCCAATGCCTATTGGGGGCTTTTTTTTAGGAAGACGCTATGGTCCAGCCCTTGATTCGTGTCCGACGTGCTTGGACCTCTGACATCTATCTCCCGCATCCCATCAATGCGACGAAGCTGCCAGATCCCGCCAGTTTGGGCTATCATTCTCCCATCGCATCACGCCACAACCATCCAGCCGACACTGGAACACCTGACCCACAATGAAAATTCTCGGCATCGACCCCGGTCTTCGCACTACCGGCTTTGGCATTATTCAAAAGCAGGGAAGCCAACTCACTTATGTTGCCTCGGGTACCATTAAAACCGTTGAAGGGTCCTTACCTGAGCGTCTAAAAACAATCTTAGCGAGCGTCTCTGAAGTAGTCAGCACCTACCAACCTGACTGTGCTGCGATTGAAATCGTCTTCGTCAATGTCAATCCACAATCGACCTTGCTGCTGGGACAAGCACGTGGCGCGGCCATCTGTGCACTCGTTGGGGCCGACTTACCCGTCGCTGAATATACCGCGCTGCAGGTGAAGCAAGGCGTTGTTGGTCATGGTCGAGCGAAAAAAGAACAGGTGCAGGATATGGTGCAACGCTTATTAAAGCTCTCAGGCAAACCTAGTCCTGATGCTGCCGACGCATTAGGGGTGGCGATCTGCCACGCGCACAGCGGTGAAGCATTAGCCACGCTGAGCGCGATTGCACCTGAGTTAGCCAAAAAAGGATTGCGCGTCAAAGGGGGACGTTTGATTGGCTAAACGCTGATCGAATGCCTGCAACACCAAGATCGCAATGGTTCTCGTCAAGTGGAAGAGAATCGTTTATGATCACTGTTTATTCATACAGTATGAAAGCCGTCTCATGATAGGTCGCATTGCAGGCACGCTACTCGAAAAAAATCCTCCACAATTGCTGATTGATTGCCAAGGGGTTGGCTATGAAGTCGATGTGCCAATGAGCACGTTTTACAATCTCCCCCCACTCGGTGAAAAAGTAGCGTTACTGACGCATCTGGCTATCCGTGAAGATGCGCATGTCTTGTTTGGTTTTGGGAGTGCTGAAGAGCGCGCCACGTTTCGCCAACTGATCAAAATCAGTGGGGTTGGCTCTCGGACAGCGCTGGCGATTTTATCTGGGATGTCAGTGGCAGACTTATCACAAGCGATTACCTTGCAGGAAGCCGGTCGACTGACGCGGATTCCGGGCATTGGGAAAAAAACAGCAGAACGTCTATTGCTTGAACTCAAAGGTAAACTCGGCGCAGACTTATTTAGCGCCAGCGCTGCCATGGCGGCGGGCGATCATAGCGGCGATATTTTAAATGCCTTACTTGCCCTAGGATATTCAGACAAAGAAGCCACGATTGCCATGAAATCCGTACCTGCGGGCAGCGGTGTCTCTGAAGGCATCAAACTGGCTCTTAAAGCACTGTCAAAAGGGTAAGCGATGAGCATACAAACCGACAATCTCTTTTCCGAAGTGGCAGAGACGCGGATTATTTCTGCGACACCAGTCTCCTCCAGTGAAGAAGCGATCGAGCGCGCGTTACGTCCTAAGCAATTAGACGACTACGTAGGACAGGAAAAAATACGTTCACAGCTCGAGATTTTTATTACGGCAGCGCGCCAGCGCAAAGAAGCACTCGATCACACTTTGTTGTTCGGACCACCAGGTTTAGGTAAAACAACCTTAGCGCACATTATTGCCCGCGAAATGGGGGTGAATCTGCGCCAGACCTCAGGCCCGGTGCTTGAACGCGCAGGCGATCTCGCCGCCCTGCTCACGAACTTAGAAGCCAACGACGTCTTATTTATCGACGAAATCCACCGCTTATCACCGGTCGTGGAAGAGATTTTGTATCCCGCGCTGGAAGACTACCAAATCGATATCATGATCGGCGAGGGGCCAGCTGCGCGCTCAGTCAAACTTGATTTGCAACCGTTCACACTCGTTGGTGCAACGACGCGTGCAGGTATGCTCACCAATCCATTACGGGATCGTTTTGGTATCGTGGCGCGCTTGGAGTTTTACACACCGGAACAATTAACCCGCATCGTCACACGCTCAGCATCATTACTCAATGCACCAATCCAAGAAGACGGTGCACGTGAGATCGCTAACCGTGCCCGAGGCACACCACGTATTGCCAACCGCTTGCTACGCCGTGTGAGAGATTATGCGGAGGTCAAAGGCAATGGTGAAATCACGAAAGCCATTGCCGATGCGGCATTAAAGATGCTCGATGTCGATACGGTAGGCTTTGATCTGATGGACAGAAAGCTACTCGAAGCAATCCTATTTAAATTCGGCGGCGGCCCTGTCGGCCTCGATAACGTTGCTGCAGCAATTGGTGAAGAAAGAGACACGATTGAAGACGTCCTAGAGCCCTATCTGATCCAGCAAGGTTATTTGCAACGGACGCCACGCGGTCGAATTGCGACAACGTTGGCTTACGAGCACTTTGGCGTTACTCCACCCAACCAGTCTAATACGCCCGACTGAGGGCAGCATTACGCTCTCCACGAGCCTTCGCGGATACCACACCTATTGAGTATTGAACTCGGTGTGGTGCCGCCAACATCACGCCAGATCACCCTCCACTTCACACACCCACTTCCCGCGCCAACTTCAGTCATCCGAATATCTATCTGATACCAAGCTACATTTTTTGAGCGCAAATAAAAAAGCACCCGAAGGTGCTTTTTTTTCGTTCTTTAACCAAGCAGGCTTACGCCTGCCGTATATTAGAAGGAGTGCAGAACGCCGAAGTTGAACAGGTAGTCTTTTGCGCCTTTGAATGCAGCCAAGCCACCGCCGTTCACTGTTGCATCGTTGCTTACGCGGGATGCAGAAGTGTACAGGTTAGTACGCTTAGACAATGCGTGTGTTGCGCCGATTGCCAATTGTGTGCTGTTACCGTTAGCAGCGTTGTCTTTCAGACGTGCAACAGTTGCCAAGATGTTGTCAGCTGCTGTAACTGGTACTGTTACGCCCAGTGTGTAGCCTTTACGATCGATAGTGTTGTCGTCTTTTTTGTCTTGGGAGTAGCCAACTGCGCCTTTAGCAACGCCGAAGTCATAAGTTGCACCCAACAAGCCAGATTTCAAAGCAACGCCTTTAGCGTCGTTTTGAGAGTAGTAAACACCACCAACGTACACTGGACCCGCAGCGTATTGAGCGCTGATACCGACAGAGCGGTTTGCAGATGTGTCACCAGCAACTTCGCCAGCAGCATACAATGCCATTGCGCTGAAGCCATCGATGTTAGCTGTTTGGTAGCTAACGCTGTTGTTCACGCGCCATGAGCTTGCGGACAAGAAACCGAATACGCCGCCTGTGGAAGTGGAAGCACCAGCGTTACCGGAAGTGAATCCCAGATCAAATGGGTCAACTGCGTCGAAGAAGTAGAACTGTGGTGTGTATTGACGGCCAGCTTTTACTGTACCGAAGTCACCAGTCAAACCAACCCATGATTGACGACCGAATGTCAGGCCACCTTGGGATGCGCCGCTGTCAGCCAAGATACCAGCTTCCAGATCGAAGATTGCTTTCAGACCGCCACCCAGATCTTCAGTACCTTTGAAACCCAGACGGGAACCAGCTTGCTCACCGCTGTCGATAGCGTATTTTTTACCTGCGCCGTTGCTTTCAGCTTGGAAAGCCATATCAACAACACCGTAGATTGTTACGCTGGATTGCGCTTGTGCCGCACCAGAGATAGCTGCCAATACTGACAGAGCGATAAGTGATTTTTTCATTTTTTTCTCCAAAGGATTTGAATACAAAACAACTTGATGAAGCACGAGGCGAACTGGTGATACATCATTCGGATGTCGTGCTAATACTTAAAACTACTTATTCGGCAAACGAGAAGTTAACGTATTTGACCAAATATGACCGCTTACAGCCAAGCAAATTCGCCCTTATTGACCGAAGTTGAGCCAAAAATGTCTCACTTTAGCAACGAAAATTATGATTTATATAATTTTTTCGCTGTTTTACAACAGTTATCGTCTGATTAAAATTTTTGAGCCTCATTCAAAAAAAATAATTCGGGAAAATAAAAAAATAAAAGCCTCACGAATGAGGCTTTTAAATACTGCGAATTTAAAATTTAGCGAATTATCTTCAGCTTAGAAGGAGTGCAACACACCCACTGCTGTGCGGACAGCTGTTGAGTTGCCGGCTGCGATAATACCTAAGGACAGGCCTGTATCTTTGGATTCTGAAGAACCTGCTTTTGCGTACACAACCGACGCATACGCTGTCGTACGCTTGCTCAATGCATACTTGCCAAGCAAGATGTACTGATCCGCTTTACCATCGAGCAGGCCGCCTACGTCACCAGAACGCTTCGTGTCATAGTAAGCCGCAGTCAATGTTGTCTGCTGAGACAGAGAATAATCAACACCAGCGCCAATCACAGCGATTTTGCGTTGATTTGCATCCAATGCCAACGTAGCACTCACAGGAATCTTGATCGAGCCATCTACTTTATTCTGAGAGTAGGTGAAGTTCAGCTTTACGTCTGGTGTCACGTAGTATTTCAGACCCAGAGAAAAACCAGCCAAGGAAGCGTTGCCAGTGACATCGTTCAGTTTCGCGTACGAAATTGCCGCGCCGTTTTTACCATCAGTGAAGAATGTCGATGCACCCATATAACGGCTGCCCGATGTGTTACCAGCCTGCTCACCCGCACCGTACATTAAGCCAACACCGAAGCCGTTCATGTTTTGGTAAGGAGACACGTACTTAACAGAGTTGTTCTGACGCAGTCCTGTACCACCTTGGTTTGTACCGAAACCGCCGAATAACGAACCCGCGTTCAATGCACTGAACATCACGTTAGGATTGCTGCCAGCATGTGCCAGTCCCATTGGATCCGCCAAGCCGACTGAATCAACACCCAAAATGTTGTTACGACCTGCAGTAACAGTACCGAAGTCGCCACTCAAACCTAACCAAGACAAACGGTCAAACAACGAAGTGCTGTTACCAGCCTGCGTGAAAGAATTACCACCAAAGCCTGCACCAGCAGCACCGGTATCGTTCGCCAGCGTACCCTCTAGGTTGAACATCGCCTTCATACCGCCACCCAGATCTTCGCTACCCTTAATACCCCAGCGAGATGTTAATAACTGGCCCGCATCGAGGGTCAATTTATTTCCACCAGCAGCAGTCTGATTGGTGTTGTACATCACGGCAGCATCAATGATGCCGTAGAGCGTTACATTGGATTGCGCTGATGCGGACGCAGCAAAAGCACCGAGGACGGCAAAAGCAATAAGTGATTTTTTCATTGTGGGTGTCTCCAAATTTGTGATTGATTATCCAGCGATGGAACGAACTCTAATTGGTTCTTTTTGTGTTTTAACGCTAAAACTTCGAAACCTATTGATTTATTTGTCGATTCAGAAGCTAAGTCTGATTGAATCAAACTAGTCGATTTTGAGCAAAGCAAATTTGCGAACGATCGTATCTAAAGGCATTAATTGTGGTGATGGCGCAACAAAGTTTTCAATTGAAAATGTGCGTTAAAAATCTTTTCCTAAAAAAATCAGAAGAAAGATTACGTTAGCGCAAAGAAGCGTGTCAGGCGGTGGACGTCTATCTGCTCTACAATAGCAATCATCCAAGATCCACATTGCCAGATTGAGTCACGCTATGTCTTTACCTCGTCCTGATCGTCTATTGATTGCCTTTGATCGTGCGCTGCGCACGGTGTCAGCACAAGCAAAAAGTTCACGCCCCAACCCTGCTGCACATATTGCCGCTGATGCACTGTCAGAACAGGAACAAAAGCACAGTGCTGGGCTGATGCGAGTGAACCATGTCGGTGAAATTTGTGCACAAGCACTGTACGACGCGCAAAGCAGCTTCTCACACACACCGGAAGTTGCTCGCCAGCTACAACACTCCTGTATCGAAGAAGAAGATCATCTCGCCTGGACCGCACAGCGGTTGAAAGAATTGAACTCCCACACCAGCTTCATGAGCCCATTGTGGTACGCCGGTGCCTATGTCTGCGGCGTTGTTGCGGCTAAATGTGGCGACGCAGCAAGCCTTGGGTTTGTTGTCGAGACCGAACGCCAAGTCGAAGCCCATCTCGCCAGTCATTTACAAGCCCTGCCAGCCAACGATATCAAATCACGTGCGATTGTTGAACAGATGCGCGTTGATGAAGTGGCCCACGGGGCAGCGGCGAAGTCACTCGGTGCCAGCGAGCTACCACTGCCTGTACGTCTTGGAATGAAGTGCATGGCAAAAGTCATGACGACAACGGCGTATTACATTTAATAAAGCGAATACAACGCTGTCAATAACTTGCTGCAATGCGGAAGAATGACGGCGTTGAATTAGAGGGCTGATGACATCACAGTAAAACAACGTCATCACCGGATAATGCTGATACGTCGCTCGCTTTTTTAAAACACGAGAAAGAAGAACGCCGCCATCATCGTTGGGATGATCGCTGCGAGAAGTAATCCACTGGGACTGATTGCCCCCTCGTCAAAACATTCCCTCAAAATAGCGTAGCCCGCCGGGTTAGGTGCATTTGCAATCACCGTCAATCCGCCACCTGTTACTGCGCCAGCGACCAGGGCATACTTCGCCGGCTCTGATAAGCCACTCACCAACGAACCAAGGTAAGTTAATGCGGCATTATCCGTAATCGCGGTCAATGACAGCGCGCCAAAGAAGAGTACCGTGCTATTGAGCCCCGCTAACAGCGGCTGTAGCCACCATTGTTGTAACCCACCCAGTACGACCAAGCCTGCCAGAAAAAACGCCACCAGCAGACCTTCTCTGAGCATCAATCGGTCCTGATAGCGCTGATAGGCTTCGGTGTAGCCCAAAAAAAACATAAACAACCCTAGAAATACGACCGGATAGTGCGCGAACCACACCGTCATCGCCAAAAATAACAAATGTATTGCAACCACCGTCAAAGGCATTGGCACCGCATTTTTCTCTTGGTTCGCTGTGGGTAAGCTGAGTAACTCACGTTTAAACCACAGCGTCAGCAGCAACCCATTTAAGACAACGGCGCAAGCTGCCTTCCAACCAAAAGCGCTGCTCATCATTGCGATATCCCATCCCCACTTTTCCGCCACCATCAGCACTGGCGGCGCTGCAAATGGCGTTAATACACCGCCAATGGAAATGTTGACGAACAACACCCCAAGCGTCATGTATTTCATGCGTGAGGAAATATTTTTCTGATAGAAATGCTCCTTCAACATCAAGGCAGCCAAGGTCATCGCTGCTGGTTCAGTAATGAATGATCCCAGCAACGGCACCAGGGTTAAACACAACAAATACAGCGATAAAGTCGGGGCAAAAGGGAGAACCCGAGCGCACCGTGCAATGATGTCCTCAACCAACCACAACACCGGACGGGTCGCAGCAATCACCAGAATAACGAACACAAAAAGTGGTTCTGTAAAGTTCTGCGCCTCAAGGTAGGCAATGGCGTGATGCTGATCCAACATGACGCCCATTAACGCCACGAGCACCAACGCCCAAAAACCGAAAACAACTTCTACCTCACCGAGCAAATGCCACAACCCCGCATGTCGCGGACTACGGTGTGCAAGATTAAGAAAAAATTTTGTCGAAAAGGTATGCAACACCGCCAGACCAAACAGTCCTGCTGCGACATAATTGAGTAACTGATCTCTTACCATCGTACTTCCTTGTTCCGGTTAACGATCACAATGGACGGACGATCCCGCAAAGAGACCGCCGTCGACAGTGAACGCCACGACATGACCTTGGTGATGTCTATTAGATTTTTTCCAACTTGGCCACACTCAAATCGAGTAACTTCATACCAAATTGGCCAAAATTGATGTGTGCCCGTGCATTGGTCCCACTGCCCTCAATGTTGACAATGACACCCTCACCAAATTTCGGATGAGCAACGCCCTGACCGATGCGCCAGGTCATCGACGAACTTTGCTTCGTCATTTGCTGCGCAATCCTGTTGGCATCGTGTCCAGCATCGTCCATGGACACGTCATCCCACGCTGATTTTTTGCTTTGCCCAAACCAGCTTGGCTGCACTTTGGGCGATAACCATTTCAACGAGTCCTCAGGCAACTCATCAAAAAAACGTGACCGCATGTTGTAGCGGGTTTGACCGTGCAACATCCGTGTTTGTGAAAAACTCAGATAGAGGCGTTTGCGTGCACGGGTGATGGCGACGTACATGAGGCGTCGCTCTTCCTCCACACCAGATTCTTCTTGCGCGCTATTTTCGTGAGGGAATAAGCCCTCTTCAAGCCCCGTAATGAATACCGCATCAAACTCCAAGCCTTTGGCGGAGTGAACCGTCATCAATTGCATCGCATCCTGACCTGCTTGCGCTTGGTTATCACCCGCCTCTAACGAAGCGTGCGACAAGAATGCTGACAATGGCGACATCAACGTCGGTAGTGCTGCATCCGCATCAATGATGCTGGTCCCGTCACCATTGTCTAAGAGCACGGCGGCATTACTGGCGGGGCCGCTAAACGCCGGCGCTTCTTTGCCAAAGCCTTCTTCGGAAACAAACAAGGTCGCCGCATTGACGAGCTGCTCCAAGTTTTCAATCCGGTCTGCGCCTTCTTTTTCCGTTTGGTAGTGCGTGATCAAGGTACTCAGATCGAGTACGATCTTCACCATCTCGGGCAACGGCAAGTTTTGCGTCTCGAAGCGTGCACCCTCAATGAGTTTCACGAAGTTCGCTAAGGAGGATCCAGCTTTGCCTCCTACGTGGCGCACAGCGGCATACAATGAGCTTCCTTGCTGCTTGGCGGCGTCTTGCAACTGCTCGATAGACCGTGCGCCAATACCGCGCGTCGGGAAGTTCACCACACGCAAAAATGCAGAATCATTGTGTGGGTTATCCATTAGCTGCAAATAAGCAATCGCATGCTTAATTTCCGCACGTTCAAAAAAGCGTTGCCCGCCATACACACGGTACGGAATATTGGCCGTGAACAAAGCATGCTCGATCACGCGGGATTGCGCATTAGAGCGGTATAAGATCGCAATTTCACTACGCAACGACCCTTCACGGATCAAATTTTTTGCTTCTTCGATGATCCAATTCGCTTCTTGGATATCACTGCTTGCTTCCATAACGCGGACCAGTTCACCGTGTCCGGCATCGGTACGTAAATTTTTACCCAGTCGCTTGCTATTGTTTTCAATCAGAACATTGGCGCTATCGAGAATATGCCCATGGGAACGGTAATTCTGTTCCAGTTTAATCAGATTTTTGACTTCAAATTCACGTTCAAACGCCGACATGTTGCCCACATTGGCACCGCGGAACGCATAGATACTCTGATCGTCATCCCCCACCGCAAATACGGCACCCGCGCGGCGCTGACCCGCACCTGCCATGAGTTTGAGCCATTTGTATTGCAAATCGTTGGTATCTTGAAACTCATCCACAAGCACATGGCGGAAACGCTCTTGATAATGTTCACGCAGCGGTTGGTTACGGCTCAACAATTCATACGTACGCAATAACAGCTCGGCAAAATCCACCACACCTTCGCGTTGGCACTGTGCGTCATATAAATCGTACAAAGCCACCATTTTGCGGTTGAAATCGTCGTACGCATCCACTTGGGCGGCCCGCAAGCCTTGATCCTTGGCACTGTTAATGAAGTACATCAAGGTTTTGGGCGGGAATTTCTCGTCATCAATATTATTCGCTTTTAACAAGCGTTTAATAAACGACAACTGATCGCCCGAATCTAAAATCTGAAAAGTTTGCGGCAAGCCAGCATCGCGATGATGTGCGCGCAACAAACGATTACATAAGCCGTGGAACGTACCAATCCACATACCACGCGTATTGATAGGCAACATGGCCGATAAGCGCGACATCATCTCTTTCGCCGCTTTATTGGTAAATGTCACGGCCAGGATACCGCCCGGCGAGACTTGCCCAGTCTGGATCAACCATGCAATCCGGGTCGTTAATACGCGCGTCTTGCCCGATCCGGCACCCGCCAGAATCAGGGCGGATTGCGCCGGAAGAGTCACTGCAGCAAGCTGCTCAGGATTAAGATTATGAAGTAAATTTTGCATACCCCGATTATACGGGAGAGAGAGACCGCTGCGCCGTTCAATGCACCGATCTCTCGCTCAAACCTAACGTCTTTCGACCGATATCGCTATCTCATCAACAAACATGCAATTGAAGCAATATCAGGGGGTACGTCATCGTTGGGCTATTTCCCAGCGTCATCCCACAGTTGCGCAAACGACTGTGCTGCACTCTGGGGATCTGCTGCCATATAAACGCTGCTAATGACCGCCACCATCTCAGCCCCTTGTTGAACGAGCGGCTGACAATTTTCTAAGGTCATGCCACCAATCACTACCTTCGGTATGTGCCACGTCGCACCTGCGGTTGACACAATCTCATACGGTGTCGTCACTGCGTACTTTTTAATTCGTGAAGGATAAAATCCACCAAAGGCAATGTAGCTTGCGCCCTGCGTGACTGCTTGCTGTGCGAGTGAGAGATCTCCGTAACAGGATGCACCCACAATTTTATCGGGGCCAACGAGTGATCGTACCGCTGCAACAGACATGTCCGTCCCACCAACATGAAGCCCATCAGCATCTAAGGCTAAGAATAAATCGAGATGGTCATTGATGATGAACGGCTTTTGATATTGCCGACACAACTGTTGCAAGGCCTGGGCTTGTTCTTGGCGTAATGCAGGGCTCGCTGTTTTGTGGCGGTACTGAACAATATTGGCTCCACCTTGTAGGGCCTGCTCTGTGACTGACAACAATCTCTCTGTCTCATCCCAGTCTGGGGTGACAATATATAACCCGCTTAATTTAGTCATATTGATCATTTCTTCTTTCTCGTTGAGGGATCAACTGCCCTGGCGCGATCGCATAGGCGTGTGCCAGCGATGCCTGAGTGTAGCGCTGCGCTTGATCCAATGCCCGCGGTAGCGAATCACCCATAGCAAGGCGACCAGCAATCGCTGATGCGAGTGTGCAACCGCTTCCATGAAATTCGCCCGCTAGCTTTGGCCATCGCCACTCTTGGGTCGCCTGCAAATGCTGGGTCTGGTACCAACTATTTCTCACCTGATCCTCGCATCCATGCCCTCCCTTTACCAACACATCTGCCGATGTGCTCAGCAATAGCGCCTGCGCTTGCGCATCCACACCGTCCGCGCTTGCTGATAAACGCGACAACTCAGGCAAATTAGGCGTAATCAGTGTGGCAACCGATAACAAAGGCTGGATTGCCTCAATGGCGTCATCAAGCGAGAGGCGATCACCTTGTCCACTTCCCAGAACTGGGTCGACAATGACGTGCAGTTGAGGACGTTTTTGTCGCAACTGTTCGATAAAACGCGCAATCGCCGCTGCATTTTTTTTGTGAGCGACAATACCGATTTTAACCACAGACACAGGGATCTTCGCCACGAGCGTCATCGCTTGCTGAAGGATGATCTGTGCGTCTACGGCATGCACCGCATAAGCGTGATCGTTGTCTTGTACGGTCAGGGCGGTGATGACAGGCAAAGCATGCGCTCCTTGCGCAGCGATCGCTTCAATATCGGCCTGAATACCCGCGCCACCGCTCGGGTCATGCCCCGCAAACACGAGAACACAGGGGCGTTGTGCGCGCGTCATCAGACAATACGCCCTGCCATAGGGGAAGACGGCGAGGCGGCAAACTTACGTGCCATTCGTCCTGCCAGAAAAGCCTCTCTTCCCGCCTCCACCGCCAATCCCATTGCGCGGGCCATACGCACCGGATCACGAGCACCCGCAATGGCTGTGTTCATCAATACGCCATCACAGCCTAATTCCATGGCAATCGCTGCATCGGAAGCGGTTCCTACGCCAGCATCGACCAACACGGGCACCTTCGCCTGTTCGATGATTAAGGATAAATTCCATGGGTTCAAAATCCCCATCCCCGATCCAATCAGCGATGCTAGAGGCATGACAGCAACACAGCCGATCTCTTCGAGCATTTTGGCTTGAATAGGATCGTCGCTGCAGTAGACCATCACATCAAATCCGTCTTTCACCAGCGTTTTTGCTGCTTTCAAGGTTTCAGGCATATTGGGAAATAGCGTCTTTTCATCCCCCAGCACCTCGAGTTTACATAGTTTGTGTCCACCTAATAATTCACGCCCCAACTGCAAGGTGTAGACAGCGTCTTCAGCGTTATAACATCCCGCAGAATTAGGTAAGATCGTATAGCGGGAAGGTGGTACCACATCGAGTAAACTCGGCGCGTGGGGGTCTTGTCCGATGTTCACGCGTCGGATCGCGACGGTAATGATCTCGGCACCTGCCGCCTCGGTTGCTAATCGTGTTTGTTCAAGATCTTTGTATTTACCGCTACCGACCAATAAACGAGAGCGGTAGGTTTTTCCGGCAATGGTAAAGCCGTCTGTTGTTTGCATTTGATTTCCTTTGTTCACATCACGCTTGAACGATGCTGCTCATCCACGCTAGAGGTCTGGGCAACATCTTTTTGTATTCGGCTACAATGAGCGATCACCCACCACCAATCGCGCGGACGATATCAACTTTGTCCTCGCGTTGCAGTAACAAGCCACTCCACTGACTACGGGGAATAATGTGGCGATTCACTGCGACAGCGATGTTTTTTTCACGTAGCGCCAGCACACCGATCAGGTCATCAATCGTGTGACCGAACATCACTTGATACGCGCTGCCATTGAGCTCTATGTCAAATTCCAAATCCATCATGACGCTCACTGTTTTCGATAAAGTTCCGCACCGCTTTTCACAAATTCAACGGCTTTCACTTCCATGCCTTGCTTGAGCGCGGCGATCTCGGAGATCCCTTGATTGGCGGCATAGTCGCGTACTTCTTGCGTAATTTTCATGGAACAGAAATGTGGACCACACATTGAACAAAAATGGGCTACTTTGGCAGAATCTTTTGGCAAGGTTTCGTCATGAAATTCACGTGCTTTATCTGGGTCGAGACCAATGTTGAACTGGTCCTCCCAGCGGAACTCAAAGCGGGCCTTCGACAATGCGTTGTCGCGGATCTGTGCACCTGGGTGTCCTTTGGCGAGATCGGCAGCATGCGCCGCAATTTTGTAAGTGATGATGCCGTCTTTGACGTCAACTTTATTGGGCAATCCTAGATGTTCTTTAGGAGTGACATAGCACAGCATCGCCGTACCATACCAACCGATTTGGGCAGCACCAATACCGGACGTGATATGGTCATAGCCAGGTGCGATATCCGTCGTCAATGGTCCCAGCGTGTAAAACGGCGCTTCGTGACATTGCTCCAGCTGCAAATCCATATTTTCTTTGATCAAATGCATCGGCACATGACCAGGACCTTCGATCATGACTTGCACGTCATGTTTCCAAGCGATTTGGGTTAATTCACCCAAGGTTTTTAATTCACCCAATTGGGCTTCATCATTGGCATCGTAAATCGAGCCAGGACGCAGACCATCGCCGAGACTAAACGAGACATCATAGGCTTTCATGATCTCGCAAATTTCTTCAAAGTGTTCGTACAAAAAGCTCTCTTTGTGATGCGCCAAACACCATTTCGCCATAATCGATCCACCGCGAGAGACGATGCCGGTCATCCGCTTGGCGGTTAATGGCACATACTGCAAACGAACACCTGCATGGATCGTAAAATAATCGACGCCCTGCTCCGCCTGCTCAATCAAAGTATCGCGGAAAATTTCCCACGTAAGGTCTTCGGCTTTGCCATTCACCTTTTCAAGTGCTTGGTAAATAGGGACAGTACCAATCGGGACGGGCGAGTTACGGATAATCCATTCGCGTGTTTCATGAATGTGCTTGCCTGTCGACAGATCCATGACATTGTCGCCACCCCAACGAATCGCCCACGTCATTTTTTCTACCTCTTCGCCGATGGACGAAGTGACGGCAGAGTTACCAATATTAGCATTAATTTTCACTAAGAAATTCCGGCCAATAATCATCGGCTCGACTTCAGGATGATTAATGTTGGCAGGAATAATCGCACGACCTCGAGCGACTTCAGAACGGACAAATTCCGGTGTGATTTCTGCTGGAATCGCTGCACCAAAAGACTGTCCTGGATGCTGACGCCCCATCATCTCGGCCAGCTTGTTCCCCATTGGACCCGATGCTTTTAGATTGGCGAGATACTCTTTACGTTGCAGATTTTCACGGATCGCAATGTATTCCATTTCTGGCGTGATAATGCCTTGGCGCGCATAGTGCATCTGCGATACGTTTTTACCCGCTTTGGCGCGACGCGGCAGACGTTTAAGATTAAAACGTAATTCAGCTAATTGTGGATCATTGAGCCGTTTCTGGCCATATTTGGAAGTCGGTCCAGATAATTCTTCGGTATCGTTCCGCTCTGCAATCCATGCGCCGCGCACAGAGGGCAAACCGGAGCGAATATCGATGCTGACGTTGGGATCGGTATAGGGTCCCGATGTGTCGTAGACATAAATCGGGGGATTCTTTTCTGCACCAAAAGAAGCGGGGGTATCAGATTGGCTGATCTCACGCATCGGTACGCGGATGTCGGGACGACTACCTTGAATATAGACTTTACGGGAATTAGGCAGCGGTGCGATTGCTGCTTCATCGACTGTCGCTGTTGCAGACAGAAACTTCGGATTGGCGTTCATGTAGTTTGGCTCCTTTGCTTGTTGGCATGGAGCCAGCAAAGGAGTTTCTAAAAACACAGTGCGCGCATGACAAACAGCAACAACCATCACGGGCACGATTTTTAGCGGCTTCCCTTCGCTGGCATTATCCAGATCAGGTTCGAGGGTATTTCTCACCCGATATCACACATCGATATCAGGACCCCTAGCATTGTTTTACGTCACAGCGTGTCGTTTTAGTTTCACGCTATCGTCGTGCCAACATTATATCGCTAATTGCACAAATTTAAATAAAAAGAAATCACGTGTCAGCCATTCTCTATGACGTCATTCTGTGTTTAATGACTGACGTCACGCTTCGGTGGCCCCATCACTTCGACCAACTCAACAATCCCTCTGCTGACAGCTGCGGCCAAATCCTCTTCAAAATAGGGCATCGCTACATCAGCATCCACCAGCACCCGGGTAACGCCGTAAGCGCGATTGCGACCGTTCGCTTTTCCCAAATAAAGCGCCATATCAGCGATCTGAAGTGCTTTTTCCCAATTCAGTTTTTCCTCTGGAATCGTTGAAAACGGTAATGAAATAAATCCTGCTGTCATCGTTACTTGGATCGGATGACCGTTCGTCGTGATTGATGTGTCGCCCACTGAATGCAGAACTCGCTCAACGAGAACAGCAATCTGAGAAGGATCTGATTTTGGCGAATACACTAAAAATTCTTCGCCACCCCAACGTAACACGCGATCCGTGTCACGCACCGCTTTACGCAATCGCTGAGCGACCTCTGCTAAGACTGTATCCCCCGCAGCATGGCCAAACGTATCGTTGATTTGCTTAAAATGATCAATATCAAGCAGAATGAGACAATCAGGGTTCCCTTCTCGGGCTTCGCGACGATCTGCATTTATTTGCGCCACACGTGCATTCATCAATTCGACAAAGGACCGCCGATTATGTAAGCCAGTCAATGGGTCATGAATAGCATGAAATTCAAGTTGTGTATTTGCTTCACGTAGTTGCTTATTAACGCGTTGAACGCGGCGGTATAGCAAGAAAATAAAAATACCACCCATCACCGTTACAAGCGCACCAAGCAAAGTGATCACTTGCTGCAATTGATGGTTACGAATTTCGGCATCTTTTAGCGCATTTTCTTTCGCCAGTAATTCAATTTGTTTTTGTCGTTGTCCCGCGTTAAATTGCTCCTGCAACGAAGCAACGGCCTTTGATCGATCCGAGCGAAATAATTCGTCACTTAGTTTTTGCTGTTGGCGCAAAGTGGCCAATGCATCTTTGTACATCCCTGCCCGCTCGTACGTATTCGCTAATTCACCGATAATGCCTTCTGCATCTGACTTCTGTCCAGATTCCATCATGTCATGAATCACAGCATTGACCATCTCAACGCCTTGCTGCATTTTTCCTTGACCAGCAAGAGAAAAGCCAAGATTCACACGCGCAATGTAAATGGATTGTTTATCGCCGAGCTCTTCAGACCGCTGTAAACCTTGTCGCGCATAAATCTCAGCCTGCTTGTATTCATTGAGGGTGAGATAGTGGTCGCTGATGTTGATGAGGGAAATGACCTCATTGGTTATCATTCCAGCATCACGAGAAACTTTTAACGCTCTTTTATATGCTTCAATCGACTTGTCGTTCTGATTCAGCATCGAGTAGGCAATCCCTTGGCTGATACTCAGCGAGACCAACACCTTCGGCGCCCTCGCCAAAGGAGAAATATCAAGCGCCTCCTCCACCGTCGCCAAGGCTTTTTCTGGATCTTTCATATTGATATACAACTTAGCGATTGCATCAAGTCGACGGATCCGGTGCTGAACCTTACGGGAAGGCATATCATCGCTTAACTTCAGTGCCTCCAACATGTACTTCAATGAGGAATCAAAGTTTCCGAGGAGATAATGGACGGTGCCAAAAGCACTGTCTAGTCGGAGCCGTACCTCAACGGGCGTGTCGGGGGAAAGGGCTTCCTGAATGGCATTGAGCCGGCTCAAGCCCTCCTGAAGCTTGCCATGATCAATGATTTGGTAGACCAGCATGATTTGGCCGATGCGCATGCCAGCCGCATCGTTCTCTGCCGTTGCCAATGATACTAATTCGTTAATTGTCGCCGTACTGGATTGAATTTTTCCTGCGTCATAATATAAATCGACCAGCACTTTGAGTGTTTGCAGTCGCACCTGAACAGGTGTGGAAGCCGTTTGTTTCTGCTTGAGCTCCAGAAGGCGTTTGAGTGCTTCTGTGTTGTCGGTGTCGCCGATGGTCTGAATACTAGCAATTTGTGCAAGTTCGGCACTGTCGTCAGCGTACGCGACATGTCCACTGAGCAACAAACTCAGTAGGAAACAGACCAAAAAACGCAAGATCATCTGCAACTGTTTATTCACCATAGGTAGTCATTTCGCAGTCAAAGCGTGAAGATCACTATGCATTGCATCCTACCACTATAAGTGCAAATAAGAAAAAAATGACAGCAAAACCAAGATTTTCATTTGAACAAGTCGTTAATGCTCCACATCCATTTATTTTTTAGGAGAAATGCCAGACGATTGCGGCTTCAAGAGCGTCACTGTCATTTATAATCAACGGTTTAGCACACTACTAACAGATCATCATGGAATTAGCGAAGTCTTTCGAACCAGCAGAAATCGAACAATATTGGCGCTCTGAATGGGAGCAACGCGGCTATTTCGCGGCCAGCATGGATGATGGCAAACCGTCATTTTCTATTTTGTTACCACCACCAAACGTCACTGGCACCCTGCACATGGGGCATGCGTTCAATCAAACCATCATGGATGGCTTGACACGTTACTACCGGATGCGTGGTCATAATACCGCTTGGGTTCCAGGGACAGATCATGCCGGGATTGCAACACAAATCGTGGTGGAGCGCCAATTAGATGCGCAAAAGATTTCCCGTCATGATCTCGGTCGCGAAAAGTTTTTAGAAAAAGTCTGGGAATGGAAAGAAAAATCTGGCTCGACCATTACGGGTCAGATGCGTCGCCTGGGTGCATCGGCAGATTGGGATCGTGAATATTTCACCATGGACTCCGAGCGCTCCAAGGTTGTCACCGAGGTGTTTGTGCGCTTGGTTGAGCAAGGTCTGATCTACCGTGGTAAACGCCTCGTCAACTGGGATCCTGTCTTGGGCACTGCCGTATCTGATCTGGAAGTCGTGTCGGAAGAAGAAGACGGCTTTATGTGGCACATCCGCTACCCATTTGCGGATGGCACGGGTCATTTGACCGTTGCAACAACTCGTCCAGAAACACTGCTGGGTGACGTGGCCGTCGCGGTCGACCCGACGGATGAGCGTTATATCCATCTGGTTGGCAAAATGCTCAAATTGCCACTGACCGACCGCGAGATTCCTATCATTGCTGATAGTTATGTCGATAAAGAATTTGGTACTGGCTGCGTAAAGATCACTCCAGCACATGATCTGAACGACTATGCCGTTGGTCAACGCCATCAATTGGCGATGATCTGTATCATGACACTTGATGCCAAAATCAATGAAAACGCGCCTGCTGCCTATCAAGGCATGGACCGTTTTGTCGCACGTAAGCAAATCGTTGCCGATCTTGATGCACAAGGCTTGTTAGCCGAAGTCAAACCGCACAAGTTAATGGTGCCACGCGGTGACCGTACGAACGTCATCATCGAGCCAATGCTGACAGACCAATGGTTCATGGCAATGAGTAAGCCAGCGCCAGAAGGAACGCATTTCCCTGGCAAATCGATCGCTGAAGTCGCTTTAGAAAAAGTCGCCTCCGGAGAGATTAAGTTCGTCCCTGAAAACTGGACCACGACCTATAACCAATGGCTCAACAATATCCAAGATTGGTGTATTTCACGCCAATTGTGGTGGGGACATCAGATTCCAGCCTGGTATGGTGACAACGGTGAAGTGTTCGTTGCCCGCAATGAAGAAGACGCTAAGGTCAAAGCGGCGGCGGCTGGCTACACTGGTGCATTGAAGCGTGATGACGACGTGCTCGATACCTGGTTCTCCTCGGCGTTAGTGCCGTTCTCCACCATGGGCTGGCCAGAAGAAACGCCAGACATGAAGCACTTCTTGCCCTCCTCCGTGCTGGTCACAGGCTTTGACATTATTTTCTTCTGGGTTGCGCGAATGGTCATGATGACCACGCACTTTACCGGAAAAATCCCGTTCAACACCGTGTACGTGCATGGTCTTGTGCGTGATTCCAGCGGTCAGAAAATGTCGAAATCAAAAGGAAACACGCTCGATCCGATCGATCTGATCGATGGTATCAATGTCGATGATCTGGTCGCAAAACGGACTGTAGGTTTGATGAATCCGAAGCAAGCGGCGGCAATTGAAAAAGCAACCCGCAAAGAATACGCTGATGGTATTCAGGCATACGGCACTGACGCGATCCGCTTCACGATGGCGAGCTATGCTTCCCTCGGACGTAACATCAACTTCGATCTCGCCCGTTGTGAAGGCTACCGTAATTTCTGCAATAAGCTGTGGAATGCAACGCGCTTTGTTTTGATGAACACGGAAGGGAAAGATTGCGGATTCGGCGCGGAGATCACTGACGCGGATCTGGACTATTCTCTGGCGGATAAATGGATTATCTCCACACTGCAACGCGCTGAAGCCGACATTGAAAAAGGCTTTAGTGAGTTCCGTTTCGACAATATCTCGTCTGCTATTTACAAGTTTGTTTGGGACGAATATTGCGACTGGTACCTCGAAGTGTCAAAAGTTCAGGTACAACACGGCACAGAAGCACAGCAACGTGCAACACGCCGCACTTTATTGCGCGTATTGGAAGTTATCCTGCGTTTGGCCCACCCTATCATCCCATTCGTGACAGAAGCGCTGTGGCAGACCGTAGCACCATTAGCGGGCAAGCAATTGAATGCGGCTGGTGATTCCATTATGGTTCAGCCTTATCCGTTGTTCGTTGCAGCCAATGTGGACGAATCAGCAGAAGCATGGATGCACGCACTCAAAGCAATGACCGACGCTTGCCGCAACTTGCGTGGTGAAATGCAGTTGTCGCCCGCATTGCGTGTACCACTGCTGTTGCAAGCAGCCAATGCGGATGACAAAGCACGTCTGCAATCCTTTGCACCGTACCTGCAAGCCTTGGCAAAATTGTCTGAGGTCGACGTCGTCGACAGCTTGCCAGAGTCACCTGCACCTGTTTCTATCGTCGGCGAATCGAAATTGATGCTCAAAGTCGAAATCGACGTCGCTGCAGAACGTGAACGTTTATCGAAAGAAATCACACGTTTGGAAACAGAGATTGCCAAAGCAGAAGTCAAACTGAGCAATGAAAGTTTCGTCGCCCGCGCACCTGCAGCCGTTGTCGCACAAGAGAAAGAAAGAATGGCCAACTTCTCAGCGACGCTGGCAAAACTGCGCGAGCAATTCTCTAAATTGCCTACCGCCTAGTTTTACGCAAAAGTATTGTTAAGCGATTGTTAAAGGACTTGCTCTAAAATTTTGTACGTGGTGATGCACTTCACCACGTACAATTAATTTTCACAGTACAGCACCTGCGTCAAGATCAATGCATAAACGACGCGGGATGATGAAAAACAAAGCGACAGAACCATCGACTTTTACATCGGAGACACCATGAAAAAAACCGGACTCATTGCCATCCTTTTTGCCATCGCATTCGCACCACTTGCTCATGCAGAAGATTCCCCTGTTGGTCTGTGGAAAAACATCGACGACAAAACAGGTAAGCCAAAAGCATTGATCCGTATCACGGAATCCGGTGGCGAATTGCAGGGCAAGATTGAGCGGCTGTTCCTGGAAGGTGAAGCAGATAAAAATCCAAAATGCGATAAATGCGAAGGCGTCAATAAAGACCAACCGATCATTGGCATGACGATTTTGTTTGGTTTAAAAAAGGATGGAGACGAGTACTCAGGTGGCAAAATCCTGGATCCAGGTAGTGGAAAACTCTACAGCAGTAAAATCACTCCCATAGAAAATTACAAAAAACTGAATGTACGCGGCTATATCGGCACACCATTCATTGGTCGCTCACAGATTTGGGTCAGAGAGCAATAATTTTCTCACGAAGCGTCAGATCTAATAAAAAAGGGAGCGAAAGCTCCCTTTTTTTGCATGCGTGGCCTTGACTTCGTCGGTCTCAGTGATCAAGTCGATTGAATCAGAAATCAATCACCTTAATCACATTAACCACATCCATCAACGCAAACCACCCACATTAGAAACTATGTCCTACCTTGATCACAGCCAAGTTAGCACCAGGATTAGGATGTTTAATCGCACCGTTAGAGAAATGCTGGACTTTCAATGCCACATCCCAACCATTGTTAAAGACATAGCCGACACCTAAGTGATCACCGAACTGAAAGGCGGTAGAAAACTGACGATTGTTATTGCTGTAAATGTGTGAGAACAAATGAATACCGACCGCTGCTTCACCGTAAAGGCCTTTACGGCTGTCATTCTGAAAACGGAATACAGGTGTAATGCCGATATCTGTGATGTTTTGTGTATCCCCTGGAATCCCTTTGTAGGCGTTATTGCGCCATTGGGTCAGTGTGGCATCCCAATAACCGCCGATAAACGTGCCATTGGATTTGTACCATTCATTGTCCCAGTTCCACTGCGCGCCTGCTCTCACGAATTGTGAACGGTTGCCAGTGGCGACCTCACCTGACACAGAGTCGACTGCCGAAGCGCTCGCATGAACAAGCGCCATTCCCAAGCACGCTAAAAGAAGCTTTTTATTTAAGATTTTCATAGTTAAGGTCTACACATTGTCAATACAGTATCCCGAAAGAATAACATAAATCCGATGAGCGAAAACAACGGCACATGAATTGAAAAGCGTTATCATCACAAAGACATCTTCTGACCACTCATGTTATGCCGAATAAAGAACATATCGCCTTTTTGGGGCTGGGCCTCATGGGATTGCCGATGGCAACCCGCTTATGCCAAGCAGGATATCCACTCAGTGTATGGAACCGGACCATCGCCAAAGCAGCGCCACTTGCCGCCTTGGGCGCGCGCGTTGCTACCACATCTACTGACGCGGTCAAAGAGGCACAGGTCACCGCTGATATCATCATTACGATGCTCGATGCAGGTCCCGTTGTTGAAGAGGTATTACAACAGGTCCTGCCTGTCCTCAAGCCTGGCAGTATCGTCATTGATATGAGTTCAACAAAGCAGTCTGAAGCGCAGCATTTTCACGCGTTATTACAAGAACACGGTGTCATATTCATCGACGCTCCCGTTTCGGGTGGCGTGATTGGCGCGCAACAGGGACAGTTGGCGATTATGGCGGGCGCCAGTGATGCCAGTTTTGCAGCAGTCAGAGATATTCTGTCCGTGCTGGGTCGCCCTACTCACGTTGGCGCGCCTGGTGCCGGACAATTGGCAAAATTGTGTAACCAGCTCATCGTCGGCGGCACGATCACTATCGTCGCTGAGGCATTGCTCTTGGCACAGGCAGGTGGCGCAGATCCCGCTGCCGTCCGCCAAGCGCTTCGCGGCGGCTTTGCGGAGAGTAGGATTTTAGAGGTACATGGTCAGCGGATGCTTGATCGCACGTTCATCCCCGGTGGACAAGTAAAATCGCAAGCGAAAGACATGCGCAATATCATGGATGCGGCCCACCGTACGGGACTTGAACTACCGCTCACGGAGCATGTGACTGCACTTTTTGCTGCCTTACTGGCCGAACACCCCAGCGCTGATCATTCAGCCGCCCTGCTCGCCCTCGAGGCGAATAATCTAGGACATCGTCTGGGCACAAAAGAAAATGTCTTGCCCTGAGGTAAAGTAAAAGACGACGATTACCGTCGTCTTTCTACTATCGGCGCGGCAATACCAGCGCCAGCATATAGAGAATCACTGTCCCAAAAAAGGTCCGGTTTTCAATATCTTGTTGATACAGCCCACGTACACGCTGAAAACGTGACATCTGCTTAAACCCAGTCAGATAACGGATCGCTGCATGACATTTTTCAGGCGTATCAGGAAAGCTAGCAAGAAATGTTTTTGCCTGCGTACCTGCATTTTCCAGACTGCTACGCGCCTCTTTAAATTTCAGATGTGGGGACAAAAACAGATCGCGATAACGTCGTGTTTTCGCGCCAATTTGATTATTTTCGTGCTGTCGGTAGAGCATCGTTTGCTCTGCCACATAACCCACTTCTCCAAACGAACTAGCCACCAAAATGAGCCAGTAATCATGCATGATAGCGCCGGTAGGTACAGGGATCGCTTTGTTGATCAACGCGCGGTTCATCAGCATTGTGCAACCGGGTGCGACGTTCGAGAGAAAAATATTTTTTGGATAACGATAGCCGTCTACTTTGATTTTTTGATACGCCATAAACGACGGATGAATCGTATTGAGCGCGCTGTCGGTCACACGTAAATCAGTAAAAACAAGAAGCGGTTTGTCGTTGCCGGCTTGCGTTTCAAGTTCGAGCAACTTGGTGATCGATAACGCGATTTTATTTTCTAGCCAAATATCATCCTGGTCGGACAACATCACATACGCCGCCGTTGTGTTTTGGATTGCATAATTAAAGTTATGCACCACACCCCGCTTTTCATTGGGGACATACTTCACGTTCGGATACTGACGAGCAAGGTCTAACACGATCTCACGTGTACGATCAGTGGACATATTGTCGGAAACAATGATATCTCCGAGCGTGAATCCATCCACATTGATTTGGTTGGATAGAATCGACTGAATTTGATCAGCGATATATTTTTCTCCGTTATAAGCGGCGAGCGCAATGTCAATCGTTGGCATAAAAATTACAATTTTCTATCAATCAGTCATAAGACGTTTGCTACTCACTGAACGAACTCCCTATCAGTAAACAGCGATATGTTTTTTCTTGAGCGCGATCATCATCGCTGCCGTAATACCTATTTCCGTCACATATAAACTGATGATCAGTCCATCGGTATGGAATTGGTAAGTCAGGTAACTTGCGTAAAGGGCATGCAAAGGACCTGCAATCAAATAAATTTTACTCAGAATAACGCTCTGCCCAACGGCTTGAAAACGCCATTGCGACAAAATGGTAGCAACGGCAATGATGACCGGTAAAAATGCCAGCGAGCGTAGGTACAACGCTGCAGGAACAAAGCCAGCACCCAGATAATGGCGTGCGATGATATCCGCTCCAAAAAACATCACCAGCCCACAGATCAGCTCCATCGAGATTAAAAACATGCCTCCTTTTTTAATCATGTGCGAAACAGAAGACTGATCGTTTTGCTCGTGCAACACGACGACGCGCGGAAAAAATACCGACGCCACGGGCTGTATCAAACCTTGCGCGGCAAGCCGCAGCTTATCTGTCGCATAGAAAAATGCGGCTTGCTCCGCGCCTGCGAACATACCAATCAAGATACCGTTCACGGTCGTATAAAAACTGGTTGAGATGTTCGACAAAAACACCGCCCAGCCTTCACTCAGCATCTGCTTCATCTGGTGCAAACTCACCGGTGCGATCCTTATCAACTGCTGTTGCCACGCATAATAGAACGAAAACACAGCAGCAATCATGCCAGGGATATTTTGTAGCGCGGCAGCTGTCACCACGTCCGATGAACGATGCACCCACACAAAGAAAAAGGGCAATGGCAATAACCGCGACAAGCAAATAATGACAGCAAGTGCGCGCATGCGCTCCAAACCTTGAAACATCCACGTAGGAAATAAAGCGTTACCTAACACGCCAATAAAACACGCCAGTAACACATCGTCGTGCTGAGCGATCGACGGAAACAGGATACATAACCCAACAGACACGCCCGCAGAAACCAGCGCCAGCGCCAATTTCACGGCAATGGTATTTGCAACGACCGAGGAGATATTCTTTTTGTCATCACGGTGTATAGCGATCAACCGTGTCGCGGTGATACCAAAACCATAATCCGTGATCAGCACAAAATATTGCACAATCGCTTGAATAAAGCCAAAGCTGCCATACGTCTCATTGCCCAATACCCGCGTCAGATAAGGCAATGTCACCAGCGGAGCGAGATAAGTCACACCCTGAACGAGCATCATGTATGCAATATTTTTTTTGATGCCTGTCATCTGATCTTTCAACGTGCAAATTAGGTCACAACAAGCGACACTGCCAATCGGTCGCTATCATGCAAGACCATGGCGCCACGCCGAGTGACGTAATGAGGAGCGATGTCGGTTATTTGTTACGAAATAGCATTCATTCGGAGTATGAACGCAGTTCTGACGTGGGTCGCTATTGTCGCAGAATGCTCCGTGTTTGAGTAGCCAATCGCTACTTGCTCACCAGCATAAGCCCTTTATCGTGATCGTCCGACCATCCTTTTTTTACCCATCTATCAATATCTCAGCCATCGACAAGATGGGACAGTTTGCCTTCAAAATGCTTGCAACAGACACATTTAGACGATAGCATCAGGTGTTGGCATTCTGCGATCATTAAAAAGTACGACCATGCTTTTTTTGCTGTACCACCAATGCTAAATGACCCTACATACAAAACAACAATCAGAGACGAGGAAATATATGGATAAGTTTTGGCTGAAATCCTACCCAGAAGGGATGCCTGCGGAAATCGATGTTACGCAGTATCAGTCATTGGTGCAGTTATTAGAAGAATCATTCAAGAAATTTGCCTCCCGCAATGCGTATGCCTGTATGGGCAAATTTCTGACTTATAGTGAACTCGATGACATGTCACGCCAAGTTGCTGCATGGTTGCAACAGCGCGGTCTGAAGCAAGGTGCGCGCGTGGCGATCATGATGCCTAACGTGTTGCAATATCCTGTCGTGATGGCCGCCATCTTGCGCGCAGGTTATGCCGTAGTCAACGTCAACCCCCTCTACACACCGCGCGAACTAGAACATCAATTAACAGATTCAGGCGCTGAAGCCATTTTTATTTTGGAAAATTTTGCAACGACACTCGAACACGTGATCGGCAAAACCCAAGTAAAACATGTCGTTGTGGCGAGCATGGGCGATTTGCTCGGCGGTTTCAAAGGCACCTTGGTGAATTTCGTTGTGCGCAAAGTCAAAAAAATGGTGCCTGACTTTAGCCTGCCGACAGCAATCCGCTTTAATAAAGTGGTGGCGGAAGGCCGTCAGTTACGTTTTCAGCCTGTCACGATTACACCGTCCGACGTCGCTTTCCTGCAATACACCGGTGGGACGACTGGCGTATCGAAGGGCGCAACACTGACGCACCGAAACGTCGTTGCCAATGTGTTGCAAAATGATGCGTGGTTATCGCCAAGCATGTCCGGTCATGAGAACGAAGCCAAAATCATTGTGTGCGCGTTACCGCTGTATCACATTTTTGCGCTCACGGTGTGCAGCTTACTCGGCACCCGCGTTGGTGCAATGAACTTATTGATTCCAAATCCACGGGATATTCCGGGATTTGTGAAAGAGCTCAGTAACTACAAGGTCAACATCTTCCCTGCCGTCAATACGTTATATAACGGTCTTTTAAACAATCCAGACTTTGCGAAGCTCGACTTTTCTGGTCTTGAGATCTGTAGCGGCGGTGGTATGGCAGTACAAAAAGCCGTTGCTGATAAATGGCTGAAAGTGACAGGCTGCGCCATTGCTGAAGGTTACGGTTTATCCGAAACATCGCCAGTTGCGACAGCGAACTTGGCGAACACCAAAGAGTTCTCTGGCACGATAGGCATGCCGATTCCTTCCACAGAAATCATGATTCTCGATGATGATGGCAACCCTGTTCCATTGGGTCATCCAGGTGAAATTGCTATTCGTGGTCCACAGGTGATGGTGGGCTATTGGAATCGTCCTGATGAAACGGCGAAAGTCATGACTCCAGACGGATTCTTTAAAACCGGTGACGTGGGCATCATGGATTTCCGTGGCTACACAACGATCGTGGACCGTAAAAAGGACATGATTTTGGTGTCTGGCTTTAACGTTTATCCAAATGAAATTGAAGGCGTCGTTGCTCTTCATCCTGGCGTGCTGGAATGTGCCTGTATCGGCGTACCCGATGCCAACTCTGGTGAAGCAGTGAAGTTATTTGTAGTACGCAAAGATCCGAGCCTCACAGTTGACCAGCTCATGGACTATTGCAAAGAGCAATTCACCGCTTACAAAAAGCCGAAATACATCGAGTTCCGTATGGATTTACCAAAAACGAATGTAGGTAAAATCCTGCGCCGTGAATTGCGCGACGAGAAAAAATCGGCGTAAATCCGTCAGTATCAACACCAATGCAACACCATCCATGCTGGATTCTTCCGCTCTACAGAGAATCCAGCATGCGATCCATAAAATAAGATCACAGTTTCACAACACCTGCTTTCCCGTCCTCAACAATAAAGCTCTGCAATGTTGTTGCGCCTGAATCCACCTTCATCACGTCGTCCAGCGCAATGAAATGCGTGAGCATTTTTTTCTCTGAAATTTCCATCAGCATCCATCCACGCTTGTCGCTGCGACCAAATTTGATATGCGGGTTACGCGCAAGAATTTGATCTGTACTTTCTTGCGGACGAGAATTAGATGTAATCGACGTTCCACAAAATTCAGTGGCAATCACTGGATTTGTCGCAGACGCTCTCGCATCAAAATCACGCTTCAGATTCGCTGCGTAGAATGTATGCACGTCACCGGAAATGACCACGGGATTGGATGGTCGGTATTTTTGAAGATCATCAAATAAACGCTGACGTCCTGCCGGACAACCATCCCAACCGTCTGTCCAAAACTTCGCCTCAGGCGTATGAAAATCGGCACCCACGTCGCACTGTGCCATCAAGGTTTGCTGCGTCAGGACATTCCACTTTGCTTCTGAACTCGCGAAACCGCGCGCCAGCCATTGTTCTTGTTCTGCCCCTAATAAGGTCCGTGTTGGGTCGCGTAAGTCACTACATTCCGCGCGACTGACAATGCTTGACCCACCCTGCCCTGCCTTCACACAAGGCTGATAAGAACGGTACTGCCGATCATCAACCACATGAAACCGTGCCAACCGTCCCCAATCGTAACGATCATAAATACGCAAACGCGCAAACTGATCCGGCGTTGTCGTCACCTGCTGCAAGCGTACTGGCATGTGCTCATAAAATGCCTGATAGGCCGCTGCCCGTCGTTGGATAAAATGGGGATCAAGACGTTCATCACGGTCGTTACCATAATCATTACTGACCTCGTGATCATCCCACGTCACAATCCAAGGTGCGGCGTGATGCGCTTCTTGCAACAAAGGATCTGTTTTGTACTGAGCATATCGCGCCCGGTACTGATCCAGCGTAAAACTTTCAATATCGCGGCGTCGTGGGCGTAATGGGTGCTTTGTGTCATAAGGTCCCCACTCGTATATATAATCGCCCAAAAAAGCAACGAGATCAGGGGTCGCTTGTGCGATGTGGTGATGTGCGGCGTACTCGCCAAATTCCCAGTGCTGGCAAGATGCAACAGCCACCTTCAGACTACCGCCGATGGCATCGGTCGCAGGCGCCGTACGTGTACGGCCGTGGGGACTCACCGCATCGCCCAACATAAAGCGATACCAATACCAACGATCAGGACGTAAATCGGTCACATCGACATGAACGCTATGCGCAAGTTCAGGTAATGCAAATGCTTCGCCTTTACTCACGATACGTCTAAACGCCTCATCTTCCGCAACTTCCCAACGCACCTTATACGGCACGGGGGGTAATAACAGCGCATTCAATGGCCCTGGCAGCAATCGGGTCCACAAGACCACGCTATCTTGACGTGGAGAACCAGACGCGACACCTAACGTGAAGGGATAAGAGGTGGCACCACTTGGCAGCTGATCAGCCGCATACGAAGGAAAAGCTTGCGCCAGCGCCGCAAGTGACCCTAACTGCAAGCCACGTTGCAAAAATTGACGACGTGACCACATATCACGGCTGGCCTGCAATCGCACTCAATGGAGGAATCTGACGAGGTTTGCGGTCATCACCTGTCGCGACATAGGTCAGTGTCGCCTCTGTCACTTTGACGGTGTCTGCCTGAAGGCGATTACGCTCAGCGTAAACTTCTACTGAGATCGTAATCGAGGTATTACCCACTTTGACGATCTCGGCATAAAACGACAACAAATCGCCTACAAACACCGGTTGCTTAAATAAAAAAGAATTCACTGCAATAGTTGCTACACGACCATTCGCTCGGCGTGCCGCTGGAATCGCGCCGGCAATATCCACCTGCGCCATAATCCAGCCACCAAACACGTCACCATGAACGTTGGCATCAGAGGGCATAGGCATAACGCGCAAGGTCGGCATATGCGGTGGAAGTGTGGTTTGAGTTTGGCTTGACATCAATTTCTCTCTAAAACAATCAATATGAAACAATCTATCATGACTTCCCTGACCATCCATTGAATGGAGGAAGCGGTTCATTAGGGTAGATTCGAGACATGCGCGCGTCACGCAGTCACGATCGTTACCTTCTATGCAAAAAATGCGCCCGCTACAAAGGCATCATACGGTGCACAATTGGTGCAGCGAGGGGTTACAATCTACAGCTTAGCGCAAAATGTCGTGCACCGAATGGTTATCAACGCGTGTCAACATCCAGCATGAGGACGCATCTATTCTGCTTGGCGTTGACGACCCGATGCTGTGCCCCTTTTTTTGCAGGGTTGACATCATAAACTACTTAGACGAAAGACTCTCAGGATGCGTAATCGCCGAGACAACAATACCCCTCCTCACGCGCAAGCTTCGTCTGCCCCTGCTGCAGGCCAGCAACGTAGCGACTTGGCAACGATCAAAACGCTGCTTCCGTATTTGTGGGCATACAAAATACGCGTATTGCTGGCAATTTCGCTGTTAGTAGGCGCAAAACTGGCACTGGTTGGTGTACCGCTGGTACTGAAAAAACTCGTCGATAGTATGACCGTCACGGCAAGTCACCCTGCCGCCATGGTGGTATTGCCTGTCAGCTTAATTATTGCTTACGGCGCGTTGCGCCTTTCAACAACGATTTTTACCGAATTGCGTGAATTCATTTTTGCGAAAGTCACGCAACGTGCTGTACGCACTATTGCGTTAAAGGTATTTCGTCATTTACATTCTTTGTCGTTACGCTTTCACTTAAATCGCCAGACCGGCGGCGTGACGCGGGATATAGAACGTGGCACCCGTGCTGTCTCCTCGTTGGTATCGTATGCCTTATTCAGCATCGTTCCAACGCTGTTAGAAATCACATTGGTCCTGATTTATCTCAGCACGCATTACGATAAGTGGTTCAGCGTCATCACCTTTGTTGCGCTGAGTACCTATATTGTCTTCACGATCTCCGTCACCGAATGGCGCACGCACTTCCGTCGGACGATGAACGAGCTTGATTCAAAAGCCAGCACAAAAGCGATTGACTCTTTACTCAATTACGAGACGGTGAAATATTTTGGCAATGAAGAATACGAAGCCCAACGCTATGACCAAGGCCTCAAAAATTACGAAACAGCCGCAGTCAAATCGCAGAGTAGTTTATCGCTACTGAACACCGGACAATCAAGCATCATCGCTACAGCTGTCACGCTGATTCTCTGGCGTGCAACCTTGGGTGTGATGGACGGAAGCATGACGATTGGCGACCTCGTTCTGGTCAATTCTTTTATGCTGCAATTGTATGTTCCACTCAATTTCTTGGGTGTGCTATACCGTGAGATCAAACAAAGTTTGGCTGACATGGAAAAATTGTTTTCACTGCTGGACCAACATCAGGAAATTGCTGATCCTGCAGGAGCAAAACCATTGGCCATTACGCACCAACAAGGTGGCGAGATTGTCTTCAGCCATGTCGATTTCAGCTATGAAACAAAGCGTCAGATTTTATTTGATGTGGATTTTACGATTCCCGCAGGAACCACAACTGCCGTGGTAGGACACAGTGGCTCAGGTAAATCGACGTTGTCCCGTTTGCTGTTCCGTTTTTACGATATCCAAGGGGGCACCATTCGCATCGACGGTCAGGATCTGCGCCATGTGACCCAGTCCTCGGTACGTGCGGCCATTGGCATCGTTCCACAAGATACGGTCTTGTTTAACGACACCATTGAATACAACATCGGCTACGGAAAACCAGGCGCCACGAAAGAAGAAATTATCGCGGTCGCGAAGGCTGCATACATCCATGATTTCATCGAGTCACTGCCTGATGGTTATCAATCGATGGTGGGGGAGCGTGGTCTGAAACTATCTGGTGGTGAAAAGCAACGTGTCGCAATCGCGCGGACTTTACTCAAAAATCCAGCGATTCTGATTTTTGATGAAGCGACGTCGGCACTCGACTCTCGTTCAGAGCAAATGATCCAAGCGCAGCTCAAAGAAATTGCACGTAGCCGCACAAGTCTGGTGATCGCCCACCGCTTGTCCACCATCGTCGATGCGCATCAGATTTTAGTCATGGATAAGGGAAGAATTATCGAACGCGGCACGCATCAAGAGCTACTCAATCTGCAAGGTGCTTATGCCCAAATGTGGGACCGCCAACAAAGCGGACAAACAGAAAATAGCGACGGCAACAATGACGCTAATAGTGACGTCGACAGTGCAACATTGATGGCAGCAGGAGTCTGAATGGAAACGAAATGGTTAGAAGATTTTGTATCCCTGGCCGAAACCAATAGTTTCAGCCGTTCTGCAGAATTACGCCATGTAACGCAACCAGCGTTTTCACGTCGCATTCAGTCGCTGGAAGCGTGGCTTGGCAGTGACCTCATTGATCGTACTTCGTACCCAACAAGGCTCACGCATGCAGGGGAAGTTTTTTATGAACAAGCCATCGCCATGCTTGGGCAGATTAACAATGCGCGCGCCCTGCTGCGCGGCAAACGGACAACGACACAAACGACCATCGATTTTGCGGTTCCCCATACGCTGTCCCTCACCTACGTTCCGCGGTGGATCACAGGTCTTGAATCAGCTTTCGGTGAGATTCATAGTCGATTACTGGCTCTCAATGTTCATGATGCTGTCATGACGTTAGTCGAAGGCGGATGTGATCTCTTGTTGTGCTATCACCACCCGCGCCAACCCTTGCTGCTCGACGCCAGTCAATACGACATGATTAGCATGGGCAATGAAGCATTGCGTGCCTACACGCGCTGCAATAAGCATGGTCAGCCTGAATTCGTATTGCCCGGCAACACCGATAAACCTTTACCGTTTTTAGCGTATGCCAACAATGCCTATCTGGGTCGCATGGTTGATCTGATTCTCAATGATGCACGCACGCCATTGCATCTTGAAAAATGCTACGAGACCGATATGGCGGAGGGCTTGAAAATGATGGCCTTAGAAGGGCGTGGGATCGCATTTTTACCCGAGTCTGCGGTCACCAGAGAACTCAAGCAAAAACAACTCGCGCGCGCCGATGATGGCAGTGGCGCATGGGAAGTGAACATGGAAATTCGGCTCTATCGTGAACGTCCTTCGCTTCAACGTCCCGGAAAAATGATCGTCTCAAGACTGTGGGATTACCTCTCCCAATTACAAACCACCGACAATAAAAAAACCGCCAAAAAAGCGGGCTAACACTCCCTGGTCAACCGCACCACCGACAATCCCCCTTGCTGCTTTTTAGCGCAAGGATGCCCCCTGTCATCCCCGACCGCTACAGTCCACCTCAAGGTTATGCATTTGACGCATAGATTAATGCAAACAAAGCATTGGCTGAATAAGGTCAGAAAAGACTACTATGCCTCACCTTTTTAGTGCAGTTTTAAAAATAACGCACCAAAAGAAGTCATTTATTTGTCTTTTTTGCCATTATTATCGGAGATACCATGTCCAGCCAACACCAGATCCCGTCCTATCTGACCCCGACAGAGACCGGTCCTTGGTCCGTTTACCTCGAGCAAATTGATCGCGTTACCCCTTACCTCGGCAATTTGTCCCGTTGGGTCGAAACACTCAAGCGTCCAAAGCGCATTCTGGTGGTTGACGTGCCCATTGAGCGTGATGACGGAACGATTGCCCATTTTGAAGGCTATCGTGTTCAGCACAATACATCGCGCGGTCCTGGTAAAGGTGGCGTTCGCTTCCACCAAGACGTGACCTTGTCTGAGGTCATGGCGTTGTCGGCATGGATGACGATTAAAAACTCTGCTGTCAACGTACCATACGGTGGTGCGAAAGGCGGTATCCGCGTTGATCCAAAAACCTTGTCCAAGGGCGAGCTGATGCGCATGACGCGTCGTTACACGTCAGAGATTGGCATCATCATCGGACCAGACAAAGATATTCCAGCACCGGATGTCAACACCAACGAGCAAACAATGGCGTGGATGATGGATACCTACTCCATGAACGAAGGTCGTACAGCGACTGGCGTTGTCACTGGTAAGCCAATCTCCCTCGGTGGCAGTTTGGGACGTCGCGAAGCAACAGGTCGTGGTGTGTTTGTTGTCGGCTCTGAAGCTGCAGCGAAGCGCGGTCTGAGTGTTGCAGGCGCTAAAATTGCGGTACAAGGTTTCGGTAATGTCGGTGGTATCGCTGCACGTTTATTCGCCGAAGCAGGTGCGAAGATTGTGGCTGTTCAAGACCATGGCGGTACGATTTTCCACTCTAACGGCTTGGATGTGAACAAGTTATTGGAACACGTGGCCGCAAAAGGCAGCGTTGCCGGTTTTGAAGGTATTGAGGCTGTATTGCCAGATCACGAATTCTGGTCCGTCAATTGCGACATCATGATCCCAGCAGCGCTGGAGCAGCAAATCACTACCAAAAATGCAGATCAGATCAAAGCAAAGATCATTCTGGAAGGCGCTAACGGCCCGACAACACCAGAGGCGGATGACATTCTGCGTGACAAAGGCGTCTTGGTCGTGCCAGACGTGATCGCCAATGCAGGTGGCGTGACTGTCTCTTACTTTGAGTGGGTACAAGATTTCTCAAGCTATTTCTGGAGCGAAGACGAAATCAACCAGCGCCTCACACGCATCATGAAAGAAGCCTTTAACTCTGTATGGCAGGTGACTGAAGATAAGAAAGTGTCATTGCGTACCGCGGCATTTATTATCGGCTGCTCCCGCGTATTGCAAGCGCGTGAAGTACGTGGTTTGTATCCATAATCGACACGCCTACAAGAAAATGCCATGACTGAATGCATCAATCAGTCATGGCAATCACACCGCCCATCACCTAAGCTACATGTTGGCATCCGGTGAATGGGCGTTTTACTTTACACGATACCCAGCGATCCTCTCAGTCAGATAAGCCACCCGAATAAATTGATCGTTATTTAGCTCATCACTCTCAAATCATTAAGCAAATGACAAATTTGTCTTTATGTTAAGTAAAAAAATACCACAATTACCTTACAAAGTTTTGCAATTTATCGCTATTTCTCTTGAACAACTGTGGTGTTTGTCATTACCATCCTGAGCTAGCTCACTCGGAGGTCTTATGAAAGTAGTACAAATCTGGTTAAAGACAGTTTTTTCTTGCGTCGTGGCGGTCGGTGTACCCCTGTCATGCAACGCTGACACTCTGAGTCATATTAAAGATACCCAGACCATCACGATCGCTCACCGCGAGTCTTCACTACCCTTCTCTTATTTAGCTAACGGCAAGCCTGTTGGATATTCACTTGATATTTGCAATAGACTCGTGGACAGTATTAAGAAAGAGTTAAAATTACCACAATTAAAAGTGAACTATTTGTTGGTCACTTCGAGTAATCGCATCGAAGCGATTCGTGACGGAAAAGCAGATTTAGAATGCGGCTCAACGACCAATAACGCAGAACGTCGGAAAGAAGTGAGCTTTACGATTCCGCATTTCTTCGCCTCAACTCGGATGTTGGTGCGCGCCGATGCTGGTATCAAAAATTGGACAGACTTAAAAGACAAAAAAGTGGTGACAACCAAAGGCACGACCACCGTGAAACTATTACACGATCGTGATAAGGTGCGAGGGTTGAATTTACGCTTACTTGAAGGCTCGGATCATCAAGAATCATTCAACATGGTTGAAAAATTCCAAGCCGACGCTTTCAGTATGGATGATGTATTACTATTTGGATTACGTGCCAACAGTAAAACACCCGATAAATTTATTGTCGTTGGGGATGCGTTATCGACCGAACCGTATGCCATCATGCTGCGCAAGGACGATCCAGCGTTTAAAGAATTCCTGGACCGTGAAATGGCGCGTATGATGACTGAAGGCGAGATAACAAAACTGTACGATAAATGGTTCAAAAAGCCGGTTGCACCCAATAACGCAAACTTAAACATGCCAATGAGTTTTCTGTTGCGAGACAATTTACGTTTTCCAAGTGATAAGGTGGCAGACTAATTGCTAGGGATAACAGTAATGGCTAGTGAATCGTTTTTTGACTTGTCTTAAGGACCATCTCAAAAGGGAAACTTTCTCTTACAAATGAGTTGATCTTGTTGTGATGATGGCACTTTATTTAATTTCACAGCGACACTTCGGTATACTTTGATACACTTTGTTATACGAATAGTGTCGTTTAATTTAGGAGACCGTATGAAATTACTGAAAGCACTCGTAGTGATGGGCGCTGCTGGCATGTTGATGAACGCAGCGCAGGCGCAAGAAACAGGGACATTAAAAAAAATCAAAGACAGCGGCACGATTGTTCTGGGTGTGCGTGACTCGTCGATTCCCTTCTCGTATCTGGACGACAAGCAATCTTATCAGGGCTACTCTGTTGACCTGTGCATGAAGATTGTCACATCCGTACAGCGTCAACTTGGCTTGAGTACACTCAATGTCAAACTCAACCCTGTCACCTCCGCTACACGCATCCCGCTGATGGCAAACGGCACAATCGATCTGGAATGTGGATCGACAACCAACAATCTTGAGCGCCAAAAGCAAGTCTCTTTCGCACCAACAACGTTTGTGACGGCGAACCGGATTTTGTCAAAAAAATCAGCACATATTAAAACGCTCGCTGACCTGCGTGGCAAAGTCGTGGTTTCGACTTCAGGCACCTCTAACCTGAAGCAACTGGCAACACTGAATACGGATCAAAATCTGGGCATCAATATCCTGCCAGCCAAAGATCACGCAGAAGCATTCCTGATGGTAGAAACAGGCCGTGCCGCTGCGTTCGTTATGGATGATATTTTGCTCGCTTCGCTCGCCGCAAATTCCAAAAATCCAACTGATTATGAAATCAGCAAAGAAGCCTTGTCAGTCGAGCCATACGGCATTATGTTGCGCAAAGATGACCCAGCGTTCAAAAAAGCCGTTGATACTGCGATCAGCAACATTTTGACGTCGGGCGATATTAATCGCATCTACAACAAGTGGTTCTTACAGCCGATTCCTCCGAAAAATATCACGCTCGATATTCCAATGTCTGAGCAATTCAAAGCCGTTATTGCCAAACCGACTGATTCAGGTGAGCCATCTGCCTACGCAGCTGTCCCTGAAGCGCAAAAAGCCGTACTGAAAAAGAAAAAATAACGACTTTTCAACGTCGTTTCGTTTTTCAGACAATGTGAAGAGTCATGTAGTCATAATGGGGGGAGTGAATTCACTTCCCCTTTTATTTGGTGTAATCCTTTCCCTACAGCAACACGGGGAAGGAAAACAGATGTTGGTTGAGGAGGTAGTATGAATTACAACTGGAACTGGAAGATTTTCTGGGAAGATGCCCCTGATGGCGGGGGCACCTATTTTGACTCGTTGATCTCCGGTATGCAATGGACGCTAGCCACTGCGGGCGCAGGATGGGTGATTGCGTTAGTGTTGGGCGCGATCATCGGTACCATGCGGACAGCCCCCAATAAATGGATGGCAAGGTCAGCGAACGCCTATGTGGAATTATTTCGAAACATCCCCTTATTGGTGCAGATGTTCCTTTGGTATTTCGTGATGCCCGAAGTGGTACCGACGGCGATGGGAGATTGGCTCAAATCACTGCCCAATATGGCGTTTATCACTGCGGCACTCAGTCTCGGGTTTTTCACTTCGGCACGCGTGGCAGTACAAGTCTCTGCAGGGATCAATGCTTTGCCACGTGGGCAACGGTTAGCGGGTACAGCGTTGGGTTTAACATTGCCACAGACTTATCGTTACGTGCTACTTCCGATGGCGTTCCGCATTATCATTCCTTCATTGACCAATGAGGTTGCGGCGATCATCAAAAATAGTTCTGTGGCATCGAGTATTTTTGTCGTGGAACTAATGCAGAGCGCACGCTCGATGCAAGAATTCTCCGCGCAGGTTTTTGAGGCATTTACCGCAGTCACGATCATTTATCTTTGCATTTCCGTCGTTGCCATCGTACTGTCCAATATCCTTGAACGTGTTACCGCCGTCCCGGGCTTTATCACCACCGGATCAGCTAAAGTGAAAGGAAAATGACTATGTTAGGCGCTTTTGACTTTGAAGTTATTCAACGCACGTGGCAGCATCTGATTTTTGAAGGATTGCTCTTCACGATCAAACTGACCGTGGTCGCCATGTTAGGCGGAATTATCCTTGGAACGCTCCTGGCGCTCATGCGCCTCTCCAGTAACCGCCTGATTTCGTTGGTCGCAACCGGGTACGTCAATCTGATTCGCTCTGTGCCTTTGTTGTTGGTGATTTTCTGGTTCTACTTTCTGGCACCGTACATCGGCGCATGGATCATTGGGGCGAGTGAACCCGTTCAGGTTGGTGCATTTTCGTCATGTCTGATCACGTTCATTATGTTTGAAGCAGCTTATTACTGCGAAATCATGCGTTCAGGGATTCAATCCATCCCTCGCGGACAGATTTCTGCCGGCTATGCCATTGGTATGACGTATTGGCAAACGATGGCACATGTCGTGTTGCCACAAGCCTTCAGAAATATGATCCCCATTTTACTGACACAAACAATCGTCCTTTTCCAAGACGTTTCGCTCGTGTCTGTTCTGGGAATTCCTGATTTTGTGGGCTCTGCCAATGCCGTAGCGCATCGTGATGGACGACTCGTGGAAATGTACAGCTTTGTCGCTGTCATTTATTTCATTCTGTGCTTTAGTCTGTCGAGTCTGGTTAAAAAATTACAGCAAAAAGTTGCGATTATTCGTTAAACAACGTTTCAACGAAAGCGACGAAACTCCTTTAAGGAAGTTGGAGAGAACATGATTACATTAAATAACGTAAGTAAATGGTACGGTCAATTTCAGGTATTAACCGATTGCAGTACCCAAGTATCAAAAGGTGAAGTGGTTGTGGTTTGCGGGCCATCAGGCTCGGGTAAATCAACGTTGATCAAAACCGTTAATGGCTTAGAACCTTTTCAAAAGGGTGAAATTATCGTCGATGGCATGTCTGTCGGCGATCCGAAAACAAATCTCTCGAAACTGCGCGCACGTATTGGCATGGTTTTCCAAAATTTTGAGCTCTTCCCCCATCTGACGATTCGTCAAAATTTAACACTGGGGCAAGTCAAGGTATTGGGACGCTCTGAAGAAGAAGCGATTGAGCGAGGTTTGAAGTACTTAGATCGCGTCGGTTTATTAAACCAAAAAGATAAGTTTCCAGGTCAACTCTCCGGCGGTCAACAGCAACGTGTTGCTATCGCACGTGCCTTGTCGATGGACCCGATCGCCATGCTCTTTGATGAACCTACTTCGGCGCTCGATCCAGAAATGATCAACGAAGTACTCGATGTCATGGTTGGGCTGGCACAAGAAGGGATGACGATGATGGTCGTAACGCATGAAATGGGTTTCGCCAAGAAAGTCGCCAACCGTATTGTGTTCATGGACAAGGGTGTCATCGTCGAAGATTGTCCAAAAGATGATTTCTTTACCAACGCCCGCTCCGATCGTGCAAGAGATTTTCTAGCAAAAATCATCTCGCACTAAGCTAGACGTGCCACACCTTGCCAATTGACAAGGTGTACTTCGCGAATGCGCTAACGTCATTTTTCGTCGACGACGGTTCGGTTATTCCGTCACACGATTGATGAGCTCACGTTGGCGCATTTTTTATTCTTTCGGCGAATCGCGCAGAAAGGTAAAATGACGGCTATTGAGAATCAGATACCGAAAGCCATCATGTCCACATCCGCCCAACAGATACTCACGATTACCCGCCCTGACGACTGGCATTTGCACTTACGCGACGGTGCTGCCATGTCCAGCGTGCTACCGCATACCGCTGCGCAATTCGGCAGAGCGATCGTTATGCCCAATCTGAAACCGCCCGTCACAACAACAGAACAAGCGGCCGCTTATCGACAACGTATTCTTGCAGCATTACCAACTGGCATGAAATTTGAGCCACTGATGACGCTGTATCTGACCAATAACACACCACCAGACGAAATCCGTCGTGCAAAAGAGAGTGGTTTCGTCCATGCTGTCAAACTCTATCCTGCAGGTGCTACAACTAATTCTGATGCAGGTGTTACTGATTTAAAAAAATGTTATAAAACATTAGAAGTCATGCAAGAAGTGGGTTTGCCGTTTTTGGTGCATGGTGAAGTGACAGATCCCGACATCGATCTTTTTGACCGTGAAGCCGTATTTATCGACCGCGTGATGCAGCCTCTCCGCAAGGATATGCCCGAGCTGAAAGTGGTGTTTGAACACATCACCACCAGTGATGCAGCGGCCTACGTTGCCGAAGCATCTGGACCGATTGCAGCAACAATCACTGCGCATCACCTGCTCTATAACCGTAATGAGATCTTTAAGGGTGGGATCCGCCCGCATTACTATTGCCTCCCTGTTCTCAAACGGGAAACCCATCGTCTGGCGTTAGTTAAAGCGGCAACCTCGGACAGCAAGCGTTTCTTCCTTGGAACAGACTCCGCACCGCATGCCAAAGGCGCCAAGGAACACGCCTGTGGCTGCGCAGGATGCTACACCGCCCTCCACGCTATGGAGTTGTATGCCCAAGCGTTTGAGCAAGCGAATGCGTTAGATAAATTGGAAGCTTTTGCGAGCTTCAATGGTCCAGACTTCTATCAATTGCCACGTAACACAGACAAGGTACAATTAATCCGCGAAGAGTGGACAATGCCAACAGAACTGCCTTTTGCAGACGCTAGCATCGTGCCGTTAAATAGTGGTGAAACTTTGCACTGGAAGCTTCAAGCAGTATAGGCCCATGTCGATGCGTTTTTTTGATCAAATTACTTGGTCAGCACCATGGTTCGACCTCGTCCGTCCAATGGCGCAGCAACTGATCGCTGCGCCTGACTGGCGCGCGAAACTCAATCAACTTGCGCAAGAGCACCAACTACATAACCATCAAGGTATGGCGCTGGAATTCATCCCCCAGGAAGAGTTACCGGATGGCGTCGCGTATGAAGCGCATATCAGTGCAACGGGTAAGGTGCCGACGAGGGAAAATTTGCATGATTTTTTCAATGCGCTCGTCTGGTTAAGTTTCCCCCAGATTAAACGTCAACTCAATGCGCTACAAGCCGCCCAAATCGCCTCCTTGGGTATAGGCAAATCACGCGGTCCCGCACGCGACGCTGCGACAATTTTCGATGAAAACGCCGCGCTGCTTGTCGTTGAACACTCCACTGAGGGTGATGAGTTAATTTCGGCCTTGCGTCAACACGAATGGGAATCAGCCTTTATCACGCAGCGACATAAGTTCAATCAATGTGCGAAGGTATGGAGTTTTGGCCATGCGCTGATGGAGAAGTTGGTCACGCCATATAAAGCAATTACAGCCCATACTTGGGTTGTCAGGGTGGAGCCTGCGCATTTCTTATTGAACAGAGATGCTGCTTTAGAAGAGCTGGATCAAGAGATCGCGGACACCCTCAAACACCATCTATTAACCACCGCAGACTACACCCCACTCCCGGTATTAGGTATCCCAGATTGGTGGAATGAGCAGGATCGTCTTTTCTATGCCGATCGTGATGTATTCCGACCACCACGACAAAAAAAATAAGCGGACAGTCTTTGTCCGCTTATTGATCGTTACTGATCCAGGGCTAGTCGAAATGCCGTTTTAACGCGACGATTTCATGAGCCAATGCCTTTTTCAGTTATACCTTAGCACTCGCTTGCAATAATTGGAATAATTGATCCTTCAGATGGATACGCACTTTTTTGAGATTTTCTAGTGCTGCGTCACCCAAATGATCTACCCCATTCTCAGCACGATTCACTGCTTTATCTGCAACGCCATACTCATCGAATAATTTCGAGAAATGCGCGTCATTCGCTTTCAGAACATGGATTTGATCTTTGAATTCTGGAAAATCAACTGCCAATGGATGATGGTCAACTTGCATAATAACTCCTGAATAAGTGAGGAAAATTCCCAGTACCCCTATCGTATTCGTATTCAGCATCGGCAATGTGATCCACGTCAACAATTGACTTGAATAAAAACAAAACCCCTCACTGCTTTCACAGAGAGGGGTCTGAATAATGAGCCTGACGATAACCTACTTTCACACTGGTTGCAGCACTATCATTGGCGCAGAGTCGTTTCACAGTCCTGTTCGGGATGGGAAGGGGTGGTACCAACTCGCTATGGTCATCAGGCATAACTGGGTGATTTCTTGTGCTTACATGAGAGCGCAACACAATCAATCAAAATTCTTTACAAGCCGGATAATCCGACTTCGCCGATCTAACAAGTAGGAAGGTACAAGTCACACCAACACTACTGGATCGATTTCACTTTCTCAACGAGCTTCGTTCATCGTTGTAAAGTAAAGAGGTATATTTCCTTACCTTTGGTATTTTGATGCTTTCTGTACTTCCTGTACTTCCGGTACTTCTTAACTTCTTAACTTCTTAACTTCTTGTAGTCCTAAAACTTTTTTTACTTCTTATATTTCTCGTACTTCCTAATTTCTTAACTTTTTATCGTTCTCGTTAAAAGCAAAACCCTTCACTGCGATAGCAGAGAGGGGTAGCAATAGGGAGCCTGACGATAACCTACTTTCACACTGGTTGCAGCACTATCATTGGCGCAGAGTCGTTTCACGGTCCTGTTCGGGATGGGAAGGGGTGGTACC